>NZ_JBVJRL010000012.1:0-247749 GCF_055607665.1 Streptomyces sp. NPDC036984
CGACGCCCAGTCGCACGCGGTGCTGCCGTACAGCCACTACCTGTCGAAGTTCACCGCCTACCTCCAGCAGCTGGACATGGAGTCCAACGGCAAGTCGGTGCAGCGTGACGGCCATGCGGTGGAGTGGCAGACCGGACCGGTCGTCTGGGGTACGCCCGGCACCAACGGGCAGCACGCCTATTACCAGTTGATCCACCAGGGCACCAAGCTCATCCCCGCGGACTTCATCGGCTTCGCCCGCCCGATCCCCGAACTGGGCGAGGAACTCAGGGCCCAGCACGACCTGTTGATGGCCAACTTCTTCGCCCAGACCCAGGCGCTCGCCTTCGGCAAGACCGCCGAGGAGGTCCGCGCGGAGGGTGTGCCCGAGGAGCAGGTGGCCCACCGCACCTTCCAGGGCAACCACCCCACCACGACGATCCTCGCCCGCGAGCTGACCCCGTCCGTGCTCGGCCAGTTGGTCGCCCTCTACGAGCACAAAGTGTTCGTGCAGGGCGCGGTGTGGGACATCGACTCCTTCGACCAGTGGGGCGTGGAGCTGGGCAAGGTCCTCGCCAAGCGCGTCGAACCGGCCCTCACCGAGACGTTTGCATCAGCCGCTGACGCGGCGGGCTCCGTGCCCGGTCTCGACCCCTCCAGCACGGCCCTCGTCGCCGCCTACCGCACTCTCAAGAACGTTCAGGAGAACTGATCATGCAGCTCGGTCTCATCGGTCTCGGCAAGATGGGCGGCAACATGCGCGAGCGGATCCGCCGCGCCGGCCACACCGTCATCGGCTACGACCGCAACCCGGACGTCTCGGACGTCAAGAGCCTCGCCGAACTGGTCGAGAAGCTGGACGCGCCCCGCCATGTGTGGGTGATGGTCCCGGCCGGCACGGCCACCCAGACCGTCATCGACGAGCTGGGCGACCTGCTGTCCCCCGGCGACACGGTGATCGACGGCGGCAACTCCCGCTGGACGGACGACGAGAAGCACGCCGCGGCCCTCGGCATCAAGGGCATCGGCTTCGTCGACGCCGGTGTCTCCGGTGGCGTGTGGGGGCTGAAGAACGGCTACGCGCTCATGGTCGGCGGCGACAAGGAGTACGTGGACCGGCTGCGGCCGATCTTCGAGGCGCTCAAGCCGGAGGGCCCGTACGGCTATGTCCACGCCGGCCGGGTCGGCGCCGGGCACTTCTCCAAGATGGTCCACAACGGCATCGAGTACGCCATGATGCAGGCCTACGCCGAGGGCTGGGAGCTGCTGGAGAAGGTGCAGTCGGTGGAGAACGTCCGCGAGGTGTTCCGCTCCTGGCAGGAGGGCACGGTCATCCGCTCCTGGCTGCTGGACCTGGCCGTCAACGCCCTGGACGAGGACGAGCACCTGAAGCAGCTGCGCGGCTACGCGGAGGACTCCGGTGAGGGACGCTGGACCGTCGAGGCGGCCATCGACAACGCGGTGCCGCTTCCGGCGATCACCGCCTCCCTCTTCGCCCGGTTCGCCTCCCGCCAGGACGACTCCCCGCAGATGAAGATGATCGCGGCGCTGCGCAACCAGTTCGGCGGCCACGCGGTCGAGAAGAAGGACTGACCCGCCGTGGGGGACCTCCTGCTGGTCCGCCACGGTGAGACGGAGTGGAGCCGGTCGGGACAGCACACCAGCTGGACCGACCTGCCCCTCACGGGGCACGGCGAGGAACAGGCCAAGTCCCTCGCCCCGCTCCTCACCGGCCGGACCTACGCCCGCGCGCTGGCCAGCCCGCTGAGCCGCGCGCTGCGCACCGCCGAACTGGCGGGCATACCCGGGGTCGTGCCCGACCCCGACCTGCACGAGTGGGACTACGGCGGCTACGAGGGCGTCACCACCGTCGAGATCCACCGCACCCGGCCCGGCTGGGACCTGTGGACCGACGGCGTGCCGCCCGGCCCCGAGGGACACCCCGGCGAGTCGCCGGCACAGATCGGCGCCCGCGCCGACCGGGTCCTGGCCCGGGTCGACGCGGCCCTCGCCGGGGACACCGGTGACGTGGTCCTCGTCGCCCACGCCCACTTCCTGCGCGTCCTCACCGCCCGCCGCCTGGGCCTGCCGCCCGCCGAGGGCCGCCTGTTCCAGCTGGCGACCGGCACGGTCAGCCGGCTGTCGAAGGAGCACGGGCGCGCGGTGATCGCGGAGTGGAACGTACGTCCGTAGTCGGCACCGCACATCCGTGTGCCCCTGGTCCCCGCCGGACCGGGGGCACAGTGCCACGGGCGCCCGTATGATCTCGGCAGAGCGGGGCTGCACCCCAACTGCGGCTGTGAGGGGGAGAGTTGCGTCGGGCTGCCGTCGTCTTCGTCCATGGACTGTTCTCGTCTCCGGCCACCTGGAGCGACCTTGCCCGGGAGCTCGGCACCGCGTCCGACGTCGCGGACGAGTTCGACTTTCTGTACTTCACGTACTCGACCCGTGTCACCACCTGGAATCCGCTACAGCGCATGCCGGACCTGGACACCATCGCCGACAGCCTGCGCGGCTTCATCAACGACGAGACTGCCCCGTACGAACGCCTCGCCCTCGTGACTCACAGCCAGGGCGGGCTCGTTGCCCAGCGCTATCTGTCCAGGATGCTGATGGCGGAACGCGGCAGGGAGCTGGCCCGCATCCGCAGACTGGTCATGATCGCCTGCCCGAACAGCGGTTCCGATCTCTTCATGCTGGCCCGCCGGGGATTCGCCCCGCTCACCCGGAACATGCAGGAGCGCGAGCTGCGCCCCCTGCAGACATCCGTGCTGGAGACCCAGCGCCGGGTGGTGGAGCGGGTGGTGCGAGCCTCCGGCGTCGCACGCACCAAGTGTTCCATTCCCGTCGTCTGCTACGCGGGAGAGAACGACAACGTCGTGGTGCCGGCATCGGCCGCCGGGTTCTTCCCCGAGACGGGTGTACTGCCCGGCGATCACTTCTCGGTCATCAAGCCTCAAGGGCCCGGGAGCCGAGTGGTGCAGGCACTACGCCGGGATCTGGCCCAGGCGCTCGCGGAGGACTTTCCGCAGTCGGCCGACGCGGAGTTCTCGGCGGAGCGGGTCAGCGTCGAAAGCGGTCACAGTGACCTGCTGACGGAGCCCCAACTGATCCCGTTCAGCCTCCGCATCGGACGCGGCGGCGGCCACTGCGTAAAGTTCGTCGTGCACGGCTGCCCGGTCGAACAGCTCGGCAACGTCGACGTCATCGTCTCTTCCGAGAACGTCTATCTCCAGATGTCACAGTTCTTCAAGCCGTCCACCTCTGGGAGCCTCCGGTGGGCAGCGGCCGAGAAGAGCGAGGGCGGGCAGATCATCGAGGACGTGGCCGGCGACCACCTGACGGCGTGGCTGCGCAACCACGCGGCCTACGGCCTTCCGGTGCCGGAGGGCACGGTGGCACCGACGCCTTCCGGCGGGCTCGCCCGGCGCCATGTCCAGAGGATCTACCACGCCGCGATCGCCACCCCCGTGTCAGGGACGAACGCATACCATGTCTCGCCGCAGGCCGTCTCGAAGGCGGTGCACAACGTTTTCGCCCTGGCCCGCCGCGAACGAAAAGAGCTGGGACTGCGTCTGGAGTCGATCTGTCTGCCGTTGTTCGGTGCCGGCCGCGGCCGCATGAGCGCCGCCCGCAGCTTCGAACTCGTCTGGGAGGCTCTGGTCGGCGAACTCGCGGACGACCCGACGTGGACCATTCACTTCACCGCACGCCGCCGCAGTGTCGTGGACCTGATCTGCGGCCGTCTTCAGGTGAAGAAGGCCGATCGTGACCAGCTCGCCCTCAGGGATGACACATGAGCCCGGAGGAGCCGCGGTCGGCACCGCTCGCCGTGTGCCTGCGCCATGTCATCGACCCGCATCTGCTCCGCCTGGTGCGGGCGAGCTCCGCTCACCTGCCGTGCTGCGTCTGCGCGACCGATCACGAGCGCCCACCCGATGCCGTGGCACTCGACGCCCTGGTCGCGCACATCACGCAGGCAGTGGGACGCGTGTACCGCAGGGTGACGAGTCCGGACGGCCGCCGCCTCGATGGTTCCCTCCCCTCCGCCGCGGTGCTCGGCATCCTGTGTCCCGAGGCGCTCGACGGGGGTGCGCGTACGGTGGTCGCCCGAGCCATGGAGCCGGTCCGGTGGGCGCCCCGCGGGACCGGCGAGTGGGACGACGCCGGAGAGTTCTACGAGTCATGGCCGAGTTTCACTGAACGGGCGAAGCACCGGCGCCGCTACACACTGCTCTCGGCCAGGGCTGCCGCACAGCACTCGGCACTGGAGATGCTGGACAGGATCTGTGCGGCCATGGTGCCCCTGGGCCTGGTGCGGACCCTGCCCCCCGGACTGCGGATCTGGCGGGGCCGGATGCGCCGGGACACAAGCCTCCCCGGGTACACCGCGGCGACCATCGGTGCGGCTCCGTCGTCCCGGGCCAAGGCGAACCGCATGAGTTCCGCGGGCCTGTCCATGTTCTACGGCTCCGCCACACCGGAGGTCGCCGTCGCCGAGATCTCCGCTCACGACCCGCGGCCCTTTGCCGCAGTGGCCGCCTTCGAGGTGACACGTCCCCTCTCGGTCATCGATCTGACCGCGATCCCGAGGCCACCGAGCCTCTTCGACCCCCAGTGGTCCCGTCTGTTCCTGCCCATCGAGTTCATCCAGGCGTTCGCACAGGACTTGAGCAGACCGGTCGTGCTGGACGGGCGTGAGCACATCGACTATGTCCCCACGCAAGTGATCACCGAATACTTTCGGTGGACGGCACCACTCGCGGTGGACGGCATGCTCTTCCGGTCCGCGCGCAACGGCGGCGTCAATTACACGCTCTTCACCGGTCCCGAGGGCTGTGTCGACACGGACGAGGACCGGCCGGAGGCCATGCTGCGTCTTGTGTCCGGTTCGGAGGTCGTCCTGCGGCGCCGGAACGACCCTCCGGCCCATGGCACGGCAGATGGCGGGCTGCGCGTCGCGGGGCCGGATTGACAGCCGCTCCCCCCTCAGGTGAGAGTCCCGCTGGTGGAGATCGACGATCTGACGGCGGCCGAGGAACGGGTGTGGCGGGCCTTTCCGCGGGGCGAGGCCGTGGACTTCCGGGAGTCACCCGGCGAGGATCCCGCCGAGGCAGGACACTGGGGTCCCGAACGGACCGTACGTGCCGAGGTGTTGCGGGCTCTGCTGCTGGACGGACCACGGCAGGACGGGGAGATAGCCGCGCTGAGTCTGGCGGGCGCCCGGATCACCGGCCGGCTCGATCTCCAGTACGCGACGATCGACCACCCGGTGCGGCTGCGGCACTGCCACTTCGAGCAGGCTCCGCGGTGCTACGCCGCCCGGCTGCGGGAGTTCAACCTCAGCGAGTCCGTCCTGCCCGGGCTCGTCGCCCACGCCGTGCACGTCGACGGCATCCTGCGGCTGACCCGCGCCCGGTGCCACGGCGTCGTCCGGCTGGGCGGCGCCAGGATCGCCGGCAGCCTGTACCTGGAGAGCGCCGAGGTGGCCGTGCCGGACGCCGAGGAGCCGGTGCTCCAGCTCAACCAGGCCGCCGTGGGCGCCGACCTGTGGGCACCGGGGCTGCGCACCCAGGGACAGATACGGCTCAACGGCGCCACCGTCGCCGGATCGTTCAACCTCAACGAGGCGCGGCTCGGCCACCCCGGGCGCGCCGCGCTCGACGCGGAGACGTTCGCCGTCGAGGGCGACATGCTGGTCCGGCGCGCCGAGGTGCGCGGCTGGATGGGACTGCGCGGCGCCCGCATCGCGGGACGGCTCGACCTGTCGTACACCCTCCTGTCGAATCCGGGCAGTTCGGTGCTGCGGGCCGGCAGCACGACGATCGGCGAGCTGTGGCTGCGCAAGGGGCCGCCGATGGAGGGCGCCCTCAATCTGCGCCGGGCCCAGCTCGAAGTCCTGCTGCTGGAGACGGAGTCGGTGCCCGAGGAGGTGCTGCTCGGCGATCTGACGTACACCTCCCTCATCCCGCACGAGCCGGCCGAGCGCCGCCTGCCCATGCTGGAGCGGGAGCGCGACGGCTATGCCCCGCACGCCTACGAGCAGTTGACGGCCGCCTACCGCCGTGTCGGTGACGACCACGCGGCCCGGCTGGTACAGCTCGCCAAGCAGCGGCGGCACCGGCGCACGCTCCCCTGGTACGGCCGGCTGTGGGGCCTGGTGCAGGACGTCACCGTCGGCTACGGCTTCCGTCCGCTGCGGGCGGCCGGGTGGCTGCTGTCCCTGCTCGCCATCGGTTCCGTCGCCTACGGGCTGCACCACCCGCAGCCGCTGAAGGCGGACGAGGCGCCGCCGTTCGACCCGGTGTTCTACACGCTCGACCTGCTGCTGCCGGTGATCTCCTTCGGGCAGGACTCCGCGTTCGCACCGCGCGGCGGCTACCAGATCCTCGCCCACGTCCTCGTCCTCACCGGCTGGATCCTGGCGACGACCGTGATCGCCGGTGTCACCCGCACGGTCAGCCGTCAGTGACACCCACAGCCGTACACACGTACGAATCGATACGTCGGTCACACCGGCGGCGGGCCGGGGCCCTGCTTCTACAATCACCGGCACGCGTACGAGTGCGCCGCTCCCGCATCCCGGCCCGAAGGAAACCGATGACCAGCGCCGAAGAACCGGCACGACCCGGTGCGCGAGTGCGCGACGCGGCCCGCACCAAGGCCGAGATCCTCGACGTGGCCACGCAGGAGTTCGCCCGGGCCGGTTACGACGGCGCCCGGGTCGACGAGATCGCGGCCCGCACCCGCACCACGAAGCGGATGATCTACTACTACTTCGGCGGCAAGGAGCAGTTGTTCACGGCCGTGCTGGAGCGGGCGTACGGCGGGATGCGGGAGGCCGAGCAGCGGCTGGACGTCGAGCACCTGGACCCGGTGACGGCGATCCGGCGGCTGGCCGAGCTGGCCTTCGACCACCTTGAGCGGCACCCGGACTTCGTCCGCCTGGTCGGCATCGAGAACATCCACGGCGCCGAGCACATCGCCGCCTCCGCGCAGCTGGGCCGGATCGGTTCCCCGGCACTGGACGTGATCGGCCGCATCCTCGCCGCCGGCCGGGAGTCCGGGCAGTTCACAGCGGACGTGGACGCGGTCGACCTGCACGCGATGATCAGCTCGTTCTGCTTCTTCCGGGTCGCCAACCGGCACACCTTCGGTGCCCTGTTCGACCGGGACCTGGTGGCCCCCGCGCGGCGGGAGCACTACCGGACCATGGTCGGGGACATGGTGATCGCCTACCTGACAGCGGAGCGGGGGGACGGCTGACGCCTCCCGGCCGCGCGGACGGCCGGCTCCGCCGGCGGGGGCCGGCCGCGGACCGGCCGGCGCGTGCGGGCGGAGCGCTCAGGGACGTACCGCCGCGTCGAGCAGCGGTCCGAGTTCCCGTACGACCGTGGTGAGGGGCCGTACGTCCCGTTCGGCCCGGGCCATCAGGATCGCGCCCTCCAGGGTGCTGATCATGAGGGTGGCCAGCGGCTCGGCCCGTGCGGCGGGCACTCCCAGGTCCGTCAGGGCCCCGGCGAGCGGGGCCCGCCAGACCGCGAACGCGGCGGCCACCGCCTCCCGGGTGGAGCCGCCGGAGGAGGCGCAGTCGACCGTGGCGGCGGCGACCGGGCACCCCGCGGCGAAGCCGTCCGCCGTGTACTCGTCGGTCCACTGTGCGGCCATCGCCGCGAACAGGCCGCTCGGTGTGGGCCGTTCGAGCCCGGCGAGGAAGCGGGCGATGCGCGTGCCCGCGTACCGGCCGGCCCAGTCGACCGCCTCGTTGACCAGTTGCTCCTTGCCGCCCGGGAAGTAGTGCTGGAGGGAGCCGCGCGGTGCGTCCGCGTGCGCGGCGACCTCGCGCATGCCGGTCGCCGTGACCCCGTTGCGCCGGATGAGCTGAGCCGCGCTGAAGACCATCCGCTCCCGCGGTCCACGCCCCCTCTGCGTCATCGTCGACCTCCGTCCGTCGCCCTCACCCTATGACCGGCGTCATAACGGCGGCCACCATGACCACTGTCATAGTGGCCCGTGGCGCGAAGACAGCGACACCGCCTCGCCCGCGACCGGTCGCGGTTCAGCCCTTCGGGATGCCGTACGCCCGCTCGACGCGCAGCCGCACCACCAGCCGGCGGTCGCGCACCATGGCGGCCCGGTAGTCGTCCCAGTCCGGGTGTTCGCCGAGGACGTCCCGGTAGAGCCGGATCAGTTCCTCGACGGTCTCGTCGTGCGGGTCGGCGGCGACCGGGCTCAGTTCCGCGGCGCCCTCGGCGACGGTGTACGCCCAGCGGTCGGCGCTGGTGACGTGGTACGAGGCACGGGGGTCACGGCGGAGGTTGCGGGTCTTGGCGCGGTCGTCGGTGACCGAGATCCGGATGATCCGCTCGCCGGGATCGTACGCGTGGCTGACGTTGGACAGCTGGGGGCGGCCGTCGCGCCGGAGGGTGACCAGTACACCGCCGTGGCCTTCGGAGAGCAGGCCGAGCAGCGCGTCCTGCGTGGAGTCCTGAGTCATGACGGGATCAACTCGGCGCGGCACCCGGGCATTCCCCGGCCGGTGACGTCCGGCGGACGGCGTCCGGCCGGCCGGCGTCGCCTCGCTCACACACCCCGCGGATGAGCGGTGCGGGCCGGGGGGCCTGCGCGACGATGAGAGGCGGGTGGCGGCCCGGCGGGGCGGCCGGGCCGCACCGCGGACGACGCGACCGGAGGAGAGCGATGGCACAGCTGCGACAGGATGTCGAGCCGGCGGAGGCGGGGCTGGACGAGGAGGCGCTGGATCGCCTGGACCGGCATTTCGCCCTGCACGTCGACGAGGGGCGCCTGCCGGGCTATCTGCTGGCCGTGGCCCGCGGCGGGCGGGTCGGTCATCTGACCACGTACGGCCTGCGGGATGTCGCGGCCGGGCTGCCGGTGGAGCCGGACACGCTGTGGCGGATCTACTCGATGACCAAGCCGGTCACGGCGGTGGCGGTGCTGCTGCTGGTCGAGGAGGGCCGGCTGTCCCTGGACGACCCGCTCGAGCGCCATCTGCCCGCGTTCGCCGAGCCCCGGGTGTACGAGGGCGGCTCGGGCGCCGACGTCCGTACCCGCCCGGCCGCCGGCCCGATCCTCGTCCGGCATCTGCTCACCCACACCGCGGGCCTGACCTTCGGCTTCTACCACCGCCACCCCGTGGACGCGCTCTACCGCGAGGCGGGCCTGGAGTACTCGGTGCCGCCGGGCGCCGGACTCGCCGAGACCGTCGACCTGTACGCGCGGCTGCCGCTCCAGTTCGACCCGGGCACGCAGTGGAACTACTCGGTCGCCTCCAACGTCCTGGGCCGGCTGATCGAGGTGGTCTCCGGGCAGCCGCTGGACGCGTTCTTCGCCGAGCGGATCCTGGGCCCGCTCGGCATGACCGACACCGGTTTCCACATCGAGCCGGAACAGGAGGACCGGCTGGCGGAGCTGTACGGCGAGACGGACGAGGGCGGGATCGAGCCGGTGCCGGGGCTGCCGGTGCGCGGCCGCCCCCGGTTCCTGTCCGGCAGCGGCGGCCTGGTCTCCTCCGCCGCGGACTTCCACCGCTTCATGGAGCTGCTGCGCCGGGGCGGCGAGCTGGACGGCGTACGGCTGCTGGCGCCGGAGACGCTCGCCCTGATGAGCCGCAACCAGCTGCCGGGCGGGGCCACCGTGCGGTCCTTCGGCGCCCCGGTCCACCAGGAGCCGGGCAACGACGGCCTCGGCTTCGGCTTCAACGTCTCGGTGGTCACCGACCCGGCCCGCACCCTGGCCCCGTCCCACCTCGGCACCTACGGCTGGACGGGCGTGGCCACCACCGCGTTCTGGGTCGACCCGGCCCACGACGTGACCGTGCAGTTCATGAGCCAGGTGCGCCCGAAGAAGCTGAAGGTCTTTCCCGAGCTGCGGCGGCTGGTGCACGCGGCCCTGACGGACTGACCCGCCGGGAGGCTACTGGCCGAGCCTCAGGGTGAACTCCAGTCCTTCGTCGGCGAGTTCGGCCAGCCACCGGTCGGACCGCTGAGCGGTCCCGGCCGACCGGTGCAGGCCCGCCGGCAGGCTGCCGTCCAGGATGTGGCGGACCCCGAGGGCGAGCGGGCGGGAGACGCAGCGGGCCATCGCGGACTCCTCGGCGTCACCGGTCAGATCGAGCAGGTAGCCGCCGGTCCAGGTGCGGCCCTCGCCCGCGTCGACGTCCAGGGTCACGGTGAGGACCACCCGGTCACGGTCGGCCTCCGTGGTCGGGTGGGCCGCCGCCAGCTGTTGCGCGAGCGCGGCGATCCGCTCGTCGTCACCTGCCGCCAGCTCCTCGAAGACGGGCTCCCACGCCTTCAGCCAGCCGTCCAGACGGAGGGTGCCCCGGACGAAGGTGCGCGCGGTCCAGGCGGCGGGCAGGTCGTACTGGGCGATGAAGGGGATGCTGTCGCGGTTGGGGTACGCCTCGAAGGTCTCGCCGTCCAGGACGAGCCGCCGGGTCGCCTCCCAGGGGCGGGCGGCCGTGGTCTCGGTGCCGTCGTCCAGGTAGCGGGCGGGCGAGCGCAGGGCGTTGAGGACGCCGAGCGGGGCCCAGCTGAAGCGGTACCGGAAGTCGTTCGGCACCGCCGGGACACCGCCGCAGTAGGAGGTGAGCCGGTAGGAGGCCGGGGTGTGGGCGCCGATCCGGGCCCGGGCCCGGCCGATGAGGCTGTGGGCGAAGAGGTGGTCGATGCCCGGGTCCAGGCCCGCCTCGGTGAGGACGGTCAGGCCGGCCGCCCGCGCCGCCTCCCCGTGGGCCGCCAGCTCCGGCGCCACATAGCTGGAGCAGGCGAAGTGCGCCCCGGCGCGCACGCAGGCGGCGAGCAGCCCGGGGTGCCGCGGGGCCGGCAGCATGGACACCACCACGTCGCCCGGCGCGAGCGCGGCGACGAGGGCGTCCGGGGTGAAGGCGCGGGGCTCGGCGCGGCCCGTCAGGCCCCGGCCGGCCAGGGCGCCGGCCGCCCGGTTCTCGGTGCGGTGCCACAGCAGGACCCGGCCGGCCGTGCCGCACAGGGCGGCCAGTCCGCTGCCGGTGGACAGTCCGGCGCCGACCCAGTGGACGGTGCCGCTCGCCGGGACACGGTCAGTCATGCCGCACCTCCCCTTCCGCGCTGCCGAGTTCACGGCACGCCTGGTGGAACCGGTCGACACAGCGCGCCCAGGCCCGGCCGGTACCGAAGGCGAGCAGCTGGGGCAGCAGGGCCGCCGAGAAGTCGGTGCTGGACTCCCGGGGCAGCAGGGACGGCAGATTGTCGATGGCGATGAGGTCCAGCGGCGGCTCCTTGCGCAGGCGGCGCACGGGCTCCGTCCAGTCCGTGGTGCGGTCGTAGACCGGCAGGACGTTGAACGGGGAGCCGACGTCACAGGTGACATCGCACAGGGTGCGCAGCCGGCGGGCCGGGGAGTCCAGGTCCTCCTCGCGCAGGAACGGCGGGACCAGGGTGGTCGCGAGCACCGCGTTCACCAGCACGTCGTGCCGGAGCAGGGCCGGCCGGTCCAGGTCGCGGGTCTCCGCCAGGTCCCAGCGGGTCGCCTCGACGCCCGCTGTGCGGAAGGCGGTCCGGGCACCCCGGCCGCTGCGGCCCAGCGCGCCGATCACCAGCGCCGCGAACTCCGCGTCCCCGGCCTGCGGGCGCAAGTCGGCGTCCAGGTCGTCCCTCGTCGTGGGCGTGAGCGGTGCCGTCAGCCGGCCCCGGTGCCGGAGGACGGCGAGCGCGGCGCCCAGATAGCCCGCCCAGAAGCCGAAGGCGGCGAGCCGGCGGCCCTCGTCGTCCACCAGGTACTCCGGGTCCAGCAGCGCCCCGCCGCCGGCCGCGAACCGGCGCAGCAGCTCGACGGCGCCCGGCTGCTGCTTGTAGGCGTGCCCGAAGAAGATATGCCGATGCGTCAGCTCCGCTGGTTCCTCGGGGAGTTCTTTCAGGCCGAGGATCACGGCGGCACGCGGTGCCGTCACCCAGGAGCCCGCCGGGGCACGGCGGCAGCCGGCCGCCTCGTACTCCTGCACCGGGAAGATCCGCTGCGGGGACTCCTCGACGGTCAGTGTCACCCCGCTGTCGACCAGGCGGCGGGCGTCGGCGGGGACCACCGGGGTACGCCGTTCGGTGGTACGGGGCTCGTGGCGCAGCCACAGGTGGAGCTCGGTCATACCAGGTTGGCCTCCGGGCGCGGGGCGTCGGCCGCGAACCGGCCGGCGCTCAGGGGGCTGATGTCCAGGAAGGGTACGCGGCCGAGGTACAGGTCGCGGACGATCTCGCCGACGGCGGGTCCCTGGAGGAAGCCGTGCCCGGAGAAGCCGGTCGCGTACAGAAACCTGGAGACCGTCGACGCCTCGCCGATCAGGGCGTTGTGGTCGGGGGTGTTCTCGTACAGGCCCGCCCAGCCGCCGGTGCGGCGCAGGTCGAGCAGGGCGGGCGCGCGCTGTCGCATCGCCTCGGCGAGGCGCGGGATCCAGCGATCGTGGGTTGCGGTGGCGAAACCGGGCTGCTCGTCCGGGTCGGACATGCCGAGCAGCAGGCCGGGGCCCTCCCGGTGGAAGTAGAGGCTGGTGGTGAAGTCGATCGTCATGGGCAGGGTGGGCGGCAGTCCCGGGACCGGCTCGGTGACGGCGATCTGCCGGCGCAGCGGCTGCACCGGCAGCTCCACGCCCACCATCGCGCCGATCGCCCGGGACCAGGCGCCGGCCGCGCAGATCACCGTGTCGGTCTCGATCCGGCCGAGGCTCGTGCTCACCGCCGTGATGGTGTCGCCGTGCAGTTCGATGCCGGCGACCTCGGTGTGGCGCAGGATGCGGACGCCGTGGGCGCGGGCGGCGGTCGCATAGCCGTGGACGACGGCCTCGGGGGTGCAGTGGCCGTCGTCCGGGGAGTACGCGGCGGCCAGCAGGCCGTCGGTGGTGATCAGCGGGGAGAGGCGGCGGGCCTCCTCGGGGGTGATGAGGCGGCTGGGCACCCCGAGGGCGTTCTGGAGCCGCACGCCCGCCTCGAAGGAGGCCACGTGCTCGGGTGCGGAGAGCAGGAACAGATAGCCGACCCGGTGCAGCCCGATGTCCTGCCCGACCTCCTCGGCGAACCGGTCGAACGCCTCCAGGCTGCGCGCCCCGAGCCGGACGTTCAGCTCGTCGGAGAACTGGGCCCGGACCCCGCCGGCGGCCTTGGAGGTGGAGCCGGCGGCGAGTTCGTCCCGTTCGACGAGGACGACGTCCCGCACGCCGGCGCGGGCCAGGTGCCAGGCGATGCTCGTGCCCATCACCCCGCCGCCGACGATGACCACCCGGGCCCGAAGGTTCACGCCGCCGCCTCCTTCACCGCTCCACCGTCTCACCGGACGGTCCGGATCACCTTCCGATCCTGTCCACCCGGCCGCCCCCCGAATCGGGGATCCGGCGTCAGGAGCCGTGGGCGACGGCGTCCAGATGCGGCAGGTGGTGGTCCATCCGCTCCCGTTTGGTACGCAGATAGGTGATGTTGCTCTCGCACGGCTCGATCAGCAGCGGCACCTGCTCGGCCACCTGGATGCCGTGCCGGACCAGCGCCTCCCGCTTGCGCGGGTTGTTGGACATCAGGCGTACCGAGCGCACCCCGAGGTCGTGCAGGATCTCCGCGGCGACGCCGTAGTCACGGGCGTCGACGGGCAGGCCCAGCGCGAGGTTCGCCTCGACCGTGTCCAGGCCCTCCGCCTGGAGGGCCATCGCGCGCAGCTTGGCGAGCAGTCCGATGCCGCGGCCCTCGTGGCCCCTCAAGTAGACGACGATGCCGCTGCCTTCGGCGACCACGGAGCGCAGCGCGGCCTCGAGCTGGTCGCCGCACTCGCAGTGCCGGGAACCGAACGCGTCCCCGGTCAGGCACTCGGAGTGGAGTCGGGTCAGAACGTTCTCGGCGCCGATCTCGCCGTACACCAGGGCCACTTGCTCGTCACCGCGGTCGTGGTCCAGGTAGCCGATCGCCTGGAAATTCCCGTACACGGTGGGCAGCGGAGCATTCACGACGCGTTCCGCGCCCGAACGCCGCGGGGACTTCTTGCCGAGTACGCCGATGTTGACGCCGGTGTTTTCTGTCATGATCTGATTCCTAAGCAGAGACGAAAGGCCGTGAAAAGATGAGTGGTTCGGGCGCGCGGGCGGACGGCTTCGAGGTGGCGAGCGGTGTGGTGCCGACGGACACCACCGAGGACGTACGGACCCGGGGGGCGGGCGTTTCAGCACAGGTCGCCGTCCTTCCCGTCGGGAGCTTCGAGCAGCACGGTCCGTTCCTTCCGCTGGCGACCGACACGCTGGTCGCCTGCGCCGTGGCGCGGGAGATAGCCGCCGCGTACCCGGTGCACCTCCTTCCTCCGGTGACGGTCTCCTGCTCGCACGAGCACGCGGCCTGGCCGGGAACCGTCAGCATCTCCGCGGTGACCCTGCACGCGGTGGTCTCGGACATCGCGGCTTCGCTGCGCCGCTCGGGCGTCGACGCGCTGGTCGTGGTCAACGGGCACGGCGGCAACTACGTGCTGGGCAACGTCGTCCAGGAGGCGTCCGCGCGGGGCGAGCGGATGGCGCTGTTCCCGGCCGCCGAGGACTGGGAGGCGGCGCGGGAGCGGGCCGGAGTGGTCACCTCGCTGCTCACCGACATGCACGCGGGAGAAATCGAGACATCGATTCTGCTGCACGCTCACCCCGAATTCGTCCGCCCCGGTCACGAGTCCGCCGATTTCACCGCGGACGACCGCCGTCATCTGCTCACCGTGGGAATGTCCGCCTATACCGAATCGGGCGTCATCGGCCGTCCTTCCCTGGGTTCGGCGGAAAAGGGAAAGGAACTGCTGGCGAGCCTGGCGGAATCCTTCGCGTCGTATTTCGCACTGCTCACCTCGGACGCGGGCCGGGGGTAGCCCGGTACGGGGGTGCGGCCGGGGCCCGTGGGGGCGGCCCCGGCCGGCGGGCCCTCGCCGTCGGACGCGGCGCCGGGGGCCGGCACGACGGCCTCGGCGCGCAGGCCCTGGTACCAGCGGACGACCAGGACGACGGCGCCGGGCAGGCTCGCCACGAAGCTCAGCACGCCGTAGACGACGGCGACCGCGACTCCGCTGTCCGCGCCGAGCCCCGCCGCGCCGAACGCCCATGCGGTGACGCCCTCCCGGGGGCCGAAACCGCCGATGTTCAGCGGCAGGCCCATGGCCAGCAGAGCGAGCACCGCGAGCGGCAGCAGCACCGCCACCGGGGCGGCACAGCCGGCGACCCGGGCCGCCACGACGAACATGGCCAGATGGCCGGCCAGGACGACCGCGGAGGACAGCGCGACGCCCGGCCCGCTCTGCCGGGACGCCAGACCCCGGCGGGCCTCGGCGAGGGTCTGGCGCAGCGCGCCGCCCCGGCGGGCCGGCGGGCGGTTCATCCGCACGGCGAGGACGACGGCGAGCGCGCCGGCCGCGGCCAGGGCCACCAGCGGGGCGAAGCCGCGGGCCTCGGCGCGCACGGGGGACGGCAGGGTCAGCAGCACCGCCGCGCCGGCCACGGTCAGCGCGAGCTGTCCCGCGACCCGCTCCAGCACGACCGCCTTGACTCCGCGCCGGAGGTCACCGGCGCTCTGCCCGTGCCGGACCGCCCGGTGCACATCGCCCAGGATCCCGCCGGGCAGGGCCGCGTTCAGGAACAGCGCGCGGTAGTAGTCGGCGACGGCGGGGCCCAGCGGCAGCCGCAGCCCGAGGCCCCGGGCCACGAGCTGCCAGCGCCACGCGCTCGGCACGGTGGTGGCCACGCCGATGCCCAGCGCGGCCAGCACCGTCACCGTGTCGATCCGCCGCAGCCCGTCGAGCAGCGCACCGGTGCCGAGCCGCCACAGGAGGACGGCGAGGATGACGACGCCGACGAGGGTGCCCACATGGGTACGCAGGGAACGGGAGCCGCGGCGCCGGGGCGTGGGGGGCACGCGGGGGTCCACCGGGTCCGCGGGAGTCACAAGGCCCGTGGGCGTCACGGGTACGGGGACCTCGTCCACCGGCGTCACGAGGCCCGCAGGCGTCACCCGCGCGGATCCCCCGGCCACCGGCGCCACAAGGTCCGCAGGCGTCACCCGTACAGATGCCCCGTCCACCGGCGTCGCCCGTGCGGGGGCCTCGCCTGCCGGCGTCACGCGCGGGCGGCTCATGTCCGGGCGCATCGCGTCCGGGCGCGTCACGTACGGGCGCACCCGGCCCGTCCCCCGTGCCCCGCGCGCGCGTGCCGCACCCGTGGGCGTCGTACGCGCGCGCGTGCCGGTGTCCGCCGCGGAGGGCACCCTCGTGCCGGCTCCCGCCGTCCGCGCGTTCATGCCGTGCCGCCCGTCGGCCGGGGCAGCACCAGCAGGTCGCTGTGGTGGACGACGACCCGCAGTGCACCGGCCGCGCAGGCGGCGAGCCGTGCGCTCAGGTACTGCTCGGCGGACTCACGCAGGTCCGGCCGCTGTTCGACGGCCGCGCCCACCCAGCCGCGCAGCCACTGCTCGGTCAGCGCGGCCTCCTCGGGGCCGAGCCGCCACGGGCTCTGGTGGACGCGGACCGTCGCGCCGCGCTCGGCGAACGCCTCGCAGGCCGCGCTGACCGCGTCCGGGCCGAGCAGCCCGGTGCGCCGCTGATGGGCGTTGAACGCCTCGGTGATCTCGGCGTCCAGCGGGTCGGCCGGGGTGAATTCGACGCGCCCCACCACGGAGAGGGTCAGCAGCGCGGGGCAGCCGGCGCCCGTGCAGGCGTCCGCCAGCGTCTCGACCTGCTCCTGCGTGAGGACGTCGAGCAGCGCGGACGCGGTCACCAGCGAGGCCCCGGTCAGCGCCTCCGGGGTGAGCCGGGCGACGTCACCGCGCCGGGTCTCGACCGTGACGCGGCTGCCGTCGGCCGCGGCGCGCGGGGAGGCCACGGCGGCGAAGTGCAGCAGGTAGGGGTCGAGGTCGTGCAGGATCCAGTGCTGGGCACCGTCCAGGCGGGGCGCGAGCCAGCGGCCCATCGAGCCGGTGCCGCAACCCAGGTCGTGCACGACCAGTCCGCCGCTTCGGCCGGGCAGGTCGGCCAGCCGGAGGCGCAGCGGGTCGAGCAGTTCCCGGGCGCGGGCCTCCGCGTCGGGACTCTCGCGCAGGTGCAGCCACTCGGGCGCGTACCGCGGCGCCTCCTCGGAATCACCGCTGCGCAGCCGTACGGTGACCCGCTCGCCGGGGCGGGTCACCGGCCCGGCACCGGCGATGACCGGGGCGGCGGCACCATCGGAGGCAGCACCGGCCGGGGAACCGCTCCGTTCTGCGGACGAGCTTCCGGCACCGGGCTCCCCGTCCCGGCCCTCCCTGTCCACGCCCATGTCCACGATGTCCACGGCCGGTACCTCCTCGCTCCGCGTGCTCGCCGCCCTCGGGACGGACTCTCCTTCGCCGGGGCCGGGCTGAGCGGGGATCAGCCCACCCGGCCGGACCGCGGCCTCCGGCATCCCCCGGCTTCCGTCGCTCCCCGTGCCGCTCATGCCGCCCTCCTCGGTGGTTCCGGAAGCCGCCCGAGGACCCCCGCGACGCTGCGGGCGGTGGCGGCCCAGCCGTCGAGCGCGGCGCGGCGGCGCCGGGCCGCGGCCTTGAGGCGGCGGCGTACGTCGGGTTCGCCGAACCAGCCGCGCAGTTCGGCGGCGAGCGCGGCGGGGTCCTCCGGCGGGACGAGGATGCCGGGCACCCCGCCGTCCGGCGCGCGGCCGACCGCCTCCGGCAGGCCGCCGACGTCGGTGGCGAGGACCGGGATACCGCGGGCGAGGGCCTCGGTCACCGCCATGCCGTAGGTCTCGGCGTAGGAGGTGAGGACCATCAGGTCGGCCGCGGCGTAGGAGGCGTCGAGGTCGGGGCCGGAGCGCGGGCCGGTCAGGTGCAGGCGGTCGGCGAGGCCGTGGCCGGCGATCAGCTGCCGCAGGTGGTCCACGTACGCGGGGTCGTGGCCGAGGCCGCCGACGCACTCGCAGGTCCAGGGCAGGTCCCGGACCGCCGCGAGCGCCTCCACCAGCCGGTGCTGGCCCTTGCGCGGGGTCACGGCGGCCACGCACAGCAGGTGGGAGACGCCGTCGGTGCCGGGGGCGAGGGGCGCGATGTCGGCGCCGGGCGCGGCCACGTGGACGCGGTCGGGGGCGAGTCCGTGGTGGGAGACGAGCCGGCGGACCGCCCAGTCGCTGGTGGCGACGACCGCGCCCGCCGCCCGCAGCACCGCCCGCTCGCGGCTGTCCAGGTCGGTGGCGACGGCCGGGTCCAGGCCGGTCTCGTCGCCGAGCGGCAGATGGACGAGGACGGCGAGGCGCAGGCGTGCGGCCTCGGGGACGACGATCTCCGGGACGCCGCAGGCGACCATGCCGTCGAGGAGGACCACCGTGTCGTCGGGCAGCTCCCGGAGGGTGCGGGCGAGCCGGTCGCGGGCGGTGCCGTCCGGGCGCGGCCAGCCGCCGGCGACGGCGTGCCGGGTGACCTGCCAGCCGAAGCCGGGCAGGTCGAGGCAGATCCGGCGGTCGTAGGCGTTGCCGCCGCTGGGTGCGGCCGGGTCGTCGACGCCGCCCGGCATCACGAAGTGCACGCTGCGCAGGGACATGGGGATGATTCCGGGGTTCTCGGCGGCGGTCGGCTGGGCGGGCACGTACGCGAGGCGGGCCCGCTCCACGGTCAGGTCGGTCACAGGTCACGCTCGTAACTCGCCCAGGCGATGTGCGACTCGTGCAGGGTGACCGTGAGGCCCGCCAGGCCCTTGGCGCCCTCGCCCAGCGCGCCCTTGTGGACGCGTTCGGCGAGCCGGTCGGCGATGACCTTGGCGAGGAACTCGGTGGAGGTGTTGACCCCGGCGAACTCGGGGTCGTCGTCGAGGTTGCGGTAGTTCAGCTCGGCGGTGACGGCGCCCAGTTCCCGGGTGGCCAGGCCGATGTCGACCACGATGTTGTCCTCGTCCAGCTGCTCGCGGCGGAAGGTCGCGTCCACGAGGAACGTGGCGCCGTGCAGTCGCTGCGCGGGCCC
Organism: Streptomyces sp. NPDC036984; assembly: GCF_055607665.1. Lineage (NCBI taxonomy): Bacteria > Bacillati > Actinomycetota > Actinomycetes > Kitasatosporales > Streptomycetaceae > Streptomyces > Streptomyces sp. NPDC036984. Next base: position 18,951 of record NZ_JBVJRL010000012.1, read on the forward strand.
GAACACCTCGCCGCGGAAGCTGTGAGCGATCATGATGTGATCGCGGACGGTGATGCTGAACAACGGACGACCCTCCAGGTGCGGCGCGTCTGGTCCCCCCGCGCGTGCCCGCCGGGGGTTGCCGTGTAGTACGGCTCTTCGCTTCCCCGTGTTCAGCCGTCTCTCACTCTTTTCTCAGGTCAGGCCGTCTCCGCGTACCGGACCCGGTGGCACAGGGCGGCGATCTCGCCGGATGCCAGTTTCGGCATCACCGACGGGAGTTCCTCGAAGGCGCTCTCTCCGGTGATGAGCGCGTCCAGCGCCGGCTCGGCGAGCAGGTCCAGGGCGAGCGCCATCCGGTCGGCGTAGGTGCGGCCGGTCCGGGCGGCCGGGGAGACGGTGCCGACCTGGCTGCTGCGCACGGTGAGCCGGCGCGAGTGGAACGCCTCGCCGAGCGGCAGGGCCACGGTCCGGTCGCCGTACCAGCTCAGTTCCACGACCGTGCCCTCCGGGGCGAGGAGCTGCAGGGCCCGGGTGAGGCCGGCCTCGGTGGCGCTGGCGTGCACGACGAGGTCGCAGTCGCCGAGGGCGTCGGCGGGCGTGGCGAAGTCCGCGCCGAGCGCCTCGGCGGTCTTGGCGCGCTCCGGGTCGGCGTCGACCAGCTGGAGCCGGACGCCGGGGAACCGGGCGAGCAGCGCGGCGACCGAGCAGCCGACCATGCCGCCGCCGACCACCGCGATCCGGTCGCCGATCAGCGGTCCGGCGTCCCACAGGGCGTTCACGGCGGTCTCCACGGTCCCGGCGAGGACGGCTCGTTCGGCGGGTACCCGCTCGGGCACCACGGTGACAGCGCTCACCGGAACGACGTAACGGCTCTGGTGCGGATACAGGCAGAAGACCGTACGGCCGAGCAGCGCGGCCGGCCCCTCCTCCACGACGCCGACGCTGAGGTAGCCGTACTTCACCGGGCCGGGGAAGTCGCCCTCCTGGAACGGCGCCCGCATCGCGGCGTGTTGGCTCTCCGGCACCCCGCCGCGGAAGACGAGCGTCTCCGTTCCCCGGCTGACTCCGGAGTACAGGGCGCGCACCAGGACCTCGTCCTCGGCGGGCGCCGGAAGGGTGACCTCGCGCAGCTCCCCGTGGCCGGGCGAGCGGAGCCAGAACGCGCGGGCCGAGCGGTTCATCGGCATCCTCCTGAACGATCGGGAAGTTGTTCACGTACCGAGTTGTGCACAGGCCGCGCACAGTACGCGGCGTTGATCGACTCTGTCACTCGGCCGGAGGGTGTGCGGTGGCCCTGAACAACACGTATGACGCGAGGCTCCAGCAGGAGACCGCTGTGGGAGCGGGCGTACAGATCCTGCTGCTGGCCCTGCTCGGCTCGGCGATCGGCATGGGGCCGGCCGGCTGGCTGACGGGGCTCGCCTTCGCGTTCGCCACCTGGGCGGTTCTCTCCCGCGCGGTGCACCGCTCCCGGCTCAGCTCCTTCGGCCCCGCGAACCGGGTCACGCTCGGCCGGACCACCCTGGTCGGCGGGGTGACCGCGCTGGTCGCGGACTCCTTCGAGAGCGCGCCGCCGGTGACGCTGCTGGTCGCCCTGACCGCCGTGGCGCTGCTGCTGGACGGCGTGGACGGCAAGGTCGCCCGGCGTACCGGCACCTCCTCCGCGCTGGGGGCGCGCTTCGACATGGAGGTGGACGCGTTCCTGATCCTGGTGCTGAGCGTGTACGTGTCGACGCAGCTGGGGCCGTGGGTGCTGCTGATCGGCGGGATGCGGTACGCGTTCGTGGCGGCGGCCCGGGTCGCGCCCTGGCTGACCGCGCCGCTGCCGCCGTCCTTCGCCCGCAAGAGCGTCGCCGCGATCCAGGGGATCTGCCTGCTCGTCGCGGGCGCGGAGCTGCTGCCCGGTCCGGTGAACCTGGCGATCGTGGTGCTGGCGCTGGGCTCGCTGGTGTGGTCCTTCGGCCGGGACGTGCGGTGGCTGTGGCGGACCTCCCGGGTGCCGGCGGCGGTGCCGGCCGAGCAGCCGCAGCTGCTGGAGCTGGAGCTGGCGGCGCGCTGACCGCGGGGGCGGCGGGAGGGACCCGGACCGGTGGCTGGACGCTGTTGGTACATCTGGGGCCTGCGTGACGGCGGCCTGACGGGTTGGGCCGGGCTTGCCGGGCAGTCGGCCGAAGGCGACGGTGGACTTGCACGTCATATGCAATAAGCCGGGCTGCCGACGGCGTCGCCCTCTGGGACGATGTGCCGCGACAGAAGGAGAGCGGCGAAGGAGCGGCAGTGGCGCACCGGCTCGTCGACGGCGGCTTCGGCCTCGGGCGGGCCGTCGGCAGCACGACGGGCCGGCCGCCGGACCCGGGCCCGGTGGCGTGCCGGCCGGAGCAGTGGCGCGCCGAGCCCGACGCCGGCGGCTCCCGGGCGCTGGACCAGCTGTGCCGGAGCGTGCGGGAGGCGGTCACCGTGCTGGGCACGGGCTTTCTGCGGCACCCGCAGAACGGCTCGCTGCGCGAGCGCGTGCGCCCGCGGGAGCTGCGGACGGCGCTGCTGCGCCTGGTGTACCGGCTGCTGTTCGTGTTCGTGGCCGAGGACCGGGACGCCCTGCTCGCGCCCGACGCGGACCCGCCGGCCCGCGAGCGGTACGCGCGGACCTTCTCGTCGGCCCGGCTGCGCGCCCACGCTCGCACGCGGCACGGTACGGCCCACGGCGCCCGCTACCAGGCGCTGCGCCTCGTGCTGACGGCGCTCGGCCGGGAACAGGGCCGCCCCGAGCTGGGCCTGCCGGGCCTGGGCGGCCTGTTCACCGAGACCGACGCCGACGCCCCGCTGCGCGGCCTGAAGCTGTCCGACGAGGCGCTGCTCACCGCCGTACGCCAGCTGTGCCAGGTCCGCGACGGCGGTTCGGGGCGCCGGCGGGCGGTGGACTACCGGCGGCTGGACGCGGCGGAACTGGGCTCGGTCTACGCGTCCCTGCTGGAGCTGGAGCCCCGGTACAGCGCGGCGGAGCGGACCTTCGAGCTGGTCGAGTCCGCGGGCAACTCCCGGAAAACCACGGGCAGTTACTACACCCCGCCCTCGCTGGTCGACAGTCTGCTGGACTCCGCCCTGGACCCGGTGCTCCAGGACGCGGTGCGGCGCGGCGAGGATGCGGCGGCCCGTTCGGGCGAGACCGATCCGGCCGAGGCGGTCGTGCGCGAGCTGCTGTCCCTGAAGGTGTGCGACCCGGCGTGCGGCTCCGGGCACTTCCTGGTGGCGGCGGCCCGCCGGATCGCCAAGCGGGTGGCCGCCGCCCGGGAGCGCACCTCGGAGCCGACGCCGGCCGCGGTCCGGCACGCCCTGCACGAGGTGGTCGCCCGGTGCGTCTACGGCGTGGACCTCAACCCGATGGCGGTCGAACTGGCGAAGGTCTCGCTGTGGCTGGAGGCGCTGGAGCCGGGCAAGCCGCTGGGCTTCCTCGACGCCCGTCTGAAGCACGGCAACGGGTTGATCGGCGCGACCCCGAAGCTCCTCGCCGACGGCGTCCCCGCCGACGCCTTCAAGCCGATCGAGGGCGACGACAGGAAGACCGCCGCCGCTCTGCACCAGCGCAACCGGACCGAGCGCAGCGGCCACGCCGAGCCGCCGTCCGACGCCGCCGCGGCCGCCTGCGACAGCCGTCACGCGGCCGGGCCGGCCCGCAGCACGGCCGCCCCCGCCGACTCGCCGGCCGAGGTCCACCCTCAGGAGTCGGCGTACCGCGCCCACGTCGAGTCCGCCGGCCACCGCCCGGACGTGTACGCGGCCGACGCCTGGTGCGCCGCCTTCGTCTGGCACAAACGGCCGGGCGCGCCCGAGGCCCCCACGGACCGGATGGTCCGGGCGCTGCGCGGGCGCGAGCCGGCCGCCGTACCGGACGCCACGCACGCCGAGACCCTGCGGCTGCGCGACGAGTACGGCTTCTTCCACTGGCATCTGGAGTTCCCCGAGGTCTTCTCGGTGCTCGGGTCCGGTCGGGGCGGCCGGCCGGAGACGGGGTGGGCGGGCGGCTTCGACGCGGTGCTGGGCAACCCGCCGTGGGAGCGGGTCAAGCTCCAGGAGCAGGAGTTCTTCGCCGAGCGCTGCCCCGAGATCGCCCGCGCGAGGAACGCGGCGGCCCGCAAGCGGGCGATCGCCGAGCTGCGCCGTGACCCGGACGCGCGGCCGCTGTGGGAGGAGTTCGCGGCCGCCAAGCGCCGCTCCGAGGGCGAGAGCCACTTCCTGCGCGTCAGCGGCCGCTACCCGCTGACCGGCCGGGGCGACATCAACACGTACGCGGTCTTCGCGGAGGCCGGCCACGCACTGACCGGCCCCCGCGGGCGCACGGGGATCATCGTGCCGACCGGCATCGCCACGGACGCGACCACCCAGTTCTTCTTCAAGGACCTGGTCACGCGGGGCCGGCTGGCCGCCCTGTACGACTTCGAGAACGAGGACAGGGTGTTCCCCGGCGTCCACAACCAGCTGCGGTTCTGTCTGCTCACCCTGCGCGGCACCGGGGACCCGGCCGAGCCGGCGCAGCTGGTGTTCAAGGTGCGCCAGGCCGCGCAGATCGCCGAGCGGCGCTACCGGCTGACGGTGGAGGACATCCTGCGGATGAACCCCAACACCGGTACGTGCCCGGTGTTCAGCACCCGCCGGGACGCCGAGATCACGCTGGGCATCCACCGCCGGGTTCCCGTCCTCGTGCACGAGGCGCGCGCGGACGGCAATCCGTGGGGTGTGTCGTTCCTGCGTATGTTCGACATGGCGAACGACTCCGGCGTCTTCCGGCCCGACGCGCAGCGCGGCGAGACCTTCGACAACCTCCTGGAGGACGGCTGGAACCTGAAGGGCAACGTCCTGGTCCGGGACGGCGAGCGGCTGCTGCCGCTGTACGAGGCGAAGATGCTGCACCACTACGACCACCGCTTCTCCACGTACGAGGGCGCCACCGAGAAGCAGCTCAACAAGGGCACGCTGCCCCGGTTGACGGCCGCGCAGCACCAGGACGCGGCGGCCTGCCCCCTGCCGCGCTACTGGGTGCCGGAAGAGGACGTGCCGACGGGTGAGCCGGACCGCCAGGGCCGGGAGATCCGCGCGGCGGGCGTCCGCTCACGGCTGGCCGCCCGGGGCTGGGAGCGGGACTGGGTGCTCGGCTGGCGGGACATCACCAACAAGAACAACGAGCGCACCATGATCTGCTCGGTGGCGCCCGCGCACGGCTTCGGCCACAAGTTCATGCTGGCGCTCACGGACGGGGCCGCGCTGCTGGCGAGCGTGTGGTCCTCGTTCGTCTTCGACTACGCGGCCCGCCAGTCACTCGGCGGGACGTCCCTGAGCTACTTCGTGGTCCGTCAGCTCCCCGTCCCCGCACCCGAGACGCTGTCCCGGCACGCCGCCTTCATCGTGCCGCGGGCGACCGAACTGACCTACACCTCCGACGATCTGAGCGGCTTCGCACGCGAACTCGGCGACACCGGCGGCCCCTTCCACTGGGACCCGGATCGCCGGGCGGTGCTGCGGGCGGAGCTGGACGCCTTCTTCTTCCACCTGTACGGCGTGTCCCGCGACGACACGGCGTACGTACTGGACACCTTCAACGTCACCCGCGCCAACGACGTGAGGGAGTACGGCCGTTACCGCACCAAGGACCTGGTCCTCGCCGAGTACGACCGCATGACCGCCGCCGGCCTCACCGCCTCCACCCCGCTCGTGGACGGACGCGCCTACACGTCCACGCTCACCCCGCCGCCGGGCCACGGCCCCCGGCACCCCGCCCCCTGAACCCCGGAGCGCCGCTCACCAGCCGGGGTAGCGGTCCCACCAGTGCGGGTCCCAGCCCTTGATGTACTCGCTGCCGCTGGGCGAGTCGTCGATCTGGGCGGTCAGGTCGCGGGCCAGGGTGTCCAGCGCCCAGGCCAGTTCGTGCCGGCTCACCAGGTCCGCCGGCAGCGCCTCGGCGCCGTGGACCGCACCGAGCAGCGCCCCGGCCACACAGGCCACGGAGTCACCGTCGGGCGCGCCCGCCGCGAACTCGAGCGCGTCCCGGAACCGGGCCCGGCCTGGGAACGAGGCCGCCGTGTAGAGGCCACCCAGCAGCGCCGAGGGGGCGGTCGCGTCCGGGGCCAGGCGGGCCAGCAGGGCCGGCTCCGCGGGCCGGTCGACGGCCTGCCGGAACGCCGTCGGCAGCCGCTCGTGCTCGTCGCCGGAGAGCCGGCGGCGCTCGCCCGGCAGCGCGGCGATCCCCGCCTCCAGGGCCGCGCGCACGAGGCGGTCCCCGGCCTCCCCGGGGGTGTCCGGCAGCGGCGCCGTCAGACAGTGGTGGAGCAGGACGGCCGCCTGCACGGCGGCGGACTGCGCGGCCTCGTCCCCGTGCGTGAGCGCCGCGAACTCACCTGCCTGCTCGGCCCATTGGGGACCGGCCACGGCCACCGGGAGGGTCCGGGTGAGCGCGTGGCAGCCCCGGCTCGGCGTGGCGATCCGGCTGTGCGGGTCCTCGATCCGGGACAGGGCCGTCACCGTCGCCGGAGCGCTGCCGCGCCGCTCGGCCAGCGCGGGCACGCCCGCGAGCCAGCCGTCCGGCCACACCCGGTCGGTCGGCCAGGAGACCCAGCGGCGCCGCATCCGTTCCACTTCGATGCCCTGGAGTGCCGCCCAGCGGCAGTAGGCGTGCAGCACCACCCCGGGCGGATGGCAGATGCCCTTGTGCTGACCGCGCACCATGGCACGGATGACGCCCTCGGCGGTGAAACAGGCCAGCTGCGTGCTGACGCCGGCCCGCAGCGGGCCGGCAGCCGGGAGCCCGCCCCGGGCCGCGCCCAGCGTGTCACCGAGAGCCAGCCCGAGCATCAGCCCGCGCACCCGGGCCTGCCTGCGCAGGTACGCCCGCCCCTGCTCCCGCTGCGGCTCCTTCCCCACCACCACTCCGCCCCTTCCTCCCCGGTTCCCGGGCCTCCCCGACACCGGGCACACCGTATCGGGCCGGTCCTGGCGGGTGACCGGGGAGGGCGTTGTCGGTGGCGGCCGGCGCCGGAAGGGCGTCGTGCCACAAAAAGGAGGGGTGCCGGCCGGTGGACACGGGCTTCCCGCACGTGTCCACCGGCCGTCCGGGCCGGACTCAGGCGGCCCGGCGCCGCCGGTCGCGGTGGACGCGGACGATGTCCGCGTACCGGTGACCGCTGCCCTTGATCGTGCGGACCTGGGTGCGGTAGTCGACGTGGACCAGGCCGAAACGCTTGTCGTAGCCGTATGCCCACTCGAAGTTGTCCAGCAGGGACCAGGCGAAGTAGCCGGCCAGCGGCGCGCCCTTGCGGGCTGCGGAGGCGCAGGCGGCCAGATGGCGCTCCAGGTAGTCCTGGCGGTCCGGGTCGTCGACGGTGCCGTCGGGGCGGACCACGTCCGGGAAGGCGGAGCCGTTCTCGGTGACGTAGATCCTGCGGGCGCCGTACTCCTCGGTGAGCCGCAGCAGCAGTGTCTCGATGCCGCTCGCGTCGATCTCCCAGTCCATGCCGGTGCGCGGGATGCCCGCGCGGCGCACGGTACGGGCGTAGGGCGCAGGCCCGTCGGGGTCGTCGGCGACGTATGCCGGGAAGTAGTAGTTCAGGCCGAGCCAGTCCAGCGGGGTGGCGATGGTCACCAAGTCCGCGGCGGTTACGGGCAGTTCGACGCCGTAGGTCTCCACCATGTCGGCGGGGAAGCCGCGGCCGTGCACCGGGTCGAGCCACCAGCGGTTGACATGGCCGTCATGCCGTTGGGCCGCCGCCAGGTCCTCGGGGCGGTCGGTGGCCGGGTGCACGGTGGAGAGGTTGTTCACGATGCCGATCCGCGCACCGGGGGCGGCGGCGCGTACCGCCTGGGCGGCGAGGCCGTGGCCGAGGAGCAGGTGGCAGGAGGCACGGACGGCGGCAGTGAGGTCGGTCCAGCCGGGGGCCATCGTGCCCTCCAGGTGGCCGATCCAGGACGAGCAGGAGGGCTCGTTGAGGGTGGCCCAGAGCTGGACGCGGTCGCCGAGGCGCCCGGCGACGACGGAGGCGTACTCGGCGAACGCCTGGGCGGTGTCCCGCTCCGGCCAGCCGCCGCGGTCCTGAAGCGCCTGCGGCAGGTCCCAGTGGTACAGGGTGATGGAAGGGGTGATGCCCGCCTCCAGCAGGGCGTCCACCAACTCGTCGTAGAAGGCGAGCCCCTTGGGATTGACCGAGCCGGTCCCGCCGGGGATCACACGGGACCAGGCGACCGACAACCGGTAGGCATTGACGCCGAGTTGTCGCATCAGGCCGATGTCCTCGCGCCAGCGGTGGTAGTGGTCGCAGGCGATGTCACCGTTGTCGCCGTTCGCGATCTTCCCCGGCGTGTGCGAGAAGGTGTCCCAGATCGAGGGCGAACGGCCGTCCTCGGCGACGGCTCCCTCGATCTGGTACGCCGCTGTGGCCGTGCCCCACAGGAAGTCGTGCGGAAAGGCGGCGAGGTCGATGGGTTCGGACACGGAAGTCCCTTCGGGATCAGGGGTGTGGGTCACTTGACGGCGCCCGCCGTCAGACCCGCGACGAGATAGCGCTGAAGCAGCAGGAAGCCGGCCACCACGGGCACGCTGACGACCAGCGAGGCGGCCATGATCTGGTTCCAGTAGACGTCGTTGAGGGTGGAGTAGCCCTGGAGGCCGACGGCGAGGGTGCGGGTGGTGTCGTTGGTCATGACCGACGCGAAGAGCACCTCTCCCCAGGCGGTCATGAAGGCGTAGACGGCGACCGCGACGATGCCCGGGATCGCTGCCGGTACGACGATCCGGAACAGCGCGCCGAGCGGGCCGCAGCCGTCCACGAGCGCGGCCTCGTCCAGGTCGCGCGGCACCGAGTCGAAGTAACCGATCAGCATCCAGATGGAGAACGGCAGCGAGAAGGTGAGGTACGTCAGGATCAGCCCGCCACGGGAGCCGAACAGGGCGATGCCGGTGGCGTTGCCGATGTTGACGTAGATCAGGAAGAGCGGGAGCAGGAAGAGGATGCCCGGGAGCATCTGGGTGGACAGCACGGTGACCGTGAAGACGCGCTTGCCGCGGAAGTCGTAGCGGCTCACGGCGTAGGCGGCGAACACCGCGATGACCACCGAGCAGATCGTCGCCGCGCCGGCCACGATCAGCGAGTTCGCGAAGTACGTCGCGAGCGGCACGGTCGACCAGATGTCGATGTACGGCCGGACGGTCAGCGCGCTGGGCAGCCAGTGGAACGTGCCGGTGACGTCGGCGAGCGGCTTCAGCGAGCTGGAGACCATCACGTACACCGGGGTCAGCACGAAGCCGGCGAGCAGGGTGAGGAACACCCGCCGCGACCACAGGAACGAACGCGGCGGTGCCATGGACGAGTCACGCATCGGCGGGCCTCCGTCCGCGCGAGGTCAGCAGCAGGTATCCGCCCGTCACGACCAGCAGGAAGAACAGCAGCAGGACGGACATGGCCGAGCCGGTACCGAAGTTCCAGGTGACGAAGGAGGACTGGTAGATGTGCACCGAGATGAGGTCGGCGGCCTCGGGGGCGGACTTGCCGAACAGCACGTACGGCGTGTTGAAGTCGTTGAACGTCCACAGGAACAGCACCAGCACCAGCACCTGGTTGACCGGGCGCAGCGACGGCAGGGTGATGCGGCGGATCTGCTGCCACATCCCGGCGCCGTCCAGCGCGGCGGCCTCGTACAGCTCGCGCGGGATGTTCTGGAGTCCGGCGGTGACGATGAGGAACGCGAACGGCCAGCCCTTCCACACGGACACGGTCAGCAGGGCGTAGAAGCTGTTGTCGCCGATCAGCCAGAAGGACGGCTTGTCGGTGAGGTGCAGCTGGTCGTGCAGGACGTGGTTCACCAGGCCGTTGTCGTGCTGGAACATGAACACCCAGGTGATGACGGCGGCGTAGACGGGCAGCGCGTACGGCACCAGGAACAGCGCGCGCAGCAGGCCGCGCCCGCGGAAGGTGTCCTGCATGAAGACCGCGGCGGCGGTGCCGATCAGCCAGCACAGGCCGACCGACAGCAGGGTGAAGCCGACGGTGACGCCGAACGAGTGCAGCAGCGCCTTGCCGACGGGGGCGTCGAAGTCCACCGACACCCGGTAGTTGTCGAATCCGCTCCAGGGGGCGGTCCCCCAGTCGCGGATGTAGAACTGGGTGAGCTCCTTGAAGCTCATCACGATGCCGATCGCCATCGGCACCAGGTGGACGAGGAGTTCGAGGAGCAGGGCGGGCAGGAGCAGCAGGTAGGGCAGCGAGACGCGGGTGATCCGCCCGGTGCGGCGGCGGGGTTCGCGCGCCGCACCGGGGGACGTCTCACGCACCGGTTCCTTCAGTGCGGTGGTCGTCATCGTCGTCACGCCGCCGGCATCTGCTGCTGGGCCTTCTCCAGCTTCGCCCTGACCGAGTCGGCGGTCACGGCACGCCCGGCGGCGGCGTCGGCGAACAGCTCCTTGACGGCCGTACCGACCGCCGTCTCGAACTGCGACTCGGCCGGCACCTGCGGCAGCGCGGCCGCGCTCGTGGCGAGGGTGTCCTTCAGCACCGCGGTGGCCGGAGCGCTGAACGCCGGGTCCTCCTGGGCGGCCTTGACCGGCGGGATGGAGCTGTAGGCCTTGTTGAGGGTCTTCTGTTCGGCGTCGGAGGTCATGAACTTGACGAACTTCCTGGCGCCGTCGAGGTTGTGCGTGTTCTTGAAGACGGCGATGTTGATGCCCATGACGGCCGAGTCGACCTGAGTGCCCGTGCCGGGCGTTCCGGAGAGCACCGGTACCGGCGCGATGCCGTAGGCGTCCTCGCTCATGCCCTGGGACTTGAGGTTGGCGGCGGCCGACTGCCACAGCAGCATGGCCTGCTTGCCCTTGGCGAAGTCGCTGACGGACTGGTTCTGCGCGTACTCGGCGTCGCCGGCCGGGATGACCTTGTCCTTGGCCATCAGGTCGACGTACCTCTTGACCGCCGAGACCACCTTGGGGTTGGTGAAGTCGGGCTTGCCGTCGGCGGTGAAGAAGTCGGCGCCGTGCTGCTTGGCGAAGACGAAGACGTGGTGGATGTTCTCCGACAGGTTCGCCCCCTCGGCGCCGAGCACCGACGCACCCTTGGCCTTGATCTTCTTGCCGTCGGCGACCAACTCGTCCCAGGTCGCCGGGGGCTTGGCGATGCCGGCGTCGGCGAAGATCTTCTTGTTGTAGTAGAGGGCGTACGCCATCGAGTACAGCGGGACCGCGGCCGGGTCCTTGCCCGCCGCGCCGGTCGAGCCGAGAGCGGTGTCGGCGAACCGGTCCCTGCCGCCGATCTCGGCGAAGTTCTTCTCGTCCCACGGCAGCAGGGCGCCGGTCGCCTGGAGGGAGGCGCTCCAGGTGTTGCCGATGTTCAGCACGTCCGGGCCCTGGCCCGAGGTGGTCGCGGTCAGGATCCGGTTGAGCAGATCCGACCAGGGCACGACCTCCAGCTTCACCTTGATGCCGGTCCGCTTCTCGAACTTGTCGAGCTCCGGCTGGAGAACCTGCTTGTCCACGGCGACGCCGGCGCCTTGGTTGGAGGCCCAGTACGTCAACGTCTTCGGCGAGTCGTTCGACCCGCCGCTGGTGGACGATCCGCCTCCGCAGGCCGTGGCCGCAAGGGCGAGAGACAGTGTGACGGCGCCTACGGCCGCGGCTCGGATGCTGCGCATGGCTCCCGGTGTCCCTTCGGGGAGTGCATTGCACTCATGACTTAATTTAGGACGTGAGTTAAACCTCCAGCCAATCGCTCGTCAAGGGATCCGGCACACAAACCGCCCCGGCGGGCCGGTACACCACGGCACACGGAGAGACCAGGTGGCGGGGCCGGGCGGCCGTGGGGTGCGTGACCTGCGGCGGGTGAGCCGGAGCGCCGTACTGCAACGGTTGTGTGTCGATGGGCCGTTGACGTAGAGGCGGCGAACCGTCAGGCGCTCGGCCCCGCGGCCGGTCTGCGTTCAGGTCACCGAACTCACGTGGGTGGTGAGCCGATGGGGGATGCGCGGGTACGACCGCGGGTACGACGTCGATGCCGTCGTCGGTGGTCGAATACCCGGGCGGGCGGGCGGCGGGCGGGCGGAGCCGGCCTCCTGCCGCCTCCGCACGCCCGTCGGCTGTCACCTCTCGCTCATCGGCTCTCGTCCTCTCGGTTCTCGTCCTCTCGGCGCTCGGCTCCCTCGGCTCTCCGGGCTCCCTCGGCTCCCTCGGCTGAGGTCGCTACCCGACCGGTGTCGGCCGGGGTGCCGGTGCGTAGCCGGTGGGTCGGGTGGTGAAGGTGCCGCGGCCCTGTGTGCGGCTGCGCAACCGGGTTGCGTAGCCGAACAGTTCGGCCAGCGGCACGGTCGCGGTCAGCACGGCCGCGCCGCCGCGGGCCTCGTTGCCGCCGACCCGGCCGCGCCGGGCGGCCAGATCCCCGAGGACCCCGCCGACCGCGTCCGCCGGCACGGTCACCGTGACCTCGGCGACCGGTTCGAGCAGCTCCGTCCCGCAGGCCCGCAGGGCCTCGCGGAGGCCGAGCCGGCCGGCGGTGCGGAAGGCCATGTCGGAGGAGTCCTTCACATGCGTGGAGCCGTCGGTGAGCGTGACGCGCAGCCCGGTCACCGGGTGCCCGCCGAGCGGTCCCTCTGCGAGGGCGTCCCGGCAGCCGGCCTCCACCGCGCGCACGTACTCCTGCGGCACCCGCCCGCCGACCACGGCGGACCGGAACTCGAAGCCGGTGACGCCGGTTCCGGGGCCGAGCGGCTCGACGTCGAGAACGACATGCGCGAACTGCCCGGCGCCGCCGTCCTGTTTGACGTGCCGGAACACGAACCCGCGCACGGTACCGACGACGGTCTCCCGGTAGGCGACCCTGGGCCGGCCCACGGTGACCTCCGGGCCGCCGTCGCGGCGGATCTTCTCCACCGCGACCTCCAGATGGAGTTCGCCCATCCCGGACAGAACGGTCTGCCCGGTGTCGGCGTCGGTGCGCACCACCAGCGAGGGGTCCTCCTCGGCGAGCCGGGCGAGTGACGCCGCGAGCCGCCCGGTGTCCGTGCTCCGCCGCGCCTCGACCGCCACGGACACCACCGGCTCGGCGGCCACGGGCGGCTCCAGTTGGAGCGGGGCCCCGGGATCGCACAGCGTGGCGCCGGTCCGGGCCGACTTCACGCCAGCGACGGCGACGATGTCACCGGCGACCGCCCGGTCGAGCTGGACATGCCGGTCCGCCATGACCCGCAGGATGCGCGCCACCCGCTCGGTACGCCCGGTGCCCGGGTCCCACACGGAGTCCCCCTTCTCGACCGTGCCCGAGTACACGCGCACGTAGGCCAGGCGCCCGGTGGCGCCGGCGTTCACCTTGAACACGAGCCCCGCGAACGGCGCTGCGGGATCGGCGGCCCGCCGCTGCTCGGCGCCGTCGTGGACACCCCGCACGGCGGGTACGTCCAACGGTGAGGGCAGGTAGGCCACCACCGCGTCCAGCAGCGGTTCGATGCCACGGTTGCGATAGGCGGATCCGCACAGCACGACCACGCCGTCCCCGCTGTGGGTGAGGTCGCGCAGGGCTGCGCTGAGGGTGGCGGCGGAGAGCGTCTCGCGGTCGCAGAACTCCTCCAGGGCCGCCGGATGCCGTTCGGCCACCGCCTCCTCCAGCGCGCGGCGCCGCCGTACCGCCTCCTCCCGCAGTTCTTCGGGTACCGCGCCCTCCACGGCCGTACTCTCCCCGTCGCCCCACGTCAGGGACCGCATCCGCACCAGGTCCACCACGCCGGTGAAGCCGTCCTCGGCACCGATCGGCAGCTGCACGACCAGGGGCGCGGGGTGGAGCCGGTCCCGGATGGAGCCGACGGCCCGGTCCAGGTCGGCGCCGGCGCGGTCCAGCTTGTTGACGAACGCGATCCTCGGGACGCCGTGCCGGTCGGCCTGCCGCCACACCGACTCGCTCTGCGGCTCGACCCCGGCGACGGCGTCGAACACGGCGACCGCCCCGTCGAGAACGCGCAGCGACCGCTCGACCTCGTCGGCGAAGTCGACGTGGCCGGGGGTGTCGATGAGGTTGATGCGATGGCCGTTCCAGGCGCAGCTCACCGCGGCGGCGAAGATCGTGATGCCACGGTCGCGTTCCTGCGGGTCGAAGTCGGTGACGGTGGTGCCGTCGTGCACCTCGCCCCGCTTGTGGGTGGTGCCCGTCGCGTACAGGATCCGCTCGGTGACGGTGGTCTTGCCGGCGTCGACGTGGGCGAGGATGCCGAGGTTGCGGACGGCGGCGAGAGTGTCGATGTGGGTGCGCACGGCCCGGTGCCTTTCGGGAAGTCTGTGCTGGGAAAGGGCAGCGCGATTCCCCGTGTGCCGGTAGGAGCGGACGGTACGGCGCCGGCCCGGGCGGGATGCCGGGCAGGTCGCCGGGGTGTCAGCGTGGCGTCACGGGCATCCGGTGCCGGCCGCGCAGCGGGCACCGGACGGACGAGGACACCAGGATCACCTCGGTCCGCGCAGGGGGAACGACGACGGCGGTACGGTCACGCACGGCCCGGCTCCCCTCGATACTCACGGATCACGAAGCGCGCCGCCGTGGTGTGTCGGTGCGGCACGCGGTGTGTGGCGAGTCTAGGAAAATGATCAGCCGAGGAGTACCGATTTTCTCCGAGCCGACCGCTCACCGGTGGAGCGGGCTCCTGCGATCCTGCGCTCGGCAATCACCTGCCTCGGGGTCGGCCGTCTCGCCGGAGCGCCGCCTCAACAGCGAGATCGCCGCCCTTTCTTAGACAGCGGCGGGAGTCAACCGACCAGGATCCCGGCCGGCGCCCTCTTCGGGCGGCCTGCCGGCGGCGAGGGCCAGGCCTGGGAAGCGGCGATGTCAGTGCCACCGCGTAGCGTGTGATCATCGACCAGCACCACGGGGGAAGGCCGACGCATGGGCAGGCGTGTGGAAAAGAGCGGGTACACCGCGGAACTGACGGATGATCTGGAGGTCGTCTACCGCAACCCCCAGGGGCGAAGGCTCAAGAAGTTTCCCGACCCGCTCGCGGGTGCTCCGGGGCTCGTCTCCCTGCTCGAGGAACGGACGCATCTGCGGGGCCACCGTGAGGCGTGCCGCCTTCGAGCGGGTGAGTGGGCGCCGGCCGGGGTGAGCGTGCCGCGTGCCCTGGCCGACGCCGACCCGCTGTGGCGGGAGGCTCTGGAGGCCGAGTCCGTCGAGCTCACCGACGAGCTGGGCGACGGCGGCCTGTGGGCCCGTACATATGCCGGGTTCGACGGCCGTACGCTGACCCAACTGCTTCCCCAACAGCTCATCCCGTACCGCGACCACTTGATGCGCGGGCAGCACTGGGAGCCGGACGGCTGCTTCTCCACCGGCATACCGGACCCCTCCGACGGTGTGCTTCCCTTCCCCGAGCGGGTCATCGCCGCCCACCCCGGTCTCGAGGAGCTGGCGGCCGAGAAGCTCCTCCTCCTGCAGAACCGTACGAACCAGTGGAGTTACGTCTACAAGGCGGGCATCGACGGTGTCCTAGAGGACTTGGAGGAGTCGGCTCCCGCTCTGCTGATCACGCTCCTCGACGAGATGGCCGACCTTGCCCTGCGCCAGGGAGCGCATCCGGCAGCCGCCGCCTGGTTCGGGCGGGCCCGCACCGCCGAGCGGGTGCAGGCGCGCAAGGTAGACAGGGAGTGGCTGCTGCGCCGGTACCTCACGTACGCCGAGGGCAAGGCCCTCTCCGCCACGGCTCTGCGGGCCTGGGCCCGTGAGCTGGCCGTCAAGGGAGTGGCGACCGAGGCGGACCTCTCGCGCTTCCGCCTGGTGGTGATCCGCCGCATCCAGGCGTCGTCCGAGGTGTACCCGCAGCTGGCCGTCGATGTGCGCAAGCTCGCCAGGGCCGCCGGTCTCGAACCGGAGAGGGAACTGGCCACGCTGCTCGGGGAGATGTTCCTGGTCGGCGGTGCCTCGCCGGCCGACGACAAGTTCTTGGCCGACTGCCTCAAGGGCCGGGCCATGGACCTGCTGGGCACGCACGCCCCGGAGGCGGTCCGCCAGGTGCTGAGCCTGCGTCCTCGCCGTTTCGGCGACAGTTCCAGGGTGTGGCGGGAGCTGCTGGAGCGCACCGGTGCGCTGGCGCTGCTCACCGGTGAGGTCCCGGGGCTGCCCGTGGGCGAGGCCGCCGCCTGGCTGTCCGCGTGCGTATTGGCGAACAGCGACAGGAACGGCACCTGGCCCGTCATGTACGAGATCGCCGAGAGGATCGCGCCGAAGCTGGCGGCCGACGGTGTGCCCGTGGAGTTCCGTTACCGGCGCATCGGCGAACGCGCCGACGGTAAAACGCCTCTCGATCTGATCGACCTGCTTCTGGAGCACGGAGCGCCGGTCGCCGACCCGCCGGAGCTCCTTGGCCCGTCGCAGCTGTACCACATCCAGCTCAGCCATCGGCCGAAGCTGGAGCACCTGCAGGCGGACGAGCGCTTCGCCCGGGAGCTGCGGGCACGGGTGCGCGCCGACCTGGAGATGACCACCAAGGACCTGGCGTCCAACGCCTGGTACCAGCCGCACGAGACCAAGGGCTGGGAGCGGATCCCTGAGCTGTTCGACAATCCGATCGGGCACGAGGAGATCCGCGCCTGGTTCGGCCGCGAGCGGGCGAAGCTGCGCGCGGGGGTCGACTTCGAGGAGCTGGTCCTGCTGCTCGGCCGTCTCGTACACGTGGGCGTCGCGGTGGACCTGCTCCTGCAGGGTGAGGACGCGGCTGCGGAGTTCGCGGCGGTGGACGTCGTACCGCTGCTGATGGCGGAGCTGCCCGACACCGTCTCGCGCGCGCAGGTGGAGGAGCTGCTGGGCAGGCTCCAGCCCTACTACGTCGAGCGGGAGGGTGTCCGGGGACCCAATCGCGGGCCGATCCTGGAAGCGCTGCCGCAACTGGGCGAGCCGATGGACAGCCGGGCCGCCCGCTCCCTGGTGATGGCCGTCAACTGCCGTGCGGGACTGGAGCGTCTTGTCCGCCGCCTCACTCCCGGCGAGGGTGATGTGGTGCCGACCGCCGGCGCGCGGCCGGAGGAGCCGGAGGACCAGGTGAGCCGTCAGATGATGAAGCTCGCCAAGGACGGCACCGCCGTCTGGGGAGGCGATCTGGCGCAGGCCACCACCACGCTCGACCGCATGCCCCACGACGGCCGGTTCCGCCGCACGCACGCGTGCGGCGCGGCACTCGCCCTGTGCGCCGTCTCCTCGAGGGCGGACGGCTCGGCGGCCCGGTCGCTGATGACGTACGCCGCCCATCCCTTCGTCACCGGTGAGCCGGGCCGCTGGCGGATCGTCCACTGCGAGGTTCCCGAGGACCGTACCGACATCAACGCTCCGCTTCCCGGGAAGGTCTTCCGGACGGCCACGTCCGTCGCCTACGTACTGACGAGCAGAGGCAGAGACCCCCGTCGTACGTTGTGGGAGTACTCCCCGGACGGGACCTTCTCCGACGACGGCCCGCTGGCTCCCGCGGGCGTGAAGCTCACGCGTGCCCACGTGCTGAAGCCGGTGCGTCCCGGCGGCTGGCTCGCGCGCTTCGCCGAGCTGTACCGCAAGCACGGCCCGGCACCGGCCCGCCCGGAGCTCGCCGGAGCCTTCGCCGCGCGGCTGGGCCTCTCCCCTGCGGAGGCCACCGCACTGCTGACCGCACGCGTCCCCTGCGCGCCTCACCAGCTGGACGAGGAGGACGACTACCTCTCCCGCCACTACTCCGCCGACCTGGAGCCCTGGAAGATCCGGCAGAAGGAGTCGGAACAGGCGGTTGCCGCACTGTCCGACGCGCTCGGCCCCCGGTTCTTCACGACCTTCTACGACAAGCTCCTTCCCGACGATCCCGAGCAGCTGTGGGTCACGGGGCCGGACGTGGACCGGGCCGCCGAGTGGTGGCTGGAGGAGCTGGGCGCTCCGCTGCCCGTCCCCACCGCGCTCCTGCCCCTCGCCACCAAGGAGACACTCCCGCCCGAGGGTGAGGCGGCCGTCGCCCGGCAGCAGCGCCGGGGCGACCGGAGGTGGTGGCCCCACCTGCGACTGCCCGCCCTCCTCGGCCGGCTCGCCACCGGGGCGGACTGCCTTGCTCCCCACCGCGCCGGCCTGGTGGGCGAACCGCAGCTGCCGGCCCTGCCGAGGATCGCCGCCTGGCTCGCCTACCGCACCCCGGCCGGCGCCCCACTGCGCCCCGTGGTCGGCGCGGCGATATCCCGGCTGTGCGAGGAGCGGGCCTCGGCCCCCGGCCCGCTCACGCTCTTCTCACTGCAGAGCAACTACCTGATGGGGCCGCCCCCTTCCACCGAGGCGCTCACCACTCATCCGGCGGTCACGGAGGTGGCCGACGCGGCGTACGACATGCGTCATCTGCGGGTGGACCCTGCCGCGCTCAGGGGACCCGATGATCCGCTGCTGGACACCCTGGACACCTACCTCGACTCCGTACTGCCCTCTCAGTGGCTGCCCAGCCCCTCCGGATTGCCCGCCCTCGCGGACCTGCGGCTGCTGCTGAGCGACGACTTCGCCGCGCTCGGCGAGCACCTGGTCACCGACGGCGAGCGGCCCCCCGGCTGGGAACAGGACCCCGCGCGGTCCGTGCCGCATCTCGTCGAGGACTGCGTCAAGACCTTCGGGTTGGGCGAGGACGCCGCGTCGCTCTACCTGATGCTGCTGGCACTGCCGGACCCGTCGGACCGCAACGTCAAGGCGTGGACCGGATGGAAACCGAGCCGCTTCAAAGAAGCGGAGGCCGAGCTGGGCGCGTCGGGCCGAGTGCTGCGGGCCGTCCGGCCGCGAGCGGGCCGCTCCCTCTTCCTGCCGGGCGCCTGGCAGGAGCGGAAGCCGCCTCGCCTCCCGATCGAGGCGTCGAAGCTCGGCCTGCTGCCGCTGGCCAGGGAGCACCGGTCGACGTCACACCTGGCTGCGGTGCCCTCCGCCCCGCTGCCCACGCTGTTCACCCGGGCGTGGGAACGCAGGGCGCTGTGACGTGGACACTGCCGGATCCGATGCTCGCCACTTCCGTGCCATCCCGACTTGCCGCGTGGATGGGAAGAGGCGAGACGCGAGAGCTGGTCACCAGCCGTCCGGCACCGTCCAGGAGAGCGCTGAGTCACCGCTGGTCCTTCGCGCGTGCGGCTGAGGCCTGCTGAGTGTCCGCGCCCGAGCTGACGTGCCGCTGGGTTTCCTGGGGGCCGTGCCAGTCCAGGCACACGGCGGTGGCATCGTCTTCGAGCTGGCCGTCGGCGGCGTCCCGGACCGCGGACGTCAGCGCCAGCGTGGTCTCCCGGGGGTGCAGGTTCCGGGTGCGCTCCAGCAGGGCGGACAGGTCGACCTTCTCGCCGTGACGTTCGAGCATGCCGTCGGTGAACATGAGCAGACGGTCACCGGGCCGCAGGTCGAGGTCCTGCACACGGTAGGGGTGGGGGGTCAGCTCGGACAGCCCGAAGGGATGGTCCACCTCGAAGGTGATCGCCTCCACGGTCCCCTCTCGCATGCGCAGTGGCCAGGGGTGACCTGCGTTGACGAGTCGGGCGCGCCCGGTGTGGAGATTGATGCGCAGTAGCTGTCCGGTGGCGTGACCGTGGCCGTGGTCGATCAGTGCCTGGTCGGCCCGGTGGGCCTGTTCGCCCAGGTCGGCGCCCGCCCGGCGGGCGCCGCGCAGGGCGCCCATCAGGACCGTGGCGGCCAGGGCGGAATCGATGTCGTGGCCCATGGGGTCGGTCACCGACACGTGCAAGGTGTCGCGGTCCACGGTGTAGTCGAAGGTGTCACCGCTGAGGTCCTCGGAGGGCTCCAGGTTCCCGCACAGCGTGAACTGTGCAGCCTCGCACGACAGCGACGGGGGTAGCAGTTGGTACTGGATTTCAGCTGCCAAGGTGGGCGGCCTGGAGCGTTTCCCCCAGGTGTAGAGGTCGGTGAAGCGACCGTTGGCGATCACGATGTAGGCCAGGACGTGTGCGGCTTCCCCGACCGCCTCGAGGACGGCCTCGCAGGGATCGGCCGGCAGGAGCAGTTCCAGTAGCCCGATCGCATCCCCCCGGTTGGTGACCGGCACGATCACCCGCTGTCCCTGGCCGGTCGCCTCCTGGTACAGCCGCTGGGTACGGATCACCTCCTCGTAGACGCTGCCGGACAGGGGGATCCGTTCCGCCTCACGGCCGCCCTCCACGGCGGCGGACAGCCGCGCCACCGCCTTCCCCGTGAGGTCCACGACGAGGAAGGAGACCTTGCCGGCGTTGAAACGCCGCCGCAGGTTTTCCGCGACCACGTCGACGGCGTCCGCCGGCGCCGCCGTCTCCGCTGCCGTCAGCAAGCGGGGCAGTCCACTCTGTCCACCATTCACGACTGCGGTCCCTTCCGCCAGCCCCTCCCACCAGCTTGGGAACCGTGGCAGTGAGCGTCAATCCGTGAACAGTCAGGTACGTGAAGACGGTCACCTATGCGTTCATGGTGAGGAAGCCCGCCACTCGCCTGCGGACGCGGCCGTCACGGCCGCTCCGGTGCAGAACTCGATGGCGGAGGAGCCGGAGGGCGACCCGGGGGCAGACATGTTCCGCGGCATCCCGGCTCCCGCCAGGGTGGAGCGGGTGACCGGCCGCGGCGGCCCGCACTAGGGCAATCTCACCGCCAGGTACTCCCGGACGAGTCGGCCCAGCACCTCCCCCTCGTGCGCGCGTTCGTTGAAGACGGCTCGTCGGAAGGCGTCGAGCTCCTCGCGCTCCAGGAAGGCCACCATGTGCTTGGTCTTCGGGTGCTGGTAGCCGCAGCACATCAAGCGGGTACAGACGTTCCGGGATGTCCCGAGCTTCGGCGTGCGCCAGGGATGGTGCGGGTACCCCCGCAACTCCGCCTTGCAGCGTGCAAGGATCTCCGACAGCTCAGTCTTGTTGCGATGCCTCTCAGCACCGTAGTGCAGCCGGAACCACTCGCGTCGGTCCGTGTCCGCTATCTCCCGCTGCACACGCTCCACGCGCCTCGTGATACCGGCGTAGACCTCGGGCCGCATAGCCCGTGTCGCGAAGCCCGCCTTCGGATATCTGTGGTGCAAGTCCATGTCCGCTACCCAGCGCCTTGCGCTGCGGCCCTTCTTCCAGCGATTGCAGTCATCGCAGGCCGGAACGAAATTCCACCAGATGTCCGCTCCCCCATCGGCGATGGGTGCCTCGTGATCGATCGTCGTGGCAGCCGACCGGCCGCAGTAGGTACACAGTCCGCGCTGCGCTGTCAGGACCATGAGCCATTGCCAGGTCTTCTGCCTGCCCCGCTCGCCTCGACGGATTACGTCCACCACACGCGCTCCTCTTTGATGACTCGCGAGGATGGTAGGGGGAGTCACTGACATCCGACGTGCGCACCAGCAAGGAGATGCCTCTCACTGCCAGGCGAGGCGCCCCTCGGGCTTCTACCGAGCGGTCCCGGGAGCCGGGGAAACAGAAAAACCCCAGATGAACTGGGGTTTCCCGCTGGTGTCCGAGGGGGGACTTGAACCCCCACGCCCGATAAAGGGCACTAGCACCTCAAGCTAGCGCGTCTGCCATTCCGCCACCCGGACCAGGTGTCTGCCGCCTTGCGCGGTGTGTTCCCCGCGGCGACATGGACAACAATACCAAGGTTTCAGAGTGCGTTTCACCTGCGTATCCGTCGGCCGGGCGGCGGCCCGGGGCGCCGGGCCGCCGTGGATTGCCGACGATATACAGTCTGCGAGATCGCGCCTACGGTACGTAGAGGATCACGGCATGGTCGGCCCCGGCACGGCGGTACGGCACCCCGGTCGACGGCCTCGACCACCTGGTCGGTGAGTTCCTTGGCACGGTCGGGGCGGGACTGCGGGTGCGGGAGGTTCGCACAACGGCGGCAGCGGTCACCGAGCCGCAGCCGGCCTCCTGGCGGCCGACGCCAACTCCTTGCGACCGGGCAGGTGTTCCCCCTCTACGATCGGCTCACCGATCATGGAGGGGGAACACCGCATGGACAAGGACATCACGCCCCCGGGGGGACCGGCCGAGGAGCCGGGACGCCGGGTCACCACCCTGGAACTCTTCTTCGACCTGGTCTTCGTCTTCACCCTGACCCAGCTCACCGTGCTGCTGGCGCACGACCTGTCGTTCGCCACGGCCGGCCGGGTGGCGCTGATCCTCGTCGTCCTGTTCTGGATGTACGGCGCCTACGCCTACCTCACCAACCAGGTGCCGCCCGACCGCCCCTCGCGGCGGCTGCTGCTGATGCTCGGCATGACCGCGTTCCTGGTGTGCGCGCTGGCGATCCCCCGCGTGTTCGAGGACACCGGCGTGGTCTTCGGACTGGGTTTCCTGCTCGTGGTGGTCGTGCACACGGCGCTGTACACGCGCAGCCACGGCCGGGACTCCGTCTGGTACGGGGTGCCGAACGCGTTGGCCGCCCTCTCCGTGACGGCCGCGGGCACCACCAGCGGCCTTGCGGCGGACGGGCTGTGGCTGCTCGCGATCGCCCTCCAGTTCGTGACGCCGTTCGTCGCCGAGCACGGCCCGGGCCGCAAGGACGGGCGCAGCGCTGCGACGCTCCGGGTGCAGTTGGGCGCCCTCGACCCGGCGCACTTCGTGGAGCGGCACGGGCTGCTGCTGATCATCGCGTTCGGCGAGTCGGTGATCTCCATCGGGGTCGGCATCGGTGATCTGCCGCTCACCCCGGGCCCGGTGGCGGGTGCGTTCCTCGCGCTCGCCGTCACGGTCGCGCTGTGGTGGACGTACTTCGTGCGGGACGAGGAGGCCGCGGAGGCCGTGTTCCGCGGCACGCCGGCTCCGCGGCGTTGGCGGCTGGCGATGAACGCCTACTACTACGCTTTCCTGCCGATGCTGCTGGGCATCGCCTATCTGGCCGCCGGTGTGAAGAAGACGGTCGGCCACCTCGGCGACCACCCGCGCTGGGGCCCGGCCCTGGCCCTGGCGGGCGGGGTGGCCCTGTTCCTGGCGGGCGACGCCTTCTTCCGGAAGGCCCTGGGGCTGCGCCCGGTCCGCTACCGCGCCGCCGCCTCCGCACTCGCCCTGCTGACGGCGCTGCCGGCCACCCGTCTCCCCGCCTACGCCGAACTGCTGCTGCTGGTGGCCCTGTTGACGGGCATGCTGGCGGTGGAGGCGCGGTGGTGCACGACGGCGCCCGCGCTGCGGCGACCGGCCGGCGTCTGACGGCAGCCGGTCAGGCGGTGTTCCGCTCGTGGTGCGACCGCCGGGTGTGCTCGGTGTGCTCACGCATCAGGTCGGTGGCGCGCTGTTCGTCCCGGGCGGCGATCGCGCCGATCAGCTCGCGGTGTTCGATCCACGACTGCCGGCCGTGCCGGGCCACGGGCGTGTGGTACCAGCGGACCCGCCGGTCGACCTGGGCGGCGAGTTCGCCGAGGACCGTGTTGCCGGCCAGCTCCATCACCTTGGCGTGGAAGGCCGCGTTGAGGGCGACCGCGCCGTCCACGTCTGCGGCCGCCACCGCCTTCTCACCCTCGGCGCACAGCTCCTCGAGGGCGGCGATGCCGGCGCCGTCCGCGTGCGCGGCGGCCAGCCGGGCCGCCTCCGCCTCCAGCAGGGTGCGGACCGTGAGCAGCTGGTCGGCCTCCTCCTCGGTCGGCTCGTGCACGAACGCGCCCTGGGCGGGCCGCAGGTCGACCCACCCTTCGGTGTTGAGCCGCTGGAGCGCCTCGCGCACGGGCTGGCGGGAGACGCCGAGGTGCCCGGCGAGTTCGCTCTCCACGAGGTGCTGGCCGGGCTGGAGGGCGCGGGTGGTGATGAGTTCCAGCAGCGCCTCGTACACGCGCTCACGCAGCGGTCCGGGCCGTTCCAGCCTGGGCACAGCTCCCTGCGGCAGTCCGGCCGACAACATCGCGGTCCCCCTCCTGGGCACCGCTGAACGCTGAAGACGCTGGACGCCCGGTATCGATCGTCTTTCGTCCACAGCCTACGGTGCACAGGATCCATTCAGGGTGCGCGCAGAAGCCGGCGGGAATCCGCCGAGGCCCGCGCGAGCCCCTCACGGAATCAGGGGCAGCGCACGACCTGTCCGGCGTACGACAGGTTGCCGCCGAAACCGAACAGCAGCACCGGGTCGCCGGTGCGCAGCGCCCCCCGTTCGAGCAGTTTGGAGAAGGCGAGCGGAATGCTGGCGGCCGAGGTGTTGCCGGATTCGGTGACATCGCGGGCGATCACCGCGTTCACGGCGCCGAGCTTCTCGGCCAGCGGCTCGATGATCCGCAGGTTGGCCTGGTGCAGCACGACCCCGGCGAGCTCCTCGGGCGCCACCCCGGCCTTCGCGCAGGCCTGGCGGGCGATGGCGGGCAGCTGGGTGGTGGCCCAGCGGTAGACGCTCTGCCCCTCCTGCGCGAACCGCGGCGGCGTGCCCTCGATCCGTACGGCGTGCTTCATCTCCGGCACCGAACCCCACAGCACCGGCCCGATCCCCGCCTCCTCTCCGGGCGGGCACGCCGTCACGACGGCTGCCCCGGCCCCGTCGCCGACGAGGACGCAGGTGGTGCGGTCGGTCCAGTCGGTGACCTCGGACATCTTGTCCGCGCCGATGACCAGGGCGCGGGTCGCCGCACCGGCGCGGACGGTGTGGTCGGCGGTGGCCAGGGCGTGGGTGAATCCGGCGCACACCACGTTGACGTCCATCGCGGCGGGCCGCGGGATGCCGAGCCGGGCCGCCACCCGGGCGGCGGTGTTCGGGGAGCGGTCGATCGCGGTGGAGGTCGCGACGAGGACCAGGTCGATGTCACCGGGGGTCAGGCCGGCCGCGGCGAGCGCCTTGGCCGCGGCGTGCGCGGCCAGCTCGTCGACGGGCTCGTCGGGGCCCGCGATGTGCCGGGTCCGGATGCCGACGCGGCTGCGGATCCACTCGTCACTGGTGTCGACCATGCTCGCCAGGGCGTCGTTGGTGAGCACCTTGGCGGGCTGGTAGTGACCGATGGCGGCGATGCGCGAGCCGTTCATGCCGGGAATCCCTTGGTTGCCTGATAGCGGGATCCACCAGTCTGGCCAGTGACCGGCGGGTACGACGGCAGGTGAAGCCACAGGAATGGGGCGCCGCGATTGTCGGCTCCCGTCAGACCGTCGGACGCCCGGGTATCCGCGCCGCCCTGTGGAGCTGTGCCGGAACCCTTGCCGGCCGGCGCCTGGGACGAGTCGCGGCAGACGCGGACGGCCACGGTCCGCGCGTACTGCGGAGCGGGCTGCACGCTCACCCTCCATGTGCAGGACAATGAGATCGTGAAGGTCACCGCCCCGCACGACAAGCCGGTGACCCACGGCAACCTCTGCATCAAGGGCCGTTTCGGCTACCAGCACGTACAGAACCGGGGCTGATCAGGACATGGGACGAGTCACGGAACGACGCAAGGTCCTCCGCATCCGGGACGGGGCCGTCTCCACCCGGCCGGACACGCTCGTCGCCGAGGAGCCCCTGGAGATCCGGCTGAACGGCAAGCCGCTCGCGATCACCATGCGCACGCCCGGGGACGACTTCGCGCTGGCGGCGGGGTTCCTGGTGAGCGAGGGCGTGCTGGCCACGGCGTCCGACCTCCAGAACATCGTCTACTGCGCGGGAGCGGCCGCGGACGGTTCCAACACCTACAACGTGGTCGACGTGAAGACCGCGCCGGGCGTCGTCCTTCCCGACTTCACCCTGGAGCGGAACGTCTACACGTCCTCCTCGTGCGGGCTGTGCGGCAAGGCCAGCCTGGACGCGGTCCGTACGACCACGCGCTGGCCGATCGCCGACACTCCCCCGCTCCGGATCACCCCCGAGCTGCTGGCGAGCCTGCCCGACCGGCTGCGCGCGGCCCAGCGGGTGTTCGACCGCACCGGCGGTCTGCACGCGGCGGCCCTGTTCACCGAGGACGGCGAGCTGCTGGACACCCGGGAGGACGTGGGCCGGCACAACGCGGTCGACAAGCTGGTCGGACGTGCGCTCCAGGGCGACGCGCTGCCGCTGTCCCGGACGATCCTCATGGTCTCCGGCCGGGCCTCCTTCGAACTGGCGCAGAAGGCCGTGATGGCGGGCGTCCCCGTGCTCGCGGCCGTGTCGGCGCCGTCGTCCCTGGCGGTGGACCTGGCCGCGGAGACCGGCCTGACCCTGGTGGGCTTCCTGCGCGGCAACTCGATGAACGTGTACGCGGGCGAGCACCGGATCACCCTGCGGGAGGCGGCCGCCCAGGGCTGACCGGGCCCCTGCTTCCGCTTCGTCCGCCTCCGGGGGCTCCTCAGCCGGTGTCGAGAGACCGGTCGCGCTCAGGGCTTCGCGCCTCCGCGCGTTCCGTCTCTCGGCACCGGCGCGCGCCCCCTACGGCTCTCTTCGCGGCCGACGTACGGGGACAGCGGACGTCGGTGGGCCCTTGCCCCTCGTCGGGGCAGGGAGTCGGTCAGCCGAAGGTCAGGTCCGTCGACCTCGTCACCGTGCCCAGCCTCGGGAAGTCGAGCCGTACGGTTGCCTCGTGCTCGGCGGTGGTGAACGCGGCCATGGTGTCCTCGGCGAAGACGAGGTCGTAGCCGAGGTCGGCGGCGGCGCGGGCGGTGGACTCGACGCCGAGGTTGGTGGCGATGCCGCCGAGCACCAGCGTGGTGACACCGCGTTCGCGCAGCCGCTCGTCCAGCCCGGTGCCCTGGAAGGCGCCCAGCGTCCGCTTGACCACCTCCAGGTCGCCGTCCTGGAGCAGACCGGCCACCAGAGCGCTGCCGGGCGGCTGTTCGGCGACGGTGGGGCGCTCCACCCGCACGAGCACGACCAGGGCACCGGCGCGGCGGAAGGCGCGCGCCAGTTCCTCGGCGGCCGCGAGGACTTCGGCGCCTTTGCGGGGTTGCAGAGGCAGCGCGACGACACGGTCCATCAGGTCGACGAGGATCAGCGCGGTGCGCCGCGGGTCGAACACGGGAGCTGCGGTCATGACGGAACGTTAGCCGCCGTCAGCCGTCCGTGCCGGAAATCCGGATCAACAGGCCCATGAACTGATCGCGTTCGGCCGCCGACAGGGGGGCGAGCAGCCGGTCGTTGGCCTCGCGGGCGGCCTTCTCGCAGCGGACGAGGAGCCGGGCGCCGGCGTCGGTGAGGGAGACGGCGTTCTTGCGCCGGTCGCGGGGGTCGGGGGCGCGGTCGACCAGGCCGGCGGACTGGAGGTCGTTCAGGACGCCGACCAGGTCCTTGGGATCGAGGCTCACGCTGCGGCCGAGGTCGGCCTGCGCGACCGGGGCGAGGTCGCGGACGGCGGAGAGGACGACGTGGTGCCACATCTTCAGCCCCTCGGCCGCGAGGGCGTCGGCGACCAGGGCACGGCCCCGCGCCGCGGCCCGGCCGAGCAGCCAGCTGGGCAGGGAGCGGATCGCGGGCAGGGGTGCTTCGGCCATGGGCGGCAGCCTAGCCGAAGAATCATTGGACATCCCAACGAGTCTTCCCTTACCGTTGGGACTCCCAACGATTTCATGGGTGTTCCCAACGATCGAGCGCGGAGGTTGCGATGCGTCGTGTCCGGTACGAGTCCGCCGGCGGCCCATTGTTCGTGGAGGAGGCCCCCGTCCCCGAGCCCGGCCCCGGGGAGCTGCTGGTGCGCTGCGCGGCCGTCGGCGTCACCCTGCCGGTGGTCCGTAAGGTCACCGCGGCCGCGGAGCCGGTGCCGCTCGGCGGTGAGATCGCGGGCGAGGTGGTCGCGACCGGCGTGGGCGTGACCCGCTTCCGGGCCGGCGACCGGGTGACCGGCCTGTGCTTCGGGCACGGCTACGCCGACTTCGCCGTGCTGCACGAGGCCATGGCCTCGCCGGTACCGGACGGCGCGGACGCGGTGACCGCGGTCGCGCTGGTGCGCAGCGGGCTGGTGGCGTTCGGGGCGCTGGAGGCGGCGCGGCTCGCGCGGGGAGAGTCGGTCCTCGTCACAGCGGCGGCGAGCGGTGTCGGGCATCTCGCGGTGCAGCTGGCGCGGGCGCGGGGTGCGGGGCGGGTGGTCGGGGCGGTGTCCGGGCCGGACAAGGCGGACTTCGTCCGGTCGCTGGGCGCGGACGACTGCATACGCTACGACGACGAGAGCTGGGGCGATCCGGTCGACTGTGTCCTGGACGCCGTAGGCGGCGACCTGCTCACCCCCGCCGTCGCCGCGCTCGCCCCCCACGGCCGGCTGGTCGCGTACAGCTCGGGCGGCGGCACGGTCCAGGCGTACGACCTGCTGGTGGGGGCCAGATCGGTGATCGGCTTCCAGATGGCCCTGATCGCCCGCGGCCGGCCCGAGCTGTACGAGCGGTGGCGGCAGGAGCTGTGGCGGCTGTTCACCGAGGGCACCCTGAAGCCCGCGGTGCACGGGGAGTTCGCGCTGGAGGACGCGGCGGCGGCCCACGAGGCGATCACCACCCGGGCGAACCTCGGCAAGGTGATCCTCCGCCCGTAAGTGTCCGCACGGTTCTTGTGACGCGCGCACCCCGCAACTACCTTCGATGAGACCCACGTTGGACGTGGGATGTCCGGATGTCCCGATGTCCGGCCGACGAAGGGCAGGTCGCACCGTGCCGTCATGTCTTCGCGCCCGTCTCGGGTCCGCACTCGTCACCGCCGCCCTCACCACGGCCGGTCTGCTCATACCGTCGCTCCCCGCCCAACCGGCCGCCGCCCAAGCGGTCTCTGCCCAAGCGGAATCTGCCCAGCCGGCGGACTCGGCACCCGAGTTCGAGCAGCAGGTGCTGTTCAAGGCCGCCCAGGACCCCGGCTATGCGTGCTTCCGCATCCCGGCGATCGTCCGAACGGCCGACGGCACGCTGCTGGCGTTCGCCGAGGGCCGGGTCCTCAACTGCGGGGACGCGGCCGACATCGACATCGTGCTGAAGCGCTCCACCGACGGTGGGCGCACCTGGGGCCCCTTGCAGGTGGTCGACGAGGGCGCCGGCGACACCCACGGCAACCCGGCACCGGTCGTGGACCACGCCACCGGCCGGATCTGGCTCGCGCAGACGTACAACACGGGCCGCACGGACAGCGCCAGCTGCTCGGTCCCCTGCGATCGCACCCCGCATCTCCAGTACAGCGACGACGACGGCCGGAGCTGGTCGCGGCCGCGCGACCTGAGCCCCGAGATCCTGCCCGCCGACTGGAACTCCTGGTACGCGACCGGGCCCGTGCACGGCATCCAGCTCACCCACGGCCGGTACGCGGGACGCCTGGTCTTCGGGGTCAACACCGAGACCTGGGACGGCGGCCGGGTCACCGCCAACCACGCGGCGCTGATCGTCAGCGACGACCACGGCGGCCACTGGCGGATCGGCGCCACGGACACCTGGCCGATCGCCGCCGACGGCACCTTCCGGCAGAAGCCCTCCGAGCTGACCCTCACCGAGCGCGGTGACGGTTCGGTCCTGGTCAGCGGCCGGGAGCAGGACGGCACCGACCTCGGCCACCGCGCCCAGGCCATCAGCCGCGACGGCGGCACCGCCTTCACCGCGCCCTTCCGCGACCTGCCGGACCTGTACACCCCGCAGGTGCAGGGCTCGATGCTGCGCCTGGGCGACCGCATCCTGCTCGCCTGCCCCGGCGACCCCGACCGGCGCCGGACCATGATGATCCGCTCCTCCTACGACGGCGGCCGCACCTGGGGCGGTGTGGACCGCGGCACGGTCGTCACCACGGACTGGTCCGGCTACTCCGACCTGGTGCGCATCGACTCCGGCACGGTCGGCCTGATGTACGAGGGCGGTGCCGTGGACGCCCGCGACGAGATCCGCTTCGCCCGCTTCACCGAGGACTGGCTCGCGCCGCGCCGCGGCCCCGACCCGGTCACCACGGACCTCGCCCCGCGCGCCCGCCCGGCGGCGGTGCTCGGCGACCCGGAGGAGGCGGACGGCGTGTCCGGGAGCGCGCTGGAGTTCGACGGCACCGACGACGCCGTACGCCTGCCGTACCGCGCCGGCCTGCCCTTGGGCGGCAAGGACTTCACGGTGTCGCTCTGGTTCCGGTACAGCGCGACGGCCGGGGAGCAGCCGCTGCTGTGGATGGGCGGGATCGGCACCAGCCAGCCGCAGGTGTGGCTGCGCGGGGAGCCGGCGAACAACCGCGTACAGGGTCTGATCACCGTGCGGAACGGAGCCTCTCCGCCGCAGACCGCGTACGTGCGCACGACCACCGCGTACAACGACGGCGAGTGGCATCACGCCGTACTGCGCAGGGGCGCCGGCCGGCTGTCGTTGTCCGTGGACGGTGCCGAGTCCTCCGTCGCCGGCCCGCCGGGCTCGGTCAGCCGGAACTCCCCCTTCGGCGTCCACCTCGGTCAGCGCATGGACAGCCGTGCCTTCCTCACCGGCGCGCTGGACGAGGTGCGTGTCTGGGACCGGGCGCTCGGCGACGAGGAGCTGGCGGACCCGGACGTGCTGCGGTCACCGCAGGACACGGTCCTGTGGCTGCCCCTGAACCGGGTGCGCGGCTGACTCGTCGGGGCCGTCCGCGGCCACCTCGGGATCGTGGGCCCGGCGCTTGGCGATGACCGCGCACACCATCAGCTGCATCTGGTGGAAGAGCATCAGCGGCAGGACGGCCAGGGAGGCGTGGCTGCCGAAGAGGACGCTCGCCATGGGCAGTCCGGAGGCCAGGGACTTCTTCGACCCGGCGAACTGGATGGCGATCCGGTCCTGCCGGCCGAAGCCGAGGGCCCTGGCGCCGTACCAGGTCAGGGCCAGCATCACGGCCAGCAGGACGGCCTCGATACCGAGCAGCCCGGCCAGCCGTACGGGGCTTATCTGGTGCCAGATGCCCTGGTTCATGCCCTCGCTGAACGCGGTGTAGACGACCAGCAGGATGGAGCCGCGGTCGACCAGCCCGAGGACCTTCTTGTGCCGGGTGATGAATGCCCCGATCCAGCGGCGGGCCACCTGCCCGGCGAGGAACGGCACCAGCAGCTGGAGCACGATCTTCACCAGCGAGTCCGTGGAGAAGCCGACCGCGTCACCGCCGAGCAGCCCCGCCGCGAGCAGCGGGGTGAGGACGATGCCGGCGAGGGAGGAGAAGGACCCGGCGCAGATCGCGGCGGGCACGTTGCCGCGGGCGATGGAGGTGAAGGCGATGGACGACTGGATCGTGGACGGCACCAGCGTCAGGAAGAGCAGGCCCTGGTAGAGGGGCTGGGTCAGCAGGACCGGGACCAGCCCGCGCGCGGCGAGCCCGAAGACCGGGAAGATGACGAAAGTGCAGGCCAGCACGGTGACGTGGAGCCGCCAGTGGCGCAGTCCGTCCAGCGCCTCGCGGGTGGAG
Organism: Streptomyces sp. NPDC036984; assembly: GCF_055607665.1. Lineage (NCBI taxonomy): Bacteria > Bacillati > Actinomycetota > Actinomycetes > Kitasatosporales > Streptomycetaceae > Streptomyces > Streptomyces sp. NPDC036984. Next base: position 50,120 of record NZ_JBVJRL010000012.1, read on the forward strand.
AGCCGGGCGCCGTACAGGAAGAACAGGAAGGCGATCGCGGCCGTGGAGGCGCCGGAGACCACATCCGCGGCGGTGTCCCGCGCGGGGAACAGGGCGGCGAGGCCCACCGTGCCGAGCAGCAGCACGATGTACGGGTCGATCGGCATCCGGCTCGGCCGGCGAAGGCGTTTCACAGTGCTCCGATTGCTGGGGGTGTCGTGCGGTTCTCGCGGTGCCCGGTGGGGCGGATCGGGTGCCCGCAGGGCCCCCCTCCATCGTCCTCCCCAGGCCGCTGATCGGGAATCCCGCACACCACTCTGACTGTCATCACGCTGCGCGATGACCGCTAGGCTCGGTGCCGTGTACGACCCCACGCACCTGCGTACCTTCCTGGCCGTGGCCCAGACGCTGAGCTTCACGCAGGCCGCCCAGCGGCTGGGGCTGCGGCAGTCCACGGTCAGCCAGCATGTGCGGCGACTGGAGGACGCGGCCGGCCGGCAGCTGTTCTCCCGGGACACCCATTCGGTGGAGCTGACCGAGGACGGCGAGGCGATGCTGGGGTTCGCCCGCCGGATCCTGGAGGTGCACGAGCAGGCCACGGCGTTCTTCACCGGCACGCGCGTGCGTGGCCGGCTGCGGTTCGGCGCCTCGGAGGACTTCGTCCTGACCCGGCTGCCGGAGATCCTTGAGCGTTTCCGCCACGACCATCCGGAGGTCGACCTGGAGCTGACGGTGGAGCTGTCCGGCACCCTGCACGAGCAGCTGGCCGCCGGAAAGCTCGACCTGGTGCTGGCCAAGCGGGGCCCCCAGGATCCGCGCGGTGAGCTCGTGTGGCGGGACGACCTGGTGTGGATCGGCGCCGAGCGGCTGCGCCTGGATCCCGACCGGCCCGTGCCGCTGATCGTGTACCCGCCGCCGGGCATCACGCGGGCCCGTGCGCTGGAGGTCCTGGAGGGGCAGGGCCGTCCGTGGCGGATCGCGTGCACGAGCGGCAGCCTCAACGGGCTCATCGCGGCGGCCCGCGCCGGCCTCGGGGTGATGGCCCACTCCCGGCGACTGATCCCGCCGGGCCTGTTCCGGCTGCCCGACCGCGCGGGCCTGCCGGATCTGGGCAAGGTCGACTTCGTCCTCGTCCACGGCCGTCGCCGGGGTCCGGCCGAGGGCGCCGCGCACGCGCTGGCGGCGGCGATCCTGGCGGGCGGCGAACGGCTGCGGCACAGCGGCGGCTGAGCCCCCGCCGGCGCTCAGCGCACCGGGCGGTATGTCAGCTGCTTGACCCGGCGCAGGAAGGGTGTCGCCTCCACGTGCTGGACCCCGTCCAGCTGTCCGAGGGTGCCGCTCAGGTAGGCGTACAGGGCCGCGGTGTCGCGTACGACGGCGGTGACGACGATCTGGGAGGGGCCGGCGGTCGCGGAGGCGAAGGCGATCTCGTCGTGGGTGGCCAGGGCCCGGCCGACGGAGTCCAGTGCACCCGGGGCCGTGGTGATCCACAGGATGGCCGCCTTGGGGTAGCCGAGGATCTCGGAGTCGTACTCGATGTCGACGTACACCGCGCCGGAGCCGAGCAGGGCGGCCAGGCGGCGTTTGATCGCGGACTCGGAGCGGCCGGTGGCGCGCTGGAGTTCGGGGTAGGTGGCGCGGCCGTCGCGTTCGAGGACGGCGAGCAGCGGGGCGTCCTCGGGCTCCAGGCGGGCCGGGCCGGGCTCGGGCGGGTCGGGGCGCAGGGCGGCGATCTGCTCGTCGCTGAGCGCCCGGAACTTGGGCAGCCAGCCGACCGGGCCGCCGTAGAAGCGGTGCAGGAGCTGGAGGGCGCGGATCTCGACGACGCTCGGGGTGCGGGGCAGCTTGCCGAGGAGCAGGTCGTCGTGTTCGCCGGGGCTGCGCGGCCGGGTGATGCAGGCGATCTCGGTGCCGCCGGAGGCCAGCCCGATCCAGTAGGTGTCGGGGCGCCGGGCGAGCGCCTCGGCGATGACGGCCGCGCCGTCGGGTGCGCAGCGCAGCCGCAGCATCCACTGGTCCTGGCCGAGGCGTACGGCGTCCCTGAGGACGACGACCCGGAGTCCGCCCTCGGCGCACAGCCGGCGGTAGCGGCGGGCGATCGTCTGGTCGGAGACGCCGAGGGCGGCGGCGATCCGGCTGAAGGAGGCCCGGCCGTCGATCTCCAGGGCGGACAGCAGCTGGAGGTCCAGCAGGTCGAAGGTGTCGGATTCCATCTCCAGCATGCGCTCCCCCGTCGGATTCGATCGCCTTCGGCCTTCCGGGACGTCCGATCGGCCGGCGTGCGGTCATCGTACGCAGCGATACGCACCCGTTCACACAGGGGAGTTGAGGACATGCGTAGATGGGGGACGCTCACGGCCGTGTGCCTGGGCACGTTCATGCTGCTGCTGGACGTGACCATCGTGGTGGTGGCGCTGCCGGACATGGCGAACGCGCTGCACGCGTCACTGGGCGATCTTCAGTGGGTGGTCGACGGGTACGCGCTGGCGCTGGCCGCGCTGCTGCTGGGGGTGGGGGCCGCGGCCGACATCCTGGGGCGGCGCCGGGTGCATGTGGCGGGTGTGGTGCTCTTCGCGGTGGCCAGCCTGGTGTGCGGACTGGCGTCCGGGCCGGGGACACTGGTGGCGGCGCGGGCGCTCCAGGGCATCGGCGGGGCGGCGATGTTCGCGACGACTCTGCCGCTGCTGGGCTCCGTCTACCAGGGACGGCAGCGCTCCGCCGCCCTCGGCGTGTGGGGCGCGGTCAGCGGCGGTGCGGCGGCGGTCGGGCCGGTACTGGGCGGACTGATCGTCGCGGGCCCGGGCTGGCGGTGGATCTTCTTCGTGAACCTGCCGGTGAGCGTCGTGGCGGTGTGGCTGACGCTGCGGGCGGTTCCCGAGTCGCGCGGGCCGCGCGGGATGAGCGTCGACTGGGCGGGCACGGCGGCCTTCGCGGTGTTCGCGGGCGGTGCGACGTACGCCGTCGTGCGCGCCGGCGAGGACGGCTGGACGGCACCGGCCACGCTGACCGCGTTCGCGGTGGCCGCGCTGGCCCTGGTGGTGTTCGTACAGGCGGAGCGGCGGGCGGCGCATCCGCTGCTGGACCTGTCGCTGCTGCGCAGGCCGGCGTTCGTCGGTGCGATGGTGGGCTCCTTCGCCTTCAACGCGGTGGCGTTCGGAGGAATGGCGTACCTGTCGATATGGATGCAGACGGTGCTCGGTCTGACGCCGGTGCGCGGCGGGCTCACGCTGCTGCCGTTGACGGCGGTCTCCATGGTGGTCGCGGTGCTGGTCGGTCGGCTGCTGCACGGGGTGCCGGCCTGGCTGACCGTGGGCGGCGGGCTGCTGCTGATCGCCGCGGGCACGCTGTGCCAGGCGGTGCTGGACGCGGGCTCGGACTGGACGGCGCTGGTGCCCGGGTTCGTGCTGGTCGGGGTCGGCACCGGGTTCGTGGCGCCGACGGTTGCGGGGGCGGCGCTGGCGGCGGTGCCGGCGGAGCGGTCCGGGATGGCGGGCGGCGCCGTGAACACGGTGCGGCAGCTCGGGTACGCGCTCGGGGTGGCCGTCTTCGGCACCGTCCTCACCTCGCGGATGACCGGCCGCCTGCCGGGCGAAGCGGCGCACGCGCTGGCCGGCGGCGGTGCGGGGGCACTGCGCGGCGGCTTCCCGGAGCACACCCTGCGGGCCGCGTTCGCCTCGGGCCTGAACGGCGCGCTGGTGGTGGCCGGCCTGGCCGGGATCGTCGCGGGCGCCCTGGTGCTGCTGCTCGGGCGGGCGGGCCGGCCGGCGCCCCCGGAGGCCCCCGGTGCGGTGCCGGAGGAGGCGGTGGCGGCCCGCGGCTGAGCGGCGGGCCGGGGTCACGGCGGCTGTGGGCGGTCACGGAGCGGGCGCTCCGGGGCCGCCCCAGGGGCGGGGGGTTGCCGTAATCGGCGCGTACAGATTCGGTGGAGATTACGGTACCGAAACTTACTGACCCGTAAGTATTGTGTCCGTCCCTTCCCCTTGTGCGGGCATTTCAGGGTCACCGGCCAGGGCAAACGTGAATTTTGCTCGGTTTCCGCCCCCCTCCCGCACACCGACCGGGTGGGGTAGCTTTCACCGCGCTGCGCGGTGCGTGGACCAACGACACCGAGGCGCAAGAGACGGGGAGCGAGGTTGCGCGAGTTCACCAACCCTCCGCCGGCGTCGCCGCCGCCGGTGGGCGGTCTGGCAGACGTCGTCTTCGACCATGCCCTGACCGACCCGCTGCACATCGCGCTCGGCCGCAAGGACGCCTCCGGACAGTGGCGGGACGTCACCGCCGCCGAGTTCCGCGACGAGGTCCTCGCCCTCGCCAAGGGCCTGCTCGCGCACGGCATCCGGTTCGGCGACCGGGTCGCGATCATGTCCCGCACCCGCTACGAGTGGACCCTGTTCGACTTCGCCCTGTGGACCATCGGCGCTCAGGTGGTGCCCGTCTACCCCACCTCGTCGGCCGAACAGTGCTTCTGGATGCTCTACGACGCCGAGGTGTCCGCCGCGATCGTGGAGCACGAGGACCACGCGATGACCATCGCCACCGTCATCGACCGGCTGCCGCAGCTGCGCCGGCTGTGGCAGCTGGACGCCGGCTGTGTGCAGGAGCTGTACGACGCGGGGGCGCACCTGGACGACGAGACGGTGCACCGGCACCGGCAGGCGGTCACCCCGGACTCGGTCGCCACGATCATCTACACCTCCGGCACCACCGGCCGCCCCAAGGGCTGTGTGATCTCCCACGGCAACTTCATGTGCGAGGCGGACACCGTGATCCGGCGGTGGGAGCCGGTGTTCCACTCGAAGAAGGGCGACGAGGCGTCCACGCTGCTGTTCCTGCCACTGGCGCACGTCTTCGGGCGCATGGTGGAGGTCGCCGCGATCCGCGGCCGGGTCCGTTTCGGGCATCAGCCGCAGCTGAACGCCGCCGCCCTGCTGCCCGATCTGGCCGCCTTCCGGCCGACGTTCATCCTCGCGGTGCCCTACATCTTCGAGAAGGTGTTCCACGCGGCCCGCCGCAAGGCCGAGCGGGAGGGCAGGTCGGGGCCGTTCGAGAAGGCCATCGACATCGCCGTGAAGTACGCGGAGGCGGTGGAGGCGAAGGCGTGGGGCATCGGACCGGGCCCGTCGGCGGGGCTGCGCATGCAGCACCAGTTCTTCGACAAGGTCGTGTACGCGAAGATCCGCGCCGCGATGGGCGGCCGCATCCGGAACGCGATGTCCGGCGGATCGGCGATGGACCGCCGGCTGGGGCTGTTCTTCGCGGGCGCGGGCGTGCAGATCTACGAGGGCTACGGCCTGACCGAGTCGACGGCGGCGGCGACCGCCAACCCGCCCGAGCGCACCCGCTACGGCACCGTGGGCCAGGCCATCCCGGGCGTGACCGTGCACATCGCGGACGACGGGGAGATCTGGCTGCGCGGCGGCACCGTCTTCCAGGGCTACCTCAACAACCCGAAGGCCACCGACGAGACCCTGCACGACGGCTGGCTGGCCACCGGTGACCTGGGCGCCCTGGACGAGGACGGCTATCTGACCATCACCGGCCGCAAGAAGGAGATCCTGGTGACCTCCGGCGGCAAGAGCGTCTCCCCGGGCGCGCTGGAGGAGCGGGTCCGGGAGCATCCGCTGGTCAACCAGTGCATCGTGGTCGGCAACGACCGCCCTTACATCGCCGCCCTGGTCACCCTCGACCAGGAGGCCGTCGAACACTGGCTCCAGATGCGCGGCAAACCGAGGATGACCCCGGCCGAGCTGGTCCGCGACCCCGACCTGGAGACGGAGGTGCGGCGGGCGGTGGTCGCCGCCAACACCCTCGTCTCCCAGGCCGAGTCGATCCGCACCTTCCGCATCCTGGCCCAGCCGTTCACCGAGGAACACGGCCTGCTGACACCGTCGTTGAAGCTGAAGCGGAAGGCGATCGAGAAGGCGTACGCGAACGAGGTCGAGGCGTTGTACCGGACCTGACAGAGCCGCCGGGGCGCCGGTCAAGGGCCCGGAGCGAGAACATAGGATGCGTTTTCGGCCATTCTCGGTTCAGGGAGACTGACTCGCCGGTCAGCCGGCGGGGATTCCCGGTTCAGGAATGCGAAGTGGCCCGTGATCGTTGACGATGGAAGAAACACCTGTCGACAACAGAAGGATCAAGAGGCTCGTGAGCAGCAAGGTCCCCCCGATCATCCTCAACAACGGCGTCAAGATGCCCCAGCTGGGCTTCGGCGTCTGGCAGGTGCCGGACGACGAGGCCGAGCGGGCCGTCGCCACGGCGCTGGAGGCCGGGTACCGCAGCATCGACACCGCTGCGATCTACGGCAACGAAGAGGGCACCGGCAAGGCCATCGCCGCCTCCGGCCTGCCCCGTGAGGACGTGTTCGTCACCACCAAGCTCTGGAACAGCGACCAGGGATACGACTCCACGCTGCGCGCCTTCGACGCGTCGCTGGAGAAGCTGGGGCTCGACTACGTCGACCTGTACCTGATCCACTGGCCCCTGCCGTCCCGGGGCAAGTACACCGACACCTACAAGGCGTTCGAGAAGCTGCTCGCCGACGGCCGTGCCCGCGCCATCGGCGTGTCCAACTTCCTTCCCGAGCACCTGGAGCGGCTGCTCTCGGAGACCTCCGTCATCCCGGCGGTCAACCAGATCGAGCTGCACCCGCATCTCCAGCAGCACGCCGCCCGCGCGTTCCACGCGGAGCAGGGCATCGCCACGGAGGCGTGGTCGCCGCTCGGCCAGGGCAAGGGTCTGCTGGAGGTGCCGGCGGTCGTCGCGATCGCGCAGAAGCACAACCGCACCCCGGCCCAGATCGTGCTGCGCTGGCACCTCCAGCTCGGCAACATCGTGATCCCGAAGTCCGTGACGCCGGCCAGGATCAAGGAGAACATCGAGGTGTTCGACTTCAGCCTGGACGACGAGGACCGCGCGGCGATCAGCGCGCTCAACGAGGACCGGCGTCTGGGCCCCGACCCGGCCACCTTCGACATGGGCTGACACCCCGGCCAGGGCTCACCCCCACCGGACCCGGCCGTGCTCCCCGCGTGACTGCGGGGCGCACGGCCGTATGGCGTTCGACGGTGCGGACAGGCCGATGGTGGTCGACCGCACCCGGTGGCGCGCACGCGGCCACGCGAAGGCGGTGCACCGCGCGGTCGGGCCGAGCGGCCGGGACGGCTCAGTCGAAGCGCACGTCCGCGTACACCACCTCGAACTCCTCCAGACCGACCACGTCCACGTGCGCCTTCGCCGACGCCTCGTGGCGCACGGTCGCCATGGCCGCGCGCGAGGCGGCCAGGGAGGCGCCGTCGACGAACATGACGCCGGCCATGGCCCGGCCGCGCTCACGGTCGATCAGCAGGGACGCCCGGGCGAGCCCGGGAAGCGACTCGGCCCGCGGCACCACCGCGGCCCGGAAGGTGTCGATGACCAGATCCGTGTCCCGTGGGTCGAACTCCAGCCTGGTGACGCGCAGTCCGCCGCCCTGTTGCGGGTGTCTGACCTGATGGAACACCGCCGCCTCGAAGTTGGCGACCGCCACCGTGCCCGCGAACGGCTCCAGGAGCGCCCCCCGCCGCTCGCGCATCACCTCGTCGCTGTTGCGCCGCCCCTCCTCCGTCTCCCACCAGCTCACCGCGAGGATCTTGCCGAGCTGCCGGTCCGTGAACACGCCCGCGCCGCGATACCCCGGGCGTTCCTCCAGCAGGTCCCGTCCCTCGCTGTTCAGCGACCGAAGGGCCGTGTCGAGCAGCGCCGGATCGCCGGTCGCGTACACCGTGCGTACGAACATGAGCCTCGCCTCCCGGGTGACGGGAACAGACGCATATGCCGGATATCAGAGACATGCCCCGCCTCACCAGTCTCACTGGCGCGGGAACTCACCGCAATACGCACAGGTTTCAGCCGATCGCAACCCGAGGCTTGACGAGGGCATGCCGGTGACGCCACGGTGGACGACACTCGGTAAGGAAACTTTCCTAACAGAAGGGTCCTCCCCCGTGCGTCTTCGAACCCTCACCCTCGCCGCGGCCTCCGGCACCGCCCTGCTCGCCGCCGGACTCCTCCCCGCGCATGCCTCCGCCACCGCCTCGCCCCGGTCCGCACAGGAGGGCACGGTCAGCGCGGCCGACCTGCTCGCCAAGGTGACGAACTGTTCGCAGATCTCCAACGGCAAGTACCGGACCGACGACGAGACGTCGGCCACGATCCCCGTGTGCGGCAAGAACGGCGCGGTGTTCTGGAAGGCCGACATGGACATCGACTGCGACGGCCAGCGCACCACCAACTGCAACGAGGACCGCGACCCCTGGTACCAGGACGACACCGCCTTCCACCAGTCCGACGGCAAGCCGCTGAAGGCGGAGACGCTGCCCTACGTCGTCGTGCCCAGCTCCAGCAGCATCTGGAACTACTCCGGCGCCGGTATCCAGGGCGGCGGTGTGGTCGCGGTCGTCTACAACAACAAGGTCGAGTACGCCGTCGTCGGCGACACCGGCCCCACGAAGATCATCGGTGAGGCGTCCTACGCCACCGCCAAGGCGCTCGGCATCGACCCCGACCCGGAGACCGGCGGCACCGACTCGGGCGTGACCTACATCCTCTTCAAGAACTCCAAGGTCTCCCCCATCGAGAGCCACAGCGCCGCGGTCTCCCTCGGGGACCGGCTGGCCAAGCAGTTCATCGCCGACAACTGAGCCCGGCCGGGCTACACGGGACGGACCGCCGTGTACACGGTGTACGCCCCCAGCACGAAGAGATCCGGCCGTACCCGCACGCTCGCCGGGTCGGCCGGGTCGAGCAGGCGGTCGAGGGTGGCGCGGTCGTCGGCGTCCAGGGCGTCCCCGATGCCCTCGCGCAGGCGGGTCAGATGCGCGGTGACGTAGGCGCGGGCCCGGTCCGGGACCGGGGCGGGCAGGTCCAGCAGGAAGGTGCGGGTACGGCTGTGCTTGAGGCCGGCGGCGCTCAGCAGGGCGGGCCAGTCCTCGGTCTCGGCGACGGAGCCCGGCAGGTCGGCCCGCATCCGGGCGAACCACTCCTCCTCCAGCGCGTCCATCCGGGCCTGCAGGCCGGGGCGGCCGATGCCGATGTCCCGGGGCAGGAAGCGGGAGGGCAGGCCGCCTTCGAGGAGGGCCAGCGTGCCGCCGGGAGCGATCCGTTCGGTGAACGCGGCGAGCGCGGCCCGCTGGTCGCCGAGGTGGTGCAGGCTGCGGCTGGCCCACAGCAGGTCGGCCGGGTAGTCCAACTCGTCCAGCACCTCGGGCAGTTCACCGGCGACGGTGGCGAAGCGGTCCGCGACACCCTGGCGGGCGGCCCGGGCGCGGGCGCGCTCCAGCAGCGGCGCGGTGCCGTCCACGGCGACGACCCGGGCCCCGGGGAACGCCTCGGCGAACAGGCAGGAGACGACTCCCGGGCCGCTGCCCGCGTCCACGATCAGCCCGGGCTCGGTCACCTCTTTCGCGAGCCACGCCATGGCCCGCTCGTAGACGGGGGTGAACAGTTCCGCCTGCGACTCCAGCAGGGGGCCCAGCTCGTTCCAGTCGATGTCCGTGCCGTGCGCGTGGCCGTGGCCGTGCTGGTGTCCGTGCCGGTGCTCGTGGTGGTCGTGCGCCATGGTGGTCAGCCTCTCTTCCGGATGCGGCCAGGGTGCGACGGCACGCCGGGCGGAGGCCAGCGGTGTTGCCGATGCGGCAAAAGCAGGATGCGTTCCGGCACGGTCCCGCCTCGTCGGCGGAGCGTGCGATCCGCCGGGGCCCGGCCGGTCGGGCCTGACCCCGGCGGATGCTCAGCCGGCTACGGCAGCGCCGGGTAGGCGTTCTGCATCAGCTGCTGGAACTGGGCGGAGAACCAGTGCCCGGCCAGCGGTGCGTTCGGCAGCGCGCCGGAGGGGTTGTTGCCGTTGCGGGCGTTGCCGCCGTAGGTCGGGTCGCACATCCGGTCGAAGCCCTTGCCCTCGTCGTTGTCGATGGCGGAGCTGGCTCCGTCCGACTCCCCCGGGGGCTTGACCCACACGTAGGCGTCGATCCCGGCCGCCGGGGCCGCGGTCGGCCGTTCACCGAGGCCGGCGCCGCTCTGGTTGCACCAGTTGCCGGCGTGGATGCGCCGGTCGACGCGGCTGCCGTTGACGTAGTCGTCGACGGAGGTCAGCGGGCCGGACTTGGTGGGCCGGGCGGAGCCGCCCCAGCCGTTGCGGGAGGTGTCGACGAGCATGCCGATGCCGCTGTTGAACCCGGCCGCGACCAGCTTGTCGCGCAGCGCCTGGGCGAAGGACTGCTCGTCCACGTACTGGTTCCAGTCGACCCACTTCGACTGGCGCACGGTCTGCCCGTTGACACTGTCGGTGACCTTGAAGTACGGCTCCTTGGTGGCGCTGTAGTTGGCGGTGTTGACGATGAAGCCCGTCACGTCGCTCGGGCTCGCGCCGTTGGTGGTGGCGACCTTGTAGAACTCCTGGACGGTGGGTCCGAGGTTGGAGTCCCAGCCGAGCCAGGCGTGGTGGCCGGCGTCGATGTAGTTGTAGACGTTCGGGACGGCGCCCAGCTTGTCCAGGGCGTAGCTGACGCCCTTCTCGTAGTTGCCGTTGGACTTCATGGTCGCGCAGGCGTCGGTGCTGCCGGCGGTGCCGCCCGCGTTGGTGACCAGGTTGGGCAGCGAGTCCGGCTCGATGACGGTGGCGATCCGCAGGCCCGCGTACTTGGCGTCGGAGAGGATCGACGCGATCGGGTCGATGTACTGGGTCTTGTACTTGTCGATGTCGTCCGGCCCCAGTTCGCCGTTGGAGGCAAGGGCGGAGCAGTCGCGGCCGGGCAGGTCGTAGATGACCAGCTGGACGACCAGCTCGCCGGAGCCCTTCTGCTTCAGCGCCTCGTCCAGGTGGGCGCGCAGGCCCATGCCGCCGTTGACACCGTTGATGGCGGCGATCCGGTCGAGCCAGACCGCGGTGGGCTGGTTGGCGACACGGCTGCCGCCCGGTTCGGCGGCGGCCTTGGCCGACCACTCGGGGTTCACGTAGCCCTTGGCGCCGGTGTAGGGGTTGTCGACGCGGCTGCCGGTGTCGCCACCGCCTCCGCCGCCGGTGCTGCCACCAGTGCTGCCGCCTGTGTCTCCACCGGTGCTGCCACCGGTGCCGCCGTCGACGTTGCAGGTGACGCCGTCGAGCGTGAAGGTGGCGGGGACGGAGTTGGTTCCGCTCCAGGAGCCGTTGAAGCCGAAGCTGACCGTGCCGCCGGTCGCCAGCGTGCCGTTGTAGCTCTCGTTGGCGGCGGTGACCGCGGTACCGCTCTGGGTGATCTTCGCGTTCCAGCCGCTGGTGACCTTCTGGGTGCCGCCGTACGTCCACTTCAGCGCCCAGCTCGACTTGGCGGCGCCGTTGTTGGTGATGGTCACGGCGGCGGTGAAGCCGGTGTCCCACTGGCTCTGGATCTTGTAGTCGACGGCGCAGGGCACGGCGGCGGCGGATGCGCCGGAGCCGGACGGCAGGGCCGCGAACGCCGTTCCGGAGGCTCCGGCGAGGAGCCCCAGCGCTACCAGCAAGGTTGTACGGGTACGACTCATGAGTGCGGGTTCCTTCGGTGTTCCGTGGGATCTACGGGTTGAGGGCGCGCAGGTGGTCACGCAGCCCGATGCCGTACGCGGTGGGCGTGCCGTCGTAGGCGGAGATGAGGGACGGACCGGAGGAGCAGTCCCAGGTGTTCCAGGTCCAGCCCAGGTAGGACAGGTTCCGGTCGTCGAACCACTTCATGACCTGGTCCACGAACCCGTGGGAGCAGGTGTTCTCGCCGATCTCCCCGGCCACCAGAGGGACTTGGGCGGCCACCGGGGCGAGGGTGGAGTTCCAGCAGCTCTCGCTAGAGCAGGTGTTGAAGTTGTAGACGTGGTAGGCGGCGGCGAGATTGCCGGCCGGGTCGGTGGGCTTGTACGTCAGCCACTGGCTGAGGTCGTTGGAGTACGCCGGCCCGCCGGCCATGATGACGTTCTTCGCGCCGGTACCGCGGATGGCGTCGACCAGGTCCTGCATGCCGGCGACCTCGTAGGAGATCCCGGGGCAGGTGCCCCCGTCCCGCCAGCACTTCCAGGCGTCCGTGACACTGGAGGTCGCCCGGTCCGGGTACGGCTCGTTGAAGAGGTCGAACACGGCGGCCTGGTCGTCCTTGAAGGTGCCGGCCACCGACGCCCAGAACGACGGGGTGTACTGCATGTCGGGCATCGGCTTCTGGCAGGTGGCGTGCACGTCGGAGCAGCCGGCCGAGTTACCGGTGTACCGGCCGTAGGACCAGTGCAGTTCGAGGACCGGGGTCATGCCGTGTGCCTCGACCCGGGCCACCAGGTCCTTGACGGCGGAGATGTAGCCGGCGCCGCCGTACTCGGGCTTGATGTTGGACAGGCCGAGCCAGCATTCCTCGTTGAGCGGGATGCGGACCGTGTTCGCCTTCCAGTCGGCGATCGCCTTGATCGCCGCGTCGTCCACCGGGCCGTCCCAGATGCCGTAGCCCTGCACGCACATGAACTCGCCGCCGGACCGGTTGACGCCGAGCAGGCGGCGGGTGGTGCCGCCCGAGTCCACGAGCTTGTTGCCGACGACGCGCAGGGCGGGCGCGGTGCCGTCGGACGGGGGTGGTGTCGTCGGCGGCGGGGTCGTCGGGTCGGAATCCTCGTTGCACCTCGTGCCGTTGAGCTTGAACACGGACGGCGCGCTGTTGCTCCCCGACCAGGAGGCGAGGAATCCGGCACTGACGCTCGCGCCGCTGCCGAGCGTGCCGTTCCAGCTCTCGTTGGCCGCGGTCACGGTGGTGCCGGACTGGGACCACTTGGCGTTCCAGCCCTGGGAGACCTTCTGGCCGCCGGCGAGGTCGAAGGTGAGCTTCCAACCGCTGAGCGCGGCCTGGTTGTTGGTGATCTTCACCGATCCCTGGAAGCCACTGTCCCACTGGCTGGTGACGGCGTACTCCACCGTGCACGCGGGGGTGGCCCCCTGGGCCGAGACCACCGGGACGAGCACGCTCGTCACGAGCGCGACCGCACCGGCGGCGGCTAAAAGTACTGAACGCGGGGGGTGTCGCATGAGCGACTCCTTGCAGTGTGGCGCGCCGTGACGGACGCGTCGACTGAACGGAATCGCTCCCACTGGTGCGAGTGAAGGTAGCGCCAAGGGGCCGGAATGCCCAGGGGAATTGCTTGACTTTCCTCAACCGGATCCGTCGAATCTTTTCGACTCTTCAAGCATCTTGACCGCCCCTTACCTCGTCCCCACTATGGGAGCGCTCCCACTGGTTCAAGCCTTGACTTCTCCCGAGCCGTAAGCCCGCAAGGAGGAACCAGCACATGGATCCCGGACGCAGAGGCAGAGCCGTGCGGCGGCTGTGGACCGCGGCGGCCGCCGTGTTCGCCCTGCCGCTCTCTATGCTCGCCACCGGCACCCCGGCCGCGCACGCGGCGTCCGTGCAGTGCAGCGTCGACTACAAGACCAACGACTGGGGTTCCGGCTTCACCGCCGACCTCACCATCACCAACCGTGGCACGGACACCATCAACGGCTGGACGCTGACGTACGCCTACACGGGCAACCAGAAGCTGTCCAACGGCTGGAACGGCACCTGGTCCCAGTCCGGCCAGACGGTCACCGTGAAGAACGCCTCCTACAACGCCACCATCGCCGCGGGCGCCGCCGTCTCCACCGGCGGGCAGTTCACCTACAGCGGCACCAACACCGCCCCCACCTCCTTCGCGGTCGACGGCACCACCTGCGCCGGCGCCCACCAGCCGCCGGTGACCGTGCTGACCAGCCCGAGCGCGGGCGCGGTCTACACGCAGGGGACCGCGGTACCGCTCGCGGCGACCGCTGCGGCGGCCGACAACGCGACCATCAGCAAGGTGGAGTTCTACGACGACACCACGCTGCTGGGCACGGACACGAGCGCGCCGTACTCGCTCTCGGTCTCCAGCCTGGCGGCGGGCAGTCATTCCCTGGTGGCAAAGGCGTACGACAGCCTCGGCGCGTCCGCCGCGTCCACACCGGTCGGCATCACCGTCGCCTCCGGTCCGGCCGTGGTCGCCTCGCCGACGCAGCTCGGCGTCCAGCAGGGCAAGACGGGCACGTTCTCGGTGAAGCTGTCGACCCAGCCGAGCGCGAACGTGACGGTGAGCACGGCCCGCACGGACGGCAACACCGGCCTGTCCGTGACGGGCGGCTCCTCGCTGACCTTCACCCCGTCGAACTGGAACACCGCGCAGAACGTGACCATCACGGCGGACTCCTCCGGCACCGGCAGCGCCACCTTCACCGCGTCGGCCACCGGCCACACCAAGGCGACGGTCACGGTCACGGAGCTGCCCGCCGCGAAGGCGTACGACGCCCGCTTCCTGGACCTGTACGGGAAGATCACCAACCCGGCGAACGGCTACTTCTCCCCCGAGGGCATCCCGTACCACTCGGTGGAGACGCTGATCGTCGAGGCCCCGGACCACGGCCACGAGACCACGTCCGAGGCGTACAGCTACCTGCTCTGGCTGCAGGCGATGTACGGCAAGGTCACCGGCGACTGGTCGAAGTTCAACGGCGCCTGGGAGATCATGGAGAAGTACATGATCCCCACGCACGCCGACCAGCCGACGAACTCCTTCTACACCGCCTCCAAGCCGGCGACGTACGCACCCGAGTACGACACGCCGAACGAGTATCCGGCGAAGCTGGACACGTCGGTGTCGGTGGGCTCCGACCCGATCGCCGGTGAACTGAAGAGCGCGTACGGCACGGACGACGTCTACGGCATGCACTGGATCCAGGACGTGGACAACGTCTACGGCTACGGCAACGAGCCCGGCAAGTGCGAGGCGGGCCCGACGGCCACCGGACCGTCCTACATCAACACCTTCCAGCGCGGCCCGCAGGAGTCCGTCTGGGAGACGGTCCCGCAGCCGACCTGCGACGCCTTCAAGTACGGCGGCAGGAACGGCTATCTGGACCTGTTCACCGGCGACTCCTCCTACGCCAAGCAGTGGAAGTACACCGACGCCCCGGACGCGGACTCACGCGCGGTGCAGGCCGCGTACTGGGCCGACGTGTGGGCCAAGCAGCAGGGCAAGGGCGCGGACGTCTCTGGGACGGTCGCCAAGGCGGCCAAGATGGGCGACTACCTGCGCTACGCGATGTACGACAAGTATTTCAAGAAGATCGGCAACTGTGCCGGTCCGTCGGCCTGCCCGGCCGGCACCGGCAAGGACGCCTCGCACTACCTGCTGTCCTGGTACTACGCCTGGGGCGGCGCGACCGACACCAGCGCAGGCTGGGCCTGGCGGATCGGCTCCAGCCATGTCCACGGCGGCTACCAGAACCCGCTCGCCGCGTACGCGCTCAGTTCCAACACCGACCTGAAGCCCAAGTCGGCCACGGGTGCGACCGACTGGTCCACGTCGCTCAAGCGCCAGCTGGAGTTCTACCAGTGGCTCCAGTCGTCCGAGGGTGCGATCGCGGGCGGCGCGACCAACAGCTGGCAGGGCCGGTACGCCACCCCGCCGGCCGGCACCTCCACCTTCTACGGCATGTACTACGACTGGCAGCCCGTCTACCACGACCCGCCCTCCAACCAGTGGTTCGGGTTCCAGGCGTGGTCGATGGAGCGGGTCGCCGAGTACTACCAGCAGACCGGGAACGCCACGGCCAAGGCGGTCCTCGACAAGTGGGTGAAGTGGGCGCTGTCCAAGACCACGATCAACCCGGACGGCACCTACCGGATCCCCTCGACCCTCCAGTGGTCGGGCCAGCCCGACACCTGGAACGCCTCGAGTCCCGGTTCCAACAGCGGACTGCACGTCACCGTCGCCGACTACACCGACGACGTCGGCGTGGCCGCCGCGTACGCCAAGACCCTGACGTACTACGCCGCCAAGTCCGGTGACGCCACCGCCAAGTCCACGGCGAAGGCGCTGCTGGACGGCATGTGGGACCACTACCAGGACAGCCTCGGTATCGCCGTCCCCGAAACCCGCACCGACTACAGCCGGTTCGACGACAGCGTGTACGTGCCGAGCGGCTGGACCGGCACCATGCCGAACGGCGACTCGATCAGCTCTTCGTCCACCTTCGCCTCGCTCAGGTCCTTCTACAAGAGCGACCCGGCCTGGTCGAAGATCGAGGCGTATCTGAAGGGCGGCGCCGCGCCGGTCTTCACGTACCACCGCTTCTGGGCCCAGGCGGACATCGCGCTGGCCATGGGCTCGTACGCGGAGCTCCTGGAATAGGCCGGCACCTCTTCACGGGCGGCCCCCACCCGCACTGGGGGCCGCCCCCTTTCATGAGAGGACCCCCCATGCGAAGAACCCGCATCCTCACCGCCGTGCTGGCCCTCACCGCCGGCCTGCTCGCCGGCACCCCGTCCGCACTGGCCGCGTCCGCCCCTCGGGTGACCGTCGCCGCGGACACCTACACCTGGCACAACGCCCGGATCGACGGCGGCGGCTTCGTCCCCGGGATCGTGTTCAACCGCACCGAGAAGAACCTGGTCTACGCCCGCACCGACATCGGCGGCGCCTACCGCTGGCAGGAGGCGACGAAGACCTGGACCCCGCTGCTGGACTCGGTCGGCTGGAACGACTGGGGACACACGGGTGTCGTCAGCCTGGCCTCCGACCCGGTCGATCCGGACAAGGTGTACGCGGCCGTCGGGACGTACACCAACAGCTGGGATCCGGCCAACGGCGCGGTCCTGCGCTCCGCGGACCGGGGGGCGAGCTGGCAGAAGGCGGACCTGCCGTTCAAGCTGGGCGGCAACATGCCGGGCCGGGGCATGGGCGAGCGCCTCGCGATCGACCCGAACAAGGACAGCGTGCTGTACCTGGGCGCGCCCAGCGGCAAGGGCCTGTGGCGGTCGACGGACTCCGGGGCGACCTGGTCGCAGGTGACGAGTTTCCCCAACCCCGGCAACTACCAGCAGGATCCTACCGATACGAGCGGGTACGCGAGCGACAACCAGGGCGTCGTCTGGGTCACCTTCGACGAGTCGACGGGCACGTCCGGGAACGCGACGAAGACGATCTACGTGGGGGTGGCCGACAAGGACAACGCGGTCTACCGCTCGACGGACGCGGGCGCCACCTGGACCCGGCTGGCGGGCCAGCCGACCGGGTACCTGCCGCACAGGGGAGTCCTGGACACGAAGAACGGGTTCCTCTATGTCGCGTACAGCGACAAGGGCGGCCCGTACGACGGAGGCAAGGGCCGGCTGGGGCGGTACGCGACGGCGACCGGCACCTGGACGGACATCAGCCCGGTGGCGGAGGGGGACACCTACTACGGCTTCAGCGGCCTGACGGTCGACCGTCAGCACCCGTCCACCGTCATGGCCACGGCTTACTCCTCCTGGTGGCCGGACACCCAGCTCTTCCGGTCCACGGACAGCGGCGCCACCTGGACGAAAGCCTGGGACTACACGTCGTACCCGAACCGCTCGAACCGGTACACGATGGACGTGTCCTCCGCACCCTGGCTGGCCTTCGGCGCGAACCCGTCCCCACCCGAACAGACCCCGAAACTGGGCTGGATGACCGAGGCCTTGGAGATCGACCCGTTCAACTCCTCCCGCATGATGTACGGGACGGGCGCCACGATCTACGGCACCGAGAATCTGGCCGAGTGGGACAGCGGCGGCACGCTCACGGTGAAGCCGATGGTGCGGGGCCTGGAGGAGACGGCGGTGAACGACCTCGCCGCACCGCCCTCCGGCGGCGCCGTGCTGTTCAGCGCGCTGGGCGACGTCGGCGGCTTCCGGCACACGGACCTCGCCGAGGTGCCGTCGATGATGTACACGTCCCCGGCGTTCACGACGACCACGAGCCTGGACTTCGCGGAGACGAACCCGGGCACGGTGGTCCGGGTGGGCGATCTGGACTCCGGCCCGCACATCGCCTTCTCGACGGACAACGGCGCCAACTGGTTCGCCGGCACCGACCCTTCGGGCGTCTCGGGCGGCGGCACGGTGGCGGCGGCCGCGGACGGCACCCGGTTCGTCTGGAGCCCGGCCGGCACGGGCGTCCAGCACACGACGGGCTTCGGCACGTCCTGGTCGGCGTCGAGCGGCATCCCGTCCGGCGCGCTCGTCGAGTCGGACCGGGTGGATCCGAAGACCTTCTACGGCTTCAAGTCCGGGAAGTTCTACGTCAGTACGGACGGCGGCGCGACCTTCACCGCCTCGTCCGCCACCGGTCTGCCGAGCGGGGACAGCGTGCGTTTCAAGGCGCTGCCCGGCACCAGGGGTGACGTATGGCTGGCCGGCGGGTCGGCGGACGGCGCGTACGGCCTGTGGCACTCCACGGACGGCGGCGCGAGCTTCGCCAAGCTGCCGAACGTCGAGCAGGCCGACACGATCGGCTTCGGCAAGGCGGCGACCGGCGCCTCGTACCAGACGCTCTACACCAGCGCGAAGATCGGCGCAGTGCGCGGCATCTTCCGCTCGACCGACAAGGGCGCGAGCTGGACCCGCATCAACGACGACGCGCACCGGTGGGGCTGGACCGGCGCCACGATCACCGGCGATCCACGGGTGTACGGCCGCGTGTACATCGGGACCAACGGCCGGGGCGTCGTCTACGGCGACACCTCCGACACCGGTGGCGGGGACGGTGGTACGGACCCGACCCCGACGCCCACCGGCGCCTGTGCCGTGACCTACAAGATCACCAACCAGTGGTCGGGCGGCTTCCAGGCGGACGTGCAGCTGACCAACACCGGCTCGACCACCTGGAACGGCTGGACCCTCGACTGGACGTTCCCGGACGGCCAGAAGGTCACCCAGCTGTGGAACGCCGGCTACACCCAGTCGGGTGCCTCGGTGACGGCGAAGAACATCACCTGGAACGGCACCGTGGCAGCGGGCTCGTCGGTGGCCTTCGGCTTCACCGGCGACTGGTCGGGGACGAACACGAAACCGACGTCGTTCAGGCTGGGCGGCGCGACCTGCACGGTCACCTGACCGGCCGGGCGGCGAGGGCAGGCACCTGCGGTGCGGGTGCGTCATCCGGCCTGCCGTCGAAGGTGATCGGACAAGGTCCTCCGTCAGTCGCCGCCGTTCGCCCGGGAGTTGCCGGCAAGTTCGCCGGCCGCCGGTTTCCGGAAGGCCCGGACGCTGAAGTGCGGGTCGGGGCGCGGGCGGTCCTGGTCCGGGAGCCCGGCCAGGCGCGCGGCGAACTCCTCGGTGCGCGGCTCGCCCGGCGGCAGCACGGTGAACCAGCCGCGGGCCAGGTCGGCGATGGTGCCGCGCGGGCTGCGGCCCTGTCCGGTACCGCGGAAGGAGCCGTGGCCGGCCGGCCGGAGTCCGTGCCCGGCGGCCAGGGCGGTCACGGTCCCGGCGGCGTCGGCGGCACGGCGGCGCGGGCGGGTGGCGAGAACGGCGTCGATGTCGCTGCCGACGTCGTGCGCGGCGGCCTTGTCGACGGTGGTGACGTACACCCCGCCGGGCCGCAGCACACGGGCGCACTCGGCGACGACGGCGCGCACGTCCTCCGGGTCGTCCAGCAGGTGCAGCAGCCAGACGGTGGTGACCGCGTCGAACGTGCCGTCGCGGAACGGCAGTCGGCGGCTGTCGGCCCGGACGATCGCGCCGGGCAGCCGAGCCGAGGCCATGCGGACCATGGCCGGCGTGAGGTCCGTACCGGTCACCCGCAGCCCGGGACGGGCGGCGGCGAGCCGCCGGGTGACGATCCCGGTGCCGCAGGCGCCGTCGAGCAGGCGGCCCGGCCCCGGGGGTATCAGGCCGAGGACGGCCTGCGCGGCCGCTTCGGCGCGGGCCTCGCCGCCGCGGGAGAGGTCGTATTCACCGGCTTCTTTCTCGTAGTCGAGCACGTCGCTCAGTGTGCCCCGTGACCTGGTGCGATGTCCTCCACCCTGCGGGCGAGGGAGAAGTCCTTCCCGGTGACGGCACCGCCTGCGCTGTGGGTGTTCACGCTGAGGGAGACGGTGTTGTAGCCGAGGGTGAGGTCGGAGTGGTGGTCCAGCTCGTCCTGGATGCCGGCGATGTGCACGACCAGCGCCGCCGCCGCGAAGTGCGAGCCGAGCCGGTAGGAGCGGGTGAGGCGGTCGCCGTCCACCGACCAGCCGGGCAGCTCGGCCAGCCGGTCCTCGATCTCCTTCTGCGACAGCGGTTCGACGGCCATGGCCGGACTCCCTCCGTGACGGTACGGTGCATGTCCCCCTGCGGGCTTGTACCCGCTACGGGTTCAGCCTGCCACGCCGGTGGCGCGGGCGGTGCGCCGACGCGTCCCGGGCACCCCTGGCCGGACCACCGGCTCCTTCCGGCGCGCCGTCCTCGACTAGGGTCGGCGGTATGACGATCGTCGCGTCCGGTCCGACCGCGTCCGCCGCCGTCACCGGCAAGGGCGTCGGCCCGCTGCTGCGCGCCTGGCGGGAGCGGCGCCGGATCTCCCAGCTGGAGCTGGCGCTGCGCGCCGACTCCTCCGCGCGGCACATCAGCTTCATCGAGACCGGGCGGTCCCGGCCGAGCGAGGAGATGGTGCTGCGGCTGGCCGAGCGGCTGGACGTGCCGGTGCGGGAACGCAACGCCCTGCTGCTCGCGGCCGGTTACGCTCCGTGCTATCCGGAGACGCCGCTGGACGATCCGGCGCTGGACGCGCTGCGCGACGGCCTGGAGCGCCTCATCCGGGGCTACGAGCCCTACCCGGCGCTGGTGGTCGACGCCGGGTACACGGTTGTCGCCGCGAACCGGGGTATCGCCATGCTGCTGGAGGGCGTGCCGGAGAAGCTGCTGCGCCCGGCGCCGAACGCGATGCGGCTGACCCTGCACCCGGAGGGCCTGGCGCCGCGCATCCGCAATCTGCCGCAGTGGCGCGGGCATCTGCTGGCCCAGATGGAGCGGGAGATCGCCCTGCACCGCTCGGACCGGCTCCGCGCGCTGTACGAGGAGGTGGCGGCCTACCCGGTGCCCGAGGAGCCAGCCGGTGCCGAACCGGCCGAGCCCGTGCCGTACTTCGCGCTGCCGATGCGCATCGAGCACGCCGGCCGGACCCTGTCGTTCGTGTCCTCGATCTCCACGTTCAACACCCCGATGGACGTCACGGTCGCGGAGCTCGCCATCGAGACGTTCCTGCCGGCGGACCCGGCGACCGCCACGTACCTGCACGCCCTGGCCGGTTGATCGACTTCTTGGGCATCTCGTTGCCTCGGGCACGTGTGCGAGACGGCAACACGTGACAGACTGCTGCCCGCGTACGTCGGCGCACAGGGGAGGGCGTGGCGTGAGTGAGCGGCGGGCTGCGCCGACCGTGGGTCAGGTGGTGCTCGGCAAGCGGTTGCAGGAGCTGCGGGAGGCGTCCGGGCTGAGCCGCGAGGAGGCCGCCCGGGTGCTGCGCGTGGCGTCGGCGACCGTACGGCGGATGGAGATGGCCGAGGTCGCGCTGAAGATCCCCTACGTGCAGGTGCTGCTGACCACCTACGGGGTGGCCGAGGAGGAGGCCGACGCGTTCGTCCGGCTCGCCGAGGAGGCGAACCAGCCGGGCTGGTGGCAGCGCTTCCACGACGTGCTGCCGGACTGGTTCAGCCTGTACGTCAGTCTGGAGGGCGCCGCCCGGATCATCCGCTCCTACGAACCGCACTTCATACCCGGCCTGCTCCAGACCGAGGACTACGCACGGGCGGTGATGGAGGCCGGGACGATCGGGCAGACCTCGCCCGAGTCTATCGAGCGGCATGTGTCGCTGCGCATGGAACGGCAGCGGCTGCTGGAGCGGGACGACCCGCCCCACCTGTGGGTGATCATGGACGAGACGGTGCTCAGGCGCCCGGTGAGCATGCGGCCCGAGGTGCTGCGGCATCAGCTGGACCGGCTGCTGGTGTACGCCGAGCGGGACCGGGTCACCCTCCAGGTCGCCGAGTTCGCCGCGGGCCCGCATCCGGGGACGTACGCGCCGTTCACGCTGTTCCGGTTCGCCGAGCCGGAGCTGCCGGACATGGTGTTCACCGAGTATCTGACCGGCGCCCTCTACCTGGACTCGCGCCGGGAGGTGGCCGCGCATCTGGAGGTCCTGGACCACATGACGGCCCGGGCCGCGTCCGCCCGGCGCACGCTGGAACTGCTGCGGGAGCACCGCGAGGGGCTCTGAGCCCGGGTGACCCGTACGGGTCTGCGAACAGGTGCGTTTTCCGGGCCGCCCCTAGGTTCTGAGTACGGGGTGAAACCCAGGGAGCGCACGTGAGCGACACGCGGATACCGCCCGGGGAGCCCGGCGCGGCCCTGCTGCCCGCCGCACGCTTCTTCCGGTGGAGAACTTCCACCTGCTGCGCAGGCGGCAGACGTCCGACGACGCGAAGGAGGCCTGATGCCCTCGGACGCGGTGCTCTACCAGGCGGCGGCCCTCTGCCTGACCTACCCGGACGACGACCTCATCGCCCGGCTGCCGCTGCTGCGCGAGGCCGCCCCGCAGCTGCGGGCGTTCACCGACCACGCGGCCCTCACCCCACAACCGGAACTGGCCGCCCACTACGTGCGGGTCTTCGACTTCAGGAACCGGCACAGCCTCTACCTGAGCTGTTGGCACGACGGAGACACCCGGCGGCGCGGAATGTCCCTGGTCCGCTTCAAGGACCTCTACCGCCGGCACGGCCTGGAGTTCAGCGGCGAGGAGCTGCCGGACTTCCTCCCGGCGGTGCTGGAGTTCACCGCCCGGACCGGCGACACCGGCCTGCTCACCGAGTACCGCGACGGCCTGGAGCAGCTGCGGACGCGGCTGACCGGCTTCGGCACACCGTACGCCAGTGTCCTGGACGCGGTGTGCGCCACCCTCCCGGCCGTCTGCACCGACGTGCGCTCATGACCACACTCCTGTAGGGGCGCCTGCCCCGCATCGCCTTCGCGGCTGTCCCGGTTCTCAGCGGAGCCGGGACAGCCGGGTCACGGTACTACCGGCTTGGCTTCAGGTTGTGGAGCCTGTTGCTTGGCCGTGCTTGCCGGTGGCCCCGGCGACGTCGGCGGTGGGTGCGGTGTCGAGATCGGGGTCGATGAGGTCGTTCGAGGTCGGCCGGCCCAGAAGCCAGGTCAGCAGCGGACCCGCCATCGCGGTGGTCACCACAGCCATGACAACCATGAGCGAGTAGAGCTTCTGCTGGAGGAAGCCCATCTGCAGACCGACGTTCAGGACGATCAGTTCGGTGAGGCCACGTGTGTTCATCAATGTGGCCAGCGCGGCGGACTGCCGCAGCGGCATACGGTTCAGGCGGGCGGCAGCGAACGCGCCGATGAACTTTCCGCCCACGGCCACCAGCAGGATCAGCCCCAGGTCACCGAGCCCACCCGCATCGAGCCCGGACAGGTCGACCCGGAGGCCGGCAACCAGGAAGAACACCGGCAGAAGCAGGGTGCTGCTCATCTGGCCCAGACGTTCGTGCACGTCATGGCGGAGCCGCTCGGTACCGGAGCGCGGAAGGATGGCACCGAAGAGGAACGCACCGAAGATGTAGTGCAGGCCGACCCACTCGGTGGCGGCAGCCGACAGCAGCAGGCCGGCGAGGATGAACGCGAAGACCGTCGGGTTGAGCCTCAGCGACGCCTGACGGTCCGCCCACCGGCGCAGGAGCGGGCGCAGCACGAACAGCATGCCGAGCAGGTAGGGAATGGCGAGGAGGATGCGCCACTGGTCGGGGCCTGCTGATCCGCTGATGGCGACGACGGCGGCGAGCAGTGACCAGGCTAGGACATCGTCGATCGAGGCACAGGCAAGCGCCACCACACCCAGGGGTGTGCGGGTCATCCCGCGGTCGGTGAGGATGCGGGCCAGCACGGGGAACGCGGTGATCGACATGGCGATGCCGATGAACAGCATGAAGGCTGTCTTGTCACCGCTGCCGTGATTGTCCATCAGGTAGAGGCCCAGAGCCGTGCCGAGTCCGAACGGCAGGATGATGGAGCTGATGGAGACGGCGGGGGCGATGGCCCCGCTGCCCCGGATCAGTGCCACGTCCCACTCGAGTCCGACGATGAACATGAAGACTGCGACGCCGACCGCGGCGAGGGCACCGAGCAGTGGCCTTGTGGTGTCGGGAAAGAGTGCGTCCGATATGGCCCCGTGGAAAAGGGTCGGTCCCAACGCGATGCCGGCGAGGACCTCGCCAATCACTGCGGGCTGGCCCAGGCGGCGTGCCAGTGCGCCGAGCACGCGCGCCAGGAGCACCATGATGGCGAGGCCGACGAGAAGTGATGTGGTCTGTTGCGTGGTCATGTGTCCGAATCCGTCCTTGGCAGTCCCGTCCACGTCCTCGTCTGGGAGTGGGGACGGGCAGGATGGTCAGGTGAACGGTGTGGAAGGCGGGGCAGGCGGGGCTTTTGGGCGGCGTTCGGGCGCAGGGGAACGAAGCGTCGGAATGGCGGTGTACACACGGAGAGGCCGCGGGCGAGGGCATTCAGGACTCTCCGAGTCGTTCCGGAGACGCTGCTGCCGACTGGGCCCCGGCGCGGCACGGCGCTGATGTCACGTCCAGGACGTGACTACACACTCACTGCTTTGCGCCTCTCAGGACATACCGGTATACACAAAGCAAAATTGGCTCCCTCCCCCCGGAGAACCGAGCGCTCCTGACCCAACCTGCGCCACAGAGCGCTCATCGTAGGAGCGACCCCGGCGCGGCCGGGGATGTACCGACTGAATGTCCGGAACTAGGCCCTGGCTGGCCGGACAGGCCCCGTTGACATCTGCGGGCCATCACCTTTCGGCCGTCAGTCGGGTCCGGCATCGTAAACGGCTCCCGACCCGGCGCCGTCACGCTGTACGAGGGCTTGGCAGGTTCGTTTGGATCAGTCGGTCGTCAGTCCGGGTGTGCCGCGAACAGATGCGCAGTGGGCGCGGATCGAGCCGTTGGGGGCTGGCCCGGCAGTACTGCGGAGCGTTGGGCAAGCGGGCGAACTGCCACGTCGCGGTCAGCGTCCACGCGGCCACCGACACCGCATCGTGCCCGCTGGAGTGGGAGCTGTTCCTGTTGCCGGCCGCGCCAGGTGCGGACTTCCAAGTGGTGCAGGCCACGGCGAAAAAGCACACATGCCCGCCTGACCCTCTACCAGGTCCTGGACGTCATCCAGGACCTGCTGAGGTGCTGGACCGGCGCATGCGCCACCTGCGGCCGCCCTCTCAGCGCAAGGAGAACCACGGCTGGAACCCGACGAAGCACTACTAGGGGCGCCGCGTCGGCACGGTGCTGATCGCGTTCGTTCCGTACAGGCTGAGGCGTCCCGGCATGCCGGTGCCGCGCCCCGGGGCGGGGCGCGGCATCCGGTGCCGTCCGGCGTCAGGCCAGCTCGGCCGTCAGGGTGATCGTCGTACCGGTCAGGGCCTGGCTGACCGGGCAGTTCTTCTTGGCGTCCTCGGCGGCCGAGGCGAAGCCCTCCGCGTCCAGGCCGGGCACCGCGCCACGCACGGTGAGGTGGATGCCGGTGATGCCCTCGCCGGGCTGGAAGGTGACGTCGGCCTTGGTCTCCAGCCGGGTGGGCGGGGTGCCGGCGCCGGTCAGGCCGTGCGAGAGCGCCATGGAGAAGCAGCTGGAGTGGGCGGCGGCGATCAGCTCCTCGGGGCTGGTCTTGCCGTTCGCCTGCTCGGCGCGCGACGGCCACGACACCGGCTGCGAGCCGATGCCGGAGGAGTCGAAGGTGACGACGCCGCTGCCCGAGAGCAGTTCGCCTTCCCAGACGGTGTGTGCGGTGCGCGTGGTGGCCACGATGCTTCCTTTCGCGAGTGTCGCGGTTCCGGGGTTCCCGGATCTCCTATCCGATCACATTCGGGCTCATCGCACTCTGAAGACCGGCCCACGCGGCGTGAACGGCAGGTGACTTCCCTGCGGAATCAGATAGGCGCGTTCCCGGCGCACCCGCAGCGCATCGCACCAGCCGTCGGTGATGACCAGCACCGGCGCGGCGGGCGGGAAGTCCTCGGCCCGGTGCAGCAGGTCGATGCCGGGCTGGAGGACCGTACCGCCGCGTCCGTGCACCCGGGCAGTTCCTTCACCAGCCGGCCGCGGAAGGACTCGGCGAGGTGGTACAGCAGGTCGCGGCCCTGGAAGCGGTGCGGCCAGCGGGCGTCGCCGTTGAGGATGGCCTCGATCCCGTACCGGCTGCGCACGACCTTGACGTAGCCGCAGAAGGCGGTCGCGTGCGCGGGGGTGAGCGTGCCGTGCGCGAGGACGGTCAGGGTCGGCTCGTCCAGGTCGGGGCCGAAGGAGTGCAGGGCGTCGGAGAGCATGTGCCAGGAGCGGGGCGTGGAGAACGGCTCCTCGGTCTTGGGCGGCTTGGACCACAGGTGGTCCGGCCGGTCGGTGAGGTGGTCCACGATCCACGGGTGGATGCCGTTGCCGGCGGCCCAGGCCAGCCAGTCCGCGGCGGAGACCTCCAGGTGGACGTGGGCGAGCCGGTTGACCAGGGCGGAGGCGAGCGGCCGGGCCAGGGCGTTGTCGGTGGCACGGTTCCCGGCGCCGATGACGATGGACCCCGCGGGCAGCTCGTAACTGCCGATGCGGCGGTCCAGGATCAGGGAGTAGAACGCCTTCTGCACATCCGGGGTGGCCGCGTTCAGCTCGTCCAGGAACAGGCAGTACGGCTCGTCCCGGGCGATCGCCTCCGGCGGGCAGAACACGGAGCGTCCGTCGCGGATCTGCGGCACGCCGATCAGGTCCTCGGAGGCCGGCTGGGTGCCGAGCAGGCTCACGCACTCCAGACCGAGCGAGGCGGCGAACTCCCGCACCAGCGAGGACTTTCCGATCCCGGGAGCGCCCCAGAGGTAGACGGGCCGGACGGTGGCGAGTCCGAGGAGGAGGTCGGGGACGCGGGCGGGGGTGACGGTGACGGCAGCCTGCAAGGCGGGCATTCCTCAGTGGTGTTCGAGCGACGTACGACTCGAACAGTGTGGGAGGTGCGCCGTGCGGGCGCAGCCGGTTTTCAGGCCGCCCGCTCCTCCTCGGCGGTGGCCACGGGGATCTGTGGGCCGTTCAGTTCGCGCAGCCAGCGGCGCAGTACGCGGTGGATGTGCTCGGCGCCGGCGAGTTCTTCCCCGTCGGCGACCGGCGCGGACAGCTCCCGCGGGGAGAGCAGGAACGGGTGGGACTGGGCGCCGCCGAGCCCGCCGTGGGAGCCGATCTGCTCCTCGAAGGCGAGGACTTCGCCGTCGGCGGCGTCGAGGGCGGAGTTCACCATGATGTCGGCGGTGTGCGGGAAGGAGTGGGTGCGGCGCACGGCGTCGGCGGCGCCGGGGCCGAAGCGGGCCAGCGGGCCGGCTTCGTCGTCCAGCTCGGCCAGCGGGATCTCGGCGCCGTGGGCGCCCAGCACCACGCCGTCGTGCTCCGCGCTGCGCACCAGCAGAAAGCCGATGCCGGGGTGGTTGGCGAGGGTGGTGAGCAGGGCGGGGTGGCGGGCGTCGATCTCCTCCTTGGTCATGCGGTGCGGGACGTCGGGGAAGGAGACCAGGCCCAGGTTGCCGGAGGCCAGCACGATCGGTTCCCGGCCGCGGGCAGGGCGGTGGTGCTCGCCCTCCTCCTCCACCGGCCGGTGCAGGGCGGCGCGGACGGCGGCGCGGGCTTCCGCGCCGCTACGCGTGTGGCCGGCGCGGCGCGGGACGGGCAGTCCGCAGCCGGCCCGGACGAGGTCGCCGAGGGTGAGGCCGTAGCGGGTGCGGAAGGTTTCGCCGGGGCTCTGTCCGTGGTCGGAGAGGACGACGATCCGGTAGGGGCGGGGGGCGTGTTCGGCGACCCGTTCGAGGAGGGCGAGGGACCGGTCGAGGCGCTGGAGGACCTTCTCGGCGTCGCGGCTGCACGGGCCGGAGTGGTGGGCGACCTCGTCGTAGGCGACGAGGTCGGCGTATACGACGGTGCGGCCGGCGAGCATGTCGCCCATGACCGCGGCGACGACGACGTCCCGTTCCACGACGGTGGCGAAGGCCCGGACGAAGGGGTAGAGGCCGCCTCGGCTCACGCGCGGTCGCTGCCCCCGGACGCGGGCGCGGGTGGACTGGCCGATCTCGCGGGCCACCTCGGCGACGAAGGACAGGGCGGTGCGGACGGCGCCAGCGGGGTCGGAGAAGTAGGCGAAGTAGCCGGCGCGGGACCGGTTCGCCCGGCCGCGGCGGCGGGTGGCGATGGACAGCACGAGGGCCTGTTCGCCGGCGCCGCCGCTGAAGAGGTTGCCGCGGCTGGCGCCGTCCACGGCGAGCAGTCCGCCGTCGCCGGTGCGCAGGGCGGCCCGGCGCTGGAGCTCGGCGGCGCTCGTCGGCCGGTTGCACACCATCACCTCGCCCCGGTCCTTCTCGTACCAGCGGAAGGCCGGCACGTCGAAGGTGCTGCCGTGCAGGATGCCGAGCTGACTGGCGCCGGTCTGGCTGGACCAGTCGGTGCGCCAGGGGGTGAGACGGTGGGTGGGCCGGTGGGCGAGCCGGTGAGGGGACCGGTGGGCGGGCCGGCCGCGGTCGCCCGCCGCGTCCATGCCGTGGTCCGCCGGCCCTGGGCCGTCGCCCGTCGGCTGTACGGCGCCGCCGACCGGTTGTGTGCCGTCGCCGGTGGACAGCCAGCGGGCGACCGTCGGCATCAGGCCCTTGCGGACCGCGTCCGTGAGGACGTCGTGGCCGACGCCGTCGAGCTGGACACAGACCAGTCCGGGGGCGCTGGGGCAGGGCGGCTGGGCGCGGCGGTTGCGGGTGGCGAGGCGGTGCAGGCGGCGCCGGTAGGTCTCGTCGTCGCGGACGGCGAGGGCCGCGCCGGTGGCGGAGGCGACGGCGGACATCACGGCGGCCACGATGACCGCGGTCTCCGGGGCGGCCTCGCCGCGGCCGGAGGGGTTGATGCGCAGGGCGAGCAGCAGCAGGGAACCGTTGAGGAAGAAGACCAGCAGGCCGAGGACGAAGGCGGGCACGAGCAGTAGCAGACGGACCAGGAGCGGCCAGACCACGGCCGAGAGGATGCCGAAGGCACCGGCCCCCGAGGCGGCGGTGACGGCGATGCGGGTGGCGCTGTCGCCGTCGGCGGACTGGAGCTGGAAGTCGGGCAGCAGCCCGGCGAGGACCAGCATGGTGAGCGTGGAGACCGCCCACACGGAGACGCTCCGACCGATCTGACTGGCGATCCGCCGCCACCGTACGCCTCGCACGCCCCGTACACCTCACGTCCCGGCCCTCTCCCGCCGTGCCGGCGGTAAGAAGCCCATGCCGCTTCGCCCGACCGCCCGGGCCGGGCCGGGCTCCACCTTGTCACACCGGGACATGCCCGCTCGGGCGGGCCGGTGGCGTCAGCGGCCGTCGTACCCCGCCGTCGGCATCGACAGCCTCCGGTGCACCCGTGCCTTCATCTGCGCGTCGTACGACGGCTCGGCCCGCCCAACCGTCTCGACCCGCACCCCCCGGCGCGCGCACTCGGCGGTGAACTCCTCCACCGACGACAGGGCCCGGCGCAGCACCCGGAGGCTGGGCGCGACGAACACGTCCACCCCGGGCCGGACGCCGTCCCACAGTGCGCAATGGTCGAAACGCAGTCCGCCGACGAGGAGTTCCCGCGCGATCACATAACCGCGCTCGGCGGCCCAGCGGGCGCACATCGCGTGCTGGCTGCGCGAGTCAACGAGGAAGGGGTCGGCCTCCAGCTCCTCCAGAGGTGTCAGGCTGGCGATGGCGGTGACTCGCACCGTCGTGAGCGCGCCGACGGCACCCCGCAGCTGTCCCATGGCGTCCCCCTCACCTCCGGGTTTCGCCGCCGACCCTACTCCTGCCCGTAGGCTTCGGGGAGTCGCGTGAAGGAGGCGAAGAAGGTGCCCGTGGAGATCACCTGGTGGGGGCACGCCACCTGCACGGTGGAGGATGCGAACATCCGGGTGCTCACCGATCCCCTGTTCGCCCGCCGGCTGGCGCATCTGCGCCGCCGCCGGGGCGCCGTGCCGCCCGCCGAGGCCCGCCGCGCCGATGTGGCGCTCGTCTCCCATCTGCACGCCGACCACCTGCATCTGCCCTCCCTGGCCTGTCTCGACCCGGGCACGCGCCTGCTCGTGCCCCGGGGCGCACGACGCGCCGTGCCCGGCTTGCGCCGGCTGCGACAGCTGCGGATCACCGAGGTGGTCCCCGGGGACGAGGTGCGGATCGGTGCCGTACGGATCCGGGTGGTTCCGGCGCAACACGACGGGCGGCGGCTGCCGGTGGGACCGCAGCGCTCCCCCGCGCTGGGATACGTCGTGGAGGGCGAGGCGCGGACCTACTTCGCCGGGGACACCGGGCTGTTCGACGCGATGGCCGAGCGGGTCGGTCCGGTGGACGTCGCGCTGCTGCCGGTGGGCGGCTGGGGGCCGTATCTCGGGGAGGGGCATCTGGACGCGGGGCGGGCGGCGCGGGCGCTGGCCCGGCTGGCTCCGCGGGCCGCGGTGCCGGTGCACTACGGCACGTACTGGCCGATCGGCATGGACGCGGTGCGCCCGCACGAGTTCCACGCGCCGGGTGACGAGTTCGTGCGGCTGGCGGCGGCGGCCGCTCCTCGGGTGGCGGTGCACAAGCTGGGGCACGGGGAGAGTGTGCGGCTGGAGGTCGCCCGGTGACGTGGCTCGCCGAGGCGTCGACAAGCGTGACGCCCGAGTCCACGCAGCAGGCGGCGGGCTATCCGTCGCTGTTCCTGCTGGTGCTGATCGGGGCGCTGGTGCCGGTGGTGCCGACCGGGGCGCTGGTGAGTTCGGCGGCGGTGGTGGCGTTTCATCAGACGGTCCCGCTCGCCCTGGGGTTGGTGTTCGTGACGGCCTCCCTGGCGGCGTTCCTCGGGGACATCGCCCTGTACTGGCTGGGGCGGCGCGGGATACGGTCGGCGAACGGGTCCCGGTGGCTGGAGGCGATCCGGTCGCGGGCGCCTGAGGAGCGGCTCGCGCAGGCGCGGGGGAAGTTGGCCGAGCACGGGGTCGCGGTGCTGGTGCTGTCCCGGTTGGTGCCTGCCGGTCGTCTGCCGGTGATGCTGGCCTGTCTGATGGCGGAGTGGCCGCTGAGGCGGTTCGCGCGGGGGAACGCGCCCGCGTGTCTTGCCTGGGCGGCCACCTATCAAGTGATCGGTGTGGTGGGAGGTTCGTTGTTCGCGGAGCCGTGGGAGGGGGTTGTGCTGGCGGTGGTGCTGACCGTCGTCATCAGCGTGGCGCCCGGTGTGTGGCGGCGGGTTCGAGCTGCCGACTGAGGTCGCGTTGCGGAGTGCGGCTGCGTGCCGGCCGGTCTCGCCCACGCGGCGCAGCCGCATGTCGACGCGGGCCGGCGCTCCTTCGGGGCGTGCCTCACTCCAGGACTCTTGACGCGCCCACCGGCATATCCCACAGGTCCTCGCGCTCCAGGCCGGCCTTCTCCCAGGCCGCCCGCGCTCGCGTGAGCGGTTCCAGGACCGGCTCCGCCGACAGGATGAACGTGCCCCAGTGCATGGGCGCCATGCGACGGGCACCGAGGTCCAGGGTGGCCCGGACCGCCTCCTCGGGGTCGCAGTGGACGTCGCTGAGCCACCAGCGGGGGTCGTAGGCGCCGATGGGCACCAGGGCGAGGTCGATACCGGGGTAGCGGCGGCCGATGCGGGAGAACCAGTGGCCGTAGCCGGTGTCACCGGCGAAGTAGAGACGCCTGCCGTCGGGTGCGGTGAGGACCCAGCCGCCCCAGAGGCTGTGGCAGGTGTCGGTCATGGTGCGCTTGGACCAGTGGTGGGCGGGGACGAAGTCGAAGCGGACTCCGGACAGTTCGGCCCCCTCCCACCAGTCCAGCTCGGTGACGCAGCCGAACCGGCGGCGGCGGAACCAGCGGCCGAGTCCGGCGGGGGCGAACACCGGTGTGTCGCGCGGGAGCCGGCGCAGGGTGGGGGCGTCCAGGTGGTCGTAGTGGTTGTGGCTGATGACGACCGCGTCGACGCGGGGCAGGGACTCCCAGGGCACACCCACCGGGGTGATGCGGGCCGGGGTGCCGAGGATGCGCTGGGACCAGACGGGGTCGGTGAGGACGGTGAGTCCGCCGATGCGGACGATCCAGCTGGCGTGTCCCGCCCAGGTGACGGCGAGGGTGCGGGTGCCGACGCGGGGCAGCGGGGCCGGTGCGTACGGCAGGCGGGGGACGTCGGCGAGGCCGTCGGGGCCGGGGCGCACGGCGCCCTCGCGGGCGAAGCGGGCGAGGGCCTTCAGGCCGGGCAGCGGAGCGGTGAGCCGGTCGTGGAAGGTCCGTGGCCACACTCGGTGTTCGCCCAGGGGGCGGGGCTCGGCCAGTGGGGGGAAAGGGGGCGCGAGGGGGGCCGGCGTGCCGGGTTCGCCGACTGTCGGGGCCGTCGTGGTCGTCGTGGCCGGGCCGGGCTCATGCGTCTGCTGCGTCATCGAGGAGGCTCCCATCGCTGAGCGTCGTCGCGGAGATCGTCGAAGGCCGACCTCAAGGAGATCAACGCGCGTTGCACGTGTGGCAGTTCCAACGGTGCGGGTGACGTGAGGCATTCCGTGCGTTCCTCGTCCGTGCCGCCCAGCAGCGGCCCGGTGGCGAGCCGTACGCGCAGCGCCCCCAGGTCGTCGCCGAAGCGGTGGCCCCCCGGCGCGGGCATGCCGAGCCGGGCGGTGAGGAGGTCCTCCAGTTCCTGGGCGTCGCCGACGCCCTGGGCGGCGAGCGGTTCGCGCAGCGGCGCGAAGTCTGCGTACAGGTGGCGACCGGCCTGCGGCGGCCGGGCGAAGGCTCCGGCGGCGACGACCGCGGTGTGCACGGCGGCGGCCACGCGCGCGTGCAGCCGTACGGTGGCCTCGCGGCGCTCGGTGACGGGCGGGGGTTCGTCGAGGGCGTAGCCGGCGGCCGCGGCGACCGGTGCGGCGATGCGGGCCCCGAGGGCGGTGAGAATGTCGAGCACGCGCGCGTGGAGGTGCCGTCCGCTGTCGGTGGCCGGGAAGCGGGCGACGGCGGCGGGCCAGCCCGAGGGCAGCAGGGCGCCGGCCAGGTCGGTCACGACGGTGACCTGGTCGGGCCACATCTCGGCGGGGCTGAGCAGCACGGTCTCGCGCGGGGCGTGCAGGGTGTCGCGCCAGGTCTCGTCACTGACCAGGTGCAGGCCCTCGGCGGTGGCGGCCTCGACGGTCTCGTGCAGCAGTTCCGGCGGGGCGACGGTGGCGGTGGGGTCGTCGGCGACGGACAGCACCAGCAGCCGAGGGTCGCCGCCCTCGGCGCGGACCCGGCGGACGGTCTCCAGCAGGGCGTACGGGTCCGGGACGCCGCCGCTCTCGGCGGGGGTCGGCACATGGTAGGCGGGTCGGCCGAGAATCCGGGCGTACGGTGCCCACCAGGCCGCGCAGGGGCGGGGTACGAGGATGTCGGCGCCGTCGCCCGCGAGCGCGGCGGTCAGGGCGAGCAGCAGGGCGGGGGCGCCGGGTCCGGCGGCCACCCGGTCCGGGGCGCAGGGCAGTCCGCGCCGGGTCCAGTAGCCGCAGGCGGCCTCCAGCAGGGCGGGGGGACCGCCGACGGGCGGGGCGTCGGCGCGGCCCGCGGCGGCGGCCAGGACGGCGGAGAGTTCGGGGAGCACGGGCAGGCCGTCGCCGGGAAGGGGTGGGCCGTAGCGGACCGGGCCGTGGCCCTCGCCGGGGTCCGTCCGCCGCATGTCCGCCTCCGCGCAGTCCGTGGTGCCGTCGTGCCGCCCTGTCCGGACGGTGGCGTCCGAGCGGGATCGCTGTGCTGTCCTCGTGGGCCGCTGTGTGCCGAACTCTGCTCTGGTCTGTGCTGTCTGGTGTGTCGTGCCGGATGCGCGGCTGTCGGTGCCGGGGTGTCCTGCCTGGGTCTGTGGGATGGGGTGTACCCGCCGGACGGCCCTCCATGGGTGGCGCCCCGAGTTGCCCGGATCACCTCCGCGCGGTCCGGGCCGCCGTCCGCCTGCGGCCGTACACCCGGTAGCCGGCGCCCGCGCAGGCGGCGGCGATGAGGGCGGCGCCGGCGGCGAGTGCCGGGACCGAGTCGTTGAAGGTGCCTCCCTGCCCGGCGTCCACGCCCCGCTGGACGGTGGCCGCGGCGCAGCCGCCGCTGTCGTGCGGCTCACGGCAGCTGTGACCGTCCGGGCAGGACGCGCTGCCGGACTCCCCGCACCGGTGGCCGCCGTCGGCGCAGGGACCGGACCCGGTGCACTCGCGGCCGCCGCCGTCCTGCCGGGCGCCGTCCCGCCCGCCGCTCTCCTGCCGGGCGCCGTCCTGCCCGGTGCCGTCGTGCGCGCCGCCGACCTGACCGGCGGTGTCGTGCCCGCCGTCCTCCGGCCGGGCAGGGTCGTGTCCGCCGCCCTCCTGCCGGGCGGCG
The DNA here is from genome assembly GCF_055607665.1 of Streptomyces sp. NPDC036984. Classification (NCBI taxonomy): domain Bacteria; kingdom Bacillati; phylum Actinomycetota; class Actinomycetes; order Kitasatosporales; family Streptomycetaceae; genus Streptomyces; species Streptomyces sp. NPDC036984. The sequence goes on from NZ_JBVJRL010000012.1 coordinate 84,341, forward strand.
TCCTGCGTGCCACCCTCCTGCCGGGCAGCGCCGCCGTTCTCCTGCCCGCCACGCTCCTGTCCGCTGTCCTGGCCGGCGCCCTGGCACTGTTCGCCCGTCGGGCAGGGGGTGCGCTCCGGGCACAGCTCGTCCTCGCGGCAGGCCGGTATCGACGCCGCGTCCACCGCGCAGGACTGCCCCTGCGGGCACTGAGCCTCCTCGCCGCAGGCTTTGCCGTCCGCACCGCCGCCGGTGACCGGGTCCAGGGAGGGGGCGCCGTCGGCGAGGGCCGGTGCGGCGGCGTCGGGAGCGTCCGGCACCGGTGCGGTGAGCGGGTGGCAGGACACGGAGACGGGGGTGGTGCCGGGGCCGGCCTCGAGGGCGGGGCCGGCGGAGGCGGCGGGGCCGGTGAGGGCTAGCACGGCACCGGCGGCGAAGGCGACGGGCAGGGCGCGGGCGGTGCGGCGCATGGGAGGTGCTCCTCGGCGGGCTGCGGCGGCGGGACGATCGGACGGCGGGACGCCGGCGCACCGGTACGGCAACGCCGTGCGGCGCCCGGGTGACGGGGACACGGGTCGTGCCCTCGCTGCCATGACAGCCCGCGCGGCGCCGTACCGCGCGCGGCCGGACCCCATTCGCGGGACACGCGCGGCCGGACGGGTGACGGCGGGCGGAAGACACAGCCGTCCGGGTGCTCCGGGGCCGCCGCGGAGGTTTTCCGTCTCCCCCGCAGGTGACTCGGTATCCGCTGACCGGATCGTCTGCTTCGCACTGCACCGGGGAGGTCTCTTCATGAGCACCAAGGTCTCGGACCACATCCTCGAGCGCCTGCGCGCTTGGGGCGTGGACCAGGTTTTCGGTTATCCGGGCGACGGCATCAACGGGTTGCTCGCCGCCTGGGGCCGCGCCGAGGACCAGCCACGCTTCATCCAGTCGCGGCACGAGGAGATGTCCGCCTTCGAGGCGGTCGGGTACGCCAAGTTCAGCGGCCGTATCGGTGTGTGCGTGGCGACGTCGGGACCGGGCGCGATCCATCTGCTCAACGGCTTGTACGACGCGAAGCTGGACCATGTGCCGGTGCTGGCGATCGTCGGCCAGACGAACCGGAGCGCGATGGGCGGCTCCTACCAGCAGGAAGTCGACCTGCACACGCTGTACAAGGACGTCGCCTCGGAGTTCGTGGAGACGGTGACGGTGCCCGAGCAGCTGCCGAACGTGCTGGACCGGGCGATCCGGACCGCGTACGCCCGGCGCTGTCCGACCGCGCTGATCATCCCCGGTGACGTGCAGGAGCTGGACTACGCGGCGCCGACCCACGAGTTCAAGATGGTGCCCTCCAGCCTGGGGATGAGCGACTACACCGCGACCCCGACGGACGAGGCGCTGCGCCGGGCGGCGGACGTGCTGAACGCGGGCGACAAGGTCGCCATCCTGGTCGGGCAGGGTGCCGCGGGCGCCGTCGCGGAGGTGCAGGAGATCGCCGAGCTGCTCGGCGCGGGCGTGGCGAAGGCGCTGCTCGGCAAGGACGTGCTGAGCGACGAGCTGCCGTACGTGACCGGGCCGATCGGGCTGCTGGGCAGCCGGCCCTCGTACGAGCTGATGCGGGACTGCGACACCCTGCTGACGATCGGTTCGTCGTTCCCGTACACGCAGTTCATGCCGGACTTCGGCAAGGCGCGCGGGGTGCAGATCGACATCGACCCGCACATGATCGGCATGCGGTATCCGTACGAGGTGAACCTGGTCGGTGACGCCCAAGCCACGCTGCGGCGGCTGATCCCGCTGCTCACGACGGACCGGGGCGGACGCGAGTGGTACGACACGGTGTGCGCGAACGTGAGGCGCTGGCACGAGACGATGGAGCGGCGGGCCGGGCTGTCGGCCGATCCGATCAATCCCGAGTACGTGGCCCGGGCGCTGGACCAGCTGCTGCCCGACGACGCGATCCTCACCTCGGACTCCGGTTCGGTCGCCAACTGGTACGCGCGGCACATCACCATGCGGCCGGGCATGCGCGGTTCGCTGTCCGGCACGCTGGCGACGATGGGCCCGGGGGTGCCGTACGCGATCGGAGCGAAGTTCGCCCACCCGGACCGGCCGGTGTTCGCGCTGGTCGGGGACGGGGCGATGCAGATGAACGGCCTGACGGAGATGATCACGGCGGCCAAGTACCGGGACCGCTGGTCGGATCCGCGGCTGGTGGTGGCCGTCTGGAACAACCAGGACCTGAACCAGGTCACGTGGGAGATGCGAGCGATGGAGGGCGCCCCCTCGTTCCTGCCGTCGCAGTCGATCCCGGACGTGCAGTATGCGGCGTTCGCCCGCTCGCTCGGACTGACCGGCATCCGGGTGGAGAAGCCGGAGGACGTGGAGTCGGGCTGGCGGGCGGCCCTGGCGGCGGACGGGCCGGTGGTGATCGAGTTCCTGACCGACCCCGCCGTACCGCCGATCCCGCCGCACGCCACCTGGGAGCAGATGCAGGCGACGGCCGCGTCGGTCCTCAAGGGCGACGCCGATCGGGGTTCGCTGATCAAGCAGGGGCTGAAGGCGAAGATGCAGGAGTTTCTGCCGGGCCGGACGAAGCAGTGACCGTGCGCGCGGCCCGGATCCCGTGTCGCATGTGCGGCACCGGGTACGCGGTGCGGACCTTGGACCCTTTGGAGGGAGAGACATGCAGCGAGGCAGCGACCGGCTGAGCGTGCACCGGGACGACGAGATGAAGCACGAGCTGAAGGGTCTGCTCCGGTCCGGCCATCCCACGCGCGTCGAGGAGTGGCACGACCCGGAGCCGGCCGCGGACGACGACCCTGAGGTCTGGAGCGGTCCGGTGGGCGGTCTGGGCTCCCCGGCGTCGCTGGAGCGGACCCGGACGGAGCTGGCCCGGCATCTGAGCCGGCACGCCTTCCCCGCGAAGCCGGGCGAGGTGGCCCGGGCGCTGCGCCGGGACAACGCGCCGGGCTCGCTGGTCGACGCGGTGGCCCGGCTGCCGCACGGCGACCGGTACGAGAACATGCAGCAGCTGGCCGTGGCGCTGGTGGGCGGCGCATGAGCCGGAGTCAGGCGGCCGAGATCGCGCGCGGCACCACGGGCGACGTGGGCGACGCCACCACGCGGTTTCTGCTGTACGGGCTGCTGCCCGGCTGGTTCGCGCCCGGGCTCGCCGACTGGGCGATGCACCGGCGCACCCGGATCGAGGACACGGCGGGGACCAAGGAGTCCCTGATCCACTCCCTGATGATGGCCGAGGTGGGCGTGCCCATCGCGCTCACCCTGCGCTACGAGATCAACCCGCTGCTGCTGACCGTGCAACTGGGCGCGGCGGCGGTGCACGAGGCGACGGCGCTGTGGGACGTCCGCACGGCCGTCGACAGCGACCGCGAGGTCAAGCCGATCGAGCAGCACATCCACAGTTTCCTGGAGTCGCTGCCGTTCGGCGGGCTGGTCTCGCTGATGTGCCTGCACGCCGACCAGGTGCGGTCGCTGCTGCGGGGCGGGCGCGGGGACCCGGACGCGTGGCGTCTGGTGCCGCGCCGGCGCCCGCTGTCGCCCGGGTATCTGGCGGGCATCGGTCTCGCGATCGGCGCGTGCGTGCTGCTGCCGTACGGCGAGGAGCTGGTGCGCTGCCGGCGGGCGGCCCGGGCCAGGAAGCGGCGCGCCCGCGCTCACCGGGCGGCGCTGCGGCGAGTGAAAGGAAGCTGAGGACTATGCGTATCGCGTTTCTGGTGGCACCCGAGGGCGTCGAGCAGGTCGAGCTGACCGAGCCGTGGAAGGCGGTCTCGGACGCCGGGCACGAGCCTGTGCTGGTGTCGACCGAGTCCGGGAAGATCCAGGCGTTCAACCATCTGGACAAGGCGGACACGTTCCCCGTGGACGAGGTGGTGGGTGAGACGTCGGCCGGTTCGTTCGGCGGTCTGGTGCTGCCGGGCGGGGTCGCCAACCCGGACTTCCTGCGGATGGACGAGAAGGCCGTCGCGTTCGTGAAGGACTTCTTCGAGCAGGGCCGTCCGGTCGCCGCGATCTGCCACGCCCCGTGGACGCTGGTGGAAGCAAACGTCGTACGCGGCCGGGTGCTCACCTCCTGGCCGAGTCTGCGGACGGACATCCGCAACGCCGGCGGCACCTGGGTGGACGAGCAGGTGAAGATCTGCGACCAGGGCTCCAACCAGCTGGTGACCAGCCGCAAGCCGGACGATCTGAAGGCGTTCTGCGACGCGTTCGTGCACGTGTTCGCCGGGGAGGCCGGCTGACCGACCCGGGATGTGGGGGGCCGGCCCGTCGTACGGGCCGGCCCCTTCGGTGTGTGGTGCCGGTCAGGTGCCGGATGTGCCCGGAGTCGCCGCCTCGCCGCAGCTGCGCTCGCGGGCGCCTTCGCGGGTCCGGCCCGCGCTCACCAGGCGGCGCGGGTTGCGGCGCAGGTACTCGCCCTCCAGCTGTGCCATGCGCTCGTTGTGGGCGCGCAGGGCGTCGTTCGAGCCGTACAGGAGCGTGTCGTGGCGCGTGCGGTGGATCGTCTCCAGCTCCTTCATGAGCTGCTGGTCGTCCAGCCGGCTGGCGTCGACTCCGGTCATCGTGGTGCCCCGCTCGTCGTGTTCGTTCATGGGCTACGGGTACCCGCCCGGCAAGCACTGCCCCCGAGCGATTTCCGGGAGGAATTCCAAGGAGCTCGTGTTCCTGAATCCACTGTACGAACATCCGGGGTCCAGGGCCTCCGCATACGTCGGCCTGCCCCGGCACGACAGCTGATTCCGTGGGAGGAGGACCGGGCGTGCCGGCCGGTGCACGGGCAGCTGCCGAAGCAGCTGCTGATCCTCCCGGACAGGCCGGACACGCACCGCGAGGTGTGGATCGGCGAGGAGCCGGATCAGCCGGCGGCCCGCCGTACGGAGGAGCGGACCCGGGTCACCGGGCCCGCTCGACCCTGCGTTCGTCCCAGACCGGTTCCGGGGTCTCGCGGACCCGGCCGTCACTGCCGAAGACCAGGAAGCGGTCGAAGGAGCGGGCGAACCAGCGGTCGTGGGTGACCGCGAGGACCGTGCCCTCGAAGGCTTCCAGGCCCTCCTGGAGGGCCTCGGCGGACTCCAGGTCGAGGTTGTCGGTGGGCTCGTCGAGCAGCAGCGCGGTCGCGCCCTCGAGCTCCAGCAGCAGGATCTGGAAGCGGGCCTGCTGCCCGCCGGACAGCCGGTCGAAGACCTGCTCGGCCTGCTGGGTCAGCTCGTAGCGGCGCAGCCGGGACATGGCCGCGCCCCGGTCCTGGGCGTGCTCCTTCCACAGGATGTCGAGCAGGGTGCGGCCCTGGAGTTCGGGGTGGGCGTGGGTCTGGGCGAAGTGGCCGGGGACCACCCGGGCACCGAGCTTCCACTCCCCCGTGTGTGCGACGTCGTCACCGGCGAGCAGCCGGAGGAAGTGGGACTTGCCGGAGCCGTTGGAGCCGAGGACGGCGACCCGCTCGCCGTAGAAGACCTCCAGGTCGAACGGCTGCATCAGGCCGGTCAGCTCAAGTCCCTTGCAGGTGACGGCCCTTACGCCGGTACGGCCGCCCTTCAGCCGCATGGTGATGTCCTGCTCGCGGGGCGGCTCCGGCGGCGGGCCCGCCTCCTCGAACTTGCGCAGCCTGGTCTGCGCGGCCTGGTAGCGCGAGGCCATCTCATGGCTGACGGCGGCGGCCTGACGGAGGTTCAGCACCAGCTTCTTCAGCTGGGCGTGCTTCTCGTCCCAGCGACGGCGCAGCTCCTCGAAGCGGGCGAAGCGTTCGCGGCGGGCCTGGTGGTAGGTGGCGAAGCCGCCGCCGTGCACCCAGGCGTCGGCGCCGGCCGGGCCCGGTTCGACGGAGACGATTCTGTCGGCGGCGCGGGCGAGGAGCTCCCGGTCGTGGGAGACGAACAGGACGGTCTTGCGGGTCTCCCGGAGCTGCTCCTCCAGCCACCGCTTGCCGGGCACGTCGAGGTAGTTGTCCGGCTCGTCCAGCAGCAGCACCTCGTCGGTGCCGCGCAGCAGAGCCTCCAGCACGAGGCGTTTCTGCTCGCCGCCGGACAGGGTGCGCACCTGCCGCCACTGGGCGCGCTCGTAGGGCACGCCGAGCGCGGCGGTGGTGCACATGTCCCAGAGGGTCTCGGCCTCGTAGCCGCGCACCTCGGCCCAGTCGGCGAGGGCCTGGGCGTAGGCGAGCTGGGCGGCCTCGTCGTCGACGGTCATGAGGGCGTGCTCGGCCTCGTCCACGGCCCTGGCGGCCTCGCGGATGCGGGGCGGGGCGACGGAGACGAGCAGGTCCCGTACGGTCGTCTCGTCCCGGACGGAGCCGACGAACTGGCGCATCACGCCGAGGCCGCCGCCGACAGTGACGGTGCCGCCGTGCGGTTTCAGCTCGCCGGAGATCAGCCGCAGCAGGGTGGTCTTGCCGGCGCCGTTCGGGCCGACCAGGGCGACGGCGGCCCCTTCGCCGACCCGGAAGGACACATCGCCGAGCAGCGTCCTCCCGTCGGGGAGGTGGTACTCGAGGTGCGCGGCTTCCAGATGTCCCATGGGCAGGCATTCTCCGGGGTGCCCGGGAGCGGGGGCAAACGCATATCCGGCCGGGACCGGGCGGGCCTTTCGGCTATCCGGCCGTGTCCAGCGGCTCCCCCGCCGGACCGCCCTCGCCGGCCGGCTCCACGGTGGCGCCTTCCCAGGTCAGGGCCTTCCAGCCGTCGGACGGGGAGCCCTCCAGGATGACCACGCCGGTGTTCTCCAGGGGGCGGGCCGCGGCGAAGGCGACGTCGACGTTGTGGGCGCGGGCGGCGGTCCACACCCGGATGGCGGCGCCGTGGCTGACCATGGCGACGGTCCGCGCCCCGCTCGCGGCGGCCTCGGCGACCACCGCGTCGTACCGGCCGAGGGCCTCCTCGCCGCTCTCCCCGCCGGGCATGCGGAGTGCCGTGTCCCCGGCCGCCCACGCGAACACCGTGCGCAGATACCGCTCGCCCTGCGGGGTGTGGCCGGGCAGCATCTCCAGGTCGCCGGCGGACAGTTCGCGGATGCCGGCGCGGACGATCACGTCCAGGCCGCGGGCGGCGGCCAGTGGGGCGGCCGTCAGCTGGGTGCGGATCAGCGTGGAGGCGTAGAGGGCCTCGATGTCCTCGCCGGCGAGTGCCTCCGGCAGGGCGGCGGCCTGTGCCTGGCCGAGCGGCGTCAGTCCCGGTCCCGGCACGGCCGTGTCCAGCAGATGGTGCAGGTTGGACGGGGTCTGGCCGTGGCGGACGAGGAGCAGGCGCATCCGGGGGATTCTCCTCTCGCGCGGGCGAGCGGCCGGCGCACGGGGGCACAAGAAACGGGCACTTCAGGGTAACCGCACCCCATGAGCCCAGACCTGGACCTGACTGCCCCCCGGACCGCCCGCAGCCCCCTGCGGGCGGCCCTCGAACTCGACGGCCGGCTGTTCGAGACCGCCGCCGCCCGGCACTGGCCGGGCGCCGAGCGCGTTCTGCCCCGGCTCAGTCGCAGCGCGAACCACGGGGTGCTGTGGTTCGCCACGGCCGCCGCGATGGCGGTGAGCCGGACGCCCCGGGCACGCCGGGCCGCGGTCCGGGGGCTGGCCTCGCTCGGCCTGGCCTCGCTGACGATCAACACGCTCGGCAAGCGTTCGGTACGGCGTGCCCGCCCGGTGCTGGACCCGGTGCCGCTGGTGCGGCAGCTGAGGCGGCAGCCGATCACCACGTCCTTCCCGTCCGGGCACTCGGCCTCCGCGGCCGCCTTCGCGACGGGCGTCGCCCTGGAGTCCCCGGCGTGGGGTGCGGCGGTGGCGCCGGTGGCGTTCTCGGTGGCGATGTCCCGGGTGTACACGGGGGTGCACTTCCCGAGCGACGTGCTCGCCGGGGCGGCGCTCGGCGCGGGCGCCGCCTTCCTGGTCCGGCGCCTGGTCCCGACCCGCGCCCAGGTCAGGTGGCCGGCCCGGCCGCGGGCCGAGGCTCCGGCGCTGGCCGAGGGCGACGGTCTGGTGATGGTCGCCAACCGGGCATCGGGGACGGCGGAGCGGGTGCGCGCGCTGCACGACGCGCTGCCGAAGGCGGAGATCGTGGAGTGCGCGCCGGAGGACGTCGCCGACGAGCTGGCGAAGGCGGCGGCGCGGGCGCGGGTGCTCGGGGTGTGCGGCGGCGACGGCACGGTGAACACGGCAGCGATGTGCGCCCTGCGGCACGGCCTGCCGCTCGCGGTGCTGCCGGGCGGCACCCTCAACCACTTCGCCTACGACCTGGGCGTGGAGGACGAACGCCAGCTGGCGCGGGCGGTCCGGCACGGCGAGGCGGTCCGGGTGGACGCGGGCCGGTTCGTCACCGGGGGCACGGAGGGCCTGTTCCTCAACACGCTGAGCCTCGGGGTGTACCCGGAGCTGGTGCGGGCCCGGGAGCGGTGGTCGCACCGGATCGGCGGCTGGCCGGCCGGGGTGCTCGGCGCGCTCCGCGTCCTGCGCGCCGGCCGGCATCCGCTGGAGGTGGAGGTGGGCGGTGAACGGCGGCCGCTGTGGCTGCTGTTCGTGGGCAACGGCATCTATCACCGGATGGGTCTCGGGCCGGGCCGGCGTACCGATCTGGCGGACGGCCTGCTGGACGTGCGGGTGGTGCACGGCAGCCGCCGGCCCGCGCTGAGGCTGCTCGCGGCGGCCGCCGCGGGCCCGCTGACCCGCTCGCCGGCGCATGCGGCGGTGCAGGTGAACCGGCTGCGGCTGACCGGTGTCGCCCCGGGCACGCCGCTGGCGTACGACGGCGAGGTCATGACGGTGTCGGACGAGGTGACGCTGGAGAATCTGCCGGAGGCCCTGACGGTCTACCGCCCGCTCGACACGGTGGATTGACGAACCGTCAGTCCATATCGCGAAACGCGGGTCTCACATGCCGGCCACCGGGCGTACCGTGAGGCGTACCGGCGGACGGGTCCGGCCGGTCCGCCGACGAGGGACGAAGGGGTACGGCCATGCCGAAAGCACAGGAGACCGCCGTCTACACGCACGGGCACCACGAGTCCGTGCTGCGCTCGCACACCTGGCGGACCGCCGCCAACTCCGCGGCCTATCTGCTCGGCTCGCTCAAGCCCCACATGAAGATCCTGGACATCGGCTGCGGCCCCGGCACCATCACCGCCGACCTGGCCGCACTGGTTCCGGACGGCCATGTCACCGGCATCGACCAGGCACCCGGCGTCCTGGAGCAGGCCCGGGCCACCGCCGCCGCCCGGGGCCTGGCCAACGTGGACTTCGCGGTGGCCGACGTGCATGCCCTGGACTATCCGGACGACACCTTCTGCGTGGTCCACGCCCACCAGGTGCTCCAGCACGTCGGCGATCCGGTGCAGGCGCTGCGCGAGATGCAGCGGGTGACCAGGCCGGGCGGCCTCATCGCCGTACGGGACGCCGACTACGCGGCGATGACCTGGTATCCCGCACTGCCCGGCCTGGACGACTGGCTGGATCTGTACGAGCGGGTGGCCCGTGCCAACGGCGGCGAACCCGACGCCGGACGCCGGCTGACGGCGTGGGCGCGGGCCGCCGGCCTCCGCGACGTCACGGCCACCTCCAGCACCTGGACGTTCCACACCCCCGAGGAGCGCGCCTGGTGGAGCGGTCTATGGGCGGACCGCACACTGGACTCCGCCTACGCCGACCGCGCCACCCAGGGGGGACACGCGACCGAGGAGCAGCTGCGGGCGGTGTCGGCGGCCTGGCGGGAATGGGGGCGGTACGAGGACGGCTGGTTTTCGGTCCTGCACGGAGAGATTCTGTGCCGGAAAGAAGCCTGATCCGCGGGATTTCGGGAAACCCGCGCCACAGGAGGTTCACATTATGGTCCCCATCCTGCTGGTGCTGCTTCTGGTGCTGATTCTCTTCGGCGTCGGATTCGCGGTGAAGATTCTCTGATGGATTGCACTGGCCGTACTGGTCCTCTGGCTGCTGGGTTTCCTGGTCCGCGGTACGACCGCCGGCGGCGGCAGGGGCCGGTGGTACCGGTGGTGAGGTGAGCTACTCGCGGGGAAGCAGCGGTCCGAGCGGCCCGAGGTCCAGGTTCAGGTCCTCGGGCCGCAGGCCGTAGCGGTCCCGCAGCTCGGCCATCCGCTCCTCCAGCAGCATCAGGGTGAGCCCGATCCGCTCCTCCTGCTCCTCGGTCAGCTCACCGGTGTCGAACCGCCGTACCGCCTGCCGTTCCATCAGCTGGCGCAGCAGCTCCACCACGGTGAGCACGAGTTTCACCAGGTCGCGCTCCACTGTGTCGGGTTCCAGGTCAAGCCGGTTGCGCGGGGTCACACGCCCTCCTCGAAGGGTGAGGGGACCGACTGGTTGACCGAGCTGATCAGCGCGTTCAGGTCGATGCGGACCAGGTCCACGTCCGCGATCCGCAGGGTGATGTCGCCGGTGATGACGACTCCGCCGGCCAGCAGCCGGTCGAGCAGGTCGACGAGCGCGATCTCGCGCCGTTCGACGACGGTCACGACTCCGCCTCCCCCGTGAACGAATAAGCGGCCCAGGGTCCGGTGAGTTCCACCCGCATTCCGGGCTCCTCATCCTTTGTCCGGTCGACCAGTTCCACGAATTCCTCGGAATGCGCGCGGGTCACCAGATAAGCCGCGTTGAGGACATTACGGCCGGGCACCGTGGAAAGCACGGAATTCTGCGGGGCGCGCAGCCGGAATTCCTCGGCGTACCGGGAGAGACGCTCGTGCAGCGACCGGGCGAACACCTCGGCGCGCTGCCACCGCTCCTCCTGGGCGTGGGTGCTCTCGCGGCGCCGGCGCAGATAGTCCCGGCCGCTCGCGGGCTTGGCCGCGACGGCGGGCGCGGGCTCGGCGGCCTCGGTCTCCAGATACACCTTGACCCCCCACTCCACCCGGTCGTGCAGCCGGTCGAGCAGGCGCCGGAAATGGTCCTCGCGGGTCTCGATCATCGTCCGTACGGCACTGTCGTCCCGGAAGACGGTCGCGAGCCGCAGCGGCAGCGGGGTGGTGACCGTCGTGAGCGCGTCGATCACGCCCTCATGGGCACGGGCGGTCGCGGCCAGCCAGTCGAGGTCCTCCAGACGGGCCTTCAGCGCCTCCTCGCAGAAGTCGGCCTCCGGGACCGTACTGACGACCGCGACCAGCCCGTGGTGGTGCAGCAGCGCAGGCGGGGCGCCCCCGATGCCCGTGAGCTCGGCCTGCAGGGGCGTCCCGAAGGGGCGGCAGACGGCGTAGACGTACCGCAGTCCGGTCATGGTGCCTCCTTCGGGGCGCGACCCGGCTCAAGCTCCTCGAGCCGGGCAAGCCGTTCTCTCAGCTCGGCGTTCTCCCTGGTCAGCTGGTCCCGGCGGGCCCGGGAGGAGAGCGCCGGATCGGTCTCCCACCAGTCGATGCCCATCTCCTTGGCCTTGTCGACCGAGGCGACGATGAGCCGCAGTTTGACGGTGAGCAGTTCGATGTCGAGCAGGTTGATCCTGATGTCACCAGCGATGACGATGCCCTTGTCGAGAACCCGTTCGAGGATGTCGGCGAGGTTCGCCCCCGAGCTCTGGCCGTAGGGCTCGGGGAAACGGCTGGCAGTCGTCATCGACGGCTCCGGCCTTCGGCGTACTCGGGTTCCTCTTCCTCCTCGTACTCCTCCGCCTCGGCCTCAGGCTCCTCCCCCTCCTCGGGCTCCTCGCCCTCCTCGGGTTCCTCGCCCTCGTAGGGGCCCTCTTCCTCGCTCTCGTACTCCTCGGGCTCGCCCTCTTCCTCTTCTTCTTCCTCCGCCTCTTCCGGTTCCCCGTTCTCGTCCTCGTAGGGCTCCTCGCCCTCGTACTCTTCCTCGCCCTCTTCCTCGGCCTCACCGGATGCTTCGGAGCCCTGCTCCTGCTCCTGCTCTTCCTCGGCCACGGCGTCCTCGTGGCTGCGGACCACCTCGCCGTCGCGGATCTCGCCGCGCCAGCCGTCCTCCGCCTCGCCCTTGAGGGTGATGAAGCGGGCGAAGTTCTTCAGGTCCAGCCTGGCCCGGCGGCCCTGCGCGCGCCAGATGTTGCCGGTCTTCTCGAACAGGCCGCTCGGGTAGTACTCCATGACCAGCAGGACCCGGGTGAGGTTCTCCTCCAGCGAGTGGAAGGAGACGACACCCTTGACGCTGCCCTTCGCGCCCTCCGACGTCCACTGGATGCGGTAGTCGGGGATCTGCTCGGTGGTGTGCGCCTTCCAGCTGCGGCTGGACCAGAAGATCTTCGCCTGCCAGTCCGAGTCCGTGTCGCCGGCCCGGCTGGCGCTCTTGACGCCCTTGGCGAAGCTGGAGAAGTCCTTGTACTGGGTCCACTGGTCGTAGGCGGTGCGCAGCGACACGCCCACGTCGATGGACTCCATGATGACGGTGGGCTTGTTGCCCCCACCGCTCTTTCTCTTCCCCTTGCCGCCCCCGAGGTTCTTCAGCGCACCCATCACGTTCTCCTTGGCGCGGGAGGCGCCCAGTTCCAGGGCGGAGCGCAGCGGGCCCTTGCCCTCCGCGAGCTTGCGTCCGCCGTCGAGTGCGAGCTTGGCGAAGCCCGGGCTGTTGCCCTCGGCGATGTCGTTGAGCTTGACGGTGGTCTCGCCGAGCTTGCGGCCGAGGCCGGTCAGCATGCGCTGGGCCTGGGCGGAGAGATACTCCTGGGCCTCCGCCTTGAGCCGGTCGGCGGCCTCGCTGTGGGCGAGGTCGGTCAGCGGGTTGCCCTTCGCCGCCCCGGTGGCCTTGCCGGCCGCCGAGGTGGCGGATCCGAGGGTCTCGGTCATCGGTCATCGCCACCCTTCGACGGCCGCGAAGCGGCGTCGCGGGCGGCGCCGCCTGCCGCGGCCGTGCTCTTCGCGGCCGTCTTGCGGGCCGCGCCGGTCTTCTTGGTCGCCGTCTTCTTGGCGGGAGCCGTCTTCTTGGCCGCGGCCTTCTTGGCGGGGGCCGGCTTCTTCGCCGGCGCCCTGCCGGCCGGCTTCTCGCCGCGCCGTTCGCCCTCCCGGCCCTCGCGGTCGTCGTCCGCCCGCCCGGTGGACTCCTCGGCGGACTCCTCCTGACCGTTCTCGTCGTCCTGCTCGTCGCCGGAGCCGCTGGGCGCCGCGCCGGAGATCTGGTCGCGCACCTTGGTGGTACGGCTGTGCAGCCGGTCGGCGAGCGTGCTCATCTGCCGCTCGACCATCGCTCCGGTGGCGGCCTTGCCGACGCCCTGCATGTCCTGGCGCAGCTGGTCGCCTATCTCCTTGAACTGCGGGTTGTTCTTCAGTTGCTGCTGCGCCAGATCCGCGAGTGCCCGCGGGCTCAGGTTCAGCTTCTTCCCGGCCACCAGGGAACCGACCGCGAGTGCCATTTTCAGCTTCTTGGTGCGTCCGAGGAAGTATCCGGCCCCTACCGCGAGGCCCAGTGCCATTCGGTTCATGTCACGTCCCGTTGCCTGTGGTGTCGCCGGAGCGCGTAGCGACCTCCAGCCGGTCCAGCAGTTCGTCCTCGCGCCGGTCGAACTCCTCTTCAGTGATCTCGCCCGCCTCCAGCTGCTCCTCGAGGCGGGCGAGCTCGGCCCGTACGGTGGCGGGGTCGTAGTAGATCCGTTCCGCCTCGCGGAGCACCTGTCTGATGGCCCACGCACTGCCTCGCACGGGGGCGAACGGCAGCATCAGCACTTCGCCGATCAGTCCCACGGTGGTCTCCTTCCGTTCGGGCCGGGAACGCTACTGCGCTCCGGTGTCCGCGCCGGCCGCGGTGCCCGCCGGCGCCGAGGGGCCGGGCTCGACGAAGCTGTACGGCGGAAGCGGCCCGTTGACCCGCAGATCCAGGTGGGGGTGGCTCTTGCGGAGCTCCTCCACCGTGCCGAGGAAGCGCTCGGCTGTGTCCCGGGCGACCAGGAACGACACGTTCACCAGCCAGCCGGTGGACTCGGGGCCCACGCTGACCGCGCTGGCGGCCGGTGCCAGCAGGCCCTGCACCTCGTTCGCGTCCTCGGTCTCCTTGGCCTTGACGGCGGCCGCGACCATCTCGCCCAGACGGATCTTGTCGTCGTAACTGCCGCCACCGGAACGGCGGTTGGCCTCGGCGAGGGCGCGCACGTCCGCGTTCTCGGCCATCACCAGATGCAGGACGGCCTCTTCGACGTGGGTGGCCTTGATGTTGTACTCGACCTTGCCGTCCAGCTCCCGCAGCCGCTCCAGGTAGTGCTCCGCCCGTTCGGTGAGCACGTGGGTCACGGCATCGTCGCCGTCGGCGACGCTGCCGAAGCGCATGGGCAGGATGCAGCCCGCGGCGCCGGCCTCGGCGAGGACGTTCTGGTGGGCGAGCAGATCCCTGCGCTTGGGGCGCAGGTCCTCGGGGGCGTCGCTGACCACGGCGGCGAGGTCGCCGGCCGTCAGCACGCGCACCGGGCGGGCCGGCTCGCCGACGCCCGTCATACCTTCCGGCAGTGCCGGGTGTGACCGGGCGGTGATGCCGTAGACGTACGTGCTCACTCCTGCTCCTCCTTCCGGCGCGCCGGAGCCTTGCGGGCGCGCGGCCGGGACTCGGTCTCACCCTCCTGGCGTGCCTGGTTGAAGGCCTCGGATATGGTCTGCGCGGCGCCGGAGAGCGCCCCCTTGGACTTGCCGCGGGCGCCGGACTCGGTGACCTCGCCGACGATCTCGGGAAGGCCCGGACTCTTGCGCGGGCCGGCCTCCAGGTCGAGGCGGTTGCACGCCTCGGCGAAGCGCAGATAGGTGTCGACGCTGGCCACGACGACCCGGACGTCGATCTTCAGGATCTCGATGCCGACCAAGGAGACGCGTACGAACGCATCGATCACGAGTCCCCTGTCCAGGACCAGCTCAAGTACGTCATAGAGACCGCTGCTGCCGCCTCCGCCTCCGGTCTGCTGTGCCGGAACAACAGTCATGCCGGCGATTCCTCCTTCTGCCTAGTCGGTCCACGGTCTTACGGGCGGGAACCCGTGGTGGTCTAACGGCCACCGCGCGGGTCGGCCCTGCCGCGCTCGTAGCGGCGGACGCGCCGGTATCCGGCGAGCTGTCCGTCGGGGTCGAGGTCCACCTGGTAGCTCGCCATCAGGCTCATGGTGTCGGGCACCCTCGCCATTTCGAGGACCTCGACCTCCAGCGACCAGCCGTCCTCCGTCTGCTCGAACGAGGACACCGACTCCGGTGTGAGGCCGGTGAGTTCGGCGAGCTGGCTGCGCGCCTGGCGCAGCACCTCCATGGGGGTGGGCCGGTGGTGGTCCGCCGCGTGCTTCTCTGCGTCCTTCTGTGTTTCCTGTGAGTTCCGGGATTCATGTGACTCCCGTGAACCTTGTGATTGCGGTGTGTTCTTTGTGTTCGACATGGCCACCTCTCCCTGCGTGTGGCCCTCACATCCTTGGCCAAACCTGCGGGAGGGAACGCATCCTGTGGGAACGCCCATCAGCCCTGGTCGGCGGGGATGCGTGTGTCAGCCATCCATGGCTGCCAGGCGGCGCCGGGCCGGTCCCAGCGCGCGGCCCCGGTGCGGCAGGTCGGCCCACGGGTCGGTGCGGGCCTGGTCGACGGCGTCGGCGATGGTCCACCGGCGGGCGTCGAGTGCGGGGTCGTCCACCTGCCTCCAGGCTAGGGGGACGGCGACCGGGGCGCCTGGCCGGGCGCGGACGGTGTACGGGGCGACGGCGGTCTGCGCGTAGGCGTTGCGCTGCACGTCGAGGTAGAGACGGCCCCCGCGGTCCTTTTTGCGGGCGGCGGTGGTGAGCCGGTCCGGATGCCGGGAGGCGGCCAGCCCGGCGACGTCATGGGCGAACTGCCGTACCTCGTCGAAGCCTTGGCGGCCGTCCAGGGGGACCACGAGGTGCAGGCCGCGCGAGCCGGTGGTCATAGGCGCGGCGGGCAGGCCCAGCTCCTCCAGCAGCTCACGCAGCCACCGGGCGGCCTCGCGCACCGGGGCGAAGTCGTCACCGGGAGGATCGAGGTCGAAGACCAGCCGGTCGGGCTGGTCCGGGCCGCCGGCCCGGTCGGTGCGGGAGAGCCAGCGGTGCAGGGTGAGACAGGCCTGGTCGGCGAGGTAGAGGAGGGTGGCGGTGTCGTCGCAGACGACGTGCGTCACCGTGCCACCCTCCTTGCCGACCTCGGCGCGGGTGATCCACTCCGGGTAGTGCTCCGGGGTGTTCTTCTGCATGAACCGCTGGCCGTCCAGGCCGTCCGGATACCGCTCCAGCATCAGCGGACGGCCCCGCAGGTGCGGCAGCAGATACGGCGCGACGGACCGGTAGTAGTCGGCGAGGTCGCCCTTGGTGTACTCCTGCGCGCCCCCGCCGCCGGGGAAGAGCACCTTCCCCGGCCGCTGGATCCGCACCGTGCGGCGGCCGGCCCGTACGGCCCGCGCGCCGTCCTCGCTCATCGCACGACCGCCTCCTCGACCAGCAGCCTGGCCGCCGCCGCGATGCCCACGGCGTCGATGCCGGCCGCGTGCAGCTGCTCGTCGGGTGCGGCCGAGCCCGGCATGGTGCGCACCGCGAGCCGGACCAGCCGGGGCACCGGCCGGCCGTCGCCGAACGCCTCCGCGACGGCGTCCCCGAGGCCGCCCTCCGGGTGGTGGTCCTCGACCGTGAGCAGGCAGCCCGTCTCCTCGGCGGCCCGGTGCAGGGTCTCGGCGTCGACGGGCTTGACCGAGTACAGGTCGATCACCCGCACCCGGATGCCGTCCGCGGCGAGCCGGTCGGCGGCGGCGAGCGCCTCGGGGACTGTCACCCCGGCCGCGACGACGGTCAGCCGGTCCTCCTCGCTCGACCGCAGCGTCTTGCTGCCGCCCACCTCGAACTCCTCCTCGGGACCGTAGATCACCGGGGTCTTGCCGCGGGAGGTGCGCAGATAGCGGACGCCGTCGAGGCCGGCCATGGCCGCGACCAGCCGGGCGGTCTGGTTGGCGTCGCACGGGTACAGCACCGTCGAGCCGTACACGGACCGGAACATCGCCAGGTCCTCCAGACCCATCTGCGACGGCCCGTCCTGCCCGATCGCGACACCGGCGTGCGAGCCGACCAGGTTGATCCCGGCGCCGCTGATGGACGCCATGCGCACGAAGTCGTGGGCGCGGGTGAGGAACGCGGCGAACGTGGAGGCGTACGGCACCCAGCCGCGCGCGGCCATGCCGACGGCCGCGGCGACGAGCTGCTGCTCGGCGATGTAGCACTCGAAGAACCGGTCGGGGTGCGCCTTGGCGAACTCCTCGGTACGGGTGGAGTCCCCCACCTCGCCGTCCAGGGCGACCACATCGCCGCGGGCGCTGCCGAGCGCGGCGAGGGCCTCGCCGAAGGCGTCCCGGGTGGCGGCCTCCTCGCCCTGGTCATAGCGCGGGAGCTGGAGGACCTCGGTGGTCAGCGAGCGCAGCGCGGCGGCGGCCGGCGGCTCGCTCACGCGCACGTGCAGCTCGCGCGGCCCGCCCAGCTCGGCGATGGCCTCCTCGGCCTCCGGCAGCGGCTTGCCGTGCAGGCCCTCGCGGTCCTCGACGGCGGCCACGCCCTTGCCCTTCAGGGTGCGGGCGAGGATCACGGTGGGCTGTCCGGTGGTGGACAGCGCTTCGCCGTAGGCCCGGTCGATCGCGTCGACGTCATGGCCGTCGATCTCGATGGTGTGCCAGTCGAAGGCCTGGAAGCGGCGGGCGTAGGCGTCCAGGTTGTGGCCGTGCCGGGTGGGGCCGCGCTGGCCGAGCCGGTTGACGTCCACGATGGCGATCAGGTTGTCCAGATTCTCGTAGCCGGCGTGTTCGGCCGCCTCCCACACCGAGCCCTCCGCCAGCTCACTGTCGCCGCACAGCACCCACACCCGGTAGCCGGTGCGGTCCAGCCGCTTCCCGGCCAGGGCGATACCGACCCCGACCGGCAGGCCCTGCCCCAGGGAGCCGGTGGCCGTCTCCACCCAGGGCAGCCGGCGGGGCGTCGGATGCCCCTCCAGGCGGCTGCCGAGCTTGCGGAAGGTGACCAGCTCGCCGTCCTCGATCGCACCGGCCGCCTTGTACCCGGCGTACAGCAGCGGCGAGGCGTGTCCCTTGGACAGCACGAAGCGGTCGTTCGCGGGGTGGTCGGGGCGCTCGAAGTCGTAGCGCAGATGGTGCGCGAGCAGGACGGCCAGCAGGTCGGCGGCGGACATCGACGACGTGGGGTGCCCGGATCCCGCGGCGGCGGCGGCCCGCACGCTGTCCACGCGCAACTGCTGGCCCAGTTCGGCGAGTTGGTCGGTGTTCATGAATCTCCTCGGTCTCCTTGCGCTCGGTCGCGCTCAGTCGGGTGCGTTCGGGCGGTCGGCGGGGTCGGCAGGGGTGGCGGGGTCGGTGCGCTTGACGGGGCCGGGGGCCGGATGATCCGCCCCACCCCTGGCGGGATCGCCGCCGGGCCGGCTCTTCGCCGGCTCCCCGCCCGGTTGGTTCCTCGCCGGCTCCCCGCCCGGTTGGTTCCTCGCCGGCTCCCCGCCCGGTTGGTTCCTCGCCGGCTCCCCGCCCGGTTGGTTTCTCGCCGGCTCCGGGGTCGTGGTCTCCGCGCTGGTCCGGCGGGCCGGTTCGCTCTCGTGCGTCATGGGTTCGTCTCCTGTGTGGGCGGACGGCCGCTCCCGGCCGCCCGGTACCCGCGCCAGTTCCGGCGAGGCCGTGTCCAGGGGGACCGACCAGGACCGTACGAGGCCCAACTGGACGCCCTGGCGCGGCAGGACGGCGTCCAGCAGCCAGTCGGCGGCCACCCGGATGCGGTTGCCGGGCAGCGCGGCCAGGTGGTAGCCGCGGGTCACCGCGCCGGCCGCCGGGCCGGACAGCGGGATGCCGAGCGGGTTGGCGGCGGCCTGGGCCCCGCCCAGGTCGACGGCGAAGCCCAGGTCCCGGTGCCGGTACGGGCGCCGGCGCCGGCCGAGGCCGAGCGAGCCGGCCACGTTCTCCCCGGCCACCCGGCCCTGCCGCCAGGCGTGCTGCGCCGTCATCGGCGTGAACTCCCCCGGCCGCTCCAGGTCGGGCACGGCGGCCGCGTCCCCGCAGGCGAACACCTCGGGCCGGCCCGGCAGCTGGAGATACGGGTCGACGATCAGCCGCCCGCGTTCCAGCGGCTGCCCGACCGCCTCCACCAGCGGATCGGGCCGCACGCCCACACACCACACCAGGGTCCGGGACGCGACGAACTCCCCGTCGGTGAGCAGTACCCCGTCCTGGGTGGCCTCCTGTACCGACGTACCCATCCGCACGTCGACGCCCCGGGTCCGCAGCACCCGGTCCGCCGTACGGGAGAGCCGTTCATGCAGCTCCGGCAGCACCCGCGGTGCCACGTCCAGCAGGATCCAGCGCGGGCGTACCCCGGCGGGCAGCGGCTGCCGGCGGGCCAGCCGATCGGTGAGCATCTTGAGCTGGGCGGCCACCTCCGTGCCGGTGTAGCCGGCGCCGACCACGACGAAGGTGCACCGGGCGGCGCAGCTCTTCGGGTCGTCGTCGGCGGCGAGCTCCACCTGCCGGGTCACGTGATCGCGCAGGTACAGCGCCTCGGGCAGCCCGCGGAAGCCGTGCGCGTGCCCGGCGACGCCGGGCACGGGCAGCAGTTTGTTGACGCTGCCGACGGCCAGTACCAGACGTTCGTAGCCGAGGGTGCCGATGCCGCCCTCGGGATCGGTGTAGTGGACGGTGCACGCGTCGAGATCGACGTGGTCCGCCTCGCCGAGCACCAGCCGGACCCCGCGCAGTGTGCCGGGCAGCGACACGGTGACCCGGCGGGCCTCCAGGACGCCGGCGGCGACCTGCGGCAGCAGCGGCAGGTACAGAAAGTAGTCGGTCGGGTTGAGCAGCGTGATGTCGGCCCGGTTCCGGGTCAGCCGGGCCAGTGTGCGGGCAGCCCGGTACCCGGCGAAACCGGCGCCGACGATCACGACGCGAGGTCGGCTCACGGTGCGCCTCCGGCGGTGTGGCTCGTCCGAGGTTTTCCGCGTAACCGGGGCAGGGGCACCCAAACGCCGGGCCGGTCACCCGTACGCCGGTCGCAGCACCCGAACGCCCTCCCGCGCACCGCGCCGTGGCGGAGTTTCGCCGGGTCGCCCCCGGTTACCCGGCCCGGGTCCGGATCACACCACGACCGGGATCACACCATCATTCGGCTTCGCCCGCGCGGAGGTTCCCCCATGCCCGAGTACGGCTATTTCCTGGCGAGCGAGGAACACGACCCCGCAGCCCTCGTCGAACAGGCTCGGATGGCCGAGCAGGCCGGCTTCCAGGCGCTGTGGATCTCCGACCACTACCACCCGTGGAACGACGCGCAGGGGCAGAGCGCGTTCGTGTGGTCGGTGATCGGCGCGCTGTCCGAGGCGGTGTCCCTGCCCATCGAGACGGCGGTGACCTGCCCGACCGTGCGGATGCACCCGGCGGTCGTGGCGCAGGCCGCGGCGACCAGCGCGGTGATGACGCAGGGCCGCTTCCGGCTCGGCGTCGGCACCGGCGAGGCGCTGAACGAACACATCCTCGGCGACCGCTGGCCGCCGCTGAACGTGCGCCTGGAGATGCTGGAGGAGGCGATCCAGGTGATGCGCCGGCTGTTCACCGGCGAGGAGGTCTCCCACCACGGCACCCACTACACCGTGGAGAACGCCCGCCTCTACACCGTGCCCGACGAGCCCGTCCCGATCGACATCTCCGGTTTCGGCCCGAAGGCGACCTCGCTGGCCGCCCGCGTGGGCGACGGCTACATCACGATGATGCCGGAGGAGGAGATGGTCACCCGGTTCCGCAAGGGCGGCGGCGGGGCCAAGCCGGTCAGCGGCGGCACGAAGGTGTGTTACGGCACCGACCGCGACAGTTGCGTCCGTACGGTGCACAAGCTCTGGTACAACGAGCTGCTGCCCGGCGAGATGGGCCAGGTGCTGCCCTCGCCGCGGCACTTCGAGCAGCTGCACTCGCTGGTCGGCGAGGACATGGTGCGGGACAGCGTGGTGTGCGGCGACGACGTCGACCAGCACGTCGGCGCGTTGCGGGAGTTCGCCGACGCCGGGTTCGACCGGGTGTACGTGAACCAGATCGGGCCGGACCAGCAGGGGTTCTTCGACTTCTACCGCGCGAAGGTGCTGCCGCGGCTCGCCGGATGACGAGGCGGCAGCGCCACCTTCGCGGTCAGGCCCTGTGGTGGGGGGCGTCGGGGTCGGTCGGGGGGTACGGGGGCATCGGCGGGTACGGCATGCCGAGGCCGCTGGGCGGTGCGCCGGGTGCGGTGCCGCCGACCACGCGGTGCGGGGCGTGCGGCCCGTGCCCGGCGTGGGCGGCGCCGCGCAGCAGGAAGGCCACCACGCCCAGGAGCGCGGCGGTGATCAGGGCGGATGCCCAGCCGGGCAGGCCGATCGCCAGGGCCAGGCCCACGGCGAGGGCCACCGCGCCGCCCGCGTACAGCGCGGCGGCGCCGGACGCGGCGTACAGCATGGCGGTGCGGCGCCGCTTGCGGGTCTGCTCCCGCAGTTCGTCGCGTACCGTCTCGCGTGCCACCTGAGCCAGCTCTTCGACGAGGTGCTTGTCCAGGTGTTCCAGGTGATCCAAACGGTCCATACCATGCGGGTACCCGCCGGACACAGCGGGTAACGCCGGGGGCCCTGCGCGCTCCCGGCGTCCCCAACTAGGCTCGTCGGCATGGAGATTCTGGGCGCCTCGCTGCGCATCTGCGTCGACGACCTCGAAGCCGCCATACCCTTCTACGAGCGTCTGGCGGGCGGCGATGCGCTGCGGTTCCGGCGCGGTGACGTCCAGGTCGCGGCGGTCGGCTCGTTCCTGCTGATGAGCGGGCCGGAGTCGGAGCTGGAGATCCTGCGCAAGGTCGCGGCGACGATCGCCGTCAAGGACCTGGACGAGGCGCACCGGCTGCTGACCGAGCTGGGCGCCCGGATCGTCGCCGGGCCGGTGCCGACGCCGGTGGGGCGCAACCTGCTCGCGGTGCATCCGGACGGCTCGGTCTTCGAGTACGTGGACCAGCGCGGCTGACCGCTCACGCGGAGTCCGGCGGCCAGGGAGCTGCCGGTCAGGATTGCGCAAAGGCGCGGGACGGGGTCAGCCGGCGGTGCGCATCTCCGTGGTCAGCGCCCAGCGTTCGTGGTCGCGCCAGGCCCCGTCGATGTAGATCATGTTCGGGGAGAAGCCCTCCAGGCGGAACCCGGCGCCCCGGGCGAGGGCGATGGAGGCGGTGTTCTCGGGCTGTACGTTGATCTCCAGCCGGTGCAGGCCCAGTGGCCCGAACGCGTGCCCGATCACCAGCTCCAGTCCCTCGCGCATCAGACCCCGCCCGGCGGCGTGTGCGAAGGCGCCGTAGCCGAGGGCACCGCACTGGAAGCCGCCCCGCACGATGTTGTTGATGTTGATGAAGCCGGCGATGGCCCCGTCGTCCTTCTCGCACACCAGGAAACCGGCCCGGGCCGGGTCCTCGATCAGCCGGCCGGCGTAGTCGGCGTACGCCTCCTCGCTGTCCGGCGGGAACAGCCAGGGCCGGTGCAGGTCCTTGCTCTCCCGGGCCCGCGCGGCGAACTCGGGTCCGTCCGCGAGGGTGAAGGGACGGATGCCGACGCGGGGGCCTTCGGCGCGGTGGCGGGACTCGGAGTGCGGCATCCGGCCAGCCTACGATGTCACCGGCAGCCGCGCCCCGCGCGAGGTGCCCGGCGCCGCCCCGGTCGGCCCGGTGGCGGGCGGTCAGCGCAGCGCGGGCTCGTCCAGCGTCAACGTTCCCGACTCCGCGTCGAGTTCCGCGGCGACCCCGAACGGAATCGTCAGCGCCCCTTCGCAGTGGCCGAAACCGACGTTCTCCGCCACCGGGACGCCGAGCG
Organism: Streptomyces sp. NPDC036984; assembly: GCF_055607665.1. Taxonomy (NCBI): domain Bacteria; kingdom Bacillati; phylum Actinomycetota; class Actinomycetes; order Kitasatosporales; family Streptomycetaceae; genus Streptomyces; species Streptomyces sp. NPDC036984. Next base: position 107,048 of record NZ_JBVJRL010000012.1, read on the forward strand.
CGCCGAGCCGGTCGGCCAGCAGGGGCCGCAGCTCGGCGTAGTCCGCGCAGCCCTCCCAGGAGCCGAGCAGCACTCCGCTCACCCCCTCCAGCCAGCCGGAGCGCAGCAGCTGGGTGAGATACCGGTCGAGCCGGTACGTCTCCTCGCCCACGTCCTCCAGGCAGAGCAGTCCGCCGCGCGCCGAGGACCGGGCGAAGGGGGTGCCGCACTCCGCGGCGAGCAGGCACAGACAGCCGCCGAGGGTGACACCCCGGGCCCGGCCGGGCACGAGCGCGGTACCGCCGGAGGCGATGGTGCGCACGGTCTCGGGCGCGAAGAGCGTGGCCCGCAGATGCTCCTGGGCCCGGGCGTTCTTGACGAAGTCGATGCCGGCCGCCATCGGTCCGTACAGCGTGGCCAGGCCCAGGCGGGTGGCGATGGCCTCGTGCAGGACGGTGAGGTCGCTGAAGCCGACGAAGACCTTCGGCCCGGCCGCCCGCAGCGCGTCCCAGTCGAGCAGGTCGATCATCCGTTGCACGCCGTACCCGCCCCGCGCGCACAGCACCGCGTCCACCGAGGGGTCGCACCAGGCGTTCTGGAAGTCGGCGGCCCGGTCGGCGTCCGGGCCGGCGAGGTAAGCGAACTCACCGTGCCGGTCCAGGACGTGGGGGCCGGCCACCGGGTCGAGATCCCAGCCGCGCAGCACGTCGAGGCCCGCCTGGAGCCGCTCCTCGGGCACCGGCCCGCTGGTGGCGACGACGGCGACGCGCGCCCCGGGGGCCAGCCGGCGCGGGCGTACGAGTTCCTTCACGGCGTCAGCTCCACCTTCGGTATCTCCGGCGTCGGGTGCAGCCCGAACACCTGGGCGTACAGGGACAGCTCGGCCTCCAGGGCGCGCACCATGGTCTCGGCCCGCCGGAACCCGTGCCCCTCCCCCTCGAACGTGAGGTAGGCGTGCGGCACGCCCCGGCCCGCGATCCGGGCGAGGAAGCGTTCGCACTGGGCCGGCGGGCAGATCACGTCATCCAGGCCCTGGAGCAGCAGGAAGGGCGCGGTGAGCCGGTCGGCGTGGGTGGTCGGGGAGCGTTCGGCGTACCGGGCCGGCACCTCGGCGAGCGGGCCGACCAGCGACTCCAGGTAGCGGGACTCGAAGTCGTGGGTCTCCCCGGGGCCCCAGGTGGCGAGGTCGAGCACCGGGTAGAGGACGGTGCCGCAGGCGTAGATGTCGGTGGTGGTCAGGGAGGCGGCGGTGGTCCAGCCGCCCGCGCTGCCGCCCCGGATGGCCAGCCGGGCGGGGTCGGCGGTGCCCTCGTCGGCGAGGGCGCGGGCGACGGCCGCGCAGTCCTCGACGTCGACCACGCCCCACTGCTCGCGCAGCCGCTCGCGGTAGGCCCGGCCGTAGCCGGTGGAGCCGCCGTAGTTCACCTCGGCGACCCCGATGCCCCGGGAGGTGAAGTAGGCGATGGTCAGGTCCAGCACGAGCGGCACCCGGCTGGTGGGCCCGCCGTGCGCCCGGATGACGTACGGCGGCAGTTCGCCGTCGGGCGCGGCCCGGCCGGGGTGGTGCGGCGGGTAGACGTGGGCGTGCACCTCGCGGCCGTCCGGGCCGGTGAAGGTGCGGATCTGCGGCTCGGGATAGTAGGCGGGGTCGACGGGGTCGCGGTGCCGGGCGCCGACGGCGCGGGCACGGCCGGTGGCGGTGTCCAGCTCGACCACCTCGTAGGCGGTGCGCGGGCTGCCGCCCACGCCGACGACGCGCGCGCCGTGTACCGCGAGCATGCCGGTGAATTCGGTCCACGGTCCCGCCGCGTCGACGATCTCACCGGATTCCGGGTCCAGTATCCCGAGTACGGTCGGCCCTCTGCCGTGGACGACGGCGATCAGACCGTTGTCCAGCGGCGCGAACCAGCGGAAGCCGAGCAGCCACAGCGGTCCGGCGAACTCCTCTTCGCGCGGGGCGAGCGAAGCGAGATGGGGGTCCCCCCGCCCGGAGGGTGGAAGAGGGGCGTCGTCGCGGTAGAGGTTCCACCAGCCGCTGCGGTCGCTCGTGTACAGAAGCCCGCCGTCCGCGGACCACTCGACCTGCGCGACGGCCTCGTCCGGTCCGCCGGCGGCGGTCCGTGCGCCCGTCAGCCGGCCGTCGTCCGTCACGTCGGCGACCAGCAGCTCCGTGCCGTCCCACGGCATCCGCGGATGGTCCCAGGCGAGCCAGGCCGCGCGCCGCCCGTCGGGCGACAGCCGGGCGCCGGTGACGAACCGGTGCCGGCCGTCGGTGAGTTCACGGACGGCGCCGCGGTCCCCGGCGGCCGAGCCGTCCAGCGGTACGGCGGCGAGGACGCGCCGCACGTCACCGGGGTCGTCCCCGGTGAACTCCTCCAGCACGCACCACACCTCGCCGCGGGCGAGGTCCACCCGGGGCTCCGCCCAGCGCAGCCCGCCGCCCAGCGGGGACACCGGGGTGAGCGGTCGGGGCTCGCCGCCGGGCTCGTACCGGTACAGCCGCTGGTCGGCGAAGTGCACGAAGACGATCAGGGGCCGGCCGTCGTGGATCGCCGCGGCCCAGGGCCGGCCGCCGTACTCGATGACCCGGCTGCGCACGTTCCACGGTGCCGGCAGCACCGGCTCCTCGGTCCCGTCGGCCCGCCGCCGCACCAGGGCCCGGCGGCCGCCCTCGGCCGGCCGGGGCTCGGTCCACCAGATCTCGTCCCCGACGAAATCCACCCACTCCGGCCGGCCGTCGTGCGCGGCGGCGAGCGCCGCGTCGATGGGCGACGGCCACGAGCCGTACGGCGATCTCAGCATCTCGTCCCCCAACCGGCTAGGCCGTCCGCAGAAAGCGGTCCAGGACGCGCACCCCGAAGTGCAGCGCCTCCACGGGCACGCGCTCGTCCACGCCGTGGAAGAGCGCCTGGTAGTCGAGGTCCGCGGGCAGCTTCAGCGGGGCGAAACCGTAGCCGGTGATGCCGAGCCGGGAGAACTGCTTGGCGTCCGTGCCGCCCGACATGCAGTACGGCACCACGTGCCCGCCCGGCGCGAACTCCTCGACGGCGGCGCGCATCCTGGCGAACAGCGGGGCGTCCACCGGTGCTTGGAGGGCCACTTCGCGGTGCGCGAACTCCCACTGGACGTCCGGGCCGGTCAGCTCGTCCAGTGTGGCGACGAACTCCTCCTCGGCGCCTGCCAGATAGCGTCCGTCCACATACCCGACCGCCTCGCCCGGGATGACGTTGAGCTTGTAACCGGCGTCCAGCATCGTCGGGTTGGCACTGTTGCGGACGGTCGCCTCGACCAGCCGGGCGGCCGGGCCGAGCTTGTCGAGCAGCCGGTCCACGTCGGTGAAGTCGGCGTCGATGCCGTACAGCGCGGCGAGTTGGGCGAGGGCGGCCCGCACGGTCGGGGTGAGCCTGAGCGGCCACTCGTGCTCGCCGATGCGGGTGACGGCGGCGGCGAGCCGGGTCACCGCGTTCTCCCTGTTCACCTTCGAGCCGTGCCCGGCGCGGCCGCGCGCGGTGAGCTTCAGCCAGCCGGTGCCCCGCTCCCCCGCGGCGATCGGGTAGATCTCCCGGCCGGCCCCGTCGTGGAAGGTGAAGGCACCCGACTCGCCGATGCCCTCCGTGCAGCCCTCGAACAGCTCGGGGTGCCGGTCGGCGAGGAACCCGGAGCCGTCCTCGGCGCTGGCCTCCTCGTCCGCGGTGAACGCGATGACGAGGTCCCGGCGTGGCCGTACGCCCTGCCGGGCCCAGGACCGGACCACCGCGAGGATCATCGCGTCCATGTTCTTCATGTCGACGGCGCCCCGGCCCCATACCACCCCGTCCCGGACCTCGCCGGAGAACGGGGGCACACGCCAGTCGGCGGCTTCGGCGGGCACCACGTCGAGATGGCCGTGGACCAGCAGCGCGTCGGCGGACGGGTCGGTGCCCGCGATCCGGGCGACCACGTTGGTGCGGCCCGGGGTGCGCTCCAGCAGCAGGGGTTCCAGGCCCGCCCCGGCCAGCCGCTCGGCCGCGTACTCGGCGGCGGGCCGTTCCCGGCAGTCCCCGCCGCCCCGGTTGGTGGTGTCGATGCGGATCAGACCGGAGGTGTACTCCACCACCTCGTCCAGGGCCTGCTGGTCAGCCATACTGCTCCTCCACGGCGGCAGAGACGATCGTGGTGACCGCCTTGAACGTCCTGATCCCCTCGTACATGGTGGCGCTGGTGTACGCCACCTTCCGTTCCCCGATCCGCGCCACGCCGGGCACGACGGTGGCGACCTGCGCCAGATGCTCGGCGTCGAACTCGACGGCCACCGTGAAGGGCCCGCCCTGTACCGGCTCGTGCCGGACCGCCAGCTGCGCGGCCTCCTTGGCCGCCGCCCGGATGTCGGCCGCGGTCCGGGCCGGGGTCCGGCACACCGCCGCGTACCGCGACACATGGTCCTTGACGGCGACCTTCAGCGCCTCCGGCGCGTATCCGAGGGCGTCCTCGCAGGCGACGTCGTCACCGGTGACGAGCACGACGGGGACGCCGTACTCGGCGACGACATGCGCGTTGAGCAGACCCTCGCTGGCCCGGACGTCGTTCAGCCACACCCCGGTGATCTGGTTGGCGAGATAGGTGTGGGCGAGGACGCCCTCCGTGCCGGCGCCCGCGTGGTAGCCGACGAACGCGATGCCGTCGACGTCACCGTGCTGGACGCCCTCCACCATGGACAGCGCCTTGTGCCGGCCGGTGAGCATCTCCACCCGCTCGTCGAGCTGCTCCAGGAGCAGGTTGCGCATGGTCCAGTGGGCCTCGTTGACGAGCACCTCGTCGGCCCCGCCGTCGAAGAAGCCCTCCACGGCCGCGTTCACGTCCGAGGTGAACATCGACCGGCACCGCTCCCACTGCGGGGTCCCCGGCAGCACGTCGGCGGGCCAGGTGACGCCCGTGGCACCCTCCATGTCGGCACTGATGAGGATCTTCATGCCGTCACGTTACGCGCCGAGCGGCGGTGAGGCTACGACCCCGCCGGAGCGAGCACGAACCAGCGGGCCGGCAGGTCGATGCGGGTGCCGTCGGCGAGGTACTCGGTCTGCGGCAGGGTCGTCTCGCCGTCGGCCAGGATCGTGAGGCCGGCCTCGCCCAGCAGCCGCGGGACTTCGTCGTCGGAGGCGTCGGCCGGCTTGAGCCCGTGGTGGAAGACGCGCCGGAGCTTGGGCGGCGGGCCGGCCGGCTCGGCGGCCGCGCGCCCCAGGACGTCCCGGGAGCCGGAGGTGAGCTCGACCACGAAGGCGCGTCCGGCGCTGCCGAGGAGCTCGGCGACGGCCGCGGCCACCGCGGGGCGCGCGGCGGGTTCGCTCTGGTGGATGACGGCCCGCATGTAGACGTTGCTGTCGCCGAGCCGCTGGTGCAGGTCGCGCACGGCGTCGGTGTCGGTCAGGTCGAGCTGGCGGAACTCGACGGGGTCGCCGTTCGCGGCACGGCGGGCGTGCTCGACCGCCGCGTGCGAGAGGTCGACGCCGACGGCGCGGGCGAACCGGGTGGCCAGGTAGCGGGTCTGGGTGCCGTTGCCGCAGCCGAGGTCGACGATGGCGCGTTCGGGGTCGGCGTAGGGCAGGAGCAGTTCGCTGTGCGGTGCGGCGGTCAGGGAGGGATCGGCGTCCCATATCGCCTCGCCCCGGGCATCGGACGTTTCACGCCAGTAACTCTCCCATGCGTTGCGGTAGTTGTCCGAGACGTTCATGCGATCTCCCCACGGTTCGGTTCCGTGCTCGGGATATCGCGGTGACCTGGGGCGGGGCAAGAGCCGCGCGGCACCTTCACGAGATGTACCGGCTCCGGACACCCGGCGAGGCGCGCGGCCCGGCCGCGCGCCTCGGTTCAGGGCGCCTCCGGCTCAGCGCGCCTCGGTCACCGCGCCTCGGTTCAGGGCGTTTCCGGCTCAGCGCGCCTCGGGCTCAGCGCCCCTCGGTGAGAGACTGTTCGAACCAGACGGTCTTGCGGTGTCCGGTGGCGCTGGCGCCCCACTCCCGGGCCAGCCGGCTGACCACGCGCAGCCCGCGGCCCGACTCGTCGTGAGGGCCGGTGGCGAGCATGGCGGGCAGGGCGGGTTCGTCGTCGGTGACCTCGAACAGCAGCGCGTCCGTGCGGACCACACGCAGCCCGATGCCGTCGCTCGCGGCGTGCCGGACGGCGTTGCTGACGACCTCGCTGACCAGCAGCTCCGCCGTCTCCACCGCCTGCGGCAGGCCCCACTCCAGCAGCCGGTCCCGGACCAGGCGGCGGGCCCGGGCCACCTCGCGCGGGTCGGCGTCCAGCCGCCATCCGGCGACGTGGTCGTCCGGGATGCCGTTGAGGCGGGCCATGAGCAGGGCGACGTCGTCCTTGCGGCCGCCGTGGGTGTTCAGGGCGCGGATGATGGTGTCGCAGGCGTCGTCCATCGAGGCCGCTGGGTGGGCGGCCGACTCGCAGAGTGCGGCCAGGCCCTCGCCGATGTCGGAGCCGCGCACCTCGACCAGGCCGTCGGTGCACAGCACCAGCCGGTCGCCGGGCGCGACCTTGACGTGGGTGACCTCGAAGGCGACGCCGCCGACGCCGATCGGGGCACCGGTGGGCAGGTCGAGGAGTGCGCTGCTGCCGTCCTCGGCGCGGACCAGCACGGGCGGGATGTGGCCGGCGTTGGCGAGGGTCAGCTCGCCGCGGATCGGGTCGTAGACGGCGTACAGGCAGGTGGCGAGGTAGCTGTCGCCGAGCCTGCGGGCCAGGTCGTCCAGGTTGCGCAGCAGCTGGGCGGGCGGGGTCTCCAGGGTGGCCATGGTCTGCACGGCGGTGCGCAACTGGCCCATCATCGCGGCCGAGTTGAGACCGTGACCCATGACGTCGCCGACCACGAGGGCGGTGCGGGAGCCGGGCAGTTTGATGGTGTCGAACCAGTCGCCGCCGATCCGGCCGAGCCGGGTGCCGGGCAGATAGCGGGTGGCGATGTCGCAGCCGGCCATCCGCGGGGCCACCCGCGGCAGCATGCTGTCCTGGAGGGTGTCGGCGACGTTCTCCTGGTAGGTGTACATACGCGCGTTGTCGAGCACCAGGCCCGCACGGGCCGCGAGTTCGGCGCCGGTGGTGCGGTCCATGTCGTCGAACTGCGGGCGGTCGGAGCGGCGCATCAGCACCATGAAGCCGAGGACGACGTTGCGCGCCTTGAGCGGGACGATCAGCAGCGACCGGTCGGTGATCAGCGGCCGCAGGTCGCGCTTCTCGAACTCGCCGGCGATCCGGTGCGCCAGCTCCTCGGTGACCCGCGGGATGAGCACCGGTTCGCCGGTGACCATGCATTGGTAGAAGGGGGTGTGTTCGGGGAAGGCGAACGCCTCGCCGACCGGCACGGTGTCGTCCCAGCGGCCCGGTTCGTCGTTGTGCTCGACCCAGACGCGGAACATCACGGTGGTGGCGTCCGGCGGACCGTCCGGGAAGTCCTCGCCGGCCAGCACCGCGGCGCGCAGGTGGGTGCCGGCGAAGTCCGCGAACCGGGGCACGGCGGCGCTGGTGACCTCGCGGATGGTCGCGCCGAGGTCCAGGGAGGAGCCGATGCGGGAGCTGACCTCGTTGAGGAACTCCAGCCGTTCGCGGACGGCTGCGTACTCCAGGTCCAGCTCGGCGCCGGCCGGGACCAGGGCCGCGGCGGCCCGGTCCTGGGGTACGACGGTTTCGGCGCGCGTGCGGCCGCGGCGCCGCGGCACGCCCCAGTACGGGGTCACGGGCACCCGGTCGAACTGACTGAACTCCAGGACCGGATAGCCGAGTTCGAGGATCTGGGAGACGATGCGGGCGCTGAGTCCGGGGCCCATGTTGGGCAGAATCTCGGGCAGTCGCCGTTCGAGTTCCTCGGAGGCCGGCAGTTCGGTGTGGCGGGCGAAGCCGGGCGCGATGCGTTCGGCGGTCTCGTCGTCGTGGCCGCGCTCAGCGCACAGCCGGGTGGCGTCGGCGGCGAGCACGAGCAGCCGGGCGGGGCCCGGGCCGACCAGCGGGTAGGCCCACCAGAGCACGTCGATCCGCTCGCCGTCCGGGCTCTGCCGGGGCGGGCGGAGGCGGGCGCGGCCGGCCGTGGCGTAGCCGGTGTGTCCGCCGAGCGACACGTCCAGGTCGGGGCCGGGGCCGACGTACGCCGTGTATGCGTCCGGCATCGGCTCGCCGGCCGCGTCGTGCGGGTCGTCGGGGAGGGCGCCGGAGACCGGCAGCAGGTCCGCCGCGGGGTGTCCGACGGCGTCCCCTCTGCGCACGCCGAACAGGCGCCGCGCGCCGCTGCTCCAGTGGGACACCAGGCCGGCGCGGTCGACGACGACCACGGCCAGCGGAATCCGGCCCGCCGCGGTGGCGTCGGCGTCGCGCCCGGGAGCTGTGTCCCGTTCGCTGCCACGGTTCATGGCCCAGGCCCTTTCTCCCACGGCTGTCCGCAAACGATCTGTGCCGCCCGCCACTACGGTACGGCGGCGGCCGGTCGCGATGTGTGGCAATCCTGGAATTGGTTTCACCGGTTGACACCGGCGCACGATCCGGCGCGTCCGGTCAGTCCTCGTGCCCCAGCTGGAGATCGCGCTCGGTGCGGCCACCGCCCGCGACCTGCAAGACCGTGGCGACCGGTGGGTAACCTGCGGCGATGACGGTGTACTCGCCGGAGGAGAGGTCCACGAACCGGAACGTTCCGTCGGTGCCCGTGGTGAGGGTGTCGACGACGTTGCCGGCGGCGTCCAGAAGCGTCACGCGCGCGTCCTCCACGGCCCGGCCGCCGCTCGCCCGGACGGTACCCCTCAGCACGGCGCCGCCCGCGAGTTCGATGTCCTGCCGGGTCTCCCGGGACGCCTGCACGGTGACCGGGAGCGCGGCGGGCCGGAAGGCGGGGGCGCTGGCGGCGAGGGTGTACTCGCCGGCGACCAGCTCGGTGATGACGTAGCCGCCCTCGCGTCCGCTGCGGGTGGCGGCGACGACCTCGCCGTGCACGTTGGTCAGGGTGACGGTGGCGTCCCGGACGGCGCTGCCGTCGGCGGTGAGCACGCTGCCGGCGAGCCGGCCGGCGCCGCCGAGGACGACGTCGAGTTCGACGGGGCGTTCGCCGACGGTGACCGAGACGGCCTGCGGCTGGTGTCCGCCGGCGGCGGCGATCAGCACGTACGCTCCGGAGCCGGGTGTGCTGAGCGCGTACCGCCCGTCGTCGCCGCTGGCGCCCCGCCCGATCTGCTGCCCGGCGATGTCGATGAGGGTGAGCGCCGCGCGGGGCACCACGGTGCCGTCCGGGTGCTGCACCGTGCCGCAGACGGGGATTCCGGCGGCGTTCGAGGTCCGGGCGTGCGGGACCGGGGCGGTCACGGTCTGCGGCTCCGTTTCGGCGGTGTTGTGGGACACCAGCGGTTTCTCCTTGAGGAAGAAGGCGATGAGGAGGCCGAGGACGAGCACCGGGACGAGGTAGAGAAAGATCCGGGGCATCGCGTCGGCGTAGGCGCGGATGTAGGCGTCGCGCAGCGCCGGAGGCAGCGCGTGGACGAGCTGCGGGGTGAGCGAGTCGGGGTCGGGCAGCCCGGCGCCCGCACGCGTGGGCAGCTCCCGGCGCAGGGCGTCGGCGAGCCGGTCGGCGAAGAGGGTGCCGAAGACGGCGGCGCCGACGCTGCCGCCGATCTGCCGGAAGTAGTTGTTGGCACTGGTGGCGCTGCCGAGGTCGGCGGGGCGCACGGAGTTCTGCACGGCGAGGACGAGGACGGGCATGACCAGGCCGATGCCGGCGCCGAGGACGGCCATCCAGATGCTGTAGTGCAGCCGGGGGGTGTCGATCTCCAGCCGGGACAGCAGCCACATGCCGACGACGGAGACGGCGCCGCCGAGCACGGGGAAGATCTTGTAGCGGCCGGTGTGGCTGATGAGCTGGCCGCCGATGATCGACGCACCGACGATCCCGGCCATCATCGGCAGCATCAGCAGCCCGGACTCGGTGGCGCTGGCCCCGTCGACCATCTGGAGGAAGGTCGGCAGATAGCTGGCGGCGCCGAACAGGGCGACGCCGATCACCAGCCCGACCAGGCCGCTGATGGTGAAGACGGAGTCGCGGAACAGCCGCAGCGGGATGAGGGGTTCGGCGGCGAAGCGCTCGGCGACGAGGAAGAGGACGCCGGCGGCGAGGGCGCCGGAGCCGAGGCCGAGGATCTGCCGGGAGCCCCAGGCGTATTCGGTGCCGCCCCAGCTGGTGAGCAGGACCAGGCAGGTGGAGGCGGCGGCGAGCAGCAGCGCGCCGAGGACGTCGAACCGGGCCCGCACGCGCGTCCTGGGGAGTTTCAGCACGACGGTGACGACGGCGAAGGTGACCAGGCCGAAGGGGACGTTGACGTAGAAGCACCAGCGCCAGGTGAGGTGGTCGGTGAAGTAGCCGCCGAGCAGCGGCCCGGCGACGGAGGCGAGGCCGAAGACGGCGCCGATCAGGCCCATGTACCGGCCGCGTTCGCGGGGCGGCACGATGTCGGCGATGATCGCCTGCACGCCGATCATGAGCCCGCCCGCGCCGACGCCCTGGAGGGCGCGGAAGGCGATCAGCTGGTCCATGGTGCCGGCCCGGCCGGCGAGCGCGGAGCCGAGGACGAAGACGGCGATGGCGAACTGGAAGACGCCCTTGCGGCCGACCAGGTCGCCGAGTTTGCCGTACAGGGGCAGGCCGATGGTGGAGGTGAGCAGATAGGCGGTGATCGCCCAGGACATCCTGTCCAGGCCGTGCAGTTCGCCGACGACCTTCGGCAGGGCGGTGGCGACGATCATCTGGTCCAGGGCGGCCAGCAGCAGCGCCAGCATCAGCCCGGAGAACACCAACCGGATGCGGCGCGGCCCGAGTCCGGCGGGCGGCGCGGGGGGCGGCGGGGCGGCGGTCTGCTCTTCCACAGCCGGCGCCACGACCGGCTCGTGCTCCACCAGTGTCGTCCCGCCCACGGACCACTCCCCTCGTCACACCTGTCACATTTCCCGCGTAAGGCGACAACTGCGAACAACTGCGGCGAGTTACGGCACCGCCCGGTGAGGGACGGGGATCCACTCGAACCGGTGAAGGGGTCAACCGGAGGTCAACGCCCCTTCACCGGCGGGCCCTTGGAGCTACTTCTCGACCTCGGCGGCGAGGTTGGCGAGCAGGGCGTCGTAGATCCGGCCGAGGCCCTTGGGCGCGAACGTCCGCTCGAAGAAGCCGCCGATGCCGCCGGCGCCCTGCCAGGTGGTGGTGACGACCACGCGGGACGTCCCCTCGCCGGCGGGGGTGACGCGCCAGGTGGTGACCATGGAGGAGTTGCGGTCCTTCTCGACCAGCTCGCCGTCGGTGGGCTCGCTGACCTCCAGCAGGCAGTCGCGCACCCGCTTGCTGGTGGCCTGGAGCTTCCAGTGGACGAGGGTGCCCTCGCCGTCGCCGCCCTCGCGCACCTCGTACTCGCTGAAGTGCTCGGGCAGCAGCTTCTGCCGCGTGCCGCGGTAGTCGGCGAGGGCGTCGAACACCTTCTCCGCGTCCGCCGCGACGACCCGCTCCGTAGTGGCCTCGACCTGCGCCATTGCGTTCCTCCAGGACCTGGTTTCTCGGGGTTGGGGCAAGCCAACCACCCCGGCGCCCGGCCACCCAAATCGGGGTTCGCACGATGATGGGAACACATGTTCTATTCTGTGGCCGGGCGAGAACGAGGAGGCGTCATGCGCTGGGACAACCTCACGGACGAGAGCGAACACGGCCGGGCCGCCGATGCCGTGCTGTTCGGCGCGGGCGCCGTGACCACGCGTACGTTCGACACGCCGGAATTCCGCGGCATCACCTTCCACGAGGTCCGGGCCCGCTCGGTCCTGAACCGGGTGCCGGGCGCCTCGCGCATGCCGTTCGAGTGGACGGTCAACCCCTACCGCGGCTGCACGCACGCATGCGTCTACTGCTTCGCCCGCAAGACGCACAGCTACCTGGACCTGGACACGGGCATCGGCTTCGACACCCAGATCGTGGTCAAGGTGAACGCCCCCGAGGTGCTGCGCCGCCAGCTGGGATCCCGCCACTGGCAGGGCGACCACGTGGCGATGGGCACGAACGTCGACTGCTATCAGCGCGCCGAGGGCCGGTACCGGCTGATGCCGGGCATCATCTCCGCGCTCACCGACCACGCGAACCCGTTCTCGATCCTCACCAAGGGCACCCTGATCCTGCGCGACCTGGAGCTGCTGGTCCGGGCGGCCGAGGTGACGGACGTGGGCATCTCGGTCTCCGTCGGCTTCCTGGACACCGAGCTGTGGCGCACGGTGGAGCCGGGCACGCCCGCGCCCGAGCGCCGGCTGGACGTCGTCCGCACCCTCGGGGAGCACGGGATCGGCTGCGGGGTGCTGATGGCACCGGTGATCCCCTTCCTGAGCGACCACCCGGCCCAGCTGCGGGCGACGGTTCGGGCGATCGCGGCGGCCGGGGCCACCTCCGTCACCCCCCTGGCGCTGCACCTGCGGCCGGGCGCCCGGGAGTGGTTCACGGCGTGGCTCGGGCAGCACCATCCGCACCTGGTGCGGCGGTACGAGCGGCTGTACGCGGAGGGCGCCTACGCGCCGAAGTGGTACCAGCGCCGGATCACCCGTCAGGTGCACGAGCTGGCCGAGGAGTACGGCATCGGGCCCACGCGCGCGGGACTGGCCCGCCGGATCCGGCCGGCCGCGCCCGCCGCACCCCCGGCCGGATCCGAGCCGACCCAGCTCAGCCTCATGTGAGCACGTCCGGGGCGTTAGGGGGCATCCCACGGCCCAATTGGGTCAAGTATCGGAGGAACACGTTCTTCAGGGCCTCGATTCCGGGACGATCCGGCGAGAACCGCGAGCCTCGCGGTTCGCCGAAACCTCCGTCCCGGGAGGACCCGTATGAGAACACGCGCAGCCGTGCTGTGCGCGGCCGCCGCCGTGGTGGCGGGCTCGCTCACCGCCCATCCCGCCCAGGCGTACGGCACCGCGTCCGTGCCGAAGCTCGCCTGGAAGAAGTGCGGCACCACCGACCATCCCCGGCTCCAGTGCGCGTCCCTGAAGGTGCCGTTGGACCACGCGCACCCGTCGGGCCGGCAGATCACGCTCGCCCTGTCCCGGGTCCCGCACACCGCGCGGCGCTCCGAGGGCCCGCTGCTGGTCAACCCCGGCGGCCCGGGCGGCAGCGGGCTGAGGCTCGCCGGGTTCGTGTCCTCCGCGCTGCCGAAGAGCGTGGCCGCCCGGTACGACGTCATCGGCTTCGACCCGCGCGGGGTCGGGCGGAGCACGCCCGCCCTGAACTGCGCGCCCCACCACTTCAAGCCGCGCCGCCCGGACTCCGTGCCGGCCACCCCCGCGCTGGAGCGGGCGAACCTCGACCGCGCCAAGTCCTTCGCCGCAGCCTGCGGCCGGAAGTACGCCGACGTCCTGCCCTATATGGACACCGTCAGCGCGGCCCGCGACCTGGAGGCCGTGCGCCGGGCCCTCGGCGCGCCGAGGATCAGCTACTTCGGGTACTCCTACGGCACCTACCTCGGCGCGGTCTACGCGAAGCTGTTCCCACAGCGGGTGCACCGCCTGGTGCTGGACTCGATCGTCGATCCGACCGGCGTCTGGTACGAGGACAACCTCGGCCAGGACCACGCCTTCAACGACCGCCACCGCGCGCTGATGGCCTGGATCGCCAAGCACGACGCCCGGTACGGGCTCGGCAAGGACCCCGAGAGGATCGAGGCCCGCTGGTACGCGATGCGGGCGGCCCTGGCGAGGAAGCCGGCCGGCGGCAAGGTCGGCGCCGCCGAGCTGGAGGACACCTTCGTGCCCGGCGGCTACTACAACGGCTACTGGCCCTACCTCGCCGAGGCGTTCGCGGCCTACGTCCACCACAAGGACACCGGGCCGCTGGTGGAGGCGTACGAGGACCTCGCCGCCGTGGACGCCTCGGGCGACAACGGCTACAGCGTGTACACGGCCGTGCAGTGCCGTGACGCCGCCTGGCCGCGCAGCTGGAACCGGTGGCGCGCGGACGCCTGGGAGGCGTACGCCAAGTCGCGCTTCATGACCTGGAGCAACACCTGGTACAACGCGCCCTGTGCGTTCTGGCCGACGCCCGCGCGGCAGCAGGTGAACGTCGCCAACGGCAAGCTGCCGCCGGCGCTGCTCTTCCAGGCCACCGACGACGCGGCCACCCCGTACGCCGGGGGCGCCACGGTCCACCGGCTGCTGGCCCGCTCCAGCCTGGTGGTCGAGGAGGGCGGCGGCAACCACGGCATCACGCTGAGCGGCAACAAGTGCCTGGACGGGCACCTGGCCGCGTACCTGAGCAGCGGCAAGGTGCCGCGGGGTGCCGGCCCGGCCGACGCGGTCTGTGCGAAGTCGCCGGATCCGAAGCCGCTGAAGGGGAAGTCGGCGTCGACGGCGCCCCGCGGTTCGACCCTGCACGGCATGCTGGGCTTCCGCCACTAGGGGGTTTCGTTTGGATCAGGTCGGATCAGGCCGCGGCGCATGGTGCGGTGCATCGCAAGGCGGAGGATCACCCGCGTACTGGGCGTACTCGGGTGGTCCGACAACGCGGCGAGGTGCCGTGCCGGGCGTCGCGGACCCGGGCTGATCCAAACGAAGCCCCCTAGGCAACCGGCCCGGCTCGCACGAGCGTTGTCCGTGGGGTGGTCCACGATGTACGCATGAGCGAACGGACCCGCATCGCCGCCACCGACGGGCTGATCCCCGCCGCCCAGGGCACCCTCCCTCACGTGCTCGGCTTCCCTCGAACAGGGGGAACCCCGATGGTGACCGCGACCGGCCGACTCGTCGCGGTCTCCGGCCGGCTCACGCTCGACGAGGACGGGAAGCCGGCCGGGGCGGGCGATCCGGCGGCCCGGGCCGGGCAGGTGCTCGCGTGAGGGCCCCGACGGTCCGGGAGATGCGGCTCGCCGACTGCGACCGCGTCTCCGAGATCCGGATCCGCGGCTGGCAGCACGCCTACCGAGGGCTCATGCCCCAGCCGTATCTCGACGGGCTCAGCGTCACGGCGGATGCCGAGCGGCGGCGGGCCCGGTTGGGGCAGGGCGACGGTCCGGTGGTGAACCTGGTCGCCGAGCGGGGCGGCAGGGTCGTCGGGTGGGCGGCTTGCGGGCCGTACCGGGACGGTGACACCCGCACGGAAGACGCCGAGCTCTACGCGATCTACGTCGACCCGGCCCACCTCGGCGGCGGGATCGGGCGAGCGTTGCTGGCCGCGTCGGTCGAGCGGTGCCCGGGGTCTCCCCGCATGCTGCTGTGGGTTCTCAAGGACAACGCCCCCGCCCGCCGCTTCTACGAGCGCGCGGGGTTCCGGGCCGACGGCGCCGAGGAGCCCTTCGAGGCGGGCGGCGTGCCGGTGCCCGAGGTGCGGTACGTGAGGAGTCTGCGCGGCTGACCGGGCGTCACCCCGGCTGCTGCTGCGGGATCCGCGCCAGCGCGTGCACCGCCGCCTCCGCAAGTGCCGGGTGGGCCAGGGCCTCGCTCAGGACCCGCCGGGCGCGGGCGTCGCCGAGCGCGCCCAGGCCCTCGACGCAGGCGAGGGCGACCCTGCGGTAGGGGTCGTGCGGGCGCAGCCGCCGCTCCAGGGTGGTGATCAGCGCGGGCACGGACTCGGGGGCGCGCAGGACGACCAGGAGCCGTACCGGGTGCAGGGCGTAGGCGACGCGGAGTTCGTTGGTGGCGAGGGCGGCGGCGGCCCGGGCCGTGCGCGGGTCGTCGAGGCGGGCCAGGGCGTGCGCGGCGGAGGCGCAGCGGGGCGGGTCGCGGTGGTTGAGGAGCAGCACCAGGGACTCGAAGGCGCGCCGGTCGCCCGCGCGGCCGAGGCGGAACGCGGCCAGTTCCCTGGCCCAGAGCGGCTGTCCCGGCGCGGTGAGCACCTCCGCCAGGGCGTCGTGGTCCTCGGTCGCCAGCAGGCGGTCGAACGCCGCCGAGCCGCCCGACTCCTGCCGTAAGCGCTCCGTGAGCGATCGCAACTCTTCGTCCACGGGCCTCAGCGTAGGCGGGTCGCGGCGACCGAGGGAGGCACATCACAAAGTCGGCTTCCCGCGAGGGACTGGCGCGCTCGTTACCCGCCGGTTAAGCTCAGACGAGCGAGTAACCCTCTCGCACATCCACTGGCGACGGTTTGGTGACGCGGCCGTCGTTGGGGACCACCTCCCACGCCTTCGCGGCAGTGGGAGAGCAGTCGGTTCGGCATCTCGTGTGCCGCAGTACGACCTGGCTTCGGGACAGAGCCGGTCGGAAGTTCCGCCGTTGCCGGGCGTGTGCACGCCCGTGGCACCGGCAGCACCGGGCGTGTGCGCTCGCAGCCCGGCAACACCCGCACTCATTTCCCCGCACCGCGGTGCGTCTTCCGGCGCACCCGGCGCGCTCCTCGTCGTCACCCTCATTCCTGGAGTCCCGCGATGGCCACTCCCCTGTCCGACACCCCTCTGTCCCCGCTGTCCCCGCTCAAGACGATCGCCGTCGTCGGCCTCGGCACCATGGGCACCGGCATCACCGAGGTCCTCGCGAAGGCCGGCCGCGAGGTGATCGGCATCGACATCAGCGAGGCGCAGACCGCGAAGGCGCTCGCCACCCTGGAGGCCGCCACCGCCCGCGCCGTGGCGCGCGGCCGGCTCACCGAGGAGGAGCGCGCCGGGGCACTGGCCCGCGTCCGCACCGCCACCGACCTGGCCGCGGCGGCCGAGGCCGACCTCGTCATCGAGGTGGCTCCGGAGTCGTACGAGATCAAGCAGCAGATCTTCCGGGCGCTGGACGGCATCGTCCGCCCGGAGACGATCCTCGCGACCGGCACCAACGCGCTGTCCGTGACCCGGCTGGCCGCCGACTCGGCCCGCCCCGAGCGCGTGCTCGGCCTGCACTTCTTCAACCCGGCCCCGGCGATGCGGCTGGTGGAGGTCGTCTCCTCGGTGCTGACCGCGCCGGGGGCCGTCGCCGCCGTCACCGAGCTCGCGATCGAGCTGGGCAAGGAGCCGGTCGCGGTCGGCGACCGCCCGGGCTTCGTCGCGGACGGGCTGCTCTTCGGCTACCTGAACCAGGCCGCGGCGATGTACGAGGCGAAGTACGCCTCCCGCGAGGACATCGACGCCGCCATGCGGCTCGGCTGCGGCCTGCCGATGGGCCCGCTCGCCCTGCTGGACCTGATCGGCGTCGACACCGCGCGTACGGTCCTGGAAGCCATGTACGCCGAGTCCCGGGACCGGCTGCACGCGCCCGCCCCGATCCTGAAGCAGCTCAGCGAGGCGGGCCTGACCGGTCGCAAGTCCGGGCGCGGCTTCTACACCTACGAGGCACCGGGCAGCGCCACGGTCGTGCCGGACGCGCTGACCCCGGCGGCGGGCGATGCGCTCACCCCGGGCCGGGAGGTCCGCTCGGTCGGCGTCGCCGGCTCCGGCACCATGGCCTCCGGCATCGCCGAGGTGTTCGCCAAGGCCGGCTACGAGGTGGTCCTGGCCGCCCGCAGCGAGGAGAAGGCCCAGGCGGCCAAGGCCCGGATCGGCAAGTCGCTCGCCCGCTCCGTCGACAAGGGCCGGCTGACCGCCGAGGCCGCCGCCCGGACCCTGGACCTGATCACCCCGGCCGGTTCCTACGACGCGTTCGCGGACGTCGACCTGGCCGTCGAGGCGGTCGCGGAGGACCTGGAGGTCAAGCGGCAGCTGTTCGCGGCCCTGGACAAGGTCTGCAAGCCGGGCGCGGTGCTGGCCACCACCACCTCGTCGCTGCCCGTCGTCGCCTGCGCCCGCGCCACCTCGCGCCCGCAGGACGTGATCGGCATGCACTTCTTCAACCCGGCGCCGGCCATGAAGCTGGTCGAGGTGGTCCGCACGGTCCTGACGGCCGACGACGTGCACGCGACCGTCCGCGACGTCTGCGCCAAGATCCGCAAGCATGCCGTGGACTGCGGCGACCGGGCCGGATTCATCGTCAACGCGCTGCTGTTCCCGTATCTCAACAACGCGATCAAGATGGTGCAGGAGCACTACGCGTCGCTCGACGACATCGACGCGGCGATGAAGCTCGGCGGCGGCTACCCGATGGGCCCGTTCGAACTGCTGGACGTGGTCGGCCTGGACGTCTCGCTGGCCATCGAGAAGGTGCTGCACCGCGAGTTCCGCGACCCCGGCCTCGCCCCCGCGCCGCTCCTGGAGCACCTGGTGGCCGCGGGCTGCCTCGGCCGCAAGACGGGCCGCGGTTTCCGCGAGTATGCCCGCCGCTGACGGCGTCGGCGACTGGTTCCGGACGGAGACGGACTGGGGCGGACTGCTCGGGCCGGGCGGCTCTCCCCCGCCCGCCCGGCCCGGTGGTCCCCCGCCCTCCACGGGCGGGGGACACCCCGGACCTGCGCACCGAGCTGGGCGCATGCAGTACGTTCGGGTCATGTCCCAGCCCGCCAAGTCCTCACGTACACCAGCTACGCCCGACGCGCCGGAAAGTGCCGCAGGCAGTCGCGCCGCCGCCCAGCGGCTCAAAATGCGCCGAGAACTGGCGGCAGCAGCCATGGAGCTGTTCGCGACCAAGGGGTACGAGGCCACCACCGTCGACGAGATCGCGGCGGCCGCCGGGGTCGCCCGCCGCACGTTCTTCCGTCACTTCCGCTCCAAGGAAGAGGCGATCTTCCCGGACCACGACGACACGCTGATCCGCGCGGAGGCGGTCCTCAACGCCGCCCCCGCGCACGAGCACCCGCTCGACACCGTGTGCCGCGGCATCAAGGAAGTCATGAAGATGTACGCGGCCCGCCCGGAGATCTCGGTAGCCCGTTACAAGCTCACGCGCGAGGTGCCCACCCTGCGCGAGGCCGAGATCGCCTCCGTCGCCCGCTACGAGCGCCTGTTCACCCGTTATCTGCTCGGGCACTTCGACGAGCACGCGCACGCCGACGACGCCAACGACGACCCGCTGCTGGCCGAGGTCGCCGCCTCCGCCGTGGTCACCGCCCACAACCACGTCCTCAGGCGCTGGCTGCGGGCGGGCGGCCAGGGGGACGTGGAGGCGCAGCTGGACCACGCCTTCGCGATCGTGCGCAAGACGTTCGGCACCGGTATCGGGGCCGGCCGCGGCTCCGCCGGCCGGCCGGCCGCCGCGCCCGCAGCGGCGACGGCCTCCGCGCACGGCGAGGTGCTGGTGACGGTCGCCCGTACCGATGCTCCACTGGACGAGGTCATGCGGACCATCGAGGAGGCGCTGAAGGAGCGCTGACGGCTCCGCTCGCCCTGTGACGACGGCCACCCTTCGGGGTGGCCGTTTTGGCATGTCAGGGGCCGTTTTCGAGGAGATTCCAGGAGCCGTTCGATCGATCATCGCTCATTTGTTACGTAAAGATTTCATCTGAGAGCAAGTTCTGGCACTCAGTGCCTTGTCACCTGACACGCGGTGTCATACGTTGAAGGTGTCCGGGCGGTCGGCGAGCAGAGACCATTCGCTCGCCGGCTGTCCCCGCAAGCCCACGCCTGCGCGCCCGGACGCCTGCGTCACAGGCACCCTCCCGCGCCACAAAGCGCTGCCGAAGCACCACCGAGCCGAACCGACGGCACACCCCGAAAACCCTCAGCAGCACTCATCGCAGCACCGACGAACCCTCAGCGCCCCTCCCTCAGGGCGCTCACCGCCGGAGGCAACACCGTGACCGTGAAGGACATCCTGGACGCGATCCAGTCGAAGGACGCCACGCCCGCCGACTTCGCCGCCCTGCCGATCCCCGAGTCGTACCGTGCGATCACCGTGCACAAGGACGAGACGGAGATGTTCGCGGGCCTGGCGACCCGCGACAAGGACCCGCGCAAGTCGATCCACCTGGACGAGGTGCCGGTGCCCGAACTGGGCCCGGGCGAGGCCCTGGTGGCCGTCATGGCCTCCTCGGTCAACTACAACTCGGTGTGGACCTCGATCTTCGAGCCGCTGTCCACCTTCGGGTTCCTGGAGCGCTACGGCCGCACCAACGAGCTGGCCAAGCGCCACGACCTGCCGTACCACATCATCGGCTCCGACCTCGCGGGCGTGGTCCTGCGCACCGGCCCGGGCGTGAACGCCTGGAAGCCGGGTGACGAGGTCGTCGCCCACTGTCTGTCCGTCGAGCTGGAGTCCTCCGACGGCCACAACGACACCATGCTCGACCCCGAGCAGCGCATCTGGGGCTTCGAGACCAACTTCGGCGGCCTCGCGGAGATCGCGCTGGTCAAGTCCAACCAGCTGATGCCGAAGCCGGCCCACCTCAGCTGGGAGGAGGCCGCCGCGCCGGGCCTGGTGAACTCCACCGCCTACCGCCAGCTGGTCTCCCGCAACGGCGCCGGCATGAAGCAGGGCGACAACGTGCTCATCTGGGGCGCCAGCGGCGGCCTGGGATCCTACGCCACCCAGTTCGCGCTGGCCGGTGGCGCCAACCCGATCTGCGTCGTCTCCAGCGAGCAGAAGGCGGACATCTGCCGCTCGATGGGTGCCGAGGCGATCATCGACCGCAGCGCCGAGGGCTACAAGTTCTGGAAGGACGAGCAGACCCAGGACCCGAAGGAGTGGAAGCGCTTCGGCAAGCGCATCCGCGAGCTCACCGGCGGCGAGGACATCGACATCGTCTTCGAGCACCCCGGCCGCGAGACCTTCGGCGCGAGCGTCTACGTCACCCGCAAGGGCGGCACGATCACCACCTGCGCCTCGACCTCGGGCTACATGCACGAGTACGACAACCGCTACCTGTGGATGTCGCTGAAGCGGATCATCGGCTCGCACTTCGCCAACTACCGCGAGGCGTGGGAGGCCAACCGCCTGATCGCCAAGGGCAAGATCCACCCGACCCTGTCGAAGGTGTACTCGCTGGAGGACACCGGCCAGGCCGCCTACGACGTCCACCGCAACCTGCACCAGGGCAAGGTCGGCGTCCTCTGCCTGGCTCCCGAGGAGGGTCTGGGCGTGCGCGACGAGGAGATGCGCGCGAAGCACATCGACGCCATCAACCGCTTCCGGAACATCTGAGGGCCATAGATGACAGAGCGTCAGAAGGACCGTCCGTGGCTCATGCGGACGTATGCCGGCCACTCCACGGCCGAGGCGTCCAACGAGTTGTACCGGCGCAACCTCGCCAAGGGTCAGACGGGTCTGTCGGTGGCGTTCGACCTGCCGACGCAGACCGGCTACGACCCCGACCACATCCTCGCCCGCGGCGAGGTCGGCCGGGTCGGTGTGCCCGTCGCACACCTCGGTGACATGCGCCGGCTGTTCCAGGACATCCCCCTGGAGCAGATGAACACCTCGATGACGATCAACGCCACCGCCATGTGGCTGCTGGCGCTCTACCAGGTCGTCGCCGAGGAGCACGGCGCGGACATCACCAAGCTCCAGGGCACGACCCAGAACGACATCGTCAAGGAGTACCTGTCCCGCGGGACGCACGTCTTCCCGCCGGGACCCTCGCTCCGCCTGACGACGGACATGATCGCGTACACGGTCTCCCACATGCCGAAGTGGAACCCGATCAACATCTGCAGCTACCACCTGCAGGAGGCCGGGGCCACGCCGGTGCAGGAGATCGCGTACGCGATGTCCACCGCGATCGCCGTACTGGACGCCGTGCGCGACTCCGGCCAGGTGCCGCAGGAGCGCATGGGCGATGTGGTGGCCCGCATCTCCTTCTTCGTGAACGCGGGCGTCCGCTTCATCGAGGAGATGTGCAAGATGCGGGCGTTCGGCCGCATCTGGGACAAGATCACGCGCGAGCGGTACGGCATCGAGAACCCCAAGCAGCGCCGCTTCCGCTACGGCGTCCAGGTCAACTCGCTCGGCCTGACCGAGGCGCAGCCGGAGAACAACGTCCAGCGGATCGTCCTGGAGATGCTGGCCGTGACCCTCTCCAAGGACGCGCGCGCGCGTGCCGTGCAGCTGCCCGCCTGGAACGAGGCCCTCGGCCTGCCCCGCCCGTGGGACCAGCAGTGGAGCCTGCGCATCCAGCAGGTGCTCGCCTACGAGAGCGATCTGCTGGAGTACGACGACATCTTCGAGGGCTCGAAGGTGATCGAGGCGAAGGTGGACGCGCTGGTCGAGGACGTCCTCGCCGAGATCGACCGCATCCAGGAGATGGGCGGCGCGATGGCCGCCGTGGAGTCCGGCTACCTGAAGTCCCAGCTGGTCGCCTCGCACGCCGAGCGCCGGGCCCGGATCGAGTCCGGCCAGGAGAAGATCATCGGTGTCAACATCTTCGAGGGCACCGAGCCGAACCCGCTGACGGCCGACCTGGACACCGCGATCCAGACGGTGGACCCGGCGGTCGAGGCCCGGGTGGTCGAGGCCCTTCAGGGCTGGCGGGACACCCGCTACCAGCCGCCCTTCAACCACCCGCGCCCGTGCAAGGCGCTGGAGCGGCTGAAGGAGGCCGCGAAGGGCACCGACAACCTGATGGAGGCCACGCTGGAGTGCGCCCGCGCCGGGGTCACCACCGGCGAGTGGGCGGGTGCCCTGCGCGAGGTGTTCGGCGAGTACCGGGCGCCCACCGGGGTCTCCTCCGCGCCGGTGGCCATCCCCGCCGAGGCCGGCTCCGCCCTTGCGGAGGTCCGCGCCAAGGTCGACGCCACCGCCCGCGACCTGGGCGTCGGCAAGCTGCGCTTCCTGGTCGGCAAGCCGGGCCTGGACGGGCACTCCAACGGCGCCGAGCAGATCGCCGTGCGCGCCCGCGACGCCGGCTTCGAGGTGGTCTACCAGGGCATCCGGCTGACGCCCGAGCAGATCGTGGACGCGGCCCTGGCCGAGGACGTGCACGCCGTGGGCCTGTCGATCCTCTCCGGCTCGCACGCCCAGCTGGTCCCGGACGTCCTCCAGCGGCTGCGTGTGGCCGGTGCCACAGATATACCCGTGATCGCAGGTGGCATCATCCCGAACGGTGACGCCGAACAGCTCAGGGCCGCCGGAGTGGCCGCGGTGTTCACCCCGAAGGACTTCGACATCACCGGAATCATCGGCCGCATCGTGGACGAGATCCGGAAAGCGAACAAGCTCGACCCCCTGGAGGTCCCCGCATGACGACCGTCAACCGCCTTCGCCCGCGGCGCTCCTGCCTGGCCGTGCCGGGCAGCAACCCGCGCTTCCTGGAGAAGGCGCAGGGCCTCCCGGCGGACCAGGTCTTCCTCGACCTGGAGGACGCCTGTGCGCCCCTCGCCAAGCCCGAGGCGCGGCACACCATCGTCAAGTTCCTCAACGAGGGCGACTGGACCGGCAAGACCCGGGTGGTCCGGGTCAACGACTGGACCACCGAGTGGACGTACCGGGACGTCGTCACGGTCGTCGAGGGCGCCGGCCAGAACCTCGACTGCATCATGCTGCCGAAGGTGCAGAACGCCGAGCAGGTCGTCGCGCTGGACCTGCTGCTCACCCAGATCGAGAAGACCATGGGCTTCGAGGTCGGCAAGATCGGCATCGAGGCGCAGATCGAGAACGCGCAGGGCCTGAACAACGTCAACGCGATCGCGCAGGCCTCCCCGCGCGTCGAGACGATCATCTTCGGCCCGGCCGACTTCATGGCGTCGATCAACATGAAGTCGCTCGTCGTGGGCGAGCAGCCGCCCGGCTACCCGGCGGACGCCTACCACTACATCCTGATGAAGATCCTGATGGCCGCCCGCGCCAACAACCTCCAGGCGATCGACGGTCCCTACCTGCAGATCCGCAACATCGACGGCTACCGCGAGGTCGCCCAGCGCGCCGCCGCCCTCGGCTTCGACGGCAAGTGGGTGCTGCACCCGGGCCAGGTCGAGGCGTCCAACGAGATCTTCTCCCCCTCCCAGGAGGACTACGACCACGCCGAGCTGATCCTGGACGCGTACGACTACTACACGTCCGAGGCGGGCGGCAAGAAGGGCTCCGCGATGCTCGGCGACGAGATGATCGACGAGGCCAGCCGCAAGATGGCCCTGGTCATCTCCGGCAAGGGCCGCGCCGCCGGCATGCAGCGCACCAGCAAGTTCGAGATCCCGGAGGCGTAGGGCCATGCAGTTCGGACGCACCTACGAGGAGTTCGAGGTCGGGGCGACGTACAAGCACTGGCCGGGCAAGACGGTCACGGAGTACGACGACCACCTGTTCTGTCTCCTCACCATGAACCACCACCCGCTCCACATGGACACGAACTATGCGGAGAAGACGACGGACTTCGGCAAGAACGTCGTCGTGGGCAACTACATCTACTCCCTGCTGCTCGGCATGAGCGTGCCGGACATCTCCGGCAAGGCGATCGCCAACCTGGAGATCGAGTCGCTCAAGCACGTCGCGCCGACCTTCCACGGCGACACGATCTACGGCGAGACGACCGTGCTCGACAAGTGGCCGTCCAAGTCGAAGAACGACCGCGGGATCGTCTACGTCGAGACCAAGGGCTACAAGCAGGACGGCACCCTGGTGTGCATCTTCCGCCGCAAGGTGATGGTGCCGACCGAGACGTACATCAAGGAGCGCGGCGGCGAACAGCCGGGCCGCCCGGAGCTGAAGCAGCAGGAGAAGTGACGATGGCCCGTCTCGCCCAGACCGCCGGTCTGACCGACGTCCAGCAGGAGATCCTCTCCACCGTCCGGGACTTTGTCGACAAAGAGATCATTCCTGTCGCGACCGAGCTGGAGCACCGCGACGAGTACCCGCAAGCGATCGTGGACGGCCTGAAGGAACTCGGGCTCTTCGGTCTGATGATCCCCGAGGAGTACGGGGGCCTGGGCGAGTCGCTCCTCACCTACGCACTGTGCGTGGAGGAGATCGCCCGCGGCTGGATGTCGGTCTCCGGCATCATCAACACCCACTTCATCGTCGCGTACATGCTCAAGCAGCACGGCACCCAGGAGCAGAAGGACCACTTCCTGCCCAGGATGGCGGCCGGCGACATCCGGGGCGCCTTCTCGATGTCGGAGCCGGGCCTGGGCTCCGACGTGTCGGCCATCACGTCGAAGGCGGTGAAGGACGGCGACGAGTACGTCCTGAACGGCCAGAAGATGTGGCTGACCAACGGCGGCACCTCCTCCCTGGTGGCCGTTCTCGTCCGGAGTGACGAAGGACACCCCGAGGGCACGGCCCCGCACAAGTCGATGACCACCTTCCTGGTCGAGAAGGAGCCGGGCTTCGGCGAGGTCCGCCCGGGTCTCACCATCCCCGGCAAGATCGACAAGATGGGCTACAAGGGTGTCGACACCACCGAGCTCATCATGGACGGCCTGCGCCTACCGGCCGATCGGGTGCTCGGCGGGGTCACCGGGCGAGGTTTTTACCAAATGATGGACGGCGTCGAGGTCGGCCGGGTCAACGTGGCGGCCCGTGGCTGCGGCGTCGCTCAGCGCGCCTTCGAACTCGGCGTCCGGTACGCCCAGCAGCGGCACACTTTCGGCAAGCCGATCGCCCAGCACCAGGCCATCCAGTTCAAGCTGGCCGAAATGGCTACCAAGGTCGAGGCCGCGCATGCCATGATGGTCAACGCGGCACGCAAAAAGGACTCCGGGGAGCGAAACGACCTCGAGGCCGGGATGGCGAAGTACCTCGCCTCCGAGTACTGCAAGGAGGTCGTGGAGGATGCCTTCCGTATCCACGGCGGCTACGGCTTCTCCAAGGAGTACGAGATCGAGCGCCTCTACCGCGAGGCTCCGATGCTGCTGATCGGTGAAGGTACCGCCGAGATCCAGAAAATGATCATCGGTCGCAGGCTGCTCGAAGAGTATCGATTCCAGGGCTGATTGTCCGGGTACGGGGTGTTTTCTCCGAGAAGAAGATCACACCCCGTAGGCGGTCTTCAGCCGCCGACTCGGCTGACTGGCTTGCCCAGTTGTAGCCCGCGACCGGTACGATCCCCGGAAAGCCGCCGTCCCCCGTCAGAGCGCGGCATCATCCGCTACGAAGGTCATCCATGCCCCACAGCCAAATCTCTGCACACCGCGACAGCCTGGTAGGCGCACGCCTCGCGCGCGGAGCATCGCCGTGGCTTCTCCCGACCGTCGCCACCGCAGCCCTCAGCCTGGCCCGCGCTCGCCGTTCGGGCGTCGCCAAGGCCGTCGCCGTGCCCGCCACCGCGCTCGCGGCGGGCATGCTGTGGTTCTTCCGCGACCCCGAGCGCGAGATCGCCCAGGGCCGCGTCATCTCGCCGGCCGACGGTGTGGTGCAGAGCATCATGCCGTGGAAGGACGGACGCACCCGCGTCGCGATCTTCATGAGCCCGCTCAACGTCCACGTCAACCGCGCGCCCCTCGCGGGCACCGTGACGTCGGTCGAGCACATCCCCGGCGGCTTCGTTCCGGCTTTCAACAAGGAAAGCGAGAACAACGAGCGCGTAGTCTGGCATTTCGACACCGAACTCGGCGACATCGAGATGATCCAGATCGCCGGCGCGGTGGCCCGCCGCATCGTGCCCTACATCCCGGAGGGCACGAAGGTCGAGCAGGGCGACCGGATCGGTCTGATCCGCTTCGGCTCGCGTGTCGATCTCTACCTGCCCGAGGGCGTGGAGGTCGCGGTCGAGGTCGGGCAGAAGACCGTGGCTGGGGTGACTCGCATTGACCGTGATTGATCCGGAGACCCAGGCGGGCTGGGTGCCCGAGGCCGACGAGGCGGACGACGAGGAGGAGATGCCCCTCTCGCTCCGCCTGTCGATAGCGGACACCCTCACCCTGGGCAACGCCACGTGCGGCTTCATGGCGGTGTACTTCACCACCACCGGCATCCTGATCCCGCACCTCTCGGGCGACGACTCGGGCATGGCCCGCAACAGCGCGGCCACGGCCGTGATACTCATGCTGTGCGCGGCGGTCTTCGACCTGTTCGACGGCCTCGTGGCCCGCAAGCTGCGGTCGTCGCCGATGGGTGCGGAGCTGGACAACCTCTCCGACCTGATCAGCTTCGGTCTGGCGCCCGCGTACTTCGTGCTCGTGTACGGCATGGTCGCGAGGGACGCGCACGAGCGTGTCGCCGCGGTGGGCGCGATCGTGGTGCTGTTGGCGGTGGTGCTGCGGCTTGCCCGCTTCTCGTGCGTCACCGTGAAGGACGGCACGTTCCAGGGCATGCCCTCGCCGTTCGGTGCACTCACGGTCGTCTCGATCGTGCTGCTCGAGCTGCCGTTCGAGGCGACACTGCTGGCGGTCGTCGGTACCGCCTGGCTGATGGTGAGCCGGGTGGAGTACCCGAAGCCGCGGGGCGTCCTCGCGGCGGCGGTGCTGGGCTGGATCGTTTCGGCCATGGGCCTGCTGGCGGCGTGGGCGTTCGACGCGCCGGGCGGCCAGGTGCTGCTGCAGATGGGCTGCGCGCTGCAGATCGTGATGGCGGCGACCATCCCGCTGTTCGCGACGGCGCGCCGGGTGAACACCTTCCGTGACAACCGGCGCGAGAGCCGTGAGGCACGGGCGGCGCAGTTGCCGTAGCGGCGCTTGTACGAAGGGCCCCGAACCCGGGTAAGGGTTCGGGGCCCTTCGCTGTCCCGACCACCCCGAGGGGGGAAGGCGGCCCGGGCAATCGGCCCGACCAGCCGCCCCGGGCAGTCGGCCCGGGCAATCGGCCCGCCTGGACAATCGGCCCGCCCGGGCAGTCGGCCCGAGACCGCGGCGGGACTCGCGCGACGCGCGACGGCTGCGGCGGGACCCGTGGGACGCGCAGCCACGGGGAGACGCGCGACGGCCGCGGCGGGACTCGCGACGGCCGCCATGTGGCTCGCCACGGCCGCCGTGTGACTCACCACGGCCGCCATGGGAGTCACGACGGCCGCCATGGGAGTCGTGTGACGGGCGGTGCCTGGGACGGGAGTCCTGCGGTCGGCCGAGGTGGGTGGGTGGGTGGGTGGGGGCAGGGGGTCTGGTGCGGAGCCCCGGGGGGCTCAGTGCAGGTGGTTCTCGGCGATGTGGGCCGCGACCCGCTCCAGGATCGGTCCGGCGTCCGCGATGCACTTGGCCACGTCCGGCTCGACCGACGTCAGCGGGTAGGCCTGGGAGATCCCGGCCCGCAGCAGCGCCTCCGTGGGCAGAGCGAGCCGCCCGCACACCGCGACCACGGGCTTCCCCGCGGAGCGAGCCGCCGCGGCCACCCCCGCCGGCGCCTTCCCGTGCAGCGTCTGCTCGTCCAGCGACCCTTCGCCGGTGATGACCAGCGAGGCCCGTTCCAGGGCGGGCGCGAAGCCCAGGACGTCCAGCATGACCTCGATGCCGGGCCGGAACCGAGCCCCGAGCAGCAGAGCGCCGTACCCGATGCCGCCGGCGGCACCCGCGCCCGCGGACGCCGCGTACTCCGCCGCCCGCGGCCCGACCTCGGCCTCCAGGACCTTCGCGAAGTGGGCCAGCGCCGCGTCCAGCGTCTCGACGTCCTCCGGCGAAGCGCCCTTCTGCGGGCCGTACACCGCCGGCGCGCCCTTCGGCCCGGTCAGCGGGTTGTCGACATCGCTCGCGAGTACCAGCTCGACCGAGGACAGCCGCGGGTCCAGGCCGGAGAGGTCCGCGCGAGCCAGCGCGGCCAGCCCGCCGCCGCCCGGGGGCACCGGCTCACCCTCTTCGGTCAGGAACCGGGCGCCCAGCGCGGACAGCATGCCCGCGCCGCCGTCCGTAGTGGCGCTGCCGCCGACGCCGAACACGATCGTCCGCGCGCCCGCGTCCAGCGCGGCGCGCAGCAGCTCCCCGGAGCCGTACGTCGAGGCGGTGAGGGGGGCGAAGACCCCGGCCGGGAGGCGCTGGAGTCCGCTCGCCTCGGCCATCTCCACGACCGCGGTGCCCTCGCGCAACGCGAACGCGGCCGTCACCTCCTGGCCGAGCGGTCCGGCGACCCTGATCTCGTGTCGTTCGAAGCCGGCCGCCACGGCCGCGTCCACGGTCCCGTCGCCGCCGTCGGCCACGGGCAGCGCCTCGACCTGAAGGTCCGGCACGACCCGGCGCAGCCCGGCCGTCACCCGCTCGGCGACCTGCACGGCCGTCAGTGAGCCCTTGAACTTGTCCGCTGCGACGAGCACCCGACGGGTCTCGTTCTCTCCAGCGTCCGCCACCTTGTCTTCCCCTTGCTCTCCGGGCCCCGCACACGTCGGGGCCAGTCGCGCCGCTGTGACGATAACCGCAGGACACCCCCGCCGTCATGCCCCGCCCGAACCCTGGGAAACCGCTGAGAGCCGGCTGGGCAAAGTGGGTACACCCCTGCCATGAACACCGAGCGCACCCGACCGGACCTCGCCGACCGCGTCCACGGCGGCTGGCTCGGCCGGATCGCGGGCAACATGCTCGGCAAGCCGGTCGAGCAGGGCGAGGTGTGGACCCGCGACCGTATCGACCGCTATCTGCGCCGGGCCGCGGCCCTGCCGCTGACCGACTACCTGCCCGAGCCCGCCGACCCGGCCGAAGCCGCCGTGCTGCGTCCGGAGTGGCGCTGTTGCGTGCGCGGCCGGATCCACGGCAGCTGCCGGGACGACGACGTCGACTACGCGATCCTCGGTCTGCACCTGCTGGAGACCCATGGCCTCGGCTTCAGTACCGAGCAGGTCGGCGACCTGTGGCTGCTCAGGCTGCCGTATCTGCAGACCTTCACGGCGGAACGGGCGGCGTACCGGAACCTCGCGAACGGGCTGAAGCCCCCGCTGACGGCGACGTACGACAACCCGTACCAGGAGTGGATCGGCGCGCTGATCCGGGCCGACGTCTACGGCTGGATCTGCCCCGGCGATCCCGGGCGGGCCGCCGGACTGGCCCGCCGGGACGCGGTGCTGTCGCACACCGGCAACGGCGTCTACGGCGCCATGTGGGCCGCCGCGCTGATCTCGGCGGCCTTCACCGCGCCGACCGTCCGGGACGCCCTGGACACCGCGCTCACGGTCGTCCCGGCGAGCAGCCGTCTGGCCCGTACCGTCCGCCGGGTCATGACCCTGCACGAGACGCGCCTGCCCTGGGAGGAGACCCTGGCCACGGTGTCCGCGGAGACCGCCGGGCTCGGCTGGATCCACACGGTGCCGAACGCGGCCGTACTCACCGCCGGGCTGCTGTACGGGGACGGCGACTTCACGCGGACCATCGCCCTGACCGTGCGGGGCGGCCTGGACACCGACTCCAACGGGGCGACGGCCGGCTCGGTGGCCGGCGTCCTCACCGGGGCGGACGCCATCCCGGCCCAGTGGCGGGATCCGCTGCAGGACACGGTCCGCAGCGCGGTGTTCGGCTTCGACGGCGTACGGATCAGTGCGCTGGCCGAACGCACCCTGCGCCTGGCGACGAGCGGGACATAGCGGCGCAGTGGCTGGTTACCCTTCCTGAATGACCACCACTCCTGACTTCGCCGCGTACATCGCCGGCCTGCCCCGTGTCCTCGCCGGTGCCGCCGCGCTCTTCCGGGACGCCGAGGGGCGGGTGCTGCTCGTCGAGCCGAACTACCGTGAGGGCTGGGCGCTTCCGGGCGGGACCGTCGAGTCCGA
Organism: Streptomyces sp. NPDC036984; assembly: GCF_055607665.1. Classification (NCBI taxonomy): domain Bacteria; kingdom Bacillati; phylum Actinomycetota; class Actinomycetes; order Kitasatosporales; family Streptomycetaceae; genus Streptomyces; species Streptomyces sp. NPDC036984. The sequence continues at coordinate 137,376 of NZ_JBVJRL010000012.1, forward strand.
CGACGGGGAGACGCCGCGGCAGGGTGCCCGCCGGGAGACGCTGGAGGAGATCGGGCTCGACCGCGAGCTCGGCCGGCTGCTGGCCGTGGACTGGGTGCACGGCGCGGGCCGGCCGCCGTTGGTGGCGTACCTGTACGACGGCGGTGTCCTGACCGAGACCGACCTGAAGGCCATCCGGCTCCAGGAGGAGGAGCTGCTGTCCTGGCGCCTGGTCTCCCGCGAGGAGATCACCGACCACCTGCCCGGCGCCCTCGGCCGCCGCGTCCTGACCGCCCTGGACGTCCTCGCGGACGGCTCCGGCACGGCGGAGCTGGAGAACGGCCACCGGGTGGCGTGACCGCTCAGCCCTCCGGGTCCCGCGGCCGCGCGTCCACCTCGCGCAGCGCCTCGTCCCGGGTGGCGGCCCGCGCCTCGGTCCGGTGCCCGCGCTCGATGTAGTCCCGGACGACCAGTTCGATGGCGTCCTGCGGGTTGCCGACCCCGGCGAGCACCATGACTTCCACGACGAGCTGGGCATCGAGTGAGACGGTCACTTTGGCCATGCCGGGACGCTAGCACCGGCTGCGCCCCGCCGGACCCGGATCCGCCGACCCCGGTGACCGGTCCGCGCGCCGGCTCGGCCGGGCGATATCCGTTCGCGGGAGCCCACGGGCCCGGCCTACCCTCGTGGGCATGGCCAAGCCTCTCGTCGCCCTGCTCAGCGGGGCCGGTATCTCCACCGACTCCGGGATTCCCGACTACCGCGGCCCGAACGGGCTGTGGCGGCGGGATCCGGAGGCCGAGAAGCTCGTGACGTACGACCACTACATGGCGGATCCGGAGATCCGGCGGCGGTCCTGGCAGATGCGGCGGAAGAACCACGCGCTCCGGGCCGAGCCGAACGCGGCGCACCGGGCCGTCGCCGAGCTGGAGCGGTCCGGCGTCCCGGTGCGGGTCCTCACGCAGAACGTGGACGGGCTGCACCAGCTCGCCGGGATGCCCGCCCGCAAGGTGCTCGAACTGCACGGCAGCGCGCGCAGTGTGCTGTGCACCGGGTGCGGGGCGCGGGGGCCGATGGACGAGGCGCTCGCCCGGGTGGAGGCCGGTGAGGAGGACCCGGCGTGCCTGACGTGCGGGGGCATCCTGAAGTCGGCGACCGTGATGTTCGGGCAGCGGCTGGATCCGGTGGTGCTCGGCCAGGCTCTCTCGATCAGCAAGGCGTGCACGGTGTTCCTGGCCGTCGGCAGCAGTCTTCAGGTGCAGCCCGCCGCCGGTCTGGTCGGTGTCGCCGCCGACAACGGCGCCCACCTGATCATCGTCAACGCCGAGCCGACACCGTACGACGAGCTCGCGCACCAGGTCGTCCGGGAACCGATCGGCACCGCGCTGCCCCCGCTGCTGCGGGGGCTGGCCCGGGAGTTCGGCGACTAGGGGCGTCAGAACAGCGCGGTGCCGCGTTCGAAGTCCAGCAGGCGCTGTTTGCGGTGCAGGCCGCCGCCGTAGCCGGTGAGGCTGCCGTCGGAGCCGATCACGCGGTGGCAGGGGACGATGATGCCGATCGGGTTGCGACCGTTGGCGAGGCCGACGGCCCGGGAGGCGCCGGGATTGCCGAGGGCGGCGGCGAGTTCGCCGTAGGTGCGGGTCTCGCCGTACGGGATCCGCGTCAGCTGCTGCCAGACGCTGCGCTGGAACGGCGTCCCGCGCAGTCCGAGCCGTACGGTGAACTCCCTGGACCCGCCCGCGAAGTAGGCGCTCAGCTGCTCGGCCGTCTCGGCGAACACCGGCAGGGTGTCGTCGCGCGGGCCGAACCTCTCCTCGCCGGGTCGGTGCCGCTGGTCCGCCATGTACAGGCCGCACAGGGCGCCGTCGGCGTCGGCGACGAGGGTGAGCGGACCGTAGGGGCTGTCGGTCGTGGTGTGGTGGTTCACGGAAGTCCCTTACTCCGGAAGGAAGTTGATCGGGTGGCTGTCGGTCGCCCACAGGTACTGCACCGCGTACGCCCGCCAGGGCCGCCAGCTCGCCGCGCGGGCGGTGAGCGCGGCCGGGGTGGACGGCAGACCCAACTCCCGTGCGGCGCGCCGGACACCGAGGTCGGTGGGGAGGAACGCGTCGGGGTCGCCCAGGGCGCGCATGGCGATGACGTCCACCGTCCACGGCCCGAAGCCGGGCAGCGCGAGCAGCCGGGCGCGGGCCTCAGCCCAGTCGGCCTCCGCACCCAGGTGCAGGTCCCCGTCGGCGAGTTGCCGGACGAGGGTGGTGAGGGTGGCGCGCCGGGTGCGGGGCATCGCCAGCGTCTCGGGGTCGATACCGGCCAGCGCCTCGGGAGTGGGGAAGAGGTGGGTGAGGCCGCCTTCCGGGTCGTCCAGTGGCTTGCCGTGGGCGGTGACCAGGCGGGCCGCGTGGGTGCGGGCCGCGGCCGTGGACACCTGCTGCCCGAGCACGGCCCGGACGGCGAACTCGGCCTCGTCGACCGTGCGCGGCACCCGGCGGCCCGGGGCGCGGTCGACCAGGGGCGCGAGCAGCGGGTCGGTGCGCAGCCGGTCGTCGACGGCGACCGGGTCGGCGTCCAGGTCGAGCAGACGGCGGCAGCGGCTGATGGCCACGGGGAGGTCGCGCAGGTCGCTGAGCGTCAGCCGGCAGGCGATGTGGTCGGGGCGGGGGGCGAGGGCGACGATGCCGTGGCCGTAGGGCAGCCGCAGGGTGCGCCGGTAGGCGCTGTCGCGCCACTCCTCGACGCCGGGCACGGCGGTGGCGGCGAGGTGGCCGAAGAGGTTGGAGGGGTTGAGCGGGGCGCGGAACGGCAGCCGCAGGGTGAGCACGCCCGGCGTACCCGCGCCGCTCCTCGGCGCCCGGCCGCGCAGCTCGCTCGGGGACAGCGCGAAGACCTCGCGGACGGTGTCGTTGAAGGTGCGGATGGAGGAGAAGCCGGCCGCGAAGGCGACCTCCGCCATGGGCAGCGGGGTGGTCTCGATGAGCAGCCGTGCGGTCTGGGCGCGCTGGGCGCGGGCGAGCGCGAGGGGTCCGGCGCCCAGCTCGGCCAGCAGTTGCCGCTCCACCTGCCGGGCGCTGTATCCGAGCCGGGCGGCGAGTCCGGGGACGCCCTCGCGGTCCACGACCCCGTCGGCGATCAGCCGCATGGCGCGGGCGACCAGGTCGGCGCGCTGGTTCCACTCCGGGGAGCCGGGGCTGGTGTCGGGCCGGCAGCGCTTGCACGCCCGGAACCCGGCCTGCTGGCAGGCGGCTGCGCTCGGGTGGAACGTCATGTTCTCCGGCTTGGGCGGCACGACCGGGCAGCTCGGCCGGCAGTAGATCCGGGTGGTCAGCACGGCCGTGAAGAACCAGCCGTCGAACCGTGCGTCCTTGGACTGCACGGCGCGCACGCAGTGCTCCCGGTCGAGGTGCATCCCTGTCTGCATGCGTCCAGCATCGGCCACCGCCCACCCCGGCCGCTGGCGGAAATCCGACATGTACGTGGGTCTGGCCAGGGACCCGGCGGTATCCGGCCAGGGACCCGGCGGTGCGTGGGACAGGAGTCCTCCTCGCCGCCGCACCGACCGGCACGGGAATCGGTCCGGGGGTGGCGTCTCGGGAACGGGCGGCGTCCTAGGACAGGCTCTGCTGGCGGAACCGGGTGATCCACTCGGCGGTGGCACGCAGTCCGCCGAACGTGTAGAAGTGCACCTTCACCTCGCCGTGCCGGGCGGCGTCGTACCGCTCGGCCAGGGTGTGCAGAAAGCGGTCCGGGCCCGTCGTACCCATGAGGTTGGTCAGCGAGAACCCGTACTTGCGGGCGACGGAGGCGCTGGTGCCGATGCCGAAGCGGGTGGCGTAGCCGAGCAGCCGGCGCACGCCCGCCGGGCCGGGGACGCCGATGCGGACGGGCAGGTGCACCCCCCGGGCGCGCAGGGCCTCCAGCCAGGTGAGGACGGGGCCGACGTCGAAGCCGAACTGGGTGATGACGTCGCCGGTGAACCGGTGGGCCCCGATGGCCGCCGCCTTGTCCGTGAGCGCCGACCACAGGTCCGGCTCGGCTATGCCGGGGTGGCCCTCCGGGTAGCCGGTGATGCCGACGTGCCGCACGCCGTGGTGCCGGAGCAGCCCGGTGCGCAGTACGGCCAGCGCGTCCGCGTAGGGGCCCTCGGGCCGGGCGGGGTCGCCGCCGACGACGAACACGTTCTCGGCGGTGCCGTCGGCGGCCAGCCCGGTCAGGAACTCCTCCAGGGCGAGCCGGGAGGGCAGCCGCCGCGCGGAGATGTGCGGTACGGGCACGAAACCGAGCCGCTTGGCCGCGCGGGCGGCCGCGAGACGCGTACCGGTGTCCTCCCCGGCCAGGAAGGTGATGTTGATGCGGGTGCCCGGCGGGATGCTGTCGCGCGCCTCCTCCAGCCCGGGCACGTCCTTGCCGGTCATCTCCAGGGAGAAGTCGTCCAGCAGGGAGGTGCCCTGCCCCGGGCTCCCGGCGCCGTGCGAGCGGGGGGGACCGCCCTCGGAGGGGGCGGTGAGAGCGGGGTTCATCGTGCTCCTCGTACTCCTCGTACGGCTGTGGTCCTGGCCCCGGCCGATGATGTCACGCGGTCCGCCGGGGCCTGTCGCCAGGGCCGCCGGCCGCGGTTATGGACCGGTCGCCCAGGCCCTGTTTGGCCCTGGCCAAGGGGCCAAGAGCTGGGCAGGGTGGTGAATCCGATCACCGAGGAGGACCTGTTGAGCGTTTCGTCCGACCCCCGTACGCGAGCGGAGGTGGCGTGACCGTGCGATTCCGGCATGCCGCCCCGGTCTGGGCCGCCTATCCCGAACTGGCCGCCGGCGCGCTGTACGCCACCGGCATCGGCACCCCCACGGACACCGGGCCGCGCGCCGCCGCGTACACCGCCCGGGCCGTGGCACGGCTGGCTCACGCCACCGAGGGCGAGTTTCCCGAGGTGCTGGCGTGGCGGCGGGCCTTCACCCGGATGGGGCTGAAACCGACGCAGTACCGCTCCGCGTCGGAGTCGCTGCTGCGCCGGCTGCGGAAGGAAGGGGCACTGCCGCGCATCCATCCGCTGGTGGACCTGTGCAACGCGATCTCGGTGGCGTACGCCGTTCCGGTCGCGGCGCTCGACGTCGACCGGATCACCGGGCCGCTGCTGGAGGTCCGCCAGGCCCGCGGCGACGAGACGTACACCGCGTTCGGCGGCGGCACCGAGCATCCCGCGCCCGGCGAGGTGACCTTCGCCGACTCGGCGGGCCGGGCGCACGCCCGCCGCTGGACCCATCGGCAGAGCGGGCACTCGGCGGTCGGCGAACGCACCGGCCGGGTGCTGGTGGTGGCGGAGGCGATGCACGACGGCGGCGCGGAGACCGTCGCCGAGGTGCTGAAGACGGTCGAGGAGGAGGTGGCGGCGCACTGGGCGGCCGCCACGGCGTCGGCCGTGCTCACCGTGGCCGCACCGGAGTTCGTGTTCGGGCAGTGACCGGGCCCGCCGGGACGGCGGCGGCGCGTGACAGCATGAGCAGGCATGAGCAGGGTGGACGAGGGGCGGGACCCGGCGGAGCCGGCGGCGGACGTGCCGGCGCGCGGCTCCGACTTCCTTCAGCTGGCGGTCGATGACGTGCCCGCAGGCGGGAAGACGGAGTGGCTGGCCGGACGGCTGCGGCAGGCGATAGCCGACGGCCGGCTGGCCGTGGGCAGCAGGCTGCCGCCCACTCGGGTGCTCGCCGCGGAACTGCGTGTCTCGCGCGGGGTGGTGACCGAGGCGTACCGGCGCCTCGCCGAGGACGGCCACCTGGCGGGCCGCCGACGCGGAGGCACGGTGGTCCTCGCGGCACCGTTCCCGACGGCACCCACGCTTCCGGGCGAGGAGACCGCGGATCGGGCGGCGACCGGCATGGGGGCGCCGGGCGCCGGGGACGGTGGTGCCGCGGATACCGCTGGTGGACCGTCGGCCCGGGGGCGCGATGGCGGGGCCGGGCGTCGCGAGGACGCGCCCGGCAAGTCGCGCGCGGGTGTCGTCGGGGGGCCGGCGGCCCAGGGGCCCGGCGGAGCGCAGGCGGGTGCCCCAGGCGGGCGGTACGCCGGACAGCCCGGGGCAGGGCCGGAAGAGGGGTCGGGTGGGCGGCACGCCGTGCGGTTCGGTACAGCGCGGGCCGCGGGTCCCGGTGGGCCGTGTGCCGGGCAGGCTGGTGGTGGGGGCGGTGGGCCGTGCGCCGGTGACGTCGGCGGGCTCTTCGGGGGTGAACCCGGTGCCGAGGTTTTCGACGTGTTGCGGGCCGTCCCGGCCGCTGTCGACTTCACGCCCGGCCGGCCCGATCTGAGTACGTTTCCGCGGGCCGCGTGGTTGCGGGCCGAGCGGGCCGTGCTGGGCGAGCTGTCCGCCGAGCATCTCGGGTACGGCGACCCGAGCGGCGCGCCCCGGCTGCGGCGGGCGGTCGCCGATTGGCTCGCGCGCGTGCGGGGCGTACGGGTGGAGCCGGACGCGGTGCTGATCGTCGCGGGCACGGCGCAGGCGCTCACACTGCTGCACCCGGTGCTGCGGGCGGACGGCGTCGACGCGGTGGCGGTGGAGGACCCCGGCTCGCTCGGGGCCCGCCAGCACCTGGGGAACGGGGGTCTGGCCACCCCGCCGGTGCCGGTCGACGAGGAGGGCGTACGGGTCGACGCGCTGCGGGCGACCGGCGCCCGGGCGGTCCTGCTGACGCCCGCCCATCAGTTCCCGACCGGCGTGGTGACCAGCGGCGAACGTCGGCGCGAGCTGCTGGAATGGGCGCGGGACGGGGGTCTGATCCTGGAGGACGACTACGACGCGGAGCACCGCTACGACCGGCCCCCGGTGCCCGCGCTGCGGGCGCTGCTCGCCGACCGGGTCTGCTACATGGGCAGCGTGTCGAAGCTGCTGGCGCCCGCACTGCGGATCGGCTGGATGGTGGCACCGGCCCGCCATCGCGCGAGGCTGGTCGACGCCAAGCGGTTCAACGATCTCGGCAACGCCGTGCTGCCGCAGCTGGTGCTGGCCAGGCTGATGGAGTCCGGTGAACTGGAGCGGCATCTGCGGATGGTGCGCGGGCGCCACCGCCGGCGCCGGGACGCGATGATCGCCGCCCTCGCCGAGCATCTCCCGGGCGCGCGGGTGCACGGCGCCGCGGCGGGCCTGCATCTGACGGTCACGTACGTCTCGGACGTACCCGACACCGAGTTCGCCGCGGCGGCGCTCGCCCGCGGTGTGAAGTGCCAACCGCTCTCCTGGCACCGGCAGTCGCCCGGCCGTCCCGGCCTGGTCCTCGGTTACGCGGCCGCCCCGCCCGGTGTCATCGCCGAGGGCGTGGCGCTGCTCGGCACGACCCTGCGGGCGCTGGGCTGACCGGCGCTTCGGGCCGCAGCCGACCAGTTCCTGACGGGACGCCAGGACCCGGATCACGAAGATGTCGATCGCCATCGTGATCACCGGCCAGGCGGGCGCGTACGGCAGAACAGGAACTGCGCGATGCTGGGCGACACGAGGAACAGGCCGGCGAGACGGGCCCGGGCCATGTCCCTGAGCAGTCCGATGCCGGTCAGCAGGACCAGGGCGCCGATGATGATGTGGATCGTGCCCGAGCCGGTGAGGTCCGTCTTGCAGACGCAGGCGCCGATGCGGAGGTGGACGTCGTCCCCGGCGATCGCGGCGATCCCGCGGAAGACGGCGTGGATGACGCCGTTCGGGTGAGTCCGGGGCCGCTGTGCCGCGGCAGCGGCCGTCAGCCGGCCAGGCGGGCGAACGCCTCGTACGCCCGCTCGTCGAAGAGCACGAACCGGACCTCCTGCACGGCCGTCGGCGTGCTCCGCACCGCCTCCACCGCGATCCTGGCCGCGTCCTCCATCGGCCAGCGGTAGACGCCGGTGGAGACGGCCGGGAAGGCGACGGTACGGGCGCCGAGCTCGTCGGCGACGCGCAGGGACTCGCGGTAGCAGGAGGCGAGCAGGTCGGAGCGGTCCTCGGTGGCGGACCAGACCGGGCCGACGGTGTGGATCACCCAGCGGGCGTCCAGCGCGCCCGCCGTGGTGGCGACCGCCTGGCCCGTGGGCAGGCCCTTGCCGTACCGGGAGGCGCGCAGCCTGCGGCACTCCTCCAGGATGGCGGGGCCGCCGCGGCGGTGGATCGCGCCGTCCACCCCTCCGCCGCCGAGGAGGGAGGAGTTGGCCGCGTTGACGATCGCGTCGGCGCTCTGCCGGGTGATGTCGCCTTGGACGAGGGTGAGGGTGGTCATGTCTGCCGCAGCCTCCGCCACACGGCCTTGGCCGCGTTGTGACCGGACATGCCGTGGACGCCGGGGCCCGGCGGAGTGGCCGAGGAGCAGATGAAGACGGCCGGGTGGGGGGTGTGGTACGGGAACAGGGACAGTTTGGGGCGCAGCAGCAGCTGGAGCCCGGAGGCCGCGCCGCAGGCGATGTCGCCGCCGACGTAGTTGGCGTTGCGCGCGGCCATCTCGGCGGGTCCGGCGGTGGCGCGGGCGAGCACGCGGTCGCGGAAGCCGGGGGCGAAGCGCTCCAGCTGGCGTTCTATGGCGTCCGTGAGGTCACCGGACCAGCCGTTCGGCACATGGCCGTAGGCCCAGAAGACGTGCTTGCCCTCGGGGGCGCGGGTGGGGTCGGCGACGCTGGGCTGCACGGTGATCATGAACGGCTTGTCGGGGGCGCGGCCCTCCCGGGAGGCGGCGCGCAGGGCGGAGCCGATCTCGGCCTTGCTCGCGCCGATCTGGACGGTGCCGGCGACGCGGGCCTCGGGCGCGGTCCAGGGCACCGGGCCGTCCAGCGCGTAATCGATCTTGAAGACACTGGGGCCGTAGCGGTAGTTCGCGTAGTAATCGCCGAAGCCGGCGATGCGGGCGAGCGCGGTGGGCGAGGTGTCGAAGATGTAGGCGCGGGCGGGCGGCAGGTCGTCCAGGCGCTTGACCTCGTAGTCGGTGTGCACCTCGCCGCCGAGGTCCGTGAGGTAGCCGGCGAGGGCGTCGGAGATGGCCTGGGAGCCGCCGCGGGGCACCGGCCAGCCGCGGGCGTGGGCGGAGAGGGCGAAGACCAGTCCGATGGCGCTGGTGGCCAGGCCGTCGAGGGGCGCCATCACATGGGCGACCAGGCCGGCGAAGAGGGTCTTGAACCGCTCGTCCCTGAAGCGGCGCATCAGCCACGTGGACGGCGGGAGCCCGACCAGGCCGAACCGGGCCAGGGTGACGGGGTCGCGCGGGAGCGCGGTCAGCGGCAGGGACATGAAGTCTTGTACAAGCATGTCCCAGTGGGCGAGGAGCGGCTCGACCAGTCTGCGGTACGGGCCCGCGTCGCGCGGTCCGAAGGAGGCGGCGGTCTCGGCCACCGACCGGGACAGTACGGCCGCGGTGCCGTCCAGGAAGGGGTGGGCCATGGGCAGCGGGGCGTGCAGCCATTCCAGGCCGTACCGGTCGAGCGGCAGGGCGCGGAAGGCCGGGGAGTTGATGCCCAGGGGGTGGGCGGCCGAGCACGGGTCGTGCCGGAAGCCGGGGAGGGTCAGCTCCTCGGTGCGGGCGCCGCCGCCCACGGTGGGCTGCGCCTCGAAGAGGGCCACGGAGAAGCCGCGGCGGGCCAGCTCCACGGCAGCGGTCAGTCCGTTCGGTCCCGCACCCACCACGACCGCATCGAGCATCGACGGCACCTTCGGACCCCTTCGTCAGCCGATGGCCATTCGAGATCAGGATATGCCGGAGGACCGGCACTCCCCCGGACCGGGTGGCCCCGGAGGGCTCAGGACGCGCTGCGCAGCAGGCCGGCCACCCGGCGGGCGGTGGCGGCGTCCCGGGCGGCGGTGAACGGCAGGGCGTTGCCGCCGGTGACGCGGAACGGCTCGCCGGTCATGGTGAGGTGCGTGCCGCCCGCCTCCTCGACCAGGAGCAGACCGGCCGCGTGGTCCCAGGCGGCCTCCCAGGAGAACGCGACCGCGTCCAACTCACCCCGGGCGACGGCGAGATACTCCAGGCCCGCGGAGCCGCACGGGCGCGGGGCGAGGCCGTCGGTCCACAGGGCGCGCAGCGCGCGCTTCTGCTCGTCGGTGGTGTAGTCCGGGTGAGAGGTGGCGACGACGAGGTCCCGGCCGGGCGCCGGCGGGCCGGCGAACAACCGCTCCCCGTCGAGGAAGGCGCCCCGGCCGCGGACGGCGGTGGCGAACTGGTCGCGCGCCGCCGCGTAGGTCCAGGACGCGGCCACGACACCCCGCTGGACGAGGGCCACCAGGGTGCAGAAGCCGTCGTCACCGTGCACGAACTGGCGGGTGCCGTCGACCGGGTCGATGATCCAGACCGGTGCGTCGCCCTGGAGCGCCTCGTACACCGCCGGGTTGGCGTGGACCGCTTCCTCGCCGACCACCACCGAACCGGGCAGCAGGGCGCCGAGGTCCTCGGCGAGCCGCAGCTCGGCGAGGCGGTCGGCGTCCGTCACCAGGTCGTGCGGGCCGCTCTTCTGGTCCACCTCGTCCGCGGCGAGGCGGCGGAAGCGGGGCAGGATCTCGGCCGCGGCGGCCTTGCGGACCGCTTCCTCCACGTCGGCCGAGCAGCGGGCGAGAAACTCCTCGATGGTTTCCGTCTCTTCGATCATGTCCCCCATGAGAGCACGCCCCACTGACAATCCCCGCCCCCGGCCGGTGTACGCGGGGTGGATCGGGGGTGAAGAACGGGGGCCCCGGCGCGGCCGTCAGCGGCCGACGGCGTACCCCTGCATCCCGCGCGGGTTCGCCGCCGCCGACAGCACGCCGGTCTCCGGGTCCCGGGCCACCACGCACAGGCGTCCTTCGGACCAGGCGGGGCCGACGGTGACGTCGTGGCCCCGCCGCCGCAGCTCCTCGATCACGCGGGGGGCGGTGCGGGACTCCACGGTCACGCTGCCGGGGCGCCGGCCGCGCGGGTGGAAGGAGCTGGGGAAGCTGTCGTTGTGCCAGTTGGGGGCGTCGATGGCGCCCTGGAGATCGAGGCCGCCGCGGACGGGGGAACGCAGGGCGACGGCCAGGAAGAAGTGCAGCTGCCACTGGTCCTGCTGGTCGCCGCCGGGTGTGCCGAACGCCATCACCGGCACGCCGTCGCGCAGCGCCAGGGACGGGGTGAGGGTGGTGCGGGGGCGGCGCCCGGGGGTGAGGGAATTGGGCAGCCCGTCTTCCAGCCAGGCCATCTGGAGGCGGGTGCCGAGCGGGAAGCCCAGCTCGGGGACGACGGGGTTGGACTGGAGCCAGCCGCCGCTGGGCGTGGCCGCGATCATGTTGCCCCAGCGGTCGACGACGTCCAGGTGGCAGGTGTCGCCGCGGGTCGGTCCGTCGGCGGCGACCTCGGGCTCACCGGGCGGCCTGGTGACGGCCGGCTCGCCGGACAGGCCGGCGACGGTCGGCTCGCCGGCACCCATCGGGTCGAAGCCGCGCTCCGCGCCGGCCGGCACGCACGCGTGTGCCTGCGCGGGCAGCCGCGGGGTACGCCCGCCGGGGCTGCCGGGGCGCAGGTCGTGACAGGCGCGCTCGCCGACGAGGGCCCGCCGCGCGGCGTTGTAGTCGTCCGACAGCAGATCCGCGAGGGGCACCTCGGCGGCGTCCCCGTACCAGGCCTCGCGGTCGGCCATGGCGAGTTTGCAGCCCTCGATCAGCAGGTGGAGGTGGTCGGCGGAGCCGTGGGCGGGCAACTCGGGCGGCAGCAGGGCGAGTTGCTGGAGCAGGACGGGGCCCTGACTCCAGGGCCCGGCCTTGCACACGGTCCAGCCGTTCCAGTCGTACGTCACGGGGGTCTCGTAGGTCGCCGACCAGCCGGCGAGGTCGGCCTCGGTGAGCGTGCCGGCGTGCCGCTCACCGCTGGTGTCCATGGTGGGCCGCCGGGACTGCCGCACCAGCGCCTCGGCGATGAAGCCGGAGCGCCACACCTCGCGCGCGGCGTCGATCCGGGCTTCCCGGCCGCCCGCGCCGGCGGTCTGCGTCAGCAGCCGCTTCCAGGTGGCGGCGAGCGCGGGGTTGCGCAGCAGCGTGCCGGGCCGGGGTGCCCTGCCGCCGGGCAGGTACAGCTCCGCCGACGAGGTCCACTCGGTCTCGAACAGCCGCCGTACGCTCTCGACGGTCAGGCCGACGTTCTCCACGGGCGCGTGCCCGTGTTCGGCGTATCCGATGGCGTACTTCAGGACGTCGTCGAGGGACTTGGTGCCATGGTCGCGCAGGAGCAGCAGCCAGGCGTCGAAGGCGCCGGGCACGGCGGCCGCGAGCGGTCCGGTGCCGGGTACGAGGTCCAGCCCCAGCCCCCGGTAGTGGGCCACCCTGGCGCCGGCCGGGGCCACGCCCTGCCCGCACAGGACGCGCACCGCGCCGCCCGCCGGGGCGAGCAGGATCGGGACCTCACCGGCCGGCCCGTTGAGATGCGGTTCCACGACGTGCAGGACGAACGCACCGGCCACGGCGGCGTCGAAGGCGTTGCCTCCGTCCTCCAGCACCGCCATCGCCGACTGGGAGGCCAGCCAGTGGGTGGAGGAGACCATGCCGAAGGTGCCCTGGAGGGTGGGACGGGTGGTGAACTGCATCTCTCACCTCGCTGTCGACGGGCCTCGCGCTCGGCGAGCGGTCCGCGTCCGCCCCGCGCCCTCGGGAGCGTGCGCCCCGGCGAGGCCGTTCGGTTGGTCCGATCAGCGTGCAGGCTATCGAGCACCGGCGGCGGTGATCAGGCTCGTACGATCACGCCCGCCGCTCGGGGCCGTATCTTGAGCGCAAGCGGGCCTCATCCGGCAGGAGAGGACAGCCGGGAGACAGAAACGATCAATCGGCCCCGAGAGCTCCGTCCGTCCTCTACTTTTCATCGCATGAGCGAACAGAGCCCTCTCTCGCCGCCCACGACGCTGCGCGACCTGGCCCCCGTGGCGGCGTGGCGGAAGCTGACGGCCTTCCCCGTCCGGCCGCACCCGGCCGGGCAGACCCTGCTCCGCCAGGGAGAAGCCGGGACGCATGTACTGGCCCTGATCCAGGGCATGGTGAAGGTGGTCCGCAGGAGTGTGGACGGCCGGGACAAACTGCTGTCCTTCCGCGGGCCCGGAGAAGTGCTTGGCGAGATGGCGGTCCAGGACGGGGACGCCCGGCTCGCCGACGTCCAAACTATTACGGATTGCAAAGTCTCCTGCGTTCCGGCGGCCGCGTTCCGGGCCCTCGTGAAGGACTACGACCTCACGGAGAAGCTGAACCGGCTCGCGCTGAGCCGGCTGCGGGAGCAGACCGAGGCCGGGGAGGGAGACCTCGATCAGCGGCTCGCGGCGACTCTGCTGCGCCTCATGGCCCTGTCCGGCGAGCACTCCTTCCGCCTCACCCGACTGGAACTGGCCCAGCACCTCGATGTGGGCCGCGGGTCCGTCAGCGAGGCGCTGCGGCGCCTCGGGCCGGGCTGTGTGCGGGCCGGCCGGACCTCCATCGAGATCATCGACGAGGGGGGACTGCGCCGTGCGCTCGGGCAGCGGCCCGCCGCCTGAGCCGAAGCCTCCCGGAGCAGCGCCGGAGCCGACCGTGATGCCCGTCACGCTCCATCGGTTCTGAGGGAGCAGAACCCTCCCCGTTCCTCCGCGAAGCTCGTGGGGCCGGCCACCGGCGCCCCCACGTCCGCCACAAGCGGCTCCAACCCCCTTGAGCCCGGCGGACCTTCGCGGAGGAGACACGATGCACGACAGCGGTTTCGAACTGCCCCCGGCCACTGCGGTCCCCTACTCCCGCAGCCGGCCGCTTCCCCCTTACCGCGGCATCCTGGCCGTGGACATGAAGGGCTTCACCGGACGTCCGGCCATCGAGCACGAGGTGATCAGCCGGGCGGTGCCCGAACTGCTCCGGACCTCGCTGGAGCGCGCCGGGCTGGCGGACGTGTGGAACGGCCGGCTGTTCCCCGCCACCACCGGTGACGGTTACGTCCTGGGCTTCGATCCCGCGCTGATGCCCCTGGTGATCCACCCCTGGCTCGACACGCTCCAGGACGTCGTCGCGGAACTGAACGTCCACGCCCTCGGCACGGCCCGGATCAGGCTGCGGGTCAGCCTGCACATCGGCCCGCTGCCCGACACCAAGGACGCGTTCGGCGGCAACGGAACCGCACGCAACGACACCCACCGCCTGCTCGACTCCCGTCCCGTCAAAGCCGTCCTGGCGCGGTCCAGCGAGAACGTCACGCATGTGGCGGCCATCCTGTCCGACCGCTGCTACCAGGACGCGGTCGCGAGCGGGTACACCGGGCGGCACCCCGACCACTTCATCGAGGTCCCGGCGACCGTCGACGGCAAGACGTTCACCCAACGGGCCTGGCTCCATGTGCCGTTGCCGTCCGGTCCGCTGCCGGACCAGGGCGCCCCGGCGGCGCCACAGGACAACCCCGGCCCCGCGGCGGGTCGCGACGGGGCGTGCCGGATGCGGATCGTCAGCGCCCCGCACGGAAACGTCAACACCGGCACGGTGCACGGAGGCCAGAGCGTCAGCACCCACCACCACTGAGTCCGATCCTCCTGTCAGCGAAGGAAACAGCCATGCGCGATCACGAACAGGCGGCCGAGCCCGGGGCGGGCGTCCGCCGGAGGACACCCGCCTTCCTCGCACCGGCCGGTCTTCCGTACCCCTGGCCGGGCCCGGCCGGCGCAGACCGGCACGACGAGGACGGCGGCGAGACCGCGGCCCGGGAACAGCGCACGGAACCGGCGGCCGGCACCGCCGCCGGGCCGGGAGCCGCGGCGGCGCACGTCACGGTGCTCGGTGCGGAGCGCGGCACCATCAACACCGGTGCCGCGCACGGCGGGCAGTACCTCACCCACGTCGACGTGTCCGGCCGTCCGGTCCGGGAGGCGGACCGTGGGGCCTGAGACCGGTACGGACGACAGCCTCGGCACCCTCCTGCCGGAACTCGCCCGCAACCGGGCGACGGTGATCGTCGCCCCCCAGGGAACCGTCAACACCGGTGAGGTGCACGGCGGTCAGCGGACCGTGTGGACCGCGTCTCCCGCGCAGGACGGCCGGGACGTGGCGCCGGCACGCCAGGGACCGGTGCGGGCGAAGGAGCTCCAGGCGGCCCGGCAGCGCTTCGCCCGGCCCACCGGCTACACCGAGGGACTCGACGCGCTCGACCACGGCGTCCTGTTCGTCCTCGGGGCGCCCGGCACCGGCCGGCAGACGCTGGCGCTCAGCCTTCTGGCGCACGGCTGCGCCGACCCGGCGCTGGTCCAGGTCGACGGTGCCGTGGAGCTGGCCCACTGGCGGCCTCGTGCGCGCGGTGTCGACGGCTATCTGGTCATGGACCTGAGCGATCCGCTCGCCCTGCGGTCCTGGGACGTGGCGGACCTCGAGGCGCACCTGGCCAAGGCCGGCGCGCGGCTGGTCGTGGTCCTGGAGGAGACACCGGGCCTGGCACGCGCGCTGGAGGACCGCCTCGGCGTGCGGGTGCTGCGCCACCGGCCGCCGGATCCGATGGAGGTCTTCTCGGCGCACTTCGCGGGCCTGTGCCCGGACTCCCGGGAGCGCGCCCGCCGCCGCAAGCAGCTCGGGCCGGACGCCCTCGCCGCTCTCCTGCCGCCCGGTCTGCCGCCGGGCCGAGCGGTCCAGGTGGCCGAGGCCCTGGCCCGTGTGGGGCCCGACGGCCGGGTGCGCCCCGCGGAGCTGACGGCCCGGCTCGCCAGGGCCGAGGCCACGCGGCTGCTGGCCCGCGCCGAGGGCGACCCCGGCCGCACGGCCCTGCTGTTCGCGGTCTGCGTCCACGAGGGCCTGGACCGGGACACCGTCCTCGGCCGGGCGGCGGACCTGCTCGGCATGCTCCGCACCCGGCTCGACCTCGGGTCCCCGCCGCAGACGGCGCCGCACGCCGGCGGCGCGAACCGGCCGGCGCTCGCCCTGCCGCGGTCCGCCTGGACCGGGGCACCGTCCTCGGCACCGGGTCGCCTGGCGGACGTCGGGGCGCGGTGCACGGTCCCCGAGGACGGCGACGCGAACGGGACCGTCGCCTTCCTGTGGCCCGCGGTGAGCGAGGCCGTCTGGGACGAGGTCTGCCGGGAGCGGGCCGAGTGGCTGCCCCCGCTGCACAGCTGGCTCGGCGCGGCCGAGAGCGAGGAGCAGGCGGAGTGCGCCGGGCGCGCGGTGACCGCCCTGGCCGTCCGCACGGCCGGGCGGAGTCTGGAACTCCTCGGGGACCTCCTCGGCACCGGGCCGGAGACGGCCGTGGAGGTCGCGGGCCGTGCCCTCGCCGCGGCCGCGGGCCGCTCCCCCGCCGCCGCCAAGGCGCACGCGCTGCTGGACCGGTGGAGCGGCGCGCCCGAACGCGCGGTGCGCTCCGCGGTCGTGGTCGCGTGCCGGCCGGACACGGAGGGACTGCCGGCGGCGTCCGCCCTGCGGCTGCTGCGCCGGGTGGTGGACGCCCTCGGCGGCGACGAGGACGCCACTGCGACGGCCCTGCACGTGTCGGGGACGCTGGTGCTCCGGTTCGCCGCCGGGACGAGCGGGACGCGCGAGGCGATCGTGCGGGAGCTGGCCGCCTGGGCGCACACCGAGGACCTGGCGGGACTGCTGGCCACCCTCGTGTTTCCGGCCCTCGTCGCCGAGGACTGGAGCTGGTTCGGCGACCGGCTGTCCGCCGGCCGGGAGGCCGCGGATCCCGTCGTCGCCCTCGTCGGCGCCGCCCTGGACGAGGCCGCGGCCTATCAGGCCATGCGGGACGCGCTGCTGATGTGGTGCGCCGGTGCGGCCGGGGCCGCGGCACGCGAGCGACAGCTGGACGCTTTGTTCGCCCGGCTCGTCGCCGGCCGCCGGCCCGGTTGCCTGCGGCTGCTGATGTCGATCGAGCGCGCCGGAGAGACCACTCCCGGCAAGGCGCTCGCCGAACGGTCCCTCGCCGAGTGGCGCGGCGGACCCGGGGCGGCCGCCGCCGGCCGGCCCGCGTGATCCTCCCCCGCCATGCAGGACACCCATGCCCCCGAGGACAAGGAGATCGACGATGTCGTCATCCCCGTACTCCAGTCTCTTCGCCCGCGTGGAGCGGGACCTGGGAAGCCGGAAGCCGCTGACCGGACTCCGGCTGGACGACGGATCCGGCACCGCCGGCACCGCCCTGACCCCCGCCGAGGCCCGCGGCGTGCTCTACGACCGCTCGGCGCCGGCCGCCGTGCGCAGCGCGCTGTGGCACCGGATCGCCGCACTGTCCCACGAGGACACGGACAAAGACGGCTGGCGGCTGGGCGCGGTGTGGCTCGCGCTGCCCGGTCTGCGCCGCCACGCCGCCACCATCGTCCACCGGTTCGGCACCGACCGGGACGACGTCGAGGCGGAGATGCTGACCGCCTTTCTCGAAGCCCTGCGGACGCTCGAGCCGCACACCCCGGATCCCGGCTCGGTGCTGCTGCGCTCCGCGTGCACCCGTGCCTGGAACACCGCCCGGCAGGCGCGGCCCGAGAGGCCCGTGGAGGACATCCAGTGCACGGCGGACGCCCTGCCCGGCCGGGGAGCTTTGTGGCAGGCCGAGTTCGACGGCCGGGACCGGCCGGACGGACTCGCCGCGACCCTGCGGATCACCGTCCCGGCCGACCGCGCGGAGGGTGTCCGCGTCGGCGCCCTGGCCGGGGAGTGGGGCCTGACCGAACGGGTCGCCACGGCCCGCCGGCTCCAGCGGGGCCGCCGGGTCGGCACGCTGTCCCTGCGGCCCAGGAGCCGCGGATGACCGGGCGCCCGCTGACCCCGCTGACCTTCCGTGAGGTTCTCGATCTGCCGGTCAGTGTCGACCTGAGGACGGCGGCCAGGGCGTACGGCATGTGCATGGCCACCGCCTACCGGCTGATCGCCCTCGGTACCTTCCCCTGCGAGACGGTCCGGGTCGGCCACCGTCATCGCGTCCTCACCGCCCATCTGCTGTCCGCGCTGGGCATCGAGGAGCGGCCCGTCTACGCCGACGACCTCGGCGACGGCGTGGCGCTGACCCTCTTCGACTGAGCCGCCCCGGGCGGGCCCGTCCGCGCCGCCCCGAGGCTCACCGCTTCTTCCCGACTGTTCACCCACCGGAGGTACTTCGTCATGCCCACATGTCTCGCCCTCGGTCCCACGGCACTCTTTCACGAGGAGGTCGTGCGACCCGTGTGCGAAGAACTGGAACTGTCCCTGATCCGTGCCGACCAGCTCACCGACCCGAGCCCGCTGGGCGACCGGCTCGTCCGGCACCTCCTCGAGGAGGACGTGGTCGTCGCCGATCTCACCGGGGGCCATCCGTCGGTGGTCGTCGGGCTCGGTGTCCGGCATGCCGCCGGCCGGCGCACGGTGCTCCTGGGGCAGGCCGGGACGCTGCCGGCGGACCTCGGGGCGCTCCCGGCCCTCGAGTTCCCGCCCCTGCCCCTCGGCCGGGCCGAGGCGCGCGCCCTGCTCCGGGAGGCCCTCGCCGAGGCGCTGGACCTGGCCGCCGTACCGGCGGACGACCGGGACGGCGACGAGGCCGCGCACGCGGGGGCGGAGGTTCCGGCCGCGCTGGAGGAGAGCGGCCTCGGAGTGCTGGAGCTGGCGGTCGCGGCCGAGACCGAGATGGAGGCCATGGCGGAGGACATGGCGATGGTGGAGGCGGCCTTCCAGGACCTGGCCGCGATGGGTGAGCTGTCCGCCGAGGACATGGTGCGGGCCAACATGCCGGGGACCCCGATGAGCGCTCAGCTGGCGGCCGTCAACCGGTTCGCCAAGTCCATCGAGGGCCCCTCGGACGAACTGGAGGCGGCGGCCTGGCGGCTCGCCGCGCGGATGGAACTCACGCTCGGCGCGCTGCGCGCGTTCCTGGAATGGGCCCGGGACACCCCGCGCTCGGAGTGGCCGGACAACGTCGACCCCCTGCTCGACCAGGTGATCGAGCAGGCGCGGGAGATGCGGGAGGCGGCCACCACCGTCGAGGAGTTCGGGCCCATGCTCCTGTGGATCGGCCGGACCAGCAGCCGGCTGCGCAAGCCGAGCCGGAAGATCGCCGCCTCCCTCCGCACGCTCCTCGGGATCCTGTCGCCGTTCGAGGAGTGCGAGCGCATGGCCTACACGCTGAAGCAGGGCTGACCCGGCCGGCGCGGGCCGGCCGGTCCCGGCGCCCCCGGGCCGGCCGGTCCCGGTGTCCTCGGGCCGGCCGGCCCGCCGGGGTTGGCGGCGGGCGGCCCGCCGGGTGTGTGACGCTCGGTCCGCCGGTCTCGGTGACGGTCGGCCCGCCGGGATCGGTGACCGTCGGGCCGCCGGGGCTCGTCACGATCGGACCCGGTACGCCCGGGAACACCCCGGCCGGGGCAGACGTTGATCTCGTGCGGCGGGAACGGAGGCCCAGGCAGTGCACGGTGAGTACAAGATGCCGGGCGGCAAGCTCGTCGTCGTGGACGTGGACGTCGAGGACGGCGTGCTGCGGCACGTGCGCGTGGCGGGAGACTTCTTCCTGGAGCCGGACGAGGCACTGGACGCGGTGAACCGCGCGCTGGAGGGCGCCCCGGCGGACACCGACGCGGCGGGGCTGGCCGCGCGGATCGACGCGGCACTGCCCGCGGGGACGGTGATGTACGGCCTGACGTCGGAGGGCGTCGGCGTCGCGGTGCGCCGGGCGCTCGCGCGCGCCACGGACTGGACCGACTACGACTGGCAGCTGATCCACGAGGCCCCGCAGCCGCCGGCCCTGCACATGGCGCTGGACGAGGTGCTGACCGCCGAGGTGGCCGCGGGCCGGCGTCAGCCGACGCTGCGGGTGTGGGAGTGGGGTGCCCCGGCGGTCATCATCGGCAGCTTCCAGTCGCTGCGCAACGAGGTGGACCCGGAGGGCGCCGCCCGGCACGGCATCGAGGTGGTGCGGCGGATCTCCGGCGGCGGCGCGATGTTCGTGGAGCCGGGCAACACGATCACCTACTCGCTGTCGGTGCCCGAGTCCCTCGTCCAGGGCCTGTCCTTCCAGGACAGCTACGCCTATCTGGACGACTGGGTGCTCGGCGCCCTCGGCGAGATGGGCATCCGGGCCTGGTACCAGCCGCTGAACGACATCGCCACCGACCAGGGCAAGATCGCGGGCGCGGCCCAGAAGCGGATCGTGGGCCCGGACGGCGGCCCGGGTGCCGTACTGCACCACGTGACCATGTCCTACGACATCGATGCGGACAAGATGGTCGAGGTGCTGCGGATCGGGCGGGAGAAGCTGTCGGACAAGGGGACGAAGAGCGCGAAGAAGCGGGTCGATCCGCTGCGGCGGCAGACGGGGCTGCCGCGCGAGGACGTCATCGAGCGGATGATCGACTCCTTCCGCGCGCGCTACGGCCTGGCACCGGGCACGGTCACCGGTGCGGAGCTGGCCCGTGCGGAGGAGCTGGCGCGCACCAAGTTCTCCTCCCGCGAGTGGACGGCGAGGGTGCCGTAGCCCGCCGCCGGCCGGTGGCGCGGTGAGCTGTGGGCCGTGGGCGGCGAGACGTCAACGGGCATAAGGGACATAGGAGTACGTCGGGAGCGCGCCGCCGTGACCGGCCGGGCACGCAGCGCGTTGACACTTCCGCCCCACAGGCAGTCGTGTGACACTGTCGTCCCCGTCCACCCTGCGGGCCCCTTCCGTACCCCTCCCCCACGAGAAGTGCGCTGTGCGTTCCTTTCCTCTGCCGCTCGCTCTCACCGCGCGTCTGTCGCCGGTCGCGGTGCTCGCCTGCGCCGGCTGGGCACTGACGTCCGGCCCGGCCGCGCCGCCAGCGGCCGCCGGGCACCAGACGGCCCAGAACACGCCCGCCGGGTCCTCCTCCTCCACGGCCCCGTCGTCCACCGCGGCGGCGAAGACGTACACCGCGGCTCCCGCCCCCTGCGCCGGCGTGCCGGTGGCCACCGTCAAGTCCCTGGTGCCGGGGGCGAAGACGGCCGGCAAGGAGATCCCCTCGACGGACACCGGCCTGCGCCGCACGTGCTCCTGGAACGCGCTCAAGGGCTACGACTACCGCTGGCTCGACGTGTCGTACGAGATCAGCGACTCCGACGAGGACGCGAAGAAGGAGTACGAGCAGCGGGTCGCCGAGAAGAGCGGCGGCGGGGCCGTCCCCGGGCTCGGGGACAGCGCCTATTCCGTCGTGAACCTCACCGAGGAGGACAAGCAGCAGACCCGCGAGGGCGTGGTGCTGGTCCGCGCCGCCAACGCGCTCGTCATCGTCACCTACAACGGCAGCGACTTCGAGACCAAGAAGGCCCCCGGCACCGACGAGATCAACAAGGGGGCCATCAAGGCGGCGAAGTCCGCGGTCGCCGCGCTGGACGACGGTCAGGGCTGAGCCGCGTACGCCTGCGCCGAGCCCCCGTACCACAGGTGCGCCGAGCCCCGTACAGCTGCACAGCTGCGCCTGAGCCCCGTGCGCCGGGGCTCAGTCCGGTGGTCCGGCCGGCTCGTCCTCGATGCCGCGGACCACGAAGGAGACCCGGGGGCCGAGGTCGACCCGGTCGCCGTTGCGCAGGCGGACGGGCCGGTCCGGCACCAGGACACGGTCGTTGACCCGGGTGCCGTTGGTGGCGCCCTGCGCGACCTCCGTCACCCAGGCCGCCCCGTCCGCGGTGTGCCGCACGGTCGCGTGCCGGGCCGAGACGGTCTCCTCGTCGGCCAGCAGCACCGACGCCACGGGGGCCCAACTGCCGCTGCGGCCCAGCCTGACCTCCGCGCCGCGCGGCACGTCCAGGTGCCGGCCACCGGCCCGGAACACCAGCCGCAGCACACCACCGGCCAGCCGCTCCGGCCGCCGGCCCGCCCCGGCCCGCCCGGGCGCGACGAGCGGGGACAGGCAGGCGGGGCACTCGGCCGTACCGGCGGGGACGACCACGCAGCACCTCGGGCACCGCTCGCCGACGGACGGCGGGGGCGGGTGGGGCGAGCGGACGGGGGGTGCGACATCGAGGACGCTCTCCCACCCGTCGTCCTCCTCCTCGTCATCCCAGTCGCGTACCTCCGCCAACAGCGTCTCCCTTCTTCAGGACGACCGTCGTGTCCACCCGCCCGCTGTCCGCCTCCCGGACGTCCGTCACCACGACCGTGGTGCCCGGCCCGAGGTCGGGCGCGGCGAACAGCTCCCGGGCGAGCGGGTTGACCAGATGCGTCTCCAGCACCATGCCGATGCCCCGGCCGCCGTTCCACTTGTCCCGGGTGCAGTGTTCCAGCAGGGCGCGCCGGGCCTTGTCCTCGATCCGGAGGACGAGTTGGTGGCCCTGTGCCAGCTGGCGCTGGATGTTGCGGATCTGGAGATCGAAGATCTGCTCGGCGACGTCGTCGGAGATGAAGTCGAAGACGACGACATTGCCGCCGATCCGGTTCATCAACTCCGGCCGGCCGATGATCTGCTCGAAGTGCTTCTTGACGTTGTCCCGGACCGTGGTCTCCAACTCCTTGTACGGCGTGCCGGGTTCCACGATCCATTCCCGCTCGCCGGTGTCCGGATCCGTGCGCTGCACGCCGAGGTTGGAGGTGAAGATGAGCACGCACTCGCTGAAGTAGGTGGTGACACCCTGTCCGTCGGTGAGCCTGCCGTCCTCCAGCACCTGGAGGAACTTGTCGAGGATGCCCTTGTCGGCCTTCTCGATCTCGTCGAAGAGAATGACACGGAAGGGGTTCTCCCGGACGGCGGAGGTCAGTTCGCCGCCGGCCTCGTAGCCGACGTAGCCCGGGGGCGCGCCGACCAGGCGGTCGGCGGAGTGCGCGGCCGAGAACTCGCTCATGTCGAAGCGGAGATACGCCTGGTCGCTGTCGAACAGCACCGCGGCCACGGCCTTCGCCAGTTCCGTCTTGCCGGTTCCGGTGGGCCCGGCGAAGAACAGCACACCGCGCGGCCGGTGTCCGGGGCTGGTGGCCTGCGCCCCGGACAGCCCCAGCGCGGCGCGCTTGAGGATGTCCAGGGTCATCGCCACGGCCGCCTCCTGCCCCAGCACCCGGTTGGGGATGGACCGCTCATGGCCGGGGTCCTCGCCGCGGAGGATGCGCTGGCGGATCTCGTCCCGGCTCCAGGGGTTCTTCTCCACACCGAGCCGGTAGATCCGTACGGCGTCCGGCATGCCGGCGAAGGGCAGGCCGCGGGAGCGGGCGAGCTTCACGCTCTCCTCCATGGCCCGCAGGCTCAGGCCGGAGGCCGCCCGGGCGAAGGCGCCGACCGCTCGCGCCGCCTCCTCGGCGTCCGCACCGGCGGGTGCGGCGGCGCCGTCGCGGGTGCCGTGGCCCGCGTACCGCTCATAGCGTCCGTGCAGCAGGCGGGCCATGGTCGTGCGCTCGTCCGCGTCCGGCTCGGGCACGGCGACCGCGCGGATCCGCTCGCTGCCGGAGATCAGCCATCCGGGTACGTCCCGCTCCCCCTCGGCCAGCCAGATCACCGGGTTGAACAGGCCCGGCGCCATCGGTACGACGGCGGTGCCGGTCCGGGGCGGCAACGGATCGGCCTCGTGGGCGAGTTTGAGGCAGGCGAGGAAGAAGTCCCGTTCGTCGGGGGTCAGCCGGGACGGGTCGGTGAGGAGGCGGGAGGCGTGGTCGATCACCAGGGCGACGCGCAGCGGCCGTTGCCGGCGGCCGTCACGCACCGTCTCGTCCCGCTGCCGCGCCCACCCGTTGGTGATGTTCCGCAGCTGCTCCAGCACCGCCTGGCGCTGCGCGGCCGCCTGGCCGGGGAACTCGCGCGGCCCCTGCAGCAGTTCCGTCACGGCTGCCACGGCCTCGCCCTCCCCGGCCGGCGCCACGCGGAAGCCGCTCACCTGGTCGCACAGCACCAGTGCCTCGTAGCCCTTCTCCCGCAGCGGGTTCCACAGCACGTCGAGCAGGGGGTGGAACCGGTCCCGGCCGCGCCGGCGCACCAGGTGCAGATCACGGATGTTGCCGTGCAGGACGTACTGCGCGTGCACACCGAGCGTTCCGATCAGCTCCTCCACGAAGGGCGGGAGCCGGTCTTCCTTGGACAGGTCCATCGTTCCTCCCCGATGCGCGCTGTTGCGGGCCGCGCGCCTGCCATGGTGCGGCGGTGTTCTCAGCGGCGGCCGTCGCCGTCGACGGTCCGGTGCCGGGGCGCTTCCCGGGCGTCCCGGGGTACGTCCCGGCGCTCGCCGGCCGCCCGGACGGCCTCCTCGACCGGGACGTCGAGCACCAGGGCGCCCTCCCCCAGCACGCCCGGCAGCGCGCCCTCGGTGCGTACCAGCTGGAACTCCAGTCCCAGGCCCAGCGCGCCGGTGATCTCCTCGAACCGGGCGAGCCGCTCCCGGGTCTCGGCGCAGCGCTCGTCGTCCAGGGCGCGCTGTTCGGGTGTCCGTTCCTGCGGCCCGCCCCGGTACATGGTCGCCACGCTGAGCCGGCCGTCGACCAGGGTCGCCCGGAGCCAGTGGCCGGGGTCCCAGCCCTCCGGTGTCCAGTCGAGGCGGATCTCCTGTCCGGCGGGCCGTCCCGCCCCGGCCTCGCCGCCGTACCTCCTGGCCAGCTCCGCGACGGCGCCGGCGCACTGCTCCCGGACGTAGATCGCCTCCAGGGCGCGCAGCCGCTCCTCCACCTGGCGTTCGACCAGCTCGCGTTCGGCCGGCGTCAGCGGAACACCGTCCGCCAGGGTCCGCCGGAGCAGGGCCACGGCTTCCGGTGCCGGGGTGAGGTCCTCGGCGCCCTCCGGGGTGTCGTACACGAGGAAGTCGTAGTGCAGCGCGGCACTTTCCTGGGCCTGGCGGGTCTCCTGGGCCTGCTTGTTGGCGTCCCGGACGAACTTGCGCGCCTCGGTGAGGTGGATACGCGCCCGGCGGGGGTCGTCGGCGGCGCGGCGCACGGCGTGCCGGACGGCCTGCGCGGCGAGTTCGGTGGTCTCGGCGGCGGCGTACGGGTCCAGTGCGCCGAGGATCTCCGCCCCGGTGCGGCGGACCTCCTCGGGGCCGGGTGCCGTGTGGGTGCGACGGTCGGCGGGCTGCCGGGGCAGCCGCCGTGCCTCGGCGTCGGCCGTGCGCTCGGCGGTGAACCGGTGCAGCGCGCTCACCCGGCTCTGGCGCAGGGCGCGTTGCCAGTCGTCGTCCTGGTCCTCGTCCAGCCGCAGCAGGGCGGCGAGCCGTTGCTGTTCCCAGGCGGCCTGCCGTTCCTCCGCGTGGCGCAGGGCCTCCTCGGCGCGGGCCAGTTCGCGGCGCAGGTCGCCCAGCCGTTCGCCGACGGGGGTCAGCGGCGGCGGTACGTCGGGGCGCGGCGGCGGGCCGGGCGGACCGCCGCCGGCCGCGGCCCGCGCCACCCGCGCCAGCAGGGCGCGTCTGCGGGCGTTGACCCGGACGGCGGCGAACGCGGCGGCCTCCCACTGCTCGGCGGCCGTGGCCGCCAGCCGCTGCTGCCGTTCCAGGCACCGCTGTTCCTCCGCGGCCCGTACGGCCGCCGCGGCGAGGAGCCGGGTGCCGAGCAGGGCGGCCCGTCCGACGAGCAGGACGCCGCTGAGCGAGCCGAGCGCCTGGAGCGCCGCGTCGGCTGCCTGGTGCGCCGCGTGCCCGGCCGCGTCGGCGAGGTGGGTGGAGGCCTGGCCGGCCGCGTCGTGCAGGTGCAGCAGGCCGGTGTGCGGCAGCGCCGCCGGGTCGACGGGCGGCGGGGGCGGTGTGAAGTGCACGGCGGGTGCCACCGTCTGGATCGTGGGGAAGGCAAGACCCGAACTCATCCCTGCTCTCCTGTCGTGTCGCTCGTCGTCCCGGCCGGCCGTCGTGCCGCCCGCCGCGCCCGGTGCTCGGGCCACAGCCGCCACCAGGCCCAGCGGCGAGGACGACCCGCCTGCCGCACCCGCTGACCGCCCCACCACTCCCGGCTCCGGCGACGCATCCCCGACGACACCCCGTGCCCTCGCCGCCACGGCAGCCACTTCCAGCTCCGGCCGCGGACCCGCTGCGCCACCCCAGGTCCGCGCCACCGGCGCAGCCACTCCCGGCTCCGGCGGCCTGCCCCCGGCTCCGTCCCGCGCTCGCGCCGCCGCGGCAGCCGCCAAGGTCGCCGCCAGTCCCAGTCCCGCTCCCGGAGTATCCGGAGCGTCCGCCGCTCGTTCCGCCCGGGGCGCCACTCGCCGCCGTGGCGGCGGGCCGTCCGCCGGGCGCGGTGTGCGCGTCGCAGGCGCCGCCAGGCCCAGCCGCGGCGGAGGCTCCATACGGTGACGGCGGCGGCCGAGGCGAGTGGCCACAGCCACGGTGCGACGGCGATCGCGTAGAACCCGACGAGACCGGCGAGTACGAGCAGCGCCGCCCCGAGCCAGCGGCCGATCCGGGTGCGGGCCAGCCGGCCGGGGCGCTCCGCGCTGCGGATCAGGAGGCCCGCCAGCGATCGGTCGGGGTGGTAGAAGGGCGGGCCGATGTACACCGCGGTCCACAGTTCGACCACGAAGACGAACGCGGCGGCGGGCAGCGTCTCCAGCCACGCCGTGACGACCGCCTCCTGGGAGGCGCGGCCCAGGACGTCCGCGAGGCCGATGACGAAGCTCCAGGGGGCCGTGACGGCGGTGGCGCCGAGCAGCGCCCAGCCCAGGGTGGGCAGGCGGTCCAGCCGGCGCAGTACGGCGAGGAGTCCGTCCTGGTCCGCCGCCAGCAGCCGCTCGTGCTCCTCGGCGACCCGCCTGCGCCTGAGCTCCTGCGCCTCGTCCCTGGCACGGCCGCTGAGCAGTTGGGCGGCGACGAGGCGCAGGTCGTCGTCCTGGGCGGCGAGCAGCGCGTCGAACCACGGCACCCGCTCCGGGAGCTCCGCGCGCATGCGCAGCAGCAGGTCGGTGAGCCGGCCCCGGGTGCGTTCCGGTTCGCGCGCCAGCTGGAGCAGCCAGGCGTCCACCGCCACCGTGCGCTGGAGGGCGGCCCGGTCCCGGCGGCCGTGCGCCAGCTCCCGGACCGTGGGCTCCCAGCGGGCTCGCAGCACCCGCCAGGTGCGGTCGGTCTCGTCCAGTCCGTGGCCGCCCGGCCGCTGCGCGAGTCCGGTCAGGACCTCGGGGTGGTCCGCGAGGTGCCGGAGCAGCGCGACCGCGTCGGCGTGCCCGTCCCGGGCCCCCTGGCACAGCCGGCGCATGTGCTGTGCGTCCAGGCCGGCTCCGTGCCAGGAGACGTCCAGGCCGGGGCCGAGCCAGTTCAGCAGCCGTACGACGCCCTCGACGGACGGGGGTCGTTCCAGTTCGGTGCGCAGGGCGGCGAGCCGGCGCAGTTCCTCGGGGCTGCGGTCGCCGACGGTCTCGAACTGGCCCAGCCAACCGACGAGCCGGGCCCGGTCGTCGTCGTCGGCCAGCATGCGCGCCGCCGAGACGTGGTTCTGGTCCAGGTGGACGGCGAGCCGGTCGGTCCCGGTGAACTCCTCGCCCATGAACGGGAGGGGCCGGATCACGGGGCGGCCGGGGTCGTCGGGGAACATCCGCCCGTCGGTGCGCGGGGCGACGTCGGGATCCGCGCCGTCCAGCCACTCACGCACCTGCGCCGCCTGCCAGCGGTGCTCCGGGGCCCGGGTGAGCAGGCCCTCACAGAGCATGCGGGTGCGTCGGTGTGTGATGCCGGTGACGTCGGGGTCGTGGGTGGCGATCTCCGCGAGCACGTCCTCGTCCCGGCGGAACTCGATCGGGTGCCGGCCGAGGGCCAGTTGGGCGACGACCATGCCGAGCGACCACCAGTCGCCGGCCTCGGAGACGGTCTGCCGGAGCAGTCCGGCCTCCGGCGCGAGGTAGAGGGGTTTGCCGCGCCAGTCGGTCCGGGGCTCCAGCGCCTCGTCGGGCCGGTGGACGGCGGCGCCGAAGTCGACGAGGACGAGGTCGGCCGTGTCACCGCGGCGGGTCTGCACCATGATGTTGTCGGGGGTGATGTCCCGGTGGACGACGCCCCGTTCGTGCAGGGCGGTGACCGCGTCGTGGAGCTGGCTCACCACGGCCCGGACGGCGTCGGGGGGCAGGCCGTCGGGGTGGTCCTCCTGGTACTTCTCCAGGGTCTCCTCGCCGTGCGACCAGTACAGGTGCCAGGGGTGCCCGTGGGCGTCGCCGGTCTCCAGGAGCCGTTCCAGATGGGGGGAAGGGCGCTCGGCGAGGTCCCGCAGCTCCTGTTCGACGTGCGGGTCGGGGGCGTGCAGCCGGTGGTACCACTTGAGGACCAGGGGTAGGTCCGCAGGTCCGTGCCGGGCCGTCAGGTCGCGGACGCGCAGCACGACGGCCTCGGCGGGCCGCCGCGCCGCGGACAGTACGGCGACGAGCGGGAAACGGTCCGCCAGTTCGCCGGGCACCTCGGCTCGGACCGGACGGGTCTCGATGACCCGGGCATGGGTGAAACCCCCGTCCGCGGCGTCGACGAATCGGGTGGGTGGCGTGGTCGTCATCTTCCCGCCTTCCGGGAAACGCGCGGGGTGAACCGGGGGGCCACACGGGCGAGCGAACCGGCCCGCCGGGCAGGCCACGGTACGTGGAGCACAGCCCGATTGCCTGGAAACAACGGGAAGTTTCCCGGATCTTCAGCGAATGCCCGGCCGGGGCTACGATGCGCAGCATGCACCCCCTGCCCTCGCACGAAAGCCTCGTCGCCGAACTCAGGGAGCTGCGGCGCCGCGGCCTGCCCGGGCTGCGCCACTGCGCCCGGGACGCGTTGCGCCAGGCCGCCGTCGCGGCCGGCCTGTGCACCGGGCCGGACGACGAGCAGACCGGCATCGAGGAGCTGCTGGGCACGGCGGTGCGGCGGCTGGCCGGCGGGCACCCCGTGCGGGACGACGACTCCTGCGACCCGCTGGCCCGCGCCGCCGCGCACTCCTTCGGGATCTTCGCCGCGCGCCGCGGGGTGCCGGGCACCGACCGGCGCAAGGCCGCGGCGGCTGTCTACGGTGTGACCACCGAGCGCTTCCGCAAGAGCCAGGAGCACGATGTCGTCGCCGAACTGGCGGCGGCGGTCCTGGCCGTGGCCCGGGAGGCGGGCACCGGCGGGATAGCGGGTCAATCGGGCCCGGCAGCACATGAGTTGGTGACGCAGGTGCCGACGACGCCCCCCGTGCACGCGGCGCCGCTCGTCGCCGGGCTCCCGCCCCGGCGCCACCCGCGGCCGGGCACCCGGCCGGCCACCACCGCGCCGGCGGCCCCGGTGGGCCGGATCACCGTGCGGGTGTGCCCGATCGAGGACGTGCGGGACGTGGACATCCTGGTCTCCTCGGAGAACACGTATCTGGAGATGTCCAAGACCTTCCGCCCCACGGTGTCCGGCGCCCTGCGCCGGGCCGCCGCCCTGCGGGACGCCGCGGGCGAGATCGTGGACGACGTCCTCTCCCGTGAGCTGGGCGTGTGGCTGCGGACGCACGGCAGGACGGGCATGCCCGTGCGGCCGGGCACGGTCGTCGCCACCTCGTCCGGCGCCCTGGCCGCGCAGGGGGTACGGCGCATCCATCACGCGGCGATCGCGACCCCGGTCGGGGACGGCGACCGCTACCACGTGTCCCCCGCCGTGCTGGGCGAGGCGGTGCGTACGTCCTTCGAACTTGCCCGCCACGAAAGCGAGTTCCTCTCTCTGCCGATGTCCTCGATCTGCTTTCCGCTGCTGGGCACCGGCCGGGGCGGGCTGCCCGTCGAGACGGTGACCCGCCTGCTGCTCGGCGCGATCCGGGCGGAGCTGCGCCGGGACCCGTCCTGGTCGGTCCTGCTGGTCACCCCGGAGGAGAGCCACGCCCGTCTGCTCATGGCCGCCAGCTCCGCTCCGTGAGGGCCACCCCACCCTGCCTCAACCGCCGCTCCAGCGCTACGAGTTCACCGCGCAGCGGGACGCCGTAGAGCCGTAGCCCGCCGTCCTCGCCGGGGGCGGCCTGGAGGCGCGGGCCCGGTGCCTCCCGGGTCACGAACGGGGCGTAGCGGGCGGTGCCGAGCGGCGTCAGCGGGACGATCCGCTGGTTGGCCGAGCCGCGCCAGGCCAGCCGGGTGGGTTCCGCCACCCGGAAGCGGCCGGTGATCACGGCGTCCGCCCCGCCGAGGGCGGTCCGCTGCCCCGGCGTCAGCTCCCCGGCCTCGTATCCCGTGTAGACCAGCAGGTCGGCGGGTTGGGGCCCGGCGCTCCCCTCGTGGCGCCGGGCCCCGTCCCGCAGGCGTGCCGCACCGGCCAGGAGTGCTGCGAGCGCCGCCGCCTGCTGGAGGGGCTCACCACCGCTGACCGTGAGGCCGTCCGCGCCGTCGGCGAGGGCCCGCCGCCACAGCGCGAGCACCTCGGGGACCGTGGTGCGCCGCCCCGCCTCCGGGTCCCAGGTGTGCCGGGACATGCATCCGGGGCAGGCCAGCGAGCAGCCCTGGAACCAGACGCCGAGCCGTTTTCCCGGGCCCAGCGTTTCCAACGGGTAGTGCGTCCCGTCGAGGCGTAATTCCACGGCATCTCCTCCTCGGACCGGATTGGAGTATCCAGCGGGCCGTGCGGCGCCCGCAATTGCCGGAAGGCACCCATCCGGCTCTCCGCCGGGCGCGATCCGGTTGTTTTCCGGAACGCCACTAAAGAATGATCGATTCCCCTCAATCACGTGTCCCGCTAGGGGATTTGCTCCGCTACTCTCTCCCCATCGCGGCGCATTTCCACCCGGATCGCCCGCGACGAATGGGGGCTATTCGAAATGATCAACAAAGGTCGAATAAATGTCCGGGTTAGACGGCTGAAAGCCGGGCGTCTCTCATCGGCCCGCGCCCGGTTCCATGGCCGCCGGGACGCGGCCGATCTCCGGGAATTCCTCACGGACGCGGCCGCGGGCGGCACCCCGGCCGACGACAGCCTGCCGCCGTACATCCTGGGCCTGCGCGCGCAGGTGGGACGCAGCCTTGCACGGCTGCGCTCGCGCACGTTCGCGGCGCACCGCGCGCTGCACATCCGGATCCAGGCCGAGTCGGTGCGGGTGGTGACCCAGTACACCGTGCGCGCGGAGCCGGCACCGGCCGCGCTCGCCCGGTTCGGGCAGATGGTCGGGGAGTGGCGCTCGGCCGCCTCGGTCTGCCGTCAGCAGGCCCAGCAACTCGCCGACGAAGCCAACCAGTTGATCGCCTGCTACTGGGACGGCGCCTGGGGCGGCAGCCGGCGCGAGGGCCATGTCAGCGGGCCGCGGCCCACGGGCTGGCTGCCCGGGCAGATCACCCTGGACCGCACCTGGGCCCGGCTCGACGACAGCCTGCTCAGCGACCGCTGGTACGCCCCGGAACGGACCGGGCACGACACCGACGCGTCGGCCGTCGCCCAGGCCCTGCACATCCTCGACCACCAGGCGGCGCGCGGCGGCGCCACGAGCGGCGTCCGCCGGGCATGACCGTTCCGCAGCCGCCTCCCGCCCGCCGCCCCACCGCTCCCCGTCTCCCAGGAAGGCCAGGGACCGTCATCGTGCATCACTCGGCCCAAACCGGTCACCGGTCCACCGTCCGCGCCGCCCGCCGGCTCGCCGTCGTCCCGCTCGTGTGCGCGCTCGCCGCCCTCGTGTCCTGCACCAAGCAGGAGGAAGCCCTCACCACGCCCTGCGGGGTGGTCGTCGACGGTTCGGGGTCCGCCGCCGCGGTGAAGAAGGGCTTCGACTCGGAGGCCAAACTCAGGGACAGCCTCATCGAGTTCCTCACCGACCAGAAGTGCGGAACCGTGGACTTCGCCCCCGTCACCCGTTCCTCCCGCAGTTCCTCCTGCCGACAGGGCCAGGTCGACCTCGATCCGCCGCACCAGGCGAACACCGACCAGCAGGTGCAGCGGGCGAACGCCCGGCGGGACGCCGCCGTCGCGGCGCTCGCCGAGCTCACGTGCGCGCGCAAGCAGAACGGTTCGGACGTGTGGGGGGCTCTGGCCCGCATCGGGGAGACCGTCCCGGACGACGGCGGGCAGCCGAAGCTGCTGGTGGTGAGCGACTTCGACCAGGCCGACCCGGAGTTCTCCCTGTCCCGTCAGGACCTCACCACCGAGGCCGGGCGGGCCAAGGTCATCGACTCGCTCGTGAAGAAGCGGGGTCTGCCCGGCATCAAGGGAATGGACGTCTTCCCCGTCGGGCTCGGCATGCAGTACTCGGCGAAACCCAGCGAGGCCGACGACTTCGAGTCCTTCTGGGTGGAAGCACTCGAAGGGAGGGCCAAGGCACATGTCGACACCCACTACAAGCGGTGACGGGGCACGGCCGCGCCGCCGGCGGCTCACGCGCGCTGTGCCGTTCCCCGGGCGGACCGCACAGCCCACCCCCCGGCCCCGGCCCGGAACGGCCGGCGGCGGGCTCGCCGGCCGCAGGCCCCTGGTCCTCGATCACGCGGCCGAGGGCAGCCTGCTCCGCGAGGCGCTGAAGAGGGGCCGGCAGGCCGGCAGGAAAAGGACGCTGGACCCGTGGGTGCTCAACAGCGGCGACCGCTTGCCGTACTTCGCGCAGCTGGCCTCCGTACGGGACGCGGTGGTCCACCGGATCGAGGAGGAGCTGAGGCTGCGGGAGGAGACGGCGCGGCTCCAGGACGCCCAGGCGGCCTCCGACGTGACGGCGGGCGAGACCGAGACCCGGCTCCTGGACGAGCGGCTGCGGGAGGCCGACCGGGACATCGAAGCGGCCCGGCGCCAGCTCAACCTCCTCGCGATCCGTTCCTCACGCTGGCTCCGCTTCCGGGACCGGCTGCGCGAACGGGTGGAGGACCGCTGGCTGCGCGCCCGCTTCCCGGACCCGGACGGACCGCAGGCCGTCCGCACCAGGGACGAGAACGGAACCGGGCAGGCGGCCGGCAAGGAGGAGGGCGCGGACCCGGGCGACGACTGGCAGTCGGTGGCCACGGCGGCCACCGCCACCAACGCCACGCTGCGGGAGGAGTACCGCGCCGCCCGCCGGGAGACCGGCGGCATCGGGTCGGTCGAGGGCTGGGAGGGGCTGCAGACCCGCCCCGGTCTGCCCCGCTGGCTGACCCTGACCCTGCTGCTCGTCATCATGGCCGTCGAAGTGCCGGTGTACTGGGTCGCGTACCAGCCCTTCCACGGGGTCGGCAGCACGGGTGGGGACCTGATGTCCGGTACGCTCGCCGTCTCGTCCGCCGTGATCATGCTGATCCTGCCGCACCTGGCGGGGCATCTGCTGCGGTGGCGGTCGGCGACCGGATCGCCGCGCAGCGGCTGGCTCCCTGCGCTTTCGCTGCTCGGCGTGTGGGGCGGCCTGACCTGGCTGCTCGGCACACTGCGCGCCAAGTTCGTGATGCAGCACGACACTCCGGCCGCCGCCGAGGACGTCTCGGGCTTCCGCGGGCTCGGCGGCGCCGACACCACCACCCTGGTGGACCGGCTGCACCTGACGACCCATACGGTGACCTGGCTGTTCACCGCGCTGCTGCTGCTGTCGGGCGGGGTCGGCCTGCTGCTCGGGCTGTTCCGGGAGCACCCGTTCCTCGACGCGTACCGCACGGCGGTGGAAAGGCGTGCGGAGCTCTTGGGGCGGCGCGAGCGGAGCGTCGCCGCCACCGAGCGGGCCCGGGCCGCGCAGGAGACGGCCGAGTCCCGGCAGGAGGACCGCAGGGAGGCCGCCGACGAGCGGATCGCCGCGGCCCGCCAGCTGTACGAGGCCGCCGCTCACGAGTATCTCGACGGGGTGATGACGGCCTCGAAGGACACCGCCGTCACCGAGTCGGCGATGCGCCTGTCCCGGAACTGGCCGCTGCTGCCGGCACCGGTGCGGGGCCGCTGAGGATCCTCGGAACACCGGACCAGAACCGCCCCGGCCCCCCTCGGAGGGCCGGGGCGGATCACGTCGTGCTCGTCACCGCTCCGGGCTGGAGACGACCGCGTGCAGAGGTGCCAGCAGCCGGTTGACCTTGCGTACGTCGTCCGTGGACGCGAGCCGCAGGCACTCCCGCGGACGGGGGTCGAGGGGTGCGTCCGGGCAGCGGTCCTGGAACAGCTGGAGCGCCGGACGGGGCCGGCACCGTTTGGATGTCCACCACAGCCCCTGCACCTCGCCGCAGCGTTCGCGGATCACCCGGACCCAGTAGCGGGTGCCGGCGTACTCCTCGGTGTCGATCAGCCAGTCGTCCTGCCAGGCGGCGGCCAGCCCCTCGGCGGTCGTGAGGTCCACCAGCAAGAGGTCCGCCGTGGTGCGGACGGCGGAGAGCACGTACCGGGACGCCTGCGCCCAGGGAATCTGGCGCACCCCGTCGTCGCCGAACTCCACGGAGCGCAGCAGCACTTCGGAGAGTGCGGTGACCGGGTCGAGGGCGGCGTAGAGGTAGGGGTAGGGGTCCTTCTCGGTGGGGTCGAAGCGGCTGCCCTTGAAGAACTCGTGCGCGACGTTCGGGTTGAACTCGGCGGCCGCGTACCGCTCCTCGTGGCACCGCCACAGCACGGTGCCCGCCGGGAGGGTGTGGAGCCGCGGTTTCATGGCGACACCCCGGGGCGGAAGTTGGCCCCCCATCAGGACGCTCCCACCAGTTCGGCGGCGGCGCGTTCCAGTGCGTCGTCGGGGAGGGACCCGAGCAGCTCCGCGGGGACGCCGCCCAGCCACCGGTTGCCGCCCAGCCACCAGTCGGCGGCTCCCCAGGGGTCGCGGTCCGCGCGGAGCAGCTCGTTGATCCGGCGGACGACCGGCAGCGGTTCGGCCGTACCGGGCCGGAACTGGAAGCGGGGGTAGCGGATGCCGCGCTCCGGGTCGCGGAGCCGGATCAGCCCCGCGCGTCCGGGGTCGTGCCCGGCCCCGGCCAGCGCGGCGTGCTCGTCCTCGGTCAGCGCCGGTACGGCGAGGAGCCGCCGGCGGGCCGCCCGCAGCAGCTCACCGGGGTCGGGCGGCGGGGTGCCGAGGACGTCGATCACCGCGTCGACCGTGGTGAGGGCGGGCAGTTCACGGGGGCCGGCGGCGTAGCGGTCGCCGCCGAGCGCCTCGGACACGGGGTGGTCGGGTGGCAGTGCGGACAGCGTGCGCTTGAGCCGGCGTACGGCGCGTTCGACGCCCGGCGGGTTCGGCACGGCGGCCTGCTCCCTCACCTCGCCCAGTGCGTCGGCGAGTCGGGCCAGTTCGTCGTCGTCGAGCCCGGTGATGACCGTGGTCCAGTGGCTCTCCAGGAGCTTCAGCAGGTCCTCCGCTGTCATACGGGTTCTCCCTTCTCTCGCCGGGGTGCCGCCGGTGCCGGATTGCCGTGGTGGACGAAGGCCGCCCAGGTGTCGGGCCGGTCGCGGAAGTCCTCCGCGAGACGGCGGGCCGCGATGCCCTTCAGCGCCGGGACGGGCGGGCGTTCGTCCGGCGGGGTGAGCATCCAGCGCTGGGCGGCGCGCAGCGCGTCCGGCGGGGCCAGCCCGCGGGCGAGCGCATCGTGCAGGACGAGCATGAGCAGCTCCGACCGCATGTCGTCGACCTTCCACCGGGAGCCGATGGCGTCGGCGGCCAGCCGGTGGACCATGACCGAGGTGACGGTCAGGGCCTCGTCGTGGTCGCGGGTGGTGAGGTCCGTCTCGCAGCCGCCGCACACCACGAGGGGGCCGGCCGAGCGGTAGGCGTCGCCCTCGGCGGGCGTCTCCAGCAGGGTGCTCAGCGTGAGTTCCGCGTCGGCGCCGGGCGACGTCCCGGCCCCGGCCGGCGCGGCCAGCCGGATGGCCGACCGGGTGGGGTCAGGACCGGCCAGGCCGTGACTGGCGATATGGACCAGGGTGGCGGGGGCGGCGGCCCGGGCGCCGAGCAGGGCGAGGACCGTCTCCGGGGTGGCGGGGTCCTCGTAGGGGCGGTGGATCACCGCACCCGGGTAGAGGACGGCCGCGAGCGTGTCGATCTCCTCCTCGGCCCACTCCAGATCGGCACCGCCGTGGAAGACCAGGGCCGGCCGCTCGGCGAGGGGCATGCGCCGGCGGGCCGCGGCGCGCAGGAACTCCCGCCCGGAGGCGGCATGTGTGAGGACGGCGACCTCGCAGGCCCGGACGGGACGCGGCACGTCATGGCCGGCGGGCGGCTCCAGCACGGCCGCCTGCCACGGTACGACGCCCAGCTCGCCGCAGGGGACCAGGACCAGGCGTACCGCGTCGGTGCCGGGGGCCGGCGCCGAGGGGGTGCGGAAGCCGGCCTCGGTGAGGGCGCGGTCCCACAGGCCGAGGTGGTCCAGGGCGGGGCCGAGGACCTCGCCGGCCCACGCGCACATGTCGTCCAGGGCGCGCAGCCGGCGGCGCCGTTCGGCACTGTCCCCGTCCCTCGGGCCCGCGGTGCCGTCGGCGGCGAGCAGGTCCTGTAAGTCCGCCCCGGCCGCCAGGTACGCGGTGACGGGCCGGCGGCCGTCGGGGGTCAGCGCGGGCAGGGACAGCGCCTCGACGGGGCCGTCGCGGGTCACGGCCAGGACGGCTCCGTCCGCGGTGTCCAGGCCGGGAACCAGGTACAGCAGCGCGTCCGCCCCGGTGGCCCGCAACCCGGCGCGCAGGTCGCTCACGGTGGCGAGCACCGGCTGTACGCCGGCCCCGTCCCGCGCCCGCAGCACGTCCAGCGAGCGGCGGCGCAGGTCGCCGGGGAGGCCGGGAGCGCCCGCGCCGGCCGCGGCCAGCACCTCCAGCGGGGAGCGGCTCCACAGCTCACCGGGGGTGCCCGCGTCGGCGGACAGCTCCAGGAGGGAGCGGTCGTCGCCCGGCTCTCCGGCGGGGTCGGCGGCGGCGCGCCAGCGCTCGGCCAGTTCCCGCTCGCCGAGGGCCGCCAGCCGGTCGGCGACGCCCGCCGAGACGGCCGCCGCGCCGAGCACCAGGGAACGGCCCGCCTCCAGACACCCGATCGCCTCCTCGGCGAGTCCGGCGCGCAGCGCCCAGAAGGCCGCCGCGCGGCCCCGGTCGGCCGCCGCGCGCGCGATGCGCAGGCCGCGGCCGACGCCCTGCTGGAGCAGCACGTCGTCGGCGGAGAGCCGCAGGGAGGTGCGGGCGAGCCCGACGGCGGCCCGCAGGTCGTCGTCGGCGCCCGGCGCGCCGGCCCGCAGGGAGGCGCGCTTGGCGCGCAGCGCGGCCAGGTCCCAGGTGAGCCGGGCGCCGCCCGGCCCGCCGTCGGGCAGTTCCGTCAGCGCCTGCGCCAGCTCGGCGATCGCCTCGTCCAGCGCCTCGGCGTCCCCGGTGAACAGGTGCAGGGTGTCCAGGGCGAGCGCGATGCCGGCGCGTGCCCGCGGCCGGAAGTCGGAGGTGAATCCGGCGGTTTCCAGGGCGGCCCTGGCGCGCCGTACGCCGTCGGCGATGCGGCTCGGGTCCGACTCGGCGATCGCGGTGAGGGTGATCAGCGGGGCCCAGGTGATGTCCAGGAGGCTGCGCAGGACGGGCATGTCGACCGACGTCTCCACGGCCCGCCGGAGGTGGTGCACGGCCGCGCGCAGCTCGGTGGTCCGGTCCTCCGCCGTCGTGGCGAGCACGACGCGGCCCAGGTAGGCGAGACCGAGAACGAAGCCGGTCAGGGCGCCGGTCCAGTCCTCGGCGGCGTCGTAGGTCTCGTCCAGTTCCAGCTCGCACACGGTGTCGATGACGTCCTCGACGGCCCTGGCGTCGCCCCGGTCCAGGGCGGACGTCAGCCGCACCTGGCAGCGGAAGGCCTCCCCGCACATGCGCAGGTTGGCGGCGATGACACTCGTGGGGTCGTCGTCCCACCGCAGGGCTTCGAACAGCTCCCGGGCCATGTCCTCGTCCTGGAGGCTGCCGCCGGTGAGGGCGGCCGCGAGGAGCAGTCCGGGCACCACGGTGCGCAGCCATTCGCCGTGTGTGCGGCTGTCGAGTTCTCCGTGCGCCGACGCCTCGTGCATCAGCCGGAGCGCCTCCCGGAAGCCGCCCAGGTCGCCGGTCCGTACGGCGAGGGCGACATGGACGAGGGCGGCGACCATCCTGGACGGCAGGGGGGCTCGGCCGTCCTCCCCCTGGGTTCGCTCTCCCGACAGTTCGGCGAGGAGCTCGGACATGTTCCGGGACTCCACGGTCCCGGGTGACGTCACCTCGGCCATGGCCAGGAGCTGGGTCATGGTGTGCCGGACGTGCACGGAGGTGTCGGTGTCGTCGTCGGGCGGCGTGCCGCCGGGCTCCTGCGGCTGTGACACGGGCGCGGCGAGGGAATGCTCCATGTGGCCGAGCAGCAAGGGCAGCAGGGAGCTGAGCGGTGACGGCAGCGCTGCGCCCGCCATGGTGTCGAGGATGTGCCGGCCCCCGCGGACGACGGTTCGCATGTCACCGGCCAGGAGCGCGTCGCTCATCTCGCCGAACGTGCGCAGCCTCTCGCGGAGTTGGGGCGTCATCTGCGGGTGCTCGCGCTCCAGCAGCAGCCGGACGAGCAGGGCGCTGTCCTCCACCAGGCCCGGACCGCCCTCGGTGAGGGGACTGCCGAGCGTGACGAAGGACAGCAGCCGGTCGGTGGTCATCCCGTGCGAGGGTTCGGCGGTGACATCGGCGCTCAGCCGCACCATCCGCGAGCCGACCAGGGCGACGAGGTCCCGGTAGGCGGCCTCCCGCTGCTCCGCGCCGAGCAGGGCCGAGGTACGGGCCTCGGTCAGCAGGGCCAGCGCCCGCTCCCGGTCGGCCGGGTCGCCAGCCAGGAGGAACCGCACGGCCCGGCACCGGCCGAGCCGTGCCGCCACCGCGGCGGCCGTTGCCGCACCGCCCTCCGCGCCCGTCGACTCGGCTGACAGTGACTCCAGTTCGCCGGTGAGAGCGTCGAGTTCCGGTCCTCGCAGGCCCTGGTACGCCGCCGGTTCGACCGGTACGGAGAACCCGTCCGCGCGGGCGAGCGCGGCGGCGGCGCGGTCGGCCACGGGTGCGGTCCCGGCGTCACTCATGCGTCATCCCCTCCGCCTCCATGGTGCCCGTTTCCCTGAGCCGGCAGCCGGGTCCGGCGCACCTCACCGGCATCCTGCCGGACAACGCCCGGCTCCCGGCCGGTTTCCGCCCGGTCCGCCGCGGCACCGGACGGCCGGATCCCGTCCGCCGCTCGCCGCGCCGGGGGCCGGCGCCCCCGGCCGGCCGTTCAGCCGGTTCGCCGGTCCCGGCCCGTGGCCAGGGTCAGCGTCAGGTAGAGCACCAGGGAGGTGCCGAGGCCCACCGCCCAGCCGTAGTCGGCGAGGGAGGACAGCGCCGGGACCGGGCGGCCGTCGATGAGGGGCTCGAAGCTCGCCCCGCCGACCGCGAGGACACCGCCGGCCAGGAAGGCGACGACCGCCCGCCAGTTCCAGCCGCCCGCGTACCAGTAGCGGCCGCCCGCCCGGTAGAGGTCGGCGAGGTCCAGGCGGGTGCGGCGCAGCAGCCAGTAGTCGGCGACGAGGATGCCCGCGACCGTGCCGAGCAGGCCGCCGACCAGGCCGAGCCAGGTGAAGATGTAGCCCTGCGGGTCGGAGTACAGCTTCCACGGGAAGATCAGCACGGCGAGGACCGCGGTGATCAGGGCGCCGGCGCGGAAACTCACCTTGCGGGGAGCTACGTTGGAGAAGTCGAAGGCCGGGGAGACCAGATTGGCCGCGATGTTCACCGACAGGGTCGCCACCAGGACGGTCACGAGCGCGTACAGCAGCCCGGCCACGTTGTCCGTCTTGGCCGCCAGCTGCACGGGATCCCAGACCGGCTTGCCGTAGACCGCCTGCGAGCCGGAGGTCACCAGCACCGAGAGGAAGGCGAAGAGGGTCATGGTGGTCGGCAGACCGAGGGCCTGGCCCCAGGTCTGCGCCCGCTGGCTCCTGCCGTAGCGGGTGAAGTCGGGGATGTTCAGCGACAGCGTGGACCAGAAGCCGATCATGCCCATGAGGGAGGGCCAGAACAGCTTCCAGAAATCGCCGCCCCAGCCGAGCCTGGACGGCTGGTCGAAGAGCGGGCCGACGCCGCCGGCCTTGCTGCTCATCCACCACAGCATCACGAACGCGCCGACGAGGACGAAGGGCGCGGCCCAGTTCTCGAAGCGGCGGATGGTCTCCATGCCCCGGTGGATGATCGCGACCTGGACGGCCCAGAAGATCGCGAACGACAGCCACATGGTCCACGCGTGGCCGCCGAGGTGCGCGGCGTTCGACCAGCTGTCGCCGATCAGTTTCCCGGCGAGGAAGTAGATCGCCTCGCCGCCGATCCAGGTCTGGATGCCGAACCAGCCGCACGCCACCAAAGCCCGTACGACGGCGGGCAGGTTGGCGCCGCGCACGCCGAAGGAGGCGCGGGCGAAGACGGGGAAGGGGATGCCGTACTTGGGGCCCGCGTGCCCGGTCAGCAGCATCGGGACCAGGACGATCAGGTTGGCGAGGGCGATGGTGAACACCGCCTGCTTCCAGTCCATGCCCACCGCGATCAGCCCGGAGGCGAGGGTCCAGGACGCGGTGTTGTGGGCCATGCCGACCCACAGGGCGGAGAAGTTGTACGTGGTCCAGGTGCGTCTCGCCGCGGGGACCGGGAGCAGGTCCTCGTTGGCGTAGGGGCCGCTGGGCGGGGGCGTGCCGGGGGCGAGTTCCACGCGCCCGTCGGGGAGGGTGACCTGGCCGGATATCGGTATGGCCGTGGGAGCGGTGTCGGTCATGGGCTGGCCAATCGGGGAGAGGCGGATCGGGAGAGGCCGTGCGGGCACCAGCCCCCTCCCCGGGACGGCGGGGAGGGGAGACCAAGAGGGGCGTGGGGGCTCGGGGAACGGGGTCAGGCGTGGAGGGCCGGGATCACCGTCGTGCCGTAGGCGTCGATGGTGGCCTCCTGGGCGTCGTGCATGTCGTACACCGCGAACTGGTCGACGCCCAGTGCGCGGAGCGCGGTCAGTTTCTCGATGTGCTTCTCGGCCGGGCCGATGACACAGAACCGGTCCACGATCTCGTCGGGCACGAACGCGGTGTCCGGGTTGCCGCTGCGCCCGTGGTGGGCGTAGTCGTAGCCCTGCCGTGCCTGGATGTAGTCGGTGAGTACGTCGGGGACCTGGGCGGAGTGTGCGCCGTACTTGGACACCAGGTCGGCGACGTGGTTGCCGACCATGCCGCCGAACCAGCGGCACTGTTCGCGGGCGTGGGCGAGGGCCTCGGGCGAATCGTCCTCGGTGACGTACGCCGGGGCGGCGACGCAGATGCGCACCTCGGACGGATCGCGGCCGGCGGCGACGGCCGCGTCCTTGACGGCCTTCACCATGTACTCGGTCAGGTACAGGTCGGCGAGCTGGAGGATGAACCCGTCGGCCTCCTCACCGGTCATCTTCAGCGCCTTCGGGCCGTACGCGGCCATCCAGACGGGGAGTTCGGCGCCCTCCTTGATCCACGGGAACCGGATCTTCGTGCCGCCGAGGTCGGCCTCCTCGCCGCGGCCGAGGGCGCGGATGACCTTCATCGCCTCGCTGATCCGGGCGAGGGTGTTGGGTTTGCGGCCGGCCACGCGCATCGCGGAGTCGCCGCGGCCGATGCCGCAGACGGTCCGGTTGCCGAACATGTCGTTGAGGGTGGCGAAGGTGGAGGCGGTGACCTCCCAGGTGCGGGTGCCCGGGTTGGTGACCATCGGGCCCACCTTGAGCTTCGAGGTGTTGGCCAGGATCTGGCTGTAGATCACGAAGGGCTCCTGCCAGAGCACGGCGGAGTCGAAGGTCCATCCGTACGTGAAGCCGTTGCGCTCGGCCCGTTTCATCAGGCTGATGACGCGGGAGGCCGGTGGGTCGGTCTGGAGGACGAGTCCGAAGTCCATAGCGGGCACTCCTAGGTGAGGTACTGACAGGTGGAGCGCGGGGTGTAGACGCCGTGCCCGGCGCGTCCGGTGTACTCCCGCTGGTCGATGACGAGTTCGCCGCGCGACAGAACCGTCTCGACACGGCCGGTGACGCGTGTGCCCTCGTACGCCGAGTAGTCGACGTTCATGTGGTGGGTCTCGGCGGACATCACCTGCTCGGCGTGCGGGTCGTAGACGACGACGTCCGCGTCGGCGCCCGGGGTGATGGTGCCCTTCTTCGGGTACAGGCCGAACATCCGGGCCGGGGTGGCACAGGCGATCTCGATCCAGCGGCGGCGGGAGATGTGCCCGTCCACGACCGCCTGGTGGAGCAGGTCCATGCGGTTCTCCACACCCGGCAGCCCGTTGGGAATCCTGGAGAAGTCGCCGCGGCCCAGCTCCTTCTGGCCCACGAAGCAGAAGGGGCAGTGGTCGGTGGAGACGACCTGGAGGTCGTTGGTCCGCAGTCCCCTCCACAGCCGCGCCTGGTGTTCACGCGGCCGCAGCGGTGTGCTGCACACGTACTTGGCGCCCTCGAAGCCGGGTTCGGCGAGGTTGTCGGTGGACAGGAACAGGTACTGCGGGCAGGTCTCGCCGAAGACGTTCAGTCCCTCGTCGCGGGCCCGTGCCAGCTCGGCGACCGCCTCCATGGCCGAGACGTGCACGACGTACAGCGGGGCGCCGGCGACCTGGGCGAGGCGGATGGCGCGGTGGGTGGCCTCGGCCTCCAGCAGGGCCTTGCGGACCTCGCCGTGATAGCGGGGGTCGGTCTCGCCGCGGGCGAGCGCCTGCTCCACCAGCACGTCG
This sequence comes from Streptomyces sp. NPDC036984, assembly GCF_055607665.1. Taxonomy (NCBI): domain Bacteria; kingdom Bacillati; phylum Actinomycetota; class Actinomycetes; order Kitasatosporales; family Streptomycetaceae; genus Streptomyces; species Streptomyces sp. NPDC036984. The sequence continues at coordinate 179,636 of NZ_JBVJRL010000012.1, forward strand.
ATGGCGATGCCGTTCTCGGCGTGCATCATGATCAGCCCACCGTTCTCGGCGGAGCGCTGCATGGCGCGCAGGATCTGCCCGTCGTCGGAGTAGAAGACCCCCGGGTAGGCCATGAACTGCTTGAAGCTCGTCACCCCCTCCTCGACCAGGAGGTCCATCTCCTTGAGCGTCTCCTGGTTCACATCGGAGACGATCATGTGGAAGGCGTAGTCGATCGCGCAGTTGCCCTCGGCCTTGGCGTGCCAGGTGTCCAGGCCCTCGCGCAGGGTGTGGCCGACGCCCTGCACCGCGAAGTCCACGATGGTCGTCGTACCGCCCCAGGCGGCGGCCCGGGTGCCGGTCTCGAAGGTGTCGGAGGCGGAGGTGCCGCCGAACGGCAGCTCCATGTGGGTGTGGGCGTCGACGCCGCCCGGGATGACGTACTTCCCGGTGGCGTCGATGACCCGGTCGGCGGTGAACGCCTCGGCGGCGGGGGTGCCGGACGCCGCGAGGGCGGCGACGCGGGCGTCCTCGATCAGGACGTCGGCGTGGATCTCGTCGGACGCGGTGATGACGAGACCACCGCGGATGACGGTACGGCGGGTCATGGGGCCCTCTCCTTCGTGGTCGCGTGCGGGTCGTTGGGGGCTTGTCGCGCAGCTCCCCGCGCCCCTTCGGGGCGCCCTACGGCGCCGTCAGCGGTCCGTAGGTCCCCGGCTCCCGGTCGCGGTAGAACTGCCAGCGGTCGCGGACCTCGCGGAGTGTGGCCAGGTCCAGGTCGCGGACGACGAGTTCGGTCTCCTTGTCGCTCGCGACCTCGCCGACGAACTGGGCCTCGGGGTCCACGAAGTACGTGGTGCCGTAGAAGTCGTTGTCGCCCAGGTCCTCCACGCCGACCCGGTTGATCGCGCCGACGAAGTACTCGTTGGCAACCGCCGCCGCCGGCTGCTCCAGCTGCCACAGATAGCGGGACAGGCCGCGCGAGGTGGCCGAGGGGTTGAAGACGATCTCGGCACCGGCGAGGCCCAACGCCCGCCAGCCCTCCGGGAAGTGGCGGTCGTAGCAGATGTAGACGCCGATCCGGCCGGCGGCGGTGTCGAAGACGGGCCAGCCGCTGTTGCCCGGGCGGAAGTAGAACTTCTCCCAGAATCCCCGGACTTGGGGGAGGTGGGTCTTGCGGTACTTGCCGAGGTAGGAGCCGTCCGCGTCGATCACCGCCGCGGTGTTGTACAGCACGCCCGGCTGCTCCTCCTCGTACATGGGCAGGACGAGGACGATGCCCAGCTCGCGGGCGAGGGACTGGAAGCGCCGGACGGTCGGGCCCTCCGGGATCCGCTCGGCGTACTCGTAGAACGCCTTGTCCTGGACCTGGCAGAAGTACGGGCCGTAGAACAGCTCCTGGAAGCAGAGGACTTGGGCGCCCTGGGCGGCGGCGTCGCGGGCCGCCTGCTCGTGGACCTGGATCATGGATTCCTTGTCGCCGGTCCAGGCGGTCTGGAAGAGGGCGGCACGGATCACTCGGCTCATCGGGACCTCCGGTAGGTCGGTGTGCGGTGAGCCTAGAAAGCCGGAAGGGCCGGTTCGATGGGCAGCGTGTCACGTCCGCGGGTGGTCGGCGTGCCACCGTGTCACGTGTGCGCGGTCTCATGTTTCACCGCCGTTGTCGCAGGTCGTCGCATGTTTCACCGCTGTTGCGCGTCGTGCGCGAGGAGCGCGATGTGTACGGAGGCCGCCTGTTCGAAATCGTCCAGGTCGACGCCGAGGCGGGCCTGTATGGCTTCCAGGCGGCGGTAGAGGGCGGGCCGGGAGACATGGTGGAGCTGGGCGGTGCGGGACTTGTTGCGGCCGGTCGCGAGGTAGGTCCGCAGGACGCCGAGGAGTTCCGGGTCGGCCTCGCCGAGCAGCCCGTCCAGCTCGCGCTCGGCGAAGGACTGCACCTGCGGGTCATCGCGCAGCAGCCGGATCAGTCCGCGCAGATGGACGTCCTTGAGGCGCACGACGGCCGGCAGGTCGAGCGCGGCGGCGGAGTCGGCGACGGCGTCGGCGACATGCCGGGCCTCGCGCAGCCCGGCCGGGACGTCGTCCCAGCAGGTGCGTGGATCGGCGGCGGCGACCACCGCGGGCCCGGCCCCGGGAGCGCCGCGCAGCCGGGCCGCGAAGTGCGCGGTGAGCGCCTCGGCGTCCTGGTCGCGGGCGAGGCTGAGCAGCACGGCGGTGGCGCCGCCGGCCGGCTCGGCGACCAGCCCGGACAGCCCCAGCACCCGCAGCAGCCGGTCTAGTCCGGCCGGATCGGCACCGGGTACGACGAGCGGGACGAAGGTGCGCCGGTTGACCGGCAGCCCCGCCGCCCGGGCCCGGGGCAGCAGCTGCCGGGCCGGTACGACACCGGAGACGAGGTCGGTCAGCAGGCTCTGTGCGGACTGCTCCTCCCAGCTCTGCGCGGAGCCGCCGGCGAGCATGCGGTGCAGGACCAGCGCCTCGGCGGCCCGGTCGGCGAGCAGCCGCCCGGTGGTCGTCCCGCCCCGGTAGCCGCACAGCAGCAGCCGGCCCCAGCGCTCCCCGCGCCCGCCCAGCTCGGCGCTGATCCACTCGTCGCCCGCGGCGGCCCCGGCCTGCCGGGCGATCCGCTCCCAGTCGCGCAGTACGTCGTCCACCGCGGGCCGCTCCCCCGCCGTGGCGAGGACCCGGTGGGCGAGGTTGGTGAGGACCACCGGGCAGCCGCTGTGCCGGGCGACCTCGTCCAGCAGCCGCTGGAGCGGAGCACCGGCCGTGATCAGCCCGGTCAGGGCGGTGCGGACGGTCTCCGACAGGCTGACGGCGGCGAACTTGTGCCGTACCAGCCGGGACTGGACCTCCTCGGTCAGCTCGGCGAAGGGGAACGGCCGGTGCAGCACGACCAGGGGCAGCCCGCACCGCTCGGCGGCCCGCCGCATCACCTCGGGCGGCGCGGGGAAGGCCCGCCCGAGGCCGAGGACGACGGCGGCGGCCTCCGCGCGGTGCAGGGACTGGATGTACTCGGCCTGCTTGGCCTCGTCACCGGCGAGGAGCACCCCGGTGGTGAGCACCATCTCGCCGCCGCTGAGCATCACCCCGACGTCGGCGGCCTCGGCGACATGCACCCAGCGCACCGCCCGGTCGAGACCTCCCGCACCGGCCACCACCTCGGGCTCCCCGGCGAGCACCCGCTCCAGGGTCAGCACCTGGCGCACGGAGAGGGCGGGTTCGGGTGGCTGCCGCCCGGTGTGCCGGGACTCCGGGGTGGTGGTCATGGCCGTACACCTGTTCTCTCGTGCGTACTCCCCGACGGCGTGCTGGGGGTGGCTCAGCCGCTCTCGTACGTGCTCCGCAGCGCGCGTTCGAGGATCGCCGCGCCCTCCTCGGCCTCGGCGACGGTGAGCGACAGCGGCGGGGCGATCCGCAGGGCGCTGGTGTTGTGCCCGCCGCCCTTGCCGATGAGCAGCCCGCTCTCCCGTGCCGCCTCCAGCACGGCGGCGGCCGCCTGCGGATCGGCCTCGTCGGTGCCCGGTTTCACCAGCTCGATGCCGATCATCAGTCCGCGTCCGCGCACCTCCCGCACGCCGGGCAGCTGGACGGCGACGGCCCGCAGCCGCTCGATGAGCAGTCCGCCGACCCGTCGTGCGTTGCCCTGGAGGTCGTGCTCCAGCAGATAGGTGAGGTTGGCGAGACCGGCGGCCATGGTGAGCTGGGTGCCGCCGAAGGTGGAGATGCTGTTGGCGTCCAGGCAGTTCATGATCTCGGCGCGGGCGATGACCCCGCCGATGGACATGCCGTTGCCGATGCCCTTGGCGAAGGTGACGATGTCCGGCGGGCCGCTGCGGGCGTGCGCCTGCCAGCCCCAGAAGTGCTCGCCGGTGCGGCCCCAGCCGGTCTGCACCTCGTCCGCGATCCACAGGATCCCGTGCGCGTTCAGCACTTCGCGGAAGGCCGCGTACAGTCCGTCGGGCGGGGAGGTGAACCCGCCGACGCCCTGGATGGGTTCGGCGATCAGCGCGGCGGGCGGCCGGGTGTGGCCGAGGATGTCCTTCAGGTCGGCGACACAGGCGTCGATGAAGGCGCGGTCGTCGAGGTGGGCGTACGGCCCGCGGGTGCGCACGGCGCCGTGGACGTACAGGGTCTGGAGCGGGGAGAGCGAGGTCGGGGACCAGCCGCGGTTGCCGGTGATGCCGACCGTGCTGAAGGACCGGCCGTGGTAGCTGTTGCGCATGGCCAGGACGGTGTTGCTGTGCCGGTGGGCGGTGGCGAGCAGCAGGGCGGTGTCGTTGGCCTCGGTGCCGGAGGTCGTGAAGAACACCCGGGCGTCCGGGATGCCGCTCACCTGGGCGATCCGCTCGGCGAGTTCCACCATCGGCCGGTTGAGGTAGAGGGTGGAGGAGTGGATGATCCGGCCGGCCTGCTCGTTGACCGCCTTGGTCACCTCGGGCAGCGCGTGCGCGGTCATCGTCGTCAGGATGCCGCCGAAGAAGTCCAGGTACCTGCGGCCGGCGGAGTCCCAGACGTGGCGCCCGTCGCCGTGGGTGATCTCGATCGGGTCGTCGTAGTACAGGGCGAGCCAGTCGGGCATGACCCTGCGGTGGCGGGAGTACAGGTCGTTCACGGCTGCACCAGCCCTTCGTAGGCGTCGGGGCGGCGGTCGCGGTAGAAGGCCCACTGCTGCCGCACTTCCTCGATGAGGTCGAAGTCCAGGTCGCGGACGAGGAGTTCCTCGGTCTTGTCGCTTGCCGGCTCGCCCACGAACTGCCCGCGCGGATCCACGAAGTACGACGTCCCGTAGAAGTCGTTGTCGCCGTACTCCTCCTGGCCCACCCGGTTGATGGCGGCGACGAAGTACTCGTTGGCGACGGCCGCGGCGGGCTGCTCCAGCTGCCACAGGTAGGCGGACAGCCCCCGGTGGGTGGCCGACGGGTTGTACACCAGCTGGGCGCCGTTCAGGCCGAGTTGACGCCAGCCTTCGGGGAAGTGCCGGTCGTAGCAGATGTAGACGCCGACCTTGCCGACGGCCGTGTCGAAGACGGGCCAGCCCAGGTTGCCGGGCTTGAAGTAGTACTTCTCCCAGAAGCCCTTGACCTGCGGGATGTGGTGCTTGCGGTACTTGCCGAGGTAGGTCCCGTCGGCGTCGATCACCGCCGCGGTGTTGTAGTAGAAGCCGGACTGCTCGACCTCGAAGACCGGTACGACGATCACCATGCCGGTCTCGCGCGCCAGCTCCCGCATACGGCGGACGGTCGGCCCGTCGGGCACCGGCTCGGCCCAGCGGTAGTGTTCCGGCTCCTGGACCTGGCAGAAGTAGGGCGCGTTGAAAACTTCCTGGAATCCGATGATCCGCGCGCCCCGGCGGGCCGCCTCGCGGGCGTGCTCCTCGTGTTTCGCGACCATGGACTCGGTGTCGCCGGTCCAGGTGGCCTGGACCAGAGCGGCGCGGACGACGTTGGCCATGAGCTGCTCCTTCGACACGACGTCAGAGCCTCTACGCCCGTAGAGCAGGCCGTAGAGGCACGAACGTAAGCCTCCGCGAGGCCCTTGCCAAGACCATCGTCGTCAACCCGCGGAGTCGATCACGTTTCACACTCCTGTGGGTGAGCCTGTCCTCCGGCCGAGGGGGCGGATCGGGGCAGATCGGGACGCTGCCGACCGCCTCCGGTCACGTGGTGTGCCCGGCGACGCGCAGCGCGTGCACGAGGTCCCACTGCCGCTCGTCGGATACGCCGAGCGCGGCCTCCAGCAGCAGGGGCACGAGGCGCCGGGGGTCGGCGGCGACGCACCGGGCGGCCTCCTCGGGGGCGCGGACGCGTACGTAGGCGTCCAGCAGAGCCCGCACCTCCCGGCGCCGCCCCTCGCCGTCCAGCCGCAGCACGGCCGCGCCGATCTGGTCCGCGGGCCGCGCCACGCCCTGCCGCAGCATCTGCCGGCCGTCGCCGTCCCGGCCGGCCGCGGCGAGCGCGTCGGCGGCGGCGACCAGCCGCTCGGCGGGCAGCGCGGCGGCCTCCCACAGCAGCGTGGTCCAGTCGGCACCCAGCCCGGCCCGATGCAGGGCGTCCGCGAGCAGCGGCAGCCGGCCGGCGGGCCATTGCGTGGCCTCGACCAGCAGCACGTGCGCCTCCCCACTGCGTCCCTCGGCCCGCAGCCGCGCCAGCCGCGCGACGGCCCCGGCGACCACGGCGCCGGCCTCCTCGTCCACCACCCCGGCGTCGGGCGGCGCCGGCTCGCCGGGCTCCCCGGCCCCGGCGAACCGGGCCCCGCGCGGCGCACGACGCCCCTCCGCGGCATCGGGCGGCGCGGGCTCCCGCGGCACGACGACCGGGGCACCCCCCTCCTCCTCGGCCATTCCGGCGAACCGCGCACTGCCACGGCGCCGCTTGCGGGACTTGGCGGGGTCCACGGCAGAAGCGACCGGACCCCCCTCGGCACCCCACCCGCCATGCACGCCCTGCCCGGCGCTCGCGCCGGCACCCTGCTCGCCATGCCCCGCACCCCCCACCGACCCCCCATCAACACCCCACCCGCCACGCGCACCCTCCCCCGCGCTCGCGCCGGTGCCCTCTCCGACTCGCGTGCCCCCCTGCACGGACGCGCCGGAGTCCTGCTCTTCCCGGGCAACGTGCCCCACCCGACCGCCATCAGCGACCCGGCCGCCCCCCTCCCCGGAGTGACGGACACCGGCGACCCGCTCGGTACGCGGCCCCTCTGCGCCGGGAGCACCCCACACCCCGGGCGTCACCCGGTGGTCCAAGCGGGAGAGGCGAGCGCGGAGTTCGGCGCAGCGGGCGGTGGCGCGGTCGTGGTCGTCCCGGGCCCAGGCGAGGTCGAGGCGGAGGGACTGGGCCTCCTCCTCGGAGGCCGGCGCGGACAGCAGGCGGCTCAGTTCGGCCTGGCGTTCGGCGGCGTACCGCTGCTCGCGGAGCATGACGTCGAGCCGGTCGGCCAGGGCGTCCCGGGCGCCGGGCCGGGTGTCGTACGCGGTGAGCGCGGCGGCGTGCAGTGCGCGGGCCCGGTCCCGCTCTGCCGCCGCGACGGCGGGCCCGTACGCCGCGCCCAGGTCCCCCAGCAGCGCCTCCACGACGTCCCACGGGGGCACCTCGCGGCCGTCCAGGCAGGCCCGCATCCCCTCGGGGTCCCGCTGCCAGAAGACCCCGCTCCAGCCGCCACGCGGATCGAGGCGCGCCAGGAGGCCGTCCAGGTAGCTCGCGAACTCCCGCACCGCCACGGGGAGTTGTTCCACAGCCATCGCCCAGCTCCCGCCCGACCGCCAGCACTCCGTCCGGTAGGCAACACCAGGTGTGTTACGGGCTTGCTACGCAGAGTTTTCCGGCAGCGCGCGGACAGCTCATTGCGGGATCCCGACCGATGCGCGGCGCCCCTCAGACGACCACCAGCGCACACCGGGCGACGACTTCGTCCAGCGACAGGCCGAGGGCGCCCGCCAGTGCGGCCACGGTGAAGAACGCCGGCGTCGGCGCCCGTCCCGTCTCGATCTTGCGGAGCGTCTCGGCCGAGACGCCCGCCGCGGCGGCGACCTCGGTCATGCTCCGGCCGCCGCGCGCCTCGCGCAGCAGCCGCCCGAGCCGCTCGCCGCGTTCACGCTCTTCGGGGGTGAGGGGGGTGCGCACCATGCCCCCATTCTGCCCGCCACCCCACCCCATTAAAAGCCGGTATAGTAATTGGCATGGTGGAACTGAAGACGGACACGTCCATCGACGCGATGCACGCGGCCGGCCGGGTCGTGGGTCGGGCCCTGACGGCCGTACGGGAGGCCGCCCGCGTCGGCGTCTCACTGCTGGAGCTGGACGAGGTGGCCCGGGAGGTGCTGCGGGAGGCGGGTGCGTCCTCGCCGTTCCTCGGCTACCGCCCCTCCTTCGCCCCGACCCCCTTCCCGGCCGTGATCTGCACCTCGGTGAACGACGCGATCGTGCACGGCATCCCCACCCGGTACCGCCTGCGCGACGGCGACCTGCTCTCCGTCGACTGCGGCGCCGTACTGGACGGCTGGGCCGGCGACTCGGCGGTCAGCTTCGTGGTGGGCCGCCCTCGCCCGGCGGACCTGCGGCTGATCGAGACCGCCGAGCGGGCGCTGGCGGCGGGCATCGAGGCGGCCGTGGCCGGGAACCGCATCGGCGACATCGCCCACGCCGTCGGCCGGATCTGCCGTACGGCCGGCTACGGCATCCCGGACGGCTTCGGCGGCCACGGCGTGGGCCGCCGTATGCACGAGGACCCCGAGGTGCCGAACGAGGGCCGCCCCGGCCGCGGCCTCCCGCTCCGGCCCGGCATGGTCCTCGCCATCGAGCCCATGCTGATCGCGGGCGGCGGGGACGCGTACCACGCGGCGGACGACGGCTGGACCCTGCGCACGAGCGACGGCTCCCGGGCGGCCCACGTGGAGCACACGGTGGCGATCACGGAGAACGGTCCCAGGATCCTGACCGCAAGGGAAAACCGCTGAGGACCCATCCCATCCGCACCCGCGCGACCTGCGCAAGCACCTCTTCACTTGGGCGTTCCTGCACATGCCCTTCGCGAAAGCTCGTGTCATCGTGGGCATGGACAGCCCGCACCCGGGTTACCCGGCCGCTCCGCACGTCGCCAGCGAAGGAACGGAACGCCATGACCAACGGCTACCCTCCTGACCCCTTCGGTGAATTCCTGGCCCGCTTCTTCGGCGGAGCCGTCGGCGGAGCGCAGGGGCGCCGCCACATCGACATCGGCCGCCTGCTCAGCCAGCCGGCCCGGGAGCTGGTCAGAGGAGCCGCCCAGTACGCCGCCGAGCACGGCAGCCGGGACCTGGACACCCAGCACCTGCTGCGCGCGGCCGTGTCGACGGAGCCCACCCGGAGCCTGCTGAGCCGGGCGGGCGCGGACCCGGACTCGCTCGCGACGGAGATCGACGACCGGGCGGGCCCGGTCCAGCATCCGCCGGGCGAGGTGCCGCCGCCGACCTCGCTGTCGCTGACCCCGGCCGTCAAGCGGGCCCTGCTGGACGCGCACGACATGGCCCGGGCCAGCGGCGCCGGGTACATCGGGCCGGAGCATGTGCTGAGCGCGCTGGCCGCGAATCCGGACTCGGCGGCCGGGCACATCCTGCACGCGGCCCGGTTCTCGGCGGGCGCGCTCCCGCCCGAGGCCCAGGAGAGCACCCAGCCCCGCCCGGAGCGGCAGCGGCCCACCGGCACGCCGACCCTGGACAAGTACGGCCGTGACCTGACCGAACTGGCCCGGCAGGACCGGATCGACCCGGTCATCGGCCGGGACATGGAGATCGAGCAGACCATCGAGGTGCTGTCCCGGCGCGGCAAGAACAACCCGGTGCTCATCGGTGACGCGGGCGTCGGCAAGACGGCCATCGTGGAGGGCCTGGCCCAGCGGATCGCGGACGGGGACGTGCCGGACGTCCTGGCGGGCCGCCGGGTCGTATCCCTGGACCTCACCGGGGTGGTGGCCGGTACCCGTTACCGGGGCGACTTCGAGGAGCGCCTGAACAACATCGTGGAGGAGATCCGCGCCCACTCCGACCGGCTGATCGTGTTCATCGACGAGCTGCACACCGTCGTCGGCGCGGGTTCGGGCGGGGAGGGCGGCGCGATGGACGCCGGGAACATCCTCAAGCCCGCCCTCGCCCGGGGCGAGCTGCACATCGTGGGCGCGACCACGCTGGAGGAGTACCGGCGGATCGAGAAGGACGCGGCGCTGGCCCGCCGCTTCCAGCCGATCCTGGTGCCGGAGCCGACCATCGAGGACACGATCGAGATCCTGCGCGGGCTGCGCGACCGGTACGAGGCCCACCACCAGGTCCAGTACACCGACGAGGCACTGGTCGCCGCCGTCGAGCTGTCGGACCGGTATCTCACCGACCGGCGGCTGCCGGACAAGGCGATCGACCTGATCGACCAGGCCGGCGCACGGGTCCGGCTCGGCGCCCGGACCAAGGGCACGGACGTGCGCGCGATGGAGCGCGAGGTCGAACAGCTGGTCCGGGACAAGGACCAGGCGGTCGCGGACGAGGACTACGACAAGGCCAAGGAGCTGCGCGACCGGATCGGCGAGCTGAAGGAGCGGATCGCCCGGGCCAGCGACGACGACAAGGCCGACGAGGGGCAGCTGGAGGTGACGGCCGAGGCCATCGCCGAGGTGGTGTCCCGGCAGACCGGCATCCCGGTCAGCCGGCTGACCCAGGAGGAGAAGGAACGGCTGCTCGGCCTGGAGGAGCACCTGCACCAGCGAGTGGTCGGCCAGGAGGAGGCGGTCGCCGTGGTGGCGGAGGCGGTCCTGCGGTCCCGTGCGGGGCTGGCGAGCCCCAACCGGCCGATCGGCAGCTTCCTCTTCCTCGGGCCGACCGGCGTCGGCAAGACAGAGCTGGCCCGGGCTCTCGCGGAGGCGCTGTTCGGCAGCGAGGACCGGATGGTCCGGCTCGACATGAGCGAGTACCAGGAGCGGCACACCGTCTCCCGGCTGGTGGGCGCGCCGCCCGGGTACGTCGGCCACGAGGAGGCGGGGCAGCTCACCGAGGTGGTGCGCAGGCACCCGTACTCGCTGCTCCTGCTGGACGAGGTGGAGAAGGCGCACCCGGACGTCTTCAACATCCTGCTCCAGGTGCTGGACGACGGCCGGCTCACCGACTCCCAGGGCCGGACGGTGGACTTCACCAACACGGTCATCGTGATGACCAGCAACCTGGGCTCCGAGGCGATCACCCGGGGCGGTGGCGGGATCGGGTTCGGCCCGGGGGGCGCGGAGGCGGACGAGGAGGCGCGGCGGGAGCGGATCCTCAGGCCGCTGCGCGAGCACTTCCGGCCGGAGTTCCTCAACCGCATCGAGGAGATCGTGGTCTTCCGGCAGCTGACGAGCGAGCAACTGCGGCAGATCACCGACCTGTTGCTGGAGAACACCCGGCGGCTGCTGGACGGGCAGGGCGTCACGGTCGAGTTCACGAGCGCGGCCGTCGACTGGCTCGCCGAGCGCGGCTACCAGCCGGAGTACGGCGCCCGGCCGCTGCGCCGCACCATCCAGCGGGAGGTGGACAACCAGCTGTCCCGGCTGCTGCTGAACGGCACGGTCTCCGAGGGCGGCCGGGTGACGGTGGACGTCGCGGACGGGCGGCTGGACTTCCGCAGCGCGGAAAGCCGGCCGCCCGCACCCGAGTTGTAAGACCCACGGTCGCGACCGGCCGCCCGCACCCGAGGTGTGAGACCTGCGGTCGCTACCCGAGGTGTGAGACCAGCGGTCGCTACGGCGCCGGCTTCACCACCATCGCCGAGCCGCCGCCGCGCCGTACCTTCTCGGCGGCGGCGAGCCACTTCCCGCCCGGCAGCCGCTGCACACCGGTCGTCGCGCCGATCTCCGGGTTCTGCTTGAAGCTGTGCCCGAGCGCCTCCAGCTGCGCCCTCAGGTCGCCGTTGTACAGGGCCGGTTCGAGTTCGGTCTGGGCGGCATTGCGCTGGCTGGCGCGCGGTGCGGCGATGGCGTCGACCAGCGGCAGGTTCCGGTCCAGGAACCCGGTGAGCGTCTGGAGCACGGTGGTGATGATGGTCGCGCCGCCGGGCGAACCGACGGCCACCACGGGCCGGTCGTGCCGGTCCAGGACGATCGTCGGGGAGATCGAGGAGCGCGGCCGCTTGCCCGGGCCCGGCAGGTTCGGGTCGTGCACGGCCGGGTTGGCCGGGGCGAAGGAGAAGTCGGTCAGCTCGTTGTTGAGCAGGAAGCCCCGGCCGGGCACGGTGATGCCGCTGCCGCCGGTCTGCTCGATGGTGAGCGTGTACGCGACGACGTTGCCCCACTTGTCCGCCACGGTGAGGTGGGTGGTGTTCTCGCCCTCGTAGGTCGTGGGGGCCGCCGTGCCGCCCTGGCCGCAGGCCGCCGGGTGGCGCGGGTCGCCGGGCGCCAGCGGGCTGCTGAGCACCGCGTCGTCCTTGATCAGGCAGGCCCGCGAGTCGGCGTACCGCTGGGACAGCAGCTGCTTCGTCGGTACGTCCTCGAAGGCGGGGTCGCCGGCCCAGCGGCCGCGGTCGGCGAAGGCGATCCGGCTCGCCTCGATGAAGTGGTGCAGGTACTGTGCCTGGCTCGCCTTGGAGAGGTCGGTGTTCTCCAGGATGTTGAGGGCCTCACCGACCGTCGTGCCCCCTGAGGAGGACGGCGCGATGGAGTACACGTCCAGGCCGCGGTACGACGTCCTGGTGGGCGCCTGGAGCTTGGCGCGGTAGACGGCGAGGTCCTTCTCGGCGAGCTTGCCGGGGCGGGCGTTCCAGCCGGAGGCGGGGTCCACCGGCGGGTGTTCGACCGTCTTGACGATGTCGTCGCCGATGTCGCCGCGGTAGACGGCGCCGACGCCCTCGCGGCCCAGTTGCTCGTAGGTGCGGGCGAGTTCGGGGTTCTTGAGGGTGGAGCCGACGACGGGCAGCTTTCCGCCCGGCAGGAACAGCTTGACGGTGTCCGGGAAGTAGCGGAACCGGGATTCGTTGGCCGCGGTCTGCGAACGGAAGGTGTCGTCCACCGTGAAGCCGTCGCGGGCGATCCGCTCGGCGGGCTTCAGGACCGTGCCGAGCCTCTTGCTGCCCCACTCGTCCAGCGCCTTCTGCCAGGTGGCGGGCGTGCCCGGGGTGCCGACGCTCAGGCCGCTGCTGACGGCGTCGGCGAAGGCGAGCGGCTTGCCGCTCTCCGTGAACAGGTCGGCGTCGGCGGACAGCGGCGCGGTCTCGCGGCCGTCGATGGTGTGGACCGTACGGGTCCGGGCGTCGTAGTAGACGAAGTAGCCGCCTCCGCCGATGCCGGCGGAGTAGGGCTCGGTGACGCCGAGCGCGGCGGCGGTGGCGACGGCCGCGTCGACGGCGTTGCCACCGCGCTTGAGCACCTCGATACCGGCGGCCGAGGCGTCCGGGTCGACGCTGGCTACGGCACCGCCGTAGCCGACGGCCACGGGAACCTTGCCGGCCGTCTTGTCCGTTGTCGCGGCGGGTGGCGCCGCCGCCCCCATCGACACCACGGCGGCCGAGACCGCCAGGACCGCCAGTTTCCGCGTACCAGGACGACCCATCCGAACCTCCCGTCGGGACAGTCCGCGCAGCGTAACCGGATTGCCGCACTACCGACAGTACGCCTGGCCACCGTAGCCGTCGCCCGGGCCCGCTACCATGCGCGGCCATGAACGACGACGTGCGCAACATCGTCCTGGGGGTCATAGCCGCCGGCGTCTCCGCCGCGCTCGGCTGGCTGTCCCGGACGTATCTGTGGAAGCGCCGGCTGCGGCGCAAGCAGGCGTTCTTCGGGATGCCGGACAACTCGGAGTCGCTGCTGGTGGTCAACCGCGACGCGGGCGGTCCGGAACTGACGGTGACCCGGCATGACGTCTTCGCTCTGCTGGAGTTGTCCGCCCTCATCAAGGACTGCAACGCGCATGCCCAGGTGGTCGCGCACGACGCCGCCCAGCAGGGCTTCGGCGAGCGCACGGAGTTCTGCCTCGGCGGCCCCTCCTCGAATCGCCGCATGGCCGCGCACCTGTCCTCGCTCCTGCCCGGTGTGCGGGTGAACGTGGACACTGAACCCGGACAGGAGCGCGGCGCGTTCCGCATCGGCGGCGAGCAGTACCGCATGGACCGGGGCGTCAGCGAATACGTGCTGCTCGCCCGGCTGACGGCGAACACCCGGCGGGACGGCCGGCCGGTGTTCCTGTTCTGCGGTCAGCGGGCGATCACCAACCAGGCCGCGACGCGCTATCTCGCCCGCAACCACGAACGGCTGGCCCGCAAGTACGGCACCGGCTCCTTCGTGCTGCTGCTGAAGGTGGTCAACTCGCATGCGTACGGCCCCGACGTGGTGGAGCTGGTGGCCGACGTGACCCGGGCGGCACGGGCTCCCCTGCCGGAGCCCGAGACCGCCGAGGCGCCGTAAGCGGTTCAACAATCTTTACCCGTACGTAACTTACCGACGGGTTACCTGCGGTAAGGCCGAAAGGTTACCGTCGGGTCACTTTGCACTGACACGAGTGAAGGAGTGACCCATGATTCAAGAGGGCGGCGCGAAGCACCATCGAACAGGGCCGTGGCGGGCGACGGGCGGGCACGGTCGCACCGCTCTGCGCACCGCAGCCGCCGGAGCCGTATCGGCGGCGCTGGTCGCGGGAACCGTCGTCGGCCTGGCACCGGCCGCCGAGGCCGCCCCGTCCGTCCGCTTCGTGGACATCGCCGGCGACGGCGGCACCGTACTGAAGGCCAACGTCCTCACGCCCGAGGGTGCCGACGGCTCGCGCGACTACCCGCTCATCGTGCTGCCCACGAGCTGGGGCCTGCCCCAGATCGAGTACCTGGCCCAGGCACAGAAACTCGCCGACTCCGGCTATGTGGTGCTCACCTACAACGTGCGCGGCTTCTGGCAGTCCGGCGGCCGGATAGAAGTGGCCGGTCCGCCCGATGTAGCGGACGCCTCCAAGGTCATCGACTGGGCCCTCGCCCACACCCCGGCCGACCCCGAGCACATCGGCATGGCGGGGGTGTCGTACGGCGCCGGGATCAGCCTGCTCACCGCCGCCCACGACAAGCGCGTCAAGGCCGTGGCCGCGCTGAGCGGCTGGGCCGACCTGATCGACTCGATCTACTCGGGCCGCACCCAGCACCTCCAGGCGGCTGCCGTGCTGGACGGCGCGGCCACCCTCACCGGCCGCGAGAGCCCCGAGCTGCGCGAGATCTTCGACAACCTCTACTCCTCGGACCTGGCCACGGAACAGCAGATGATCGACTGGGGGCGGAAACGTTCCGCCGCGACCTATGTCGACCAGCTGAACCAGAACGGCCCCGCCGTCATGCTCGCCAACGCCTGGGGCGACACCGTCTTCCCGGCGAACCAGTACGCCTCCTTCTACGAGAAGCTGACCGTCCCCAAGCGGCTCCAACTGCGCCCCGGCGACCACGCGACCCCGGAGCTGACCGGCCTGTTCGGGCTGCCCAACGACGTGTGGACGGACACCGAGCGCTGGTTCGACCACTACCTCAAGGGAGCCGGCAACGGCGTCGACCGCGAGCAGCCGGTCCGGCTGAAGTCCCGTAGCGCGGGGGGATACGAGGGCTACCCGGACTGGAAGTCGGTCACCGCGACCCGGAAGAAGATCGCGCTCGCGGGCTCGACCACCATCCACACGAACGTCGACTCCGGCGCGGACGGTGGGATCGTGTTCCTCTCCAGCATCCTGGACCAGGTCGCCCAGCTGCCGCCCCTCGCCTCCATGCCGCTGCTGCCGCGCCGCTGGGCGGCGGTGTGGCAGTCGGAGCGGTCCGGCAGCGCCCAGCGGGTGCGCGGCACCACCACGCTGCACACCACGCTCACCCCCACCAGGGAGAGCGGCACGCTCATCGCCTACCTGTACGACGTCGGCCCGCTCGGCATCGGCAAGCTGGTCACCCACGCGCCCTACACCTGGCACGGGCGGACGCCCGGCGAACCGTTCGACGTCGACCTGGACCTGTTCTCCACGGCCTACGACGTGCCCGCCGGGCACCGCCTCGCGCTGGTGGTCGACACGGTCGACCCGCTCTACGCCGAGCACAACCCGTCCGGCGCGCAGCTGACCTTCTCCTCGCCCGCGGACGACCCGTCGTACGTGTCCGTCCCGCTCGGCGAGCAGTGATCTCCGGCTGCCGCCGGACGAGCCTGGCCCGTGTGAACTGCCGCCCCCCTTACGGTTTCGGGGCCATGGGGGGCTCCCCACCTGGCAGCAGCGCCCCAGGGCCGGCCGTGGCGACCGCCACGGCCTCGGTCTTGGGGCTGCGCTGCTCACGGCGGGACACCCAGCCGGCGAACCACGAGAGCAGCATGCACATCCCGATGTAGATCGGCGAGATCACCATCACCACAGGGATGAACGGCAAATCGTAGTCGAGGTTGGAGGCGATGAGTTTCCCGGCATGGAGGAACTCCTCGTAGGTGATGAGAAAGCCCAGGGAGGTGTCCTTCAGCGCGACCACCAGTTGGCTGATGATGGCGGGCAGCATGGCGCGTACCGCCTGCGGTACGAGGACGTGCGCCATGACCTGGGTCTTGCGCATGCCGAGCGCGAACGCGGCCTCGTGCTGGCCGCGTTCGACGGCGTTGATGCCGGAGCGGAACACCTCGGCGAGCACCGAGCCGTTGTAGAGGGTGAGTCCGGCGACCAGCGCGGGCAGCGGCTGCACCTTCAGCGCCACGAAGATGAAGAAGATCATCACCAGGACCGGCATGGCGCGGAAGAACTCCACGACGAGGGTGGCCGCCCAGCGCACCGGCCGGTGGTCCGAAAGCCGTCCGGTGGCCAGCACCCCGCCGAGGGCGAGCGAGAGGACGGCCGCGAACGCGAACGCCTTCAGGGTGTTGCCGAGGCCGCGCAGCAGCAGTTCCTGGATGCCCTGGTACGCGAAGGGCATCCACTTGGTGTGCGTGAACTGGCCGGAGTCGAAGAGCAGATACAGGATCCAGGCGACGAGCGCGAGGAGGGCGACCGTGGCGAGGACGCCGTAGAGGGCGTGCCGTCGCCGGGTGCGCGGGCCCGGGACGTCGTAGAGCGCGGTGGCCTCGGTCATCGGGCGACTCCGGACTTCCGTTCCAGCGCGCGGAACAGGGCGCTGATGGCGAGCGTGATGATCAGGTAGCCGACGGCGATCCAGACGAACGTCCAGACGATGTTGTAGCCGAGTTCATTGATCGTCTTGTACGTGCCGAGCAGTTCGGTCACGCTGAACGCGCCTGCGATCGCCGAGTTCTTGGCCAGTGCGATGAGGGTCGAGCCGACGGGCGGGATCACGGACCGGAACGCCTGGGGCAGCACCACCAGCGACAGGGTCTGCCCGAAGGTCATCCCGAGACTGCGGGCCGCCTCGCCCTGGCCCTTGTGCACGGTGTTGATACCGGAGCGCAGCGCCTCGCAGATGAACGCCGAGGTGTAGCAGCCGAGGGCGAGGACGGCGAAGACCTTGAAGGGCAGTACGAGTCCGAACCGGGGCAGTCCGAGCAGCACCGCGAAGAACAGCAGAGTGAGCGGGGTGTTGCGCAGGACGGTGACCCAGGCCGTGCCGAAGGCTCGCAGGGAGGCGACGGGGGCGACCCGGAAGGAGGCCATCAGGAAGCCCAGGGCGAGGGCCAGCAGGGAGGAGTAGGCGGTCAGTTGCACCGTGCCGAGGAAGCCCTCCCAGTAGGTCGGGAAGTTGTCCGTGAGTACGTTCATGCCGTCCTCGCTCAGCTCGCCGGGTAGCGGTCGATGGCGGGCGGGTGGGGTGCGGGCACGCCCGAGAGGCCGAGCGTGGCGTCGTACGCCTTCTTCCAGTCGCCGTTCTCCTCGCGTGCCCGGAGTGCGTCGTCGAGGGCGAAGCGCAGGGCGTTGTCGGTGCGCGGAACGCCGATGCCGTACGGCTCCTCGGAGAAGGGCTTGCCGACGACCTTGAGTTCGTCGGGGACCTTGGCCGCGTAGCCGATCAGGATGGCGTCGTCGGTGGTGACCGCGTCGACCTGGTAGGTGAGGAGGTTGTCGACGCAGACCGAGTAGGTGTCGTAGGCGACCAGGATCGCCTCGGGGTAGTCGGTCTTCATGCGCTGGTACGGCGTCGAGCCGGCCGCCGAGCAGACGCGTTTGCCGGCGAGGTCCCGCGGGCCGTGGATGTCGTTCTCGTCCTTGCGGACCAGGAGCGACTGGCCGGCCATGTAGTAGGGGCCGGCGAAGCCGACGAGTTTCTTCCGGTTGTCGTTGATCGTGTAGGTGCCGACGTAGTAGTCGATCTGCCCGTTCTGCAGGGCGGTCTCGCGGTTGGCGGAGGCGATCGTGCGGAAGTGGATCGTCTTCGGCGGGAAGCCGAGGGAGGCGGACATCATCTTGGCGATCTCGATGTCGAATCCGGAGTAGGTGCCGGTGGCCGGGTCCCGCTCGCCGAGGTAGGGCTGGTCCTCCTTGGCGCCGACGACGAAGTAGCCGCGCTTCTTCGCCCGGGCCCAGGTCCGGGATGCGGGGAGGGTGACGTTCTGGGCGACGTGATAGTGCGGGAGTTGCTCGGGCGCCGGGCCCTTGCTCGGCGGGCTGCCCGCCTTGCCGCAGGCGGCGGCCAGCAGCGGAAGGAGAACGCACAGGGCGCGGGGCACACGGGTGATACGGAACACGGGTCGCACTCCCCCGGGTCAGTGCTTGAGGATCTTTGAGAGGAAGTCCTTGGCGCGGTCGCTGCTCGGGTTCGTGAAGAACTGCTCCGGGCTGCGGTCCTCGACGATGCGGCCGTCGGCCATGAAGACGACGCGGTTGGCGGAGGCGCGGGCGAAGCCCATCTCGTGGGTGACGACGATCATGGTCATGCCGTCCCGGGCGAGCTGCCGCATGACCTCCAGCACCTCGTTGATCATCTCGGGGTCGAGGGCGGAGGTGGGCTCGTCGAAGAGCATCGCCTTGGGTTCCATGGCGAGCGCGCGGGCGATGGCGACGCGCTGCTGCTGGCCGCCGGAGAGCTGGGCGGGGTACTTGGCCGCCTGGTTCAGCAGGCCGACCCGGTCGAGGAGTTCGCGGGAGCGGCGGTCGGCGTCGTCCCTGTTCTTCCTGCGGACCTTGACCTGGGCGAGGGAGACGTTCTGGAGGACCGTCTTGTGGGCGAAGAGATTGAAGGACTGGAAGACCATGCCGACCTCGGCGCGGAGCCGGGCAAGGGCCTTGCCCTCCTCGGGCAGCGGCCGCCCGTCGAGCGCGATGGTGCCGGACTGGATGGTCTCCAGCCGGTTGATCGTCCTGCACAACGTCGACTTGCCCGACCCCGACGGGCCGATGACCACGACCACCTCGCCCTTGCCGACGGTCAGGTCGATGTCCCTCAGAACATGCAGCTCTCCGTAGTACTTGTTGACGTTCCGCAGTTCGATCAACGGATCGACGGCCATCCGCAGCCCTACTCACTCTCAGCTGTGTCGTGGTTGCCGCAACCTATCCAGACGGCAGCGGAGTTGACGACCGACACGCACTTTTCGGGCATTAGCCGTATTTACGTCATTCGGGTGGGCTCCGGGGGCCCGGCCGGGTCAGTTCTCGGCGATCTCGGCATACAGCTGGGACAGCTCGGGGACACCGCTCGCGGCCCACTCCTGCCCGGCCGGCACCACCTCGACCGCCCGGCCGGAGGCGAGCCGTACGACGGGCTCGCCGTCGGACCGGATCTGCCAGGCGGCGCCGGGCACGGTGCGCACCATGACCGTGCCCAGATACAGCCCGGCGTCATGTCCCAGCCAGGGCAGCGTCTCGGCGTCGTCCCGCCAGCGCGGGACCATCTGGTCCAGGGCCTCCAGGGAAGCCGGGGTGTCGTCGAGGCGTACCCCGGCCCGGGCCGCCTGCGAGCGGAGCAGCTCGCACTCGGACAGCAGCGCGGCGACCGCCTCGGGGTCGGCGGGGAGCGCCGTGTCACCGTTCTTCTTGTGCCGGGGGCCCAGGAACGGAAGGTGCATGGACCCAGCGTGGCATCAGACGTCCAGGTCGACCACCACCGGCGCGTGGTCGGAGGCACCCTTGCCCTTGCGCTCCTCGCGGTCGACGTAGGCGTCCTTGACGGCCTTGGCGAACGGTTCGTTGCCGTACACCAGGTCGATGCGCATGCCCCGGTTCTTCGGGAAGCAGAGCTGGCGGTAGTCCCAGTACGTGAACGGGTGCTCGTACTTCAGCGGGCGCGGCACGACGTCGCCCAGGCCCGCCTCGCGCAGGGTGGCGAGCGCGGCGCGCTCGGCCGGGGTGACGTGGGTGGAGCCCACGAAGGCGGCGGGGTCGAAGACGTCGTCGTCCGTCGGCGCGACGTTGTAGTCACCCAGCACGGCGAACGGGCGGCTGCCCTGCGCGTCGCCGTAGACGGCCGCCTTCAGGGCCTCGAACCACTGGAGCTTGTACGCGTAGTGCGGGTGGTCGACCTCGCGGCCGTTCGGCACGTACACCGACCAGACGCGGACCGGGCCGCAGGTCGCCGAGATGGCGCGCGGCTCGGTCACGCCGTCGTAGCCCGGGTCGCCGGGCAGGCCCTTGACCACGTCCTCGATACCGACGCGGGAGAGCACCGCCACGCCGTTCCACCGGCCGGTCGCGTGGACCGCCGCCTCGTAGCCCAGCTCGCGCAGCTGGTCGAACGGGAACTGCTCCTCGGCGATCTTGGCCTCCTGGAGGCAGAGCACGTCGGTGCCGCTGCTCTCCAGCCAGGCCAGCAGCCGGGGAAGGCGGGCGGTGATCGAGTTCACGTTCCAGGTAGCGATGCGCATGTCTCACAACCTACCTGGCGGGTGTGACACCCGGTCCCGGCTCACAGGTCGGCATGGGCCCCCGGCGCCAGCCGCTGGTGGTCCGTGCCGCCCAGACGGCCGATGTGGCCGTCGTAGATGGGGCGGGCGAGGTCGGTGAGCAGGGCGTCGTGGACGTCGTACGCACGCTGCGGCTTCAGCTCGCGGACGTACTCGATCACCTCGGCGATCTTGTTCCAGGGCGCCATCACCGGGAGCATGAGCGTCTCCACCGCGTGGTCCGGGACGGTGAGGGCGTCGCCGGGGTGGAAGATCTTCCCGCCGTCGATCAGATAGCCGACGTTGGTGACGCGCGGGATGTCCGGGTGGATCACCGCGTGCAGCTCGCCGTGGACCTGTACGTCGAAACCGGCGGCGGTGAAGGTGTCGCCGTGGCCGACGGTGTGCACGCGGCCCGGGAAGGCCGCCGCGATCCGGTCGGCGACCGCCTTCAGGGTCCAGATCCCGGCGGCCGGATTCGCCTCCAGCGCGGCCCGCAGCCGGCCCTCGTCGAAGTGGTCCGGGTGCTCGTGCGTGACCAGGATCGCGTCCGCGCCGACCGCCGCGTCCTCCTCGGAGAACCCGCCCGGGTCGATGACGAGCGTCCTCCCCTCCTTGTCGAGCCGGACGCAGGCGTGGGACTTCTTCGTGAGCTTCATGTCTCCCCATCCTGCCGCGTACCGCCGCGCTGCGCGGCACTACTCCGCGGGTGTGGTCTCCTCCTTGACGACCTGCTGAGCCACGCGGAACGCGCTGTTGGCGGCCGGGATGCCGCAGTAGACGGCCGCCTGGAGCAGCACTTCCTTGATCTCGTCCGGGGTCAGCCCGTTGCGCAGGGCCGCCCGGGTGTGCAACGCCAGCTCCTCCTGGTGGCCGCCCACGACCAGCGCGGTGAGCGTGATGCAGCTGCGGGTACGGCGGTCCAGGCCGGGCCGGTCCCAGATCTCGCCCCAGGCATAGCGGGTGAGGAACTCCTGGAAGTCCCCGGAGAACTCGTCGGCCTGCGCCAGCGCCCGGTCCACATGCGCGTCGCCGAGGACCTCGCGCCGGACCTTCAGCCCGGTCTCGTACCGGTCGGGCGGTCCGGCGGGCTGAGCGGGTACGGCCGCCGGGGCGATCTCGGCGACCGGCGCGGCATGCGGGGGCGCGGCCTGCGGGGGTACGGCCTGCGGGGGTACGGCCTGCGGGGGTACGGCCGGGACCGGGACGGCCGGGGCGCCCGGCAGGGCGGTCTGCCCGGTGTCGAAGGGCTGCTGCCAGGCGGTGGAGAAGTGGTGCACGAGCAGGTCGGTGACGGCGGCCGGCTGCTCGACCGGCACCAGGTGGGAGGCGCCGGGGACAACCGCGAGCCGGGCGTCCGGGATGCCGGCGACCAGGGTACGGGCCTCGGCGGGGCCGGTGACCTGGTCGTCCGAGCCGACCAGCACCAGCGTGGGTACGCCAGCCCGGCCCAGCTCGGACCGGACGTCGAACGCGGCGAGGGCCTCGCAGGCGGCGATGTAGCAGCCGGGGTCGGTGGTGCGGACCATCTGCACCGCCCACTCGGTGATCGCGGGCTGCGCGGCGGCGAACCCGCCGGTGAACCAGCGGTCGGGCGCGGTCCGGGCGATCGGCTCCAGCCCGTTGGTCCGGACGACCACGCCGCGCTGGCGGAACTCGTCGGCGGTACCGAACCGGGGGGAGGCCGCGACCAGGACGAGCGAGGCGACCCGTTCGGGGTGGCGCAGGGCCAGCTCGATGCCGATCGCGCCGCCCAGCGCACAGCCCGCGTAGCCGAACCGCTGCACGCCGAGCGCGTCCAGCGTGGCCAGCAGACGGGCGGACAGCTCGGCGACCGAACTGGCCGGGTGGGCGGGGGCGCCGCCGTGGCCGGGCAGGTCGAAGCGGAAGACCCGCCACTGCTTGATCAGTTCCGGCACCTGGCGGTCCCACATGTGCCATGTGGTACCCAGTGAGGGACCCAGGATGAGGACCGGAGCGTCTTCTGGCCCGTCAAAGCGGTATTGGAGGGTGTTCGGGGGTGTCTCACTCACGCGTCAGACCATCTCACGTCTCACGACCGCCCCTATGACGGGGGCACGACTGTACGGGGCTGACCAGGTGGAAGACCTCCCGGGCAGCGTAGCGTTCGAGGCATCGGACGATTTCGCGTCGGTCCTGCCCTCCTTGCTGCGGCGTTCGTAGTAGTCCTGGGTGCGCGGGTCGACGCGCAGGCGGGTCTGCACGATCCAGTGCAGGGCCGCGTTCGCTTGCCGGTCGCCGCCGCGGTTGAGGCGACGGTACTGCCGACTGCCCGAGGAACGCTCGACAGGGCTGACCCCGCACAGCGCGGCGAAGGACGCCTCACTGTCCAGGCGTTCCGGGTTGTCCCCCACCGTGATCAGCAACGTGACCGCTGTGTCCGGGCCGTTCCCCACCACGCCGAGCAGCTGCGGCGCACGGCATTCCACGAGCCGGGCAAGACGAGTCTCCACGTCCCGGATCTGCTCGGAGAGCTGGCCGATCCGATGAGCCAGCCAACCCACCGTGATCCGAGTGGCCTGCAGCACCGACTCCTCACCGGCCTCCTCGTGACCGCTCACGTCCGCGAACCGCGCGCAGGTGCGGAAGAGTCCGGCATTGCCCAGTCCGGCCAGCTCCTCCCGCAAGGCGGGGAGCACAGGCCCGCCCGCTCAGCACAGCTCGCGCAGCATTCCGGGCATCGAGCGGATCCGATTTACCGCGCCGACGACGATCCGGCCCGATGGCGTATCGCGTTGCCGGTACCGGACCGCGTCGGACGGTCAGAATCGTGAGGACGCCACAACTATCGACAGGCCCCTATCGGGACACAGCCCGCCAGCCCGGCACCGGCAACGCACCATCCCCGACCAACAGCCGACACCGTGTGATCGAGACGCTTCGGTCAGAAATATCATGAGTCAGACCATGGGCCCGGGACAGCACTGTGCAACCGTCGCATTGATCCGGACACAACCGCATGACTCGATCACTGCCGGATGGCTTCGCTCGAACCGGTGCTCAACCTGGTCCGGACGGGCTGACACTGCGTGGACTTTTCGTCCACTCACGGCCTTGACGGGCAGCCGTGTGGCCCGCCTTACCGGCTGTCCTTCATCGCCCACGGCACGAACGGCCTCGAACGCGGCCGGGGCCACCCCCGTCCGGGTCACGTCGGTGCATCCTCACTGAGCCCCAGGCAGGCAAGCCGCCCGGTTCTGGTCGAAGTGACTGTCTCTGCCGCCTTGCCGCACCAGTCGACCCATCCGGGCGGCTTCGGCTACGGGCATGAGAGTCCACCTACCGTCGCCACGGCGCAAGGCGGCGGAGTGCCAGGGGGTCGTCCAGGCGTCGGAGGCGTCGAGGAGGCGGATGCCGAATTTCGGGGCGCCGACGGGTTGGGGGTGGATGGAGAGGCGTACGGCACGGGGGTGGTGTTCGGCGATCAGGGTGCCCCAGGCGCGACTGCGTTGGATGACGCCGTAGGCCCGTTGTCGGCAGGCGCGTTGGAGGGCGGAGCGGGTTCCGGCCCAGTCGGCGGTGTCCTCGACGAGGAAGCGGGTGATGCCCCGGTACAGGGCGAGGGCCTGGTCGTCGGCGCGGGTCTCGGCGCGGAGGGCCTCCAGAGTGGGGGCGTAGCGCTCGTGGATGTGGGTGCGTTTCGTGTCGTGGGGGAGGTCGCCGAGGACATCGCGGAGATCGAAGACGGACAGTCTGTGCAGGCCCATCCGGCCTATCTGTATGCGCAGGTCGTCGGCGTAGGCATCGATGTGGTCGTCAGGGACGCCGATGAGGTCGCCGAAGACGTGGCCGTCGGAGCAGATGATCACGCGGGCGCCGGGCGGGTAGATCCGCTCGATCTCGGTGCACAGGGTGTTCAGGAAGGCCAGGGAAAGGCGTTCGCCCTGGTCAGGGAGGTGGCCGAGGACCTTGGCCGGGTTGGGGGACTTGCAGGGGAAGCCGGGCAGCGTGAAGACGATGGGGCCGCCGTCGCGTACGAAGGCGGCGATGCGGCGCAGCTGATGCGGGAACGCTTCCGCTGGCGCGGGGGCGGGGTCGGTCGTGCGGTGGTGGGGCAGGAGCAGGTTCAGGATCTCGGTGGCGATGTTCGTGGGAAGGGTGTCCGGCGCGGTCGTCAGTGGCATGTCGTTCCTCCTGGGGTACAGGGCGTACGAGGGCACGTCGACATGGCGCCGTGGCGGGAGGGGAAGCCAGGCGCCTGGGGTCGGTGCGCGTGGGTTGGCTGGGGCCGGGTCGGCTGGTGTGGCCGGGCCCGGTCAGCGGTACGTCGGTGTCAGAGGCGGCGTTCGTAGCCGACGGGGAGGTGGTTGGTGCCGCGGCCGAGGACGGCCGGGATCCACTCGATGTCCTCGTCTCTGATGGCCAGATGGAGGCCGGGCAGGCGGGCGAGGAGGGTGCCGAGGGCGATCTTGATTTCGGCGCGGGCCAGGGCGGCGCCGGGGCAGAAGTGGATGCCGTGGCCGAAGGCGAGGTGCGGGTTGGGCGAGCGGTCGAGGTCCAGGGTGTCAGGAGCGGGGAAGCGGCGTGGGTCGCGGTTGGCGGCGCACAGGGAGACGATCACCGAGTCGCCGGCCGGGACCTCGGTGCCGTGCAGGTCGCTGTCCGTGGCGAAGAAGCGCCAGGTGGTGAGTTCGAAGGCGCTGTCGTAGCGGAGGAGTTCCTCGACGGCGCGGGGCAGCAGGTGCGGGTTGTCGCGCAGGCGGGCGAGCTCCTGCGGATTGCGGAACAGGGCGATCAGGGCGGTGGTGATCTGGTTGGTGACCGGCTCCTGGCCCGCGACGAGGAGCTGGAAGATCATCGAGTCCAGCTCCTCCTGGGACAGTTCGCGGCGGTCGCGGGCCACGACGAGGCGGCTGAGCAGGTCGTCTTCCCAGTGGTCGCGCTTGTGGGTCACGACGTCGGCGATGTAGCTCTGCAGGCCGTACAGGCGTGCCTCGTAGAGGGGGCGTCCAGGGTCGGTGGGGCCGACCGGCTGGACGACCTTGCCCCAGTCGCGGTCGAAGCGGG
This sequence comes from Streptomyces sp. NPDC036984, assembly GCF_055607665.1. NCBI lineage: Bacteria > Bacillati > Actinomycetota > Actinomycetes > Kitasatosporales > Streptomycetaceae > Streptomyces > Streptomyces sp. NPDC036984. The sequence goes on from NZ_JBVJRL010000012.1 coordinate 204,890, forward strand.
CCGCGAGTTCCCGCGGGAGGCCGATGACTTCGGCGAGGACCTGGAAGGGGAAGTGGGCGGCGAAGCCGGTGACGAGGTCCGCGGGGCCGTGCTCCGGCAGTGCGTCGACGAGGGCGTCGGCCAGTTCCTGGAAGCGCGGGCGGAGCTGCTCGACGCGGCGGGGGGTGAAGGCGTCCGTCACGAAGCGGCGCATCCGGGTGTGCTTGGGCGGGTCCTGATGGAGGAGGTGCACCTGGAGCTGGGAGTGCTGCGGCTCGGGCATGATCGAGGCGCGGGCTCGCCAGCGGTCGTTGCCGCGGTCGTGGTTCTTGCCGAGGCGGTCGTCGTTCAGCGCGGCGTGGGCGGCGTCGTAACCGGTGACGAGCCAGGCTCGGACGCCACTGGGGAAGAGGACCCGGTGGACGGGGCCGCCCTCGCGCATCTGCTCGTACAGGGGGTAGGGGTTGCTCTTGTAAGGGCAGCCCATCAGCGGTACCGGGTCGGGCAGGGTGTCCGGATCTTGGACTGGCTGCTGTTCCTGGAAGGTCATGGGGAGGCTCCTCAGAGGGCGATTTCGGGCCGGTGGTGGTCCAGCCAGAGGGAGAGGTCGACGACGCGTTCGAGGCGCAGGCGGTGGCCCCACTCCAGTCGGTCGGGCGGGGTGTCGAGGCAGGGCTTGATGCGGGTCTCGTCGGCGAGGGCGCGGACCTGTTCGGTGGCGAGCGCGTCGCGGGCCATTTGCTGCAGGCCGCGGTTGTAGTCGGGGTGGTGGGTGGCCGGGTAGTGGTTCTTGGGGCGGTGCAGAACCGAGTCCGGAGCGAGGCCGACGCCCATCGCGCGCAGCAGGCTCTTCTCCCGTCCGTCGAAGCTTTTCAGCGCCCAGGGCACGTTGAAGGCGTAGTCGACGAGCCGGTGGTCGCAGTAGGGGACGCGTACCTCCAGGCCCTGGGCCATGCTGAGGCGGTCCTTGCGGTGCAGGAGCTGGCGCAGCCAGCGGGTCAGGGACAGGTGCTGCATCTCGCGTTGACGGTGTTCGGCGGGGGTCTCGCCGTCGACGTGCGGTACGGCGGCCAGCGCGGTGCGGTAGGTGTCATCGCGGAACTCGCCCATGCGCAGGTCGAGTTCGGGGTTCAGCGGCATGGCGGCCTCGTCACCCGTCACCAGCAGCCACGGAAAGGTTTCCGCTGCCAGGGCCTTCGGGTTGTGGAACCAGGGGTAGCCGCCGAAGACCTCGTCGGCCGCCTCGCCGGAGAGGGCGACGGTGGAGTGCTTGCGGATCTCGCCGAACAGCAGGTACAGCGAGGTATCCATGTCTCCGACACCGATGGGTGAGTCGCGGGCCACGACGACGGCCCTGCGGTGCTCCGGGTCGAGCAGGGCGCGCGGGTCGAGGACGACGGTGCTGTGGTCGGTGCCGATGAAGGCGCCGGCCTCGGTGGCGTACGGGGTGTCGTGGCCGGTGCGCAGGACGTCGCCGGTGAACCGTTCCGTCTGGTCGCTGTAGTCGACGGCGTAGGAGCGGATGCGGGCGTCCGGGCCTTCGCTCGAGCGGAGTTCGTCGGCGAGCAGGGCGGTCAGGACGGTGGAGTCGATACCGCCGGAGAGGAGGCTGCACAGCGGGACGTCCGCTTCGAGCTGGCTGCGGGCCGCGCCGCCGACCAGGGCACGGATCTGCTCGATGGCCGTGTCTTGGTCGTCGGTGTGGTCGGTGGCCTCCAGCTGCCAGTAACGGCGTTCGCGGATGCCGGCCCCGTCCAGGACGAGCACGCCACCCGGCTCGACTTCCCTGACTCCGGACCACACCGTCGGACCGGTGTTGAACAGCAGGCTGTACGCCTCCCGCAGCCCGTCCGCGTCCAACCGCGGCCGGATCTCCGGGTGGGCGAACAGCGCCTTGGGCTCGGAGGCGAAGGCCAGGCCGCCGTCGACGGCGGCCCAGAACAGGGGCTTCACCCCGAGCCGGTCGCGGACCAGGAGCAGCCGCTGGGCGCGGTCGTCCCAGACGGCGAAGGCGAACATGCCCTGCAGGTGCTCGGCAACCGCCTCGCCCCACTCGGCGTACGCGCGCAGCACCACCTCGGTGTCGCTGCGCGTGTGGAACACATGGCCCCGGCCGCGCAGTTCGGTCCGCAGCGCGTGGTAATTGTAGACCTCGCCGCTGTAGCTGAGCACGATGGCCGGCCGGTCGGGCCGGTCGGTCATGGGCTGTACGCCGCCTTCGAGGTCGATGACGGCCAGTCGGCGGTGGCCGATCGCGGCCCGCTCGCCGAGCCAGACGCCTCCGGCGTCGGGGCCGCGCGGGGTGAGGGTGGCGGTCATGGCCTCGATGACCGGGGCCTGGGTGCGGGCGTCGCTGTGGAAGGACGCCCAGCCGGTGATTCCGCACATGGAAAACGACTCCTCGGTCAGTGTTGGTGGGCGGCGGGAGCCGCGTCGGTGGACGTCTCTTGCGCGAGCGCCGGCTTGCGTTCTCGCAGTGCGAGCAGGGGTACGGCGAGACAGGCGGCGGCTGCCGCCAGGGCCAGCCCGGCCGTTACACCGTTATCGCCGCCGGCCATGCCCCAGGCGGCGGTGGCCAGGGCCGGGCCGAGGGTGAAGCCGAGGCTGCGGGCCAGCTGTACGGAGGAGCCCACGGTCGCCGTGCGGTCCGCTGGGGCGGCGCCCAGGACGAGGGCCTGGGTGGGGCCGCCGTTCAGGCCCATGCCGAGGCCGGCCAGCGCCAGCCGCCAGGCCACGTCCACCGGTGACCAGTCGCTCCCCAGCGGAACGAGGAGGAGCAGACCGGCGGCGGTGAGTGCGGCGCCGATGACCGCCACCGGCCGGGCCCCGCACCGGTCGGCGAGGCGACCACCGAGCGGTCCGGCCAGCCCCATGCCGAGCGGGAAGGCGAGCACGGTCAGCCCGGTCGTGGTGGCGCTGACGCCGTCGTCGCGCTGGAGGTGCAGGGCGACGACGTAGTGCATCGCCGCGAACCCGGCCGCCAGCGCCAGCACCGCCGTGTGCGCCCGGAACAGCCCCGCCGCCCGCAGTACGCCGGCCACCGGACGGCCGCCCGGTCCCCGCAGCCACCACCACAACGGCGGTACGGCGGCAAGCGCGAGCACCAGCGCCCTTGGGCTTCCCGGCGCCAGGGTCAGCGCCAGCAGCAGGGCGGCCACCCCGGAACCGACCAGCAGCACATCCGCCGCCGACCGCCGGTCGGGCAAGCGCAGGCCCCCGTCCTTCGGCATCGCCCTCACCGCCACGACCAGAGCAAGTAGACAGAAGGGGATCTTGACCAGGAAGACGGCGCGCCAGCCCAGGTGGTCCAGCAGCAGTCCGCCCACCGCCGGGCCGGTCACGGCGCCCAGCGGGCCCAGCGTCGCGGGCACGCTCATGGCCCGCGCGCGCAGTTCCGGCCGTACCGAACGCAGGGCGAGAACCGGCATCAGCACGAAGAGCACGGCCCCGAACGCGCCCTGGGCGAGGCGGGCGGCGATCAGCCAGGACGCCCAGGGTGCGGCGGCCGCCAGCGCGCTGCACAGACCGAAGCCCGCGGTCGCGACCAGCAGGGCGGAGCGCATCCCGACCCCGTCCAGCCACCGGCCGGCAGGCAACAGCAGGGCGGCCACGGGCAGTTGATAACCCAGGACCGCCCACTGGGCGGTCGCGGCGGAGACCTGCAGACTGTCGGCGATGTCCGCCAGGGCCACGTTGACGATGTTCATGTCGAACATCGCCACGAACGACAGCAGGCCGGCCACCGCAACGAGCAGCCAGCGGTCCTCGCCGCCGACGGGTATGTGGCCGGGCTGTTCCGAACCGGGACTGTGGCCTGTCACCGTTGCCGCCCCTCACGGTCGTGGGTGGGCTGCCGGACGGCAGCCTCGTCCCACAAGTCGGAAGGGATCGCATACGAGTTCCCGGGCACGTCCAAAAATCATGGCGGGCAGGCTGAAACTGCCCGCGCCGATCAGTCGCGGCGGCCGCCGCGTGCCGGCATGCTCGACACGGCCGACTCCACCGGCAGGTACAGCAGCGCGCAAAGAATCAGCCCGGCGGCACAGCCCACAGCCGCGCCGAACGCTCCGTCGACGACGGATCCCAGCCGGCCGTACCCGGCTACGAGAACGGACACGGTGGCCGAGAGCAACGGCCAGGCTCCCCCGTCGAACCGCGCCCAGCCGGTCCGGATCGTCCTGGGCTCAGGATCCCAAGGCCATACCGCGTGGGAACCGCCGTGCACGTGGTGCCGGAGCCGCGCCATCCGACTGCCCTCCCCCCCCCACCGTGCTGAACACGCCCGCTGCCCGGTGCGTGCCGCGGAGGGTTCCTTCCCTCCCACCGGACATCGAATCGGCATGCCTACGGCGGAACTCCACGCTCCGCTCAGCCGACTACTGAGGCGACGGCGTCGACCTGGACATCCGTGTTCGGGCACCCGTACGCCACGCCGAAGTCTCATCCGCATCCAGGAGTTGCGCCATGGAGCAGAAGCAGTACAACGTCACGGGAATGAGCTGCGAGCACTGCGCGGCGAGCATCAGGGAAGAGGTCTGCGAGGTACCCGGGGTGAGCGAGGTCGCGGTCGACCTCGCCGCCAAAGCCGTCACCGTGCACGGCACGGACCTTGACGACGAGCGGCTGCGCGCGGCGATCGTCGAGGCCGGGTACGGCATCGCCGACTCCATCGCCGCCTGAGCCCGGCAGACGGCCGAGCGGGCAGGACGCGACCGTCGTCCTGCCCGAGCCCGTTCATCAGCCCGTTCATCCCCGGGTGGGCGTCTCCAGCGGTACAGCCGCCGGTGCCTCGTCCACCGGCTCCCGGTGGTCGAAGGCGATGAGCGGGTCACCGGTCAGGGGATGGTCGACCAACGCCGCTCGCACCCCGAACACCTCCGCCATCAGCGCAGGCGTGAGGACTTCCCGCGGCGGGCCGGAGGCGACGACCGCTCCATCATGCAGGACGTGGAGACGGTCACATACGGAGGCCGCGGCATTCAGGTCATGCAGCGACACCAGGGTCGTACGGCGCTGGGCGCGCAGGAGCGCGAGCAGGTCGACCTGGTGGCGGATATCGAGGTGGTTGGTCGGCTCGTCCAGCACCAGGACGTCCGGGTCCTGGGCGAACGCCCTTGCCAACAGAACACGTTGGCGCTCACCACCGGACAGGGCCGTGAAGCGGCGCCCGGCCTGCTCCGCCATGCCGACGTCGGCCAGGGCGCGGGCGACGATATCCCGGTCGGTGGCGTCCTCCCCGGCGAAGGCACGCTTGTAGGGCGTACGGCCCATGGCGACGACCTCGCGCACGGCCAGCTCGAAGTCGCTCCCCCGCTCCTGCGGCAGGGCCGCCACGTGCCGCGCCGACTGGAGCGGGGTCATCTCCCGCAGGTCGGTGCCGGCGAGCAGGACCCGCCCGGCTGCGGGCTTCAGGTGCCGGTAGACGGTGCGCAGGAGCGTGGACTTGCCGCTGCCGTTCGGGCCGACCAGACCGGTGATCTCGCCCTCGGCCGCGATCAGCTGAGCACCCGCGACGACCCTACGGCCCGCGTAGGCGACGGACAGGTCCTCGATGTCGATCCTCAACTGCCGCTCCCCAAACGTCGGTCCAGCAGATACAGCAGGGCCGGAGCCCCGAGCAGCGAGGTGACCACGCCCACCGGCAGCTCCTGCGTGTCCATCGCCGTACGGCACACGATGTCGACCACCACCAGGAGCAGAGCCCCGAACAATGCGGAGATCGGCAGGAGGCGTCGGTGGTCGCCGCCGACGACCAGGCGGCAGGCGTGCGGCACCATCAGCGCGACGAAGGCAATCGCGCCGGAGACGGCGACCAGCACACCTGTCAGCACGCTGGTCACGGTGAACAGCTCGCGGCGCAGCCGGGTGACTTCGATGCCCAGTCCCGCGGCCGTCTCGTCTCCCATCAGCAGAGCGTTCAGGCCCCGGGCACGCGCCTGGAGCCACAGCAGCGCGACGGGAACGGCGACGGCGGGTACCGCGAGCAGATCCCAGGTCGCTCCGCCGAGGCTGCCCATGAGCCAGAACAGGACGCTGTGCGTCTGCTGCTCGTCCCCGGCCCGCAGCACCAGGTAGCTGGTGAACCCGGAGAGGAACTGGCCGATCGCGACCCCGGCCAGGACCAGGCGCAGCGGCGCGAATCCCCCGCCGCGCCGGGCCACCGTCCACACCAGGACGAACGTCGCCAGCGCACCGGCAAAAGCAGCGCCGGACAACCCCAGTCCCAGTGCCCCGCCGGCGCCGAGGCCGAGGACGATCGCGGCGACCGCGCCGAGGGAGGCGCCGTTGGAGATGCCCAGCAGATATGGGTCGGCCAGCGGGTTGCGCACCAGCGCCTGGACGGCCGTACCGACGAGACCGAGGCCGGCGCCGACGAGGGCGGCGAGCAAGGCGCGAGGGACTCGGAGTTGCCAGACGATGAGGTCGTCCGTGCCGGGGCGCGGAGCCTCGCCGGACAGCCGTCGCCACATCACGCTCCACACCTCGCCGGGCGCGATGGACGTCGAGCCCCAGGCCACGGCCGCCGTCAGCGCGGCCAGCAGCGCCACGGTCAGAACCGCCGCGAGCGGGCCAGCGGGCAGGCTGCCGCGCTCGTGCGCAGCCACGGCCTTCCGGCGCACCAGTGTGAAGGCCACGATCAGGCGACCTTGCCGGGGTAGAGGGTCTTGGCGATGGCCTCGACCGTGTCGGCGTTCTCGACTCCCGCGATGGTGGTCTGCTCGGAGCCGATGCGCACGAAGTGGCCCTCCTTGACCGCCTTCAGTCCCTTGGTGGCGGGGTTCGACTTCAGCCACTGCTCGGCCTCGTCGAACGCCTTCTTGTTCGCCACCTCGCTGCCCCGGTTGCGCACCCCTAGCTGGATCCAGTCAGGGTTCTTGGCGATGACGTCCTCCCAGCCGACCTGCTTGTAGTCGCCGTCGCAGTCGGCGAAGACGTTGCGGGCTCCGGCCAGGGTGATCACGGCGTTGGCGACCTGGCGGTTGCAGGTGACGGAGGGCTGCTTGGTACCGGCGTCGTAGTCGAAGAAGAAGTACGTCGGCCGGCTGCTCTCCGCCGTACCGCCGACGACTTTCTGGACCGCGCCCACCTTCTCCTTCATCCCGGCGACGAGTTTCTGTGCTTGAGCGCTCGTGCCGGTGACCGCGCCGAGGGAGGTGATGTCGGCCTCGACAGCTGACAGATCGGTCACCGGGGTCTTGCTCTGGGCGGTGCAGGCGGTGGACTTCAGGTAGATGTGCTTGATCCCAGCCGCCTGGAACTCCTCCGCCGTCGGCGCGTCACCCATCCCTCCGCCGCCCATGCTCCCCATGGAGGCGAAGGTGTCGATGTAGAGGTCGGCGCCGGAACCGAGCAGCTTCTCCTTCGGGATCACGGACTGGCTGAGCACCTTGACCTTCTGCGCCTGTGCGTCGAGCGCGCCGGGCAGCGTGCCCTTGCCGGGCGGGAAACCCGTGCCGATCACCTGGTCGCCGACGCCGAGGCGCAGCAGCAGCTCCAGGCTGGAGGCGTTGCTGGTGACGATTCTCTTCGGGGCGCTGGAGAAGGTGGTCCTGGCGCCTGTGCAGTCGGTGACGGACACCGGGTAGCCGCCGGAAGCCGCCTTCCCGGCCTGCCCCGCGTTCCCGTCCGCCGTGTCCTTTCCCCCGCCGCCGCAGCCCGCCACCAGCAGGCCGCCCAGTACGACGGCCGCGGTACCGCCCCACACACGTGAACGCATCGAACAACTCCCGGATCCACTCGGTACACGGGCGAGCCTTCGCCACCCGCTCCAGTAGTCGGAGCGAAGGTGCCCTGAGTTCCCTGCCAGTTGGCGATCCGGCTCAGGTGAACCGCTCCCGGTACTCCGCCAGCGAGGGTGCCGGTGCCGTTCTTCCAGCCGGCACCGGCACCCTCCCGGCAGTCAGGCCGCCAGCGCGGCAGGCTGGTCCTCCTCGTCCAGCAAGCCCATCAGCGTTGCGCGGGCGCGGGCCACGCGGGAGCGGACCGTGCCGATCGGGCAGTCGCTCATCTCGGCGGCCTCCGCATACGGCAGGCCGAGCAGCTGCGTGAGGATGAACGCCTGCCGACGGTCGTCGGGCAGTGAGGCCAGCAGATCGAGCAGGGCGATGCCGTCGTCGAAGCCGGGCAGGTCGCATGGCTGGGCCAGCTCGACGGCCACCTGCCAGTCCGGTACGTCGGCCAGGCGTGGCCGGGTGGCGGCGTGCCGATAGCTGTCGATCACCGCCCGGCGGGCGATGGACAGCAGCCAGGCCCGGGCCGAGGAACGCCCTTCGAAGCGGTGCAGGCTGCCGAGCGCCCGCAGGAACGTGTCCTGCGCCAGATCGTCCACAGCTTGCGGATCGCCGCACAGATGGGCGACATAGCGCTGGACGTCCCGGTGCAGGGCGCGCACGAACTGCTCGACCGCGTGCGCGTCACCGCCTCGGGCGGCAAGCGCCCATGCGGTGATCGATTCGTCGAGCGCCGCCGGGATGTCGCTCCGAGTGCGCGAGGTGGGCAGGGCAGAGGTAATCACGTGGTGTCCTTCTCGGGTCAACCGTGATCCGGACCTGGGCGCGCGACAGCGCGCGGTCCGGTGAAAGTGGGAAAGACGGCCCTACGGCGCCGCTGTGGCGCTACAGCGCCTGTGCGGGCGTACGGCCGTGGCCCGGGGCGCACACGGGGAGCCGGGCGGCCTCGGGAAAGCAGCTGCCTTCAGACGACAGCCGTTCCCACGGGCGGACCCCGAGAAGTGATCGCGTGGACGAGGAGGAGGAGCCGCGGCGCCCGGTCCGAGCGGCGGCGCCGCAGGTGGGCGCGCGGGCGGTCGGGGGTGGCGGGCAGGGCGAGCAGCAGCCGCAGTGGCGCCGCAAGCCATCCGGCCGCTGCCCGCAGGATCCGGAAGACGGCCTTTTCGCCGCACGCCAGCCACAGGCCGCACAGCACCGCGGCGAGCAGGTGGGCGGAGAGCATGCCGAACGACGACGAACCACCGTTCATGGAGTGCCCCATGTGATCCATGGGGCTCATGCCCGTGTGGTGCATAGGCATGACGCCCATGTCCATGGAGCTGTCCATGGAGCCCATGCCGCTCATGCCCATGGAGGCGGAGCCGTCGGACGTGCCGGACGTCGACTGGGCGTAGGCGAACGCCTCGTGCAGCGCCGCTTGGGCGGCGACCACGACCGTCACGATCAACGGCAGCCCGCGCTCACGCCCCGCCAGACACCAGCCCACGAACCCGGTCACGGCACCGCCGGCCGCCAGCGCCCACGTCGGCACGTCGCTGCCCGACATCAGGACGTGGCCCAGGGCAGCAAGCAGCACGCACATGGCCGCGAACACCGCGGCCCGTATCGCGCGAGCACACCACCCTGCTGTCATGGCGCCTCATCCTCGCATCCGGGGTTCGCTCGTCATGCGTGGGTACGGGCATCCACGGGGGACCGCACTCAATCCGCAGGATGTGATCCAGACCACGACAACCTGCTGGAACTCGACGACACTCTGCCCCGACGTCTAGGAGAGGTCTTCTCCGCTCTCGGGGGGATCATGGACCGCTGTCGCTCGGCCGGAGCACGACCGCGATCGTCTCGACCGGTGCGCTGCGCGCGAAGTGCAGCGTGAACGGCACGAGGTCACCTGCCCGCCAGCCGGCCCCCGCCCGCAGCGTCACGTCCACCCCGCGCGGCGACATGGACAGCACGCCGCCCGCAGGGACGGCGGCCGCGGTTACGTCCGCCTTGTAGGCGGCCCGGCCGCCCAGCATGCGGTGCCCGCTGAGGGTGATCCGGCCGTGCGTGGCGGTGGACGTCACGTTCACCAGGCGGTCGTCCGCGCCACCGACGTTGGCGATGTCGAAGAGCGCCGCGGTGTCCGTGCTGTCCCCGTACGGCAGGAGGACCCGCCCGTTCGAGACGGTGATCCGGGCCGGGCTGCCCGCCTTCCCGGCCCCGGTCCAGGTGGTCAGCCCGCCGAGGGCGAGGCTGCACGCGGCCACGGGCGCGAGCGCGGCGAGGAGGGTGTCGGTCAGTCGGCGGCGAGTGGGCCGCCAGAGGTTCCGCTCGGTCATCGGGTGTACCTCCGGGCGGGAGCGGGCGAAGGCTGCCAGGCGCGCAGCCGCAGGCTGTTGCCCACGACCAGGAGGGAACTCACCGACATCGCCGCCGCGGCGAGCATCGGATTGAGCAGGCCGACCATGGCGAGAGGCACGGTCACGAGGTTGTAGCCGAAGGCCCAGGCGAGGTTTGCCCGGATCGTGGCCAGCGTGCGCCGGGCGAGCCGGACCGCGTCCGCCAACGCCTCGATGTCCCCGCGTACCAACGTCACGTCGGCGGCCCCGATGGCCACGTCCGTGCCGCTGCCCATGGCGATGCCTAGGTCGGCGCCGGCCAGGGCTGCGGCGTCGTTCACTCCGTCGCCGATGACCGCGACGCGGTAGCCCTGCTCCTGCAGGCCCCGTACGAGGTCGGCCTTGGCCTCGGGAGTGCAGCGGGCGTGCACCTCGTCGACGCCCAGGGCTGCGGCCACGGCCTGCGCGGCTGCCTCACGGTCACCGGTGGCGAGCACCGCAGGCACGCCGAGGCGCCGCAGCCGGTCGACGGCACGGTAGCTTCCGGGCCGTACCACGTCCCCGACCTCGATCAGTGCCTCGGCCACACCGTCCACCCGCACCAGAACAGGGGTATGGGCGGCAGCCTCCGCTCCCAACAGCGCGTCCTCCAGGATGGTGGGCAACTCACCGTCCGGGGAGAGGACTTCCACGAGTCGGCCCTCGACCAGGCCGCGTACGCCCCGCCCCGGCACGGCGGCGAACTCGCTCACGTCCGGCAGCGGCCTCTCGGGGAGTTCCCGCCGGGCGTAGGAGGCGATCGCGCGACCCAGGGGATGCTCCGAGCCGTGCTCGACGGCCCCGGCCAGTCGCAGCAGCGCCTCCTTGCCCGGTCCGTCGGGTACGACCGTGACGCGGGCGACGGTCATGTGGCCGGAGGTGAGTGTGCCGGTCTTGTCCAGGACGACCGTGTCGATGTGCTGGAGCCCCTCCAGTGCCTGGGGTCCGCTGACGAGGACGCCCAGTTGGGCGCCGCGGCCGGTCGCGGCCATCAGCGCGGTCGGCGTGGCCAGGCCGAGCGCGCAGGGGCAGGCCACGACGAGGACGGCCACGCACGCGGTGACGGCGGCCTGCGGGTCGGCGCCGGCGCCGAGCCAGAAGCCGAGACAGGTGACGGCCAGTGTCAGCACGACGGGGACGAACACGCCTGCCACCGTGTCGGCCAGCCGCTGCGCCCGCGCCTTGCCGGCCTGGGCCTCGGTCACCAGCCGGGTGATCCGGGCGAGCTGTGTGTCGGCGCCGACGGCCGTGGCCTTCACCAGCAGCAACCCGCCGGCGTTGACGGCGCCGCCGACCACCGCCGAACCTGGCCCGACCTCGACGGGTTCGCTCTCGCCGGTGACCAGGGACAGATCGACGGCTGAACTGCCTTCCACGACCTGGCCGTCGGTGGCCACGCGCTCCCCCGGCCGCACCACGAAAACCTGCCCCACCCTCAACCGCCCGACCGGGACAAGCTGTTCGCCGTTGTCGTCACGGATCGTCACTTTTTTGGTGGAGAGTTGGGCCAGCGACCTGAGTGCCGCCCCGGTCCCACGCCGGGCCCGCGCCTCCAGGAACCGCCCCGCCAACACGAACAGAGGTACGCCGACGGCCGCTTCCAGATAGAGGTGCGCCGCACCATCCGAAGCCGAGGGCACCAGGGTGAACGGCATCCGCATGCCGGGCTCTCCCGCACCGCCGAGGAAGAGCGCGTACGCAGACCAGGAGAAGGACGCCACCACTCCTAGCGACACCAGGGTGTCCATGGTCGCCGCCGCATGCCGAAGCCCACGCGCCGCACGCACGTGGAAGGGCAACGCGCCCCACACGGCGACCGGCGCGGCCAGCGCGAAGCACAGCCACTGCCAGTTACGGAACTGTAGCGCGGGCACCATCGACAGCACGAGCACGGGCGCCGCGAGCAGCGCGGTGATCAGCAGCCGGCCCCGCTCCTGGCGAGCTTCCTCGGGCTCGCCCGCGTCCCTGCCCTCGCGCGTCTCGGGCTGTTCGGGCGTTTCGGGAAGGGCAGCCGTGTAGCCGGCCTTCTCGACGGCGGCGACGAGTTCCCCGGGGTTGATCCCGGGCGGGTGGTTCACACGCGCCCGTCCAGTGGCCAGATTGACGGTCGCCGTGACCCCGTCCAGCGTGCCGAGCTTCTTCTCGACGCGCCTCACACAGGCCGCGCAGGTCATGCCGCCGACGGTCAGGTCGGTCGTCACCAGGTCCACGGCCACTGATTCCCCGCCCATCAGTGGCCACCCCCGTGCATGTCTCCCATGTCGTCCGTGGTGCCGCCGGGATCGCCGTCACCCCGGCTCGTGTCGGTGCTGTGCATGCCGGGCGCGACAGGCCCTGCGGCGGCACCGACGGCATACGACACTGCGAACATCAGCGCCAGCAGGAGAAGGAATCCGCACAGGGCGGGCGGAGGCACGGGCTTCCGCAACACCGCACCCGCGCCGGAGGAGATTTGCCTGGACTCGTCCATCAACCGCGTCTCCAGATCACGTCGTACGGCGTCGGTCGGATCGCGCCGTACTGCATCAGGAGTCGGGGCCGCCGGGGGACGAGTTCCGGAGCAGCGTTGTGGTACGCGTCACGTAGGGGACAACTGTGCGCGAGGGCCACGGCTACGGAACGCTGCCCTGCCGACGGCTACCGTCGGCAGGGCAGGTGCGCTACTCCGCCTGGGACCCGGCGGAACGGCCGCGCACGACAGCAAAGCCCGCCGCTGCCAAACCCAGCACGCCGACGACCAGCCCGGCGATGCCCAGACCGCGGGCGGTCGAGTCGCTGGCCGATGCGGTCGGCTTGGCACTCTCGGAGCCCTTCGAACTCGCCGTCGAAGCGGTCGAGGTGCCACCGCCGTCCTCCGCGCCCTTGGCGGTGAGCTTGAGCACGGGGGCCGGGTTCTCCGGCTCCTGGCCACCAGGCGGCAAGCCCCGGCACGAACGCGACCGCCCACCGCAGCAGCGACCACAGTGCCGCCTCGCCGCACCGCAGCCACCAGGTCAGCAGCAGGGCCGCCCCGGCATGCGCGGCGGTGGCGTGCGGCGTCAGCGCATGAGGCTGGACCATCCGCATGCCGTGCATGACCATCGCGGCGTGATGGGGCTCGCAGGCGTCGAAGACAAGGTGCAATCCGATTGATCTCTACCGCAGGTAGACCACGATCAGCACATGCCCCCAAAACAGCGTCACCGGGCCGGGATCGGCTGAGTGAGGTTCACCGGGTTGCCGTCGGGGTCCTGGATGTGGGCGACGCGCTGTCCCCACGGCATGTCGTTGGGGGCGCCGCGGACCGAGCCGCCCAGCGCCTCCACCCGGCCGAGCGTCTCGTCGACGTCCTCAACACCGATGCTGAGCAGGATCCGCGGTACCGCCCCGGTCCCCGGGTTCGCCTTGGCCACCAGCCCCAGGTCGGTGTCGCCGATGCGCAAGCCGAGGTACAAGGCCGGGCCTTCCGCCGGTACCCGGAAGATCTCCTCGGCGCGGAACAATTTCGTATAGAAGCCGAGCAGGACGTCCTGGTCGGCAGTGATGATCACTGGCTGGATGGTGGACATGGCACTCCTGTCGAGAACGGTCGTGTCGCTGGGTGGACCGTTCGAGGACGGTGAACTCATCGGCAAAACCGCCCTGCCAGACGATCTACACCCCAGACTGCCGCCCGCGACCTGTACGAGCAGCCCGAAGCGGGGGCACACCACCCGTGCTGACCAGCCACTTCAAGAGGGCGCAGCCTCACTGTTCAACACGGTGGAGCGCGCCGTGGCGGTTCAGGCGGCGTTGGACAGACTCGTTCGCAGAAGCGGGCCGGAGGTGGTGCTTTTGCATTCTCGTTTTCGGCCACCTGAACGGGAGAGGCTGAGGGACGAGCTCAACGCTCTGGGAATGCCGGAGGCGAGGGAGTCGCCGGGAGAGGCCGCTGGCGCAGACGCCCCCGCCAAGGCAGAGTCGACGGCACACACGGAGCGCGCGGCGTCCAGCGGCTCCTGCATGCCGGCCACCATGCAGGCGGAGCCGGTGCCCTGCGGACCGGCGCACCGCGTCATTCCGAAGGAATGCGAAACTCGAATTCGGGACGGTCCCACGGCACGGCGGGCGGGTTCGCGAGCGCGGTCCCGGTCCGCACCGCACCGACGCGGTGGTAGAAGTCCTCGGCGGGAGGATGCGACACGACCTTGAGACGGTCGAGCCCGGCGGCACGGGCCTCGGACTGCATGTGCGCCACGAGCAGCCGTCCGATACCCCGTCCTTGCGCTTCGTCGGCGACGAACAGCAGGTCGAGCTCCGGTGGAGCGAGGACGAGCGAGTAGAACCCGATGACCCGGCCTCCATGCTCGTCGGCGCCGACGGCTAGGAAGGTGCGGTGGGCTTCGATGTAATCAGGACCGACCCGGTAGCCCGCGACTGCGGCTGCGTACTTACCCTCGTAGGCGCCTGAGCCACGCACGAGCCGCGTGAGCCGTTTGGCGTCCCGCGCGACGGCCCGCCGTATCGTGATCGGCCGGCTGGTCGGGGAAGTGCGTGAACTCATCGGGAGAGTATTTCGCACCGGGGAGTGCCTTCGTGCGGCGGGTCGGCTGCTCGGGCAGGCGTTCCTGCACCGCTCCCGGGAACCGCTCGCCCAGGCCCCGATCGGCCACCGCACTGCCGCCGAATCGGCCGCCCGCCGGCAGCGACCGGATGCCCGAACCGATGCGGAGCAGCTGGAGAACGGCGTGGTTCGACGGCTGCTCTCCCTGGGCCTGCCGGGGCGAAGCCGAGCTGGTACAGGAAAATTCAGAGCCGGCCTCGTGAGGCGGATCATCCTCGACCTGTTCGTCGGCCCCGGCGGCTGGAGCCACGCCCTCACCGTCCCCGGGGCCCGGGACATCGGCTTGGAGTGGGACAACTGGGCCTGCAAAACCCGGGTTCGAGTCGTTCAGTTGAGGATCCAGACCGATGTCGCCCGCTATACCGTCTGGATCTTCTCCGGTCGGTTTCCCGGGCTGACCGCCTCTCCGCCGTGCCAGGCGTGCGCGTGACCGGCAGCGGCCGAGACGCGTTCCCCATCCCGGCGCACGCCGAGGTGTCCGCCGGCATTCGTGCCCTGCCGGCCCCTGATCCAGCCGAGACCACCGATCACGCCGCCGTGTTCGCACTGCGTGCCCGGTCCGCCCCTGGCCCGGCCGAGCACACCGAACGCAGCGCCTGGCTCGGCAAGGTGCTCCGGATGGTTCCCAAGGGGCTCCGCCGTATCACCCGCTGTCACACTGCCCCCATGTAGTAGTCCACGGGGCCCGGCCGACATGTCGGCCGGGCCCCGTGATGAGGGGTGACGCGGGTCAGATCACCATCGGTACCAGCGGCCTCGGCCACCACCGGCTGTGGTGGAACGCATGACGAAGCCGAGAAGCCACAGCACCAGGACGGCGACAGCAACCCACCAGAGGACCTTGACGGCGAAGCCCGCGCCGAAGAGGACCAGTGCAAGAAGCAGAACTAGCAGCAGGGGAACCATGTTTATCAACCTCCCGCACGCTCGCCTATCCCACATATCCTCTTTCATTCGTCCACGACGCTTTGTTTGTGAAGGGAACGCCGGGGCACAAGCGGGTTACCGCGACAGCGGACAGACCTATCAGGAGGTGCTTTTCCATGACTGCCGGCGAGAAGGCCAAGGCGAAGACCGAGCAGGCCAAGGGCAAGGCAAAGGAAGCCCTGGGAAGCGCTACCGGAAACGACCGGATGGCTGCTGAGGGACAGGCGGAAAAGAGCGCGGGGGATGCCCGTGAGGCCAAGGAAAAGGCCAAGGACGCGTTCAAGCACTGATCACCCCTCCCCGCCGAGAATCTTGAAATGGGGCCTGCCCTGCGTAATCGCGGGAGGGCCCCTTTTCGTTGGCATCATCGTGTTGCTCCCCGGGCCGTCGCCCAGGTCGACACCGAGTCCGCGCCCCCACGTTCCCGGCGAGCACGGGAGCGTGCCGACGGCCGTGTCCATCGCACGGTGGCTGAGAGAGGCGAGGGACAGAAGCCCTGGCCCGCTGTGACCGTCCGCCGGCCGGACCGGCGGCTCGGAACGCGTGCCGGTCACACGCACATTGACCGAAGGTGAGAGCATCCGCGTCATGGATGACGGAAACGGTCACCGGGCTCGATGGTGGGCGGCGCTGCGCCGGACGCCGGTGGCCGTCTGGAACGATGACGTCACGGACTGGGCAGCCGCGCTGACCTATTACGCGGTCCTGGCCCTGTTTCCCTTGCTGCTGGTGATCGTCTCGATCCTGGGGCTGACCATGCCCACGGCCCAGCCGGAGCTCATCGACCGCATGTCGCGGGCCGCCCCGGTCGCGTCCCGCGCGCTGCTGCGCAGCACCCTGCGGCAGATGGCCGGACAGTCGTCAGCGGCATGGACGCTGATCTTCTTCGGAGGGGCGGGAGCCCTGTGGTCGGGATGCAGCTATCTGAGCGTCTTCCGCCGGGCGTTGCACGCCATGCATCAAGTCAGCGCGCACCGGCCTGTCTGGCGCACCGCTCCGCGCATCATCGCCACGGCGCTCGTCCTGATCTTCCTGCTTCTCACGTCGACCCTCGCGTTGTTTCTCACCGGGAGCCTGGCCCGGCGTCTGGGCCGGGCGCTGCAGCTGGGTACCGGGCTGCAGGACGCCTGGGACACACTGCGGTGGCCGGTCGTGGCCGTGGTCGCCGTCACTCTGGTGCTCGTCCTGTACCGTTCGGGCCCGGCGTCCTCCCGCCCTGTCGGGAAGATGGCGCCCGGCGGCACACTGGCGGTAGCGCTCCTGTTGGCCGCCTCACTCGGCTTCGCCCTCTACACCGCCCATGTCGGCACCTATCACCGCCTGTACGGTTCACTGGCAGGCGTCGTGGTCTTCCTGGTGTGGCTGTGGCTGTCCAACCTGGCTCTGCTGGTCGGCGCTCAGTTCAACGCAGAGCTGATGAAGCCTGTGCGAGGGGAACCCGTGCAAGGAGAATGAGACGGCACTCACGCGCCGGGGCTGCCTGTCGCGCGGCGCGGTGAGCTGGGCTTCCGCAGCGCGGGAGGCGGAGGCGGCAGATCAGGTCCTGGCGGCGCTTCCCCGGCCCGGGCTGCCGCTGACCGACGCGGTGCCCTCGCCCTCCGTGACCCCTCGGGCGTGAGGGGGCGGATCTCCGTCTGCCGGCGCTGTCCGCCAAGGAGAGCGTGTCACGGCCGACGACGATGCCCGGTCGGTGGCGCTGATCTTCCAGCTGACGGAACGGGACACGCTCATCGGCGTACAGCCACGGCACCGGCGCCCTCGCCCGCCGTTGCGGGGCCCCGCCCGACCGGCAGGACCCCGCGACGTGAGGCACGACGCCCGGCCTCTGCGCCGCTCCGCGAGGAACATCGGGCGACGTCCGGCTGCCGGGCCGACGGCCGTCAGGCGGTGCTGAGCATGCCTTCGCGCAGGCGGCCCAGGAGACGGGAGATCAGCCGGGAGACGTGCATCTGGGAGACGCCGAGCCGTTCGCCGATCTGGGCCTGGGTGAGTTCCTCCACGAACCGCCAGTGAATGATCTTGCGGTCACGTTCGTCGAGTTCGGCGATCATCGGGGCCAGGGCGTGGAAGTCCTCGACCAGGCCGAGCGCGGCGTCCTCGTCGCCGATGAAGTCCGCCAGCGCGGCCTCACCGTCCTCGCTGCCACTGATCGCCGCGTCCAGCGAGGCGGACTTGTAGCCGTTGGAGGCGAGCTGGGCCTCCACGACCTCGTCCTTCGGAAGGCACATCAGCTCGGACAGCTCCTCGGTCGTCGGCGTCCGGCCCAGCCGGCTGCGCAGTTCCTCGTTGGCGCGGGCGAGCTGGACGCGGGCTTCCTGGAGGCGGCGCGGTACGTGCACGGCCCAGGAGGTGTCGCGGAAGAAGCGCTTGATCTCCCCCACGATGTAGGGGACGGCGAAGGAGGTGAACTCGACCTCGCGGGTCAGCTCGAACCGGTCGATCGCCTTGATCAGGCCGATCATGCCGACCTGGACGATGTCCTCCATCTCCTCGGGGCCGCGGCTGCGGAACCGGCCGGCCGCGTAGCGGACGAGGGACATGTTCATCTCGATCAGCGTGTTACGGGCGTACTGGTACTCGGGCGTCCCCTCCTCCAGCACCGCGAGCTGGTCGAAGAACACCTTCGACAACTCCCGCGCGTCCTTCGGTGCGACCCTGGAAGGGTCCGCGACCTCCGGAACGTCCACCGTCTGCCCGGTGATCTGCACGGTCGTCGTCATCATGCGTCCCTCCCCTTCGATCGCTTCGTCGTCGCCGGTCCATCGTCCGGCGAGCATTCGCCTACCCCGGTCACCGTCCGGCATTCCTCCAACTGCTGTCAGTCCCCGGTCGCCCCCCAGTGGGCCGGGAGTGGGGAAGGCGCGTCGCACGGCGTTCTCCCGGCCGGGTCGGTCACACGGATGCCGGTGATGCCGATCGCTTCGGCTGCGACAACGACGTCGGGGCGGGCGAGCACGGTGCCGAACTCGGGCAGACCCGACTGCTCCCGGACGCCGCCGCAGGTCACCGGTCGTTCCCCTCGCCGCACCTATCGCCAGTAACCTCCACATGTCGGCGGTCCGGAGACAAGCCGACCGAGTGACGGCAGGCGGTAAAGCCCCAGGGCAACCAAGCTGGGCGTGCTCCAGGATCGCCGCGCACTCGACGCGCGAAGTCGAGCGCCTGCGGTGGTGCCGCGTTCCATGCCGGGCGCTCGGTCGGCGGGAGACAGCGGGCGCAGGCGGTAGCCGGCGTCCGGGCCCAGCCCACACAGCCGTACGTTGCCGGCGAGGGCGGCGAGCGAGGTGGCCGTGGCCGTGAGGACGAAGACGGCTTACGTCCGGGCCGGGGAGATGACGTCATCTGCCCACAGGCCGGGGCGGGGTGGTCGACGCGTACGACGCGGCCGGTGTGCAGCAGTGCGCGCGGTTGTTCGTACAGGCCGACCCAGCGGGCCGGTGAAGAGGCTGGACATCAGGAACTCGTCGCCGGGTTTCACCTCGCACACATCGGCGTCCGACCCCGGACGCCGCGACGCCACGACGCCACGACGCCACGAGCTGATGTCCCCCTCCCTCCGGCGGGGTCCGGCGCCAGTCGATCTCTTCGAGACGCGGGCTCATCCATGCGCCTTTCGATGCCACGGATGTCGGCCGGTGAGATCGGTTCTGCTGCCGGGCCGTGGCTCAGGCGTCGATGATGACCGGGATGATGAGGGGCTTGCGGCGGTGGGTGCGGAACGCCCAGTTCGCCACGGCGCGGGCGATGAGCTGTTCGAGCTGGTGCGCGTCCCCGACGCCTTCCTCGGCCGCGGTGGCCAGGGTCTTCTCGATGACGGGGATGACCGACTCGAAGGTGGTGTCGTCGTGGACGAAGCCGCGGGCCAGGAAGTCGGGGGCCTCGGCGAGGGCGCCGGTGTCCGCGTCGACGATCGCCACCACCGTGACCACGCCTTCGGCGGCGAGGGTGAGGCGGTCCTTGAGGGAGGCTTCGGTGGCGCCGCCGACTTCCATGCCGTCCACGTAGACGTTGCCTGCGGGGACCTTGCCGGTGATGGACGCACGCCCGTCGACGAGGTCGACGACGACGCCGTCCTCGGCGATGACGACCCGGTCGGGATCGACGCCGGTACGGATGGCGAGGTCGCCGTTGGCCCGCAGGTGACGCCATTCGCCGTGCACGGGCATGACGTTGCGCGGTTTGACGATGTTGTAGCAGTAGACGAGTTCGCCGGCGCTGGCGTGCCCGGAGACGTGCACCTTGGCGTTGCCCTTGTGGACCACGTGGGCACCCCACCGGGTGAGTCCGTTGATCACCCGGTAGATGGCGTTCTCGTTGCCGGGGATGAGGGAGCTGGCGAGCAGGACGGTGTCGCCCTTGCCGATGCGGATCATGTGGTCGCGGTTGGCCATCCGTGACAGCGCGGCCATGGGTTCGCCCTGGGAGCCGGTGCACACCAGAGTGATCTGGTGCTCCGGGAGCTTCTCGAGCTCCTTCGTGCTCACGACCAGACCGGATGGCACCTTCAGGTAGCCCAGGTCACGGGCGATGCCCATGTTGCGGACCATCGACCGGCCGACGAAGGCGACCTTGCGGCCGTGCTGGTGGGCGGCGTCCAGGACCTGCTGGATGCGGTGCACGTGGCTGGCGAAGCTGGAGACGATGACCCGGCGCGGCGCGGTGCGCATCACCTGCTCGATCGCCGGGTTCAGCTCACGCTCGGAAGTGGTGAAGCCGGGTACTTCGGCGTTGGTGGAGTCGGTGAGGAACAGGTCGACGCCCTCCTCGCCGAGGCGGGCGAAGGCGCGCAGATCGGTGATGCGGTCGTCGAGAGGGAACTGGTCCATCTTGAAGTCGCCCGTGTGCAGCACCATCCCGGCGCCGGTGCGGATCGCGACCGCGAGGCTGTCCGGGATGGAGTGGTTGACCGCCACGAACTCGCAGTCGAAGGGCCCGAAGCCGCGCCGGTCGCCCTCCCGCACCCGCACCGTGCGCGGCCGGATGCCGTGTTCCTTGAGCTTGGCCTCCAGGAACGCCAGCGTCAGCTTGGAACCGACGACGGGGATGTCGCGCCGCTCGCGCAGCAGGTACGGCACGCCGCCGATGTGGTCCTCGTGGCCGTGGGTGAGGACCACGGCCACGATGTCGTCCAGGCGGTCCCGGATCGAGGTGAAGTCCGGCAGGATCACGTCCACGCCGGGCTGGGTCTCCTCGGGGAACAGCACGCCGCAGTCGACGATGAGCAGCTTGCCGGCGTACTCGAAGACGGTCATGTTGCGGCCGATCTCACCCAGGCCGCCCAGGGCGACGACCCGCAGCCCTCCCTCGGGCAGGGGCGGGGCGGCTTTAAGTTCGGGGTGCGGATGACTCATACCTTGACGTTACCCGGAGAGTGGGGCGGGGTGATCCATTGCCTGTGTGATCTCTTCTGCCGACAGGGTCGGGGCACCACAAAGGGTGCCCGGGATGGATCGGATGACGCCGGCGGCCGGACAGGGACTGGTGAAGGCGGTACCCCCTTCCGTGGGTGAGCCGTACGCCCGGGTGTGCCGGCGGAGATCTCGTGCCCCTTGTCGTGGTGGCCGGTCTCCGCGGCCTCCTGGTGCGCCTCGGCGCGGGTCCACTCAGGTACAGGCGGTATCGAGGCAGCCCGCGGGCGGCGCTGTGAAGCCGCTGTCCCGCAGGTACGCGTCAGGCGGTGGGCTGCGACGTGGAAGACGGCCCGGCCGGTGTGTCGTCTGCCCGGTCCGCGCAGTGGGCGTATCGAAGTCACGCCTCACGTAACCTCTTCCTGTGCCTGCACCCCGCCTGCATCGCGTCGCCGTCCTTGTGCTCGAGGGTGCGAAGCCGCTCGATGTCGGAATTCCCGCGCAGGTTTTCACGACCCGCGCGAGCATGCCGTACGAGGTGCGG
Organism: Streptomyces sp. NPDC036984; assembly: GCF_055607665.1. Classification (NCBI taxonomy): domain Bacteria; kingdom Bacillati; phylum Actinomycetota; class Actinomycetes; order Kitasatosporales; family Streptomycetaceae; genus Streptomyces; species Streptomyces sp. NPDC036984. Next base: position 226,360 of record NZ_JBVJRL010000012.1, read on the forward strand.
GTGTGCGGAGCGACACCCGGTCTCGTGACCGGCGGTGACGGCCTCGCGTACTACGTCGCCCACGGCCTCGACGCGCTTGCGTGGGCCGACATCGTCTTCGTCCCCGGCTACCGGTTCCCGGACCGCGACGACCCGCCGCAGGCCGTCGTCGAGGCACTGATCGCCGCCCACGACCGGGGCGCGCGGCTCGCCGCCATCTCGACGGGCGCCTTCGCGCTCGCCGCCACGGGCCTGCTCGACGGCAGGCGCGCCACGACGCACTGGCACTACACGCGGGCCCTCGTGGCCAGGCATCCGCTCGTCCAGGTCGACGAGAAGGTGCTGTTCGTCGACGAGGGCAGCGTGCTCACCTCGGCCGGCGCCGCCTCCGGCATCGACCTCTGCCTGCACATCCTGCGCGGCGACCTCGGGGTGGCAACGTCCAACCACGCGGCCCGGCGTCTGGTCGCGGCCCCCTACCGCAGCGGGGGGCAGGCCCAGTACGTGCCGCGCAGCGTCCCCGAGCCGCTCGGCGAGCGCTTCGGCGCCACCCGCGAGTGGGCCCTGCACCGGCTCGGCGAACCCCTCACCCTCGACATACTGGCGCGGCAGGCGGGGGTCTCGCCGCGCACGTTCTCCCGGCGCTTCGTCGAGGAGACCGGCTACACACCGATGCAGTGGGTGATGCGCGCCCGCATCGACCTGGCCCGCGAACTGCTGGAGCGCTCGCAGCGCAGTGTCGAACAGATCGCCGCCGACGTCGGGCTCGGCACCGGCGCGAACCTGCGCCTGCACTTCCAGCACATCCTCGGCACCACACCGAGCGAGTACCGGCGCACCTTCACCCGGGGCGAGTGACCCCCGGCGCCGCGTGGCGAGATCCTTTTGAACCGTGGCGATCCCGCCACTGTCAGCGGCGCCGGCCGCGGGCGAGCCTGATGGCGAAGGAAAGGGACATCACTCATGACTCGCATCGCCATCAACGGATTCGGCCGCATCGGACGCAATGTGCTGCGCGCGCTGCTGGAGCGCGACAGCGCCCTCGAGATCGTCGCCGTCAACGACCTGACGGAGCCCGCCACTCTCGCCCGGCTGCTCGCCTACGACAGCACGGCCGGCCGGCTCGGGCGCCCGGTGACCGTCGACGGGGACGCCCTCGTCGTCGACGGCCGTCGGATCACGGTGCTGGCCGAGCGCGAACCGGCGCAGCTGCCCTGGGCCGAACTCGGCGTCGACCTCGTCCTGGAAGCCACCGGCCGCTTCACCTCGGCCAAGGCCGCCCGGGCCCACCTCGACGCGGGCGCGAAGAAGGTACTCGTCAGCGCGCCGTCGGACGGCGCCGACGTCACCCTCGCGTTCGGGGTCAACACCGACGCCTACGACCCGGCCGTGCACACGATCGTCTCGAACGCCTCCTGCACCACCAACGCGCTCGCGCCGCTGGCCGCGGTCCTCGACGAACTCGCCGGTATCGAACACGGGTTCATGACGACGGTGCACGCCTACACGCAGGAGCAGAACCTGCAGGACGGTCCGCACCGCGACGCCCGTCGCGCCCGGGCCGCCGGCGTCAACATCGTGCCGACCACGACCGGCGCCGCCAAGGCGATCGGCCTGGTGCTGCCGAACCTCGAGGGCAAGCTGTCGGGCGACTCGATCCGCGTACCGGTGCCGGTGGGCTCGATCGTCGAACTCAACACGACCGTCGCCCGCGACGTGACGCGCGACGACGTGCTGGCGGCGTACCGCGCCGCAGCGGAGGGACCGCTCGCCGGCATCCTCGAGTACTCGGACGACCCGCTCGTGTCGTCCGACATCACGGGCAATCCCGCCTCGTCGATCTTTGACTCGGCCCTCACCCGCGTCGACGGCCGCCACGTCAAGGTGGTCGCGTGGTACGACAACGAGTGGGGCTTCTCGAACCGCGTGATCGACACGCTCGAGTTCCTCGCCACCCGCTGACCGGACGCCGGGGTGGTGCCCCGCCTCCGGCGACCGCGCCGGCCGGCACTTCCTTCGGGCGCTCTGGTCGACCAATCGGGCCGACCAGCGCGCCCGGTCACAGAAGCGGGTCCGCCCGGCTTCCGGAGGGTGCGGGAGCGCCCCGGCCGGTCAAGGCACTCTTCGAGCGTCGCCCCGCGATGGCCTATGGCCACCCCAGTCCGCGACGCCCCTCGAATCTGGCGGCTGTCAGACGGACCCGCCCCCCTGGTCGAGCCCACAACCAAGCGGGGACGAAGAGCAGGGCTGGGCTTTTCCAAGGAGCCCCAACCCCTCCGTAGACGAGATGCGCGGAGGCGGTGCAGGTGAACCAGCAGGGGAAACGGCTCCTTGATGCGGGCATCGACCTGCGCGGTCCGCTGCGCGGCCGCCGGCCAAGAAGCCGCCATGGACGCGGCCCGCCGCATCGCTGCCTCACCCACGGTGACCGCGCGGCCTGGGAAGGCACCGCGATCTTCCACGAACTCATCCGCGGTACGTGCGAGGACACCGACTCTTTCACCGCGCTCCCGGACCTCCTGGCTCTTGTCCACCCCGACCACCGCGGCCGCTACGCCACAGTCCTCACGCCCGGCCGGCACCCCGATCAGGCGGCCGAGTTCAACGGTGCGGCTGCCTTGGTTTGCCCTGCAACCGGCTGGTGGTACCGATGAGCCGTTACTGCTGAAGGGCATTGGACTGCTCTCGAAGTGCCCGGTGGGGCTGGGCGGGCCGAGAGGGAGGTAGCGATGACGTCTGAAGCCGACGAGCCTCGCGGCGTGGTGCTGGTGGTCGGAGCGACGGGCCAGCAGGGGGGAGCGGTGGCGCGGCATCTGCTGGCGGCAGGTTGGCCGGTGCGGGCGCTGACCCGCGATCCGGGCAAGCCGGCCGCTCGAGTCCTGGCGGATCGAGGCGCGCAGGTGGTGGCCGGTGATCTGGGGGACGCGGACTCGCTGCGTGCGGCTTTGGCAGGTACAGATGCGGTGTTCTGCGTGACGCAGTTCTTCACAGCGGGTTATGAGGGGGAGGTGGCCCAGGGCCGGCTGATGGTCGACCTCGCCGCGCAGGCCGGGATCGGGCACTTTGTGTTCAGCTCGGTGGGCAGCGCCGACAAGAACACCGGCATTCCGCACTTCGACAGCAAGTACGAGATCGAACGGCATCTCGCGCAGGCCTCGGTCCCCTACACGGTGCTGCGACCGGTGTTCTTGATGGAGAACTGGGAGGGCCGCCGACAGGAGATCACAAGCGGCCGTTTGGTGACCCCACTGTCGCCTGAGCGACCGGTGCAGCAGGTCAGCGTCGAGGACATCGGCGCCTTCACCCTCCTGGCACTGAGCCGACCCGACCACTGGAAGGGACGATCGGTGGACCTGGCTGGGGACGAACTGTCGATGGCGCAGTCCGCCGATACCTTCGCCCGGGTCCTGCGGAGCCCGGTCGAAGTGCGGCACATCTCATGGGAGGACTTCCGCGCCCAGCAGGGCGAGGAGATGTACGTCATGAACCGGTGGTTCGAGACCAGCGGCTACGAAGCCGACCCGGGCCGACTGCGGGAGATCCACCCAGGAATGCTGTCGCTGGAAGGCTACCTTCGCACCCACTCCTGGCATACGTGACCGTCACAGCGTCGGCAGACCGGCGCCCCCGAAGCACCTCCATCGAGTGATCACCGACTCGGAGCACAGTCGGCCTCGGCATCAGGACGATCGACCAGATGTCGTGGTCACCCTGGCAGATCGAGGGAGCTGCGACCCGTCCACGAGGCTTCGAGGAGCCTGGCGGGCGGCGAGGGCTGACGGAAATGATCTCTGAGCGGTAACCGCGCGGGTCCGCGGACCGGGCGGTCCGGTGGGCGACCGCATCGAAAGCCGCCCGTCCGCCCGTCCTGTCAGGACGTTCCCGGGCCCCCTGAGGGCGGCGGGGTGCGGGTGAGGTTTCGCTCGAACCGTTCGAGGACGCGCAAGGCGGTGTCCTGGTCCTCCGGGCTCAGATCCGCGGTGGTGTGAGCTTCGAGTTCGGCCCAGACGTGTTCGACTGCCGTGCGCAGAGCCTGGCCGGCCGGCGTGACCTCGATCAGCGCAGCGCGTTTGTCGGTGGGGCAGGGGCGGCGGCGTACGAAGCCCGCATGTTCCAGGCGCCGGACGGTGCGGGTCATGGTGGCGGCATCGGAGTCCAGCAGGCGCACCAGGTCGGTCTGGCGTTGGGGGCCCTGTTCCCACAGGTGCATCATCACCAGCTCCTGGCCGGGGTGCAGGCCGACACGGCGCAGGAGCTGGCCGGCGAGCATGCGATGCAGGCGGGCGACCCGGAAGATCGCGTGGCTGATCCGGCCGGTACGGGCGGCCGAGGGAAGCGGGACTGTCGCCATGCCACCCGCTGCCTCATCCTGCGCCGCGGCCTCGACGTCTTCGCTGGGTGGTTCATCCATGCTCCGCGACCCACCTTCCCCATATGTGTTCGGACAGTTCCCAGCATAGCCATCGCCCTGGCGGCCAGCGAGGTACCAGCGATTGCGCCTGCCTTACCAGCCACGTGGTGAGCGTCACGCACGCCGAGGAATGCCGGATCCGGTTTACTTGTTCAGACAGGTAAATCCGTGCGGGGCGACAGCTACCGCGGGCAATGACGGTCAGGCGGAGGTCCTGGCCGCTTCTCTGGAGGACTTGATCATGACGACCACTTTCGAACCGTTCGAACCGTTCGAACTGGGCGGCAGGCGCCTGGCCAACCGCATCGCGATGGCCCCGATGACACGCAGCCGCGCCTACGGCGCCGGCGCCGCTCCCACGGCTTCCATGGCCACGTACTACGCGCAGCGGGCGAGCGCCGGGCTGATCGTCACGGAGGGGGTCCAGCCGTCGGTCGTCGGTCAGGGCTATCCCGACACGCCGGGCCTGCACTCCCCCGAGCAGGTTGCCGCCTGGCGGACGGTGACCGACGCGGTGCATCAGGAAGGCGGTGTGATCTTCGCGCAGCTGATGCACACCGGTCGCATCGGCCATCCGGCCCTGCTGCCCGGCGGGATGGTTCCGGTCGCGCCGTCCCCGATCGCCGCCAAGGGCCAGGTCTTCACTCACGAGGGCCCGAAGGACATGGTGACCCCCGAGGAGCTGACGGACTCCGAGATCCGTCGGACGATCGAGGACTTCGCCGCCGCAGCACGCAATGCGATCGCCGCCGGGTTCGACGGGGTGGAGATCCATGGCGCGAACGGTTATCTCGTCCACCAGTTCCTCGCGCCCAACACCAACCAGCGCACCGACATCTGGGGCGGCACCGTCGAGGGCCGGATCCGGTTCGCCGTCGAGGTGAGCGCGGCCGTCGCCGACGCGATCGGCAGCCACCGCACCGGTATCCGCTTGTCTCCCGGCAACCCCTACAACGACATCGCCGAGGAGGAACCGGACGCCACCTACGGTCCGCTGGTGGACAGGCTGGCACCGCTGAACCTGGCCTATCTCCATCTGATGGAGGGTCCCGACCGTGAGCTCACCCTGCGCCTGCGCAAGGCGTGGCCGAACGCCTTCATCCTCAACCCCTTCACCCACCCCAAGCCCACCGGCCCCGAAGCGCTGACGCTGATCGAGGACGGCACTGCGGACCTGGTCTCCTTCGGCATGCTGTTCCTGGCCAACCCGGACCTGCCCCAGCGCCTCAAGGCGGGCGGACCCTTCAACGCCCCCGACCAGAGCACCTTCTACGGCGGCGACGACCGCGGCTACACCGACTACCCCGCCCTGTCCGCCTGATCCTGCTGAGCGCGCGCCTCTACGGCTCGAAGCATGGTCACGCGCCACCCGTGGCGCGTGACCGCCAGCCGGCCGACGACACGAAGCCCTCTTTCGCCCGTTGCCGCGGATCAGATGCGCAACCTGCTATGACGAAGAACCGCTGGCGTGGTGCTGTACGCCGACCTGATGCGCGCCGGCAATGGTGGGCTGATCGCGCAGAGACAGCAGCAGACGCTGCACATGCCGCACAGGTTTCCGGCGAGTCCACCGAAGACCCGGCCACCCGATGCACGCCCAGGCAGGGCCACTTCCCGGCCCCGCACACCTGCCCGACTCGAACATGAGGAGAAGCGACATGACCACCCCCGCCCCGGAACCCGCCCTCGAGGGATTCGCGCACCACTACGCCGACGTGAACGGCACCCGGTTGCACTACGTAACCGGCGGTGAGGGAGAGCCCCTGGTGCTTCTGCCGGGCTGGCCGCAGACCTGGTGGCAGTTCCACAAGATCATGCCCGCGCTGGCGGCTCGCTACCGCGTCATCGCCGTCGACGTCCGGGGCATGGGCACGTCGGCCAAGCCCGACGCGGGCTACGACAAGAAGACCATGGCCCGCGACGTCTACGAACTCGTCCGCCACCTCGGCCACGAGAAAGTCAACATCGCCGGGGAGGACATCGGCGCGATGGTCGCCTTCGCCTTCGCCGCCAACCACCCCGAGGCGACGAACAAACTGGCCATGTGGGAGGTCGGGCACCCCGGCGAGATCTTCCACGAGCTGCGCATGCTGCCCCAGCCAGACCGGCCGCACCTGTGGTGGTTCGCCTTCAACCAGGTCGACGACCTGCCCGAAAAGCTCCTCGCCGGCCGCTACCGGCTCCTGCTCGACTACGTCATCGAAAACGAGACCCGCGACCCCGACGCGATCGACGAGACCAGCCGGAGGATCTATGCCGCCGCCTACGAGCAGCCCGGCGCGGTCCGCGCCTCCAACGCCTGGTACCAGACCTTCGGCCAGGACATCGAAGACGCCCGCACCTACGAGCCCCTGAGGATGCCCGTCCTTGCCATGGGCGGCATGAACTTCGACTTCGTCCACCCCCTGCTGGACGGCAAGGCCACCGACGTGCACTACGTGGAGTTCAAGGACACCGGTCACTACCTGTCCCAGGAGCAGCCCGAAGAACTCACCGACGAACTCACACAGTTCTTCGGCTGAGCCCAGCACGGCACCACTTCGGGCTGCCCGACGCGGAACACCCGCCTGTCACAACCCGGCCGGGCAGAGCCGTCGCGGCTTGCCGCCGTGGAGCACCGCGTCGACGCAGCCGCCCGGCAGCCCGTCGTGAGCCGTGGCGGAGAAGTTGGCGGTGACGGTCAGCGCGTGGTCGCCGAAGGTCGTCCGCTGCACCAGACCGTCGGACGTCAGCCGGCGGAAGCCGGTCATCGGCTCGGTCGCCGCCGTCTTGTGCAGCGGCTCGAAGTACCGCTGCAGCCGGGCGATCTGTCGGCCGTGCCGATCGAGTTCGGACTGGCTCAGCACGAGATTGAGGGGGACGTTGTAGAGCATCGCCAGCAGGGCTCGGGTGCGGCTCTGGTCCGGCAGCTTCGACCAGGACAGCTCCCATCGTTCGGTGCTGATGACCGAGTCGTGCAGCACCGTCTGGTAGAGCGGCACCCGGTACCTCGGGTCGTACATCGCCTTCGCGACGTCGGCCGGGAGGTGGACCGGCTTGAAGAAGGTCGCGGGTGCCGTGCCCGGCGCGTATCCGCCCCAGCTCTGCCGGTCCCGCTCCAGCGCCCACAGCCGATCGTCGACGGGGGTGCCGGAGCCGTGGCTGAAGGACAGCACCCCGTTCGCCCAGGAACCGGCGCTTTCCGAGCCGAGCACCAGCTTGCGGTCGCCCGACAGCCACGCCATGCGCCGCAGGCGGTTGCGGCGGTCCTGTGCCTGGGTCATCGGGTGCGCTGGTGAGTGGTCGGTGAACAGCTCCCCGGCCGCGTCGACGTCCAGGAAGTAACTGTCGGCGCCCGACGCGGTCATCTGCCGGGTACGGTCGGCCAGATAGTGCCGAGACGGCTCGGCGCGCCGGAGGGCCTCGGAGCTGACATAGCAGCCTCGGCCACCGAAACCGGTGACCATCCTGCCGTCGGCTCGGTGCACACAGGCGTCCTGCCACACCGGGGCGGGCCACTTCGACACCGAGGTGTCGGCCGTGGCGGGATCCTGCGCGTTGGCCCAGGAGTCGTACGGTCCGACCAGGTAGCCGGCCCGCTCGGCGAGGGTCGTCGCCTCGCGGCTCATGGGGGAGCCGTCGGCATCGTAACCGAGCCACATCCGGCCGATGCCGAGCTCCCGCAGCCGCCGTACGCCCTCGGCAGTGCGCGCCTGGCCCCAGACGTAGGCGTGGAAGGCGCCCGCCAGCCTGCCGACCTCGGGATTCCGGGCGATCTTCGTACGCAGCGTCGTGATGCCGCCGTGGCGGAGCAGCCACGCGCGGTAGTCCTGTGCCGCGGCCACCGGCGAACCGTCGGTGAGCGCGAAGGTCACCGAGTACTGCCCCGTACCCTCCCGCGTCGAGAACGCGTGCTCGGTCTCGGTGTGCAGGCGACCGCGGGAGGAGACGAACTTCAGCGTGGTCCCGATGTCGGACTCGGCGATATAACTCACACCGTGCCGCCCGGACAGGCTGGTTCCCCAGAAGGGCATGGTCAGACCGTCGGCCATGCCCGTCTCGGATCCGGCCAGCCCCGCCGAGTCGCTGTTCCACCACCGGTCGGCGACCGGCACGGACAAGCCCTCACCGCGCGGGATCTGCAACTCCTTCGTGGCCGGGTCGGTCGCCGTGACAGGCCAGCTCAGGGTGGCCTCCCGGGTGGAGCGCACGGTCACCGCGAGCCTGCCGTCCCGCGCGGACGCGGTGACCTTGAGCCCCTTCGCCGGGTAACGCCAGGTGGCCGTCGCGCCGTGCACCGAGACCTTCCCGGCGGGGCCCAGGGTGCCCGCCGCGGGCGCGGAGAGCTGCCAGGCGGAGCCGTCGTCGGCCTGCGCGCGCACGGCCAGCGAGCCGACGTCCAGCACCGCTCGTCCCCCGGCAACCCGTACGGCGACCTGGTCCCCTCGCACGTCGACCCGTGCGCGGTCCGTGCCCGTGCCGAACGCGGTGGCAGCGCCGACCACACCGATCACCGTCAGCGCACTGCTCAGCGCGATGACCTTGTTCTTGGTCCTCTTGAGCTTCCTCGTCTTCACGGTCGGCCAGTGTGCTGACGGGCACTAAGAACTTTGTGAGAACGCCGGCCCTGTCGGTGCCGGGACGCGGAGGCGGAAGAGGGCTCCGCGGCCGGGGGCGTGTTCGACGGTGAGGTCGGCGTGGTGCGCGCGGGCGATCTGGCGGGCCATGGCCAGTCCGAGGCCGGAACCGGGCAGGGCACGGGCCGAGCGGGCGCGGTAGAAGCGGTCGAAGACGTACGGCAGGTCCTCCTCGGCGATGCCCGGTCCGTGGTCGCGGACGACAAGGTCCAGCCGGCCGGCGGGACGGGTGAGCGTCACCTCGACGGGACGACCGGGCGGACTGAACTTCGCCGCGTTGTCGAGGAGACTCGACAGCAGGCGGGAGAGCCGGGCCGGGACACCCGCGATCGTCGCGGTGTACGCGTCGTGGTCCACGCAGAGCTCGAAAGGCACGTCCGGCCAGTGGTCACGAGCCGCTTCGACGGCCTGGGCCACGACCGAGGCCAGGCGTACCTGCTCGACGAGCGGATCGGGTTCCTCCTCGCGGGCCAGCTCGATCAGATCGTTGACCAGCAGTGTGACCTCGCGCAGCTGGCGGCCGAGCGCCGCGGCCGCCCGCTCGCGCTGGGCGTCGGTGAGGCGGGCGGAGCGGGCGAGCAGCTCGGCGTTGGTGCGCAGCGCGGTGAGCGGGGTGCGCAGTTCGTGCGAGGCGTCGGCGACCAGGCGGCGCTGGGCGGTGACGGACTTCTCCAGTTCTTCGAGCATGGTGTTGAAGGAGGCCGCGAGCCGGGTGATCTCGTCCTCGCGGCCCGCGCGCTCCGGCGGCATCTCGATGCGGTGCCGGGCATCGCGGGTGATGGCGATGCGCTCGGCGGTCGCGGTGAGGCGGCTGACGGGGGCGAGGCCCGTACGCGAGACCCAGGAGCCGAGAACACCGGCCAGCACCACCCCGGCCGCACCGACGGCGGCGAGCAGGCCGGCGGCCTGCCGCACCCCCTCGTCGACGGTGTCAGAGCGCACCGCCACCTGAAGGGCGCGGCCCTCGCCCAGGGGCGTGGTGAGCATCCGGGCACGGTGGCCGGCGAGGCGGATCCCGCTGTAGTACGGGCCGTGCCTCCCGGCGGCGACCCGGCGGGTGCCGCCGGTCACGGGCAACAGATAGGGCGTGGCGGGGTCGTCGCCGGGCCGCGCGGGCACCATCTGGGCGCAGGCCGGTGCGGCGAGGTAGCGGCATTCGCCCTGCACCACGCCCAGAGGTTCACGCCGGTACTGCTGCGCGTCCAGCCGGGCGGACTGGGTCAGGTGAAGGTCGAGCTGGTGGAGCAGCTGGTGACGGATCACCAGGAACGCCGCTGCACACACGCCGACCACCACGGCCGCGACAGCGCAGGACGCCGCGAGGGTCAGCCGGGCGCGCAGCGGCCGGCGGCGCGGCCAGCGGGCGTGCGAGCGCCCGCCCTCCCGCGGTGCGCGCCCGCGGACGCCCCTCACGGCAGATCCAGCCGATAACCGACACCGTGCACGGTGTGCACGAGCCGTGGCTCGCCCCCGGCCTCCAGCTTGCGCCGCAGATAGCCGATGTACACCGCCAGGGAATTCGATGTGTGGCCGAAGTCGCTGCCCCACACACGCTCCTGGATCGTCTCCCTCGGCAGTACCTGTCCGGGATGCTGGAGCAGCAGTTCCAGCAGCGAGAACTCGGTCCTGCTGAACTCGACGGCGCGTGGTCCGCGCAGGCCGGTCCGGGTGGCCGGATCCACCACGAGATCGGCGAAGGCCAGTTGCTCGGGTCCGGTCGCCGGCCCGGCGGGCGCGCTGCGGCGCAGCAGCGCCCGGACGCGTGCCAGCAGCTCGTCCAAGGCAAAGGGCTTGACGAGATAGTCGTCCGCACCGGCGTCGAGGCCGGCCACCCGTTCGCTCACCGAGTCCAGGGCCGTCAGTACCAGTACGGGAGTGCGGTCCCCCAGGGCCCGGAGCCGACGGCAGACCGCGAGGCCGTCGAGGCCCGGCATCATCACGTCGAGCACCAGGGCGTCGGGCTCCCAGTCGCCGACCGCAGCGAGCGCCGCCGAGCCGTCCCCGGCCGCGCGCACGTCGTAGCCCTCGACGGCGAGTCCGTCCAGCACGGCGTCGCGCACCTCGGGCTCGTCGTCCACGACCAGGATTTTCGGCGCTCTCACGTGGCCGCCAGCGGTACTCATGGAGAACAGCCTGCCAAACCCCGTCTCGCCCACCGCTTTCCAGGCCCACCGCTGCCCGACCGCGCAGAACGGCGGCGAGGTGGCGGCGGGCTTCGGCGAGCGGGTGACGGTGGTGGAAGTAGCCGCTGCTGTTCGTCACGAACACCGTGACGGCAGCGGCGACTGCCTCCAGGCCGACGTCGATCTGCAGGACATCGAAGGCGATGAAGTGCACGGGCATCACCGCCGCCGGCTCTTGAACGGTCCGGCCGCCTGGCAGCAACAGCCGTCGCCGCCCACGCCAGCGCCCCCCCATCTCATCGAGAACACGCCCTGGCCCCGGACCGTCCCCGGCCTGTGCGCACACGCCGGGGTACTCCTGCTGCTCTCCCTGCGCCTGCCCACCAGCTCGGCTGCCACGGCCCTGGGCATGTCGGTCCTCATCCCCGCTCTGATCGAGCTCACCGCCGGCGGGAGTCCTCACCAGAGCAACTCCCTCCCCGATTTGGTGATCTTCTGCCTCACCGTCATCTTCGGCATCACTGTGCGGAGCCGGCGCGAGGCCCGCACCCGGCTGGCCGAGCAAGCCGATCTGACCGAAGGGGAAAGGGCGCGGCGCACCCTGCTGGAGGAGCGCGGCCGTATCGCCCGTGAACTGCACGACGTCGTCGCCCATCACATGCCAGTGATCTCCATCCAGGCCCAGGTCGCCCCGCACCTGATCGACAGCCCTGCGGAACTGACGCAGAATCTGGCGGGCATCAGGAACAACGCCCTGGACGCGCTGACCGAGCTGCGCCGCATGCTAGGAGTACTGCGCTCCGAGGACGTCGCCGGCCACCAGGACCATCACGGCTCCCAGCCCACCCTGAACGACCTGGAGGCGCTGGTGGCCAACGTGCGCGCGGCCGGACTGTCCCTCACCACCGACATCACCGGTGGGCTTCCCCGGAAACTCGCGCCGGGCGCCGGGCTGTCCGCCTACCGCATCGTGCAGGAAGCCCTCAGCAACTGCCTGCGCCACGCGCCCGGCTCACACGTTCACCTCAGCCTCCGCCAGACCGACACGGCACTGGGCATCGAGGTGACCAACACCGCGCCCACCACACCGCCCGCACCCTCCCCCGGCTCAGGACACGGACTGCTCGGCATGCGTGAGCGTGTCGCCCTGCTCGGCGGCCGGCTGACCGCCGGACCGGACACCGAAGGCGGATACCGGGTCAGCGCCCACCTCCCCCTCGACGGCCTCCTCACCACTCATGACGACCGGGCCGTCCACGATCCCGGCACCGGCCCGGGCACCCCTCAGCGCCGACAACCGACCGCGAACCCTCCCTCTCCGGCACCCTTGCCGCCAACGACGCGATGACCGCTCGTTTTCCCTTTCCGTCAGCACCCCACGAGGACGCCATGACCCACGAAGTACGCACTCCCCTCTCCCCGCGCTTCGGCGCCGACGATCGCCACGCCCTGCGCACGCGCATCCACGAGAGCCTGCTCATGGAGATCGTCGACGGAACACTGCCGCCGGGCACCGACCTGGACGAGGAGCACACCGCCGGGCGGCTGCACGTCCCCCGCCCGGGCGTACGCGAAGCCCTGCTCGCCCTGTCCTTCCAGCGGCTGGTCGAGTACACCGGCGCCGAAACCGCGCGCGTGACCGACACCGACATCACCGAAGCCCGGCACATCGCCGCCGTCCTGCACGGCCTGTACCGCACCGCCCTGCTCACCGCGCCCTGGCCCATGACGGATGACCGCCTCCAGGCTTTGCGCAACTGCGCCGCCGCGCACGCGGAAGCCGCCGCCCGCGGCGACAGCTCCGAAGCCGCTGCCGATGAAGCGGCGTTGTGGGAAACCATCGTCCTCACCTGTGTCAACCGGCCCCTGTACGACGCCGTCACCCACCTCGCACCCGTATGGAAGCGAGCCCGTCGCCTCCACCTCTCCTCACCGAGCGGCCACGAAACCGACTGGGGCCCCCTCCTCGACGCCTGCACCACAGGAGACCGGCCCCGCGCTCTCCAACACCTCGATGAGCACGGGGCGCGCGTCAACCAGCGCCTCGACCACGCCGCAAGCCGGCCGGAAGGCACCCCGTCGTAACCGATCCCCGCGCCCTCGTGGAGCAACTCGAACGGCCGGGCTCCTCACCGACCGGCGGCGGGAAGCCCAGCCCTTCAGGGATCCCCGCCCTCGACGATGCTCCGGCCCACGTCGTCGACGCGGGCCTTCTCTCACATCAGGCAGACAGCGAGATAAGTGCCGAACCGCATGGCGCTCATCGACCCCCCGTGATACTGGGGGCAGGGACCGGAATCGAGGCACGGCGGGCGGCGAGCCGGTCCAGAACGTACTGGAAGGTCAGGCAGCCCACCACCCAGGCGGCAAGGGTGAGCAGGGAGCCGATGAGGTGGGCATCGTGGAAGTACGCGGCACCGCGCAGGCCGCGTATCGCGGCCGCCGGGGCCAGGACCTGCGCCAGCGGGGAAAGCCAGGCGGGCAGGAAAGTGGCGGGCAGGATGCCGCCGGACGTGGCGTTGCCGAGGATCAGCAGCACCACGGAGGCGACCGGCATGCCGACCGGTCCGAACAACCGCAGCAGCACGCCGGTCGCGGCGGCGCTCGCCCACGCCAGCAACCCCACCAGCATGGCAACGATGAAGAAGGATGCCGGGAGCGCATTCATGGCGGTGTGCGCGACGAGCGCGACCACTACTCCTGAGGCGACGGCGAAGGCCATCATCGACGCGATCCGGGCAGTCAGCGGCAGGCGCGGAGCGATCTGGTAAGAGGACACCGCGAAGAGAAAACCGGCAAGCACGACGCCGAAGGCCGCGTAGAACGCCGACAACCCACGAGCGTCTCCCGCCACCAACGGCCTCACGTCGTCTACGGGAACGGGATGACCGACTGCCTCGTTCACCGCCGCGGCGAGACCTGAGATGGTGGACGGGCCCTGCGCTCCGGCTGCCAGCAGCCGGAAGTGATGGCCGTTGGCGACGAGGACGGCCGGAACCTTGTCGTGGGTGATGGCCCAGCGGGCTGCCTCGGCATCCTTGTAACGGTAGAAGGTGTAGGCGTTGGGAGACGCGCTGTTGAGGGCGAGTTCCGTGTGGGCGGCCACCGTGTCGGACGTCGCGATGCCGAGAGGCTGGTGGCGTGCCGTGGGTGCGTGGAAGGCCGCCAGGTAGACGGCGACGAATATAGTGCCGATCGCCAGCGCGGTGACGACCGGCACCAGCATTGCCTTGCGTATTCCGGCGGCTGCCGCGAGTACTGGGGCGGGGATGCCTGGTTCCGTATCGGCCAAGGTGTGCCGGGCGCGCGCAGGGCGATCGGTCGTCGGTCGGGCGGCTGGATCGTGTGGTTCGGGGGCCGACGGCGCGGCGGGAGGAAATTCGGTGCTGTGCTGCATGAAGGAATGACTTTCTGCATGTGCGCATGGCGCGCGAGGTGATCTCGGCCGGGGTGGTGACCGGTGGGACCTACGGGTGGTCACTCGCGTGCGGAACCGTGGCCGACGCCGACGCCGCGAGCAGTGGTGGACTACGAGACATGGCGCTCATCGGCCGGAGATCGCGGCGACTGCGGTCGTACGATCGCGGCTGCCCTCCACCTGTCGGCCACGCCCGCTGCCCGACAGGCCCGCAGCCCCGAGGGGAGGGTGGCGTGCCACTCCCCCGGGGCTGCGGGCGGTCGGGCTGGACTCGCCGGGTCGATGCCCCGGGTCCGGCTAGAACATCCCACCGTCGACCTGGAGGGTGCGGCCGGTCATGTAGGCGGCGTCGTCGGAGGCGAGGAAGGCGTAGGCGGCGGCCACCTCGGAGGGCTCCGCGAGCCGCCGCAGCGCGACCTGGACGTTCAGCCACTCGGACATGGACATCTTTCCGGAGAGATCAGGGTGCTGGTAGCTGACCCCGTGCTCCGCGGCCATATCGGTGGCGGTACCGCCCGGAGCGATCGCGTTGATGGTGATCCCCTTCCGTCCGAGCTCGGCGGACAGGTTGAGCACCATCGACTCCACCGCCGCCTTGCTGGCGGCGTACAGGGTGTGCCCGAACACCGCCCGGGAAGCGCTGACCGAAGACGTCAGCACGATCCGGCCGCCCTCGCTCATGTGTGCTGCGGCGTACTGGGCGGCGAACAACTGCCCGCGGGTGTTGACGGCGAAGACACGGTCGAAGTGAGCCGGCGTGATCTTCTCCAGAGCATCGAAATGCTCGATTCCGGCGCACGACGCGAGCACGTCCAGCCGACCGAACTCAGCCACCGCACGCTCGATCAGCGCCCGAGTCTGCTCCGAGTCGGCGGCGTCGGCCTGCACGGCGACCGCCCGGCCGCCCGCGCCGTTGAGTTCGGCGACCAGCGTGTCCGCCGCCTCCTTGTTGCCCCGGTAACCGATGGTGACCGCGGCGCCCTCAGCGGCCAGTCGCCTCGCGACGGCCGCGCCGATGCCCCGGCTGCCACCCGTGACCACGGCCGTCTTGCGTTGGAAACGTGAGCTCTGCACGGATGCCACCACTTCTCTTCTCTCGCACACGTGGGGGAAAGATCGCCGGGCTACGCCTTCGGCGCCCGGGGCCCGGACCGGCCCGGGCGATAGGGCCACCCACAGGTAAAGGGCGTCCCTCGCGTTGTGCCGCCCAGGTCACCGGCGTCTTCGACCCTAACATTAACCGAAGGAAATCCTTCACTTATCTGTCCTGGGTGGCTCACCACTGACGTAACCTCGATACGTTCACCAGCGCGATCACCGAATGGAAGGGCCCCGGGTGACTCCCGACGCATCCCGACAGGGCGGCAGGCCGCGGTTGCGGGCGGATGCCGCCCGCAACCGCGCTCAGGTCCTGGCCGCCGCACGCACCGCCTTCCGGGAACTGGGAACCGCCGTCCCACTGGACGAGATCGCCCGCCGCGCCGGAGTCAACATCGCCACGCTCTACCGCCGCTTCCCCGACCGTGATGCCCTCGTCCGGCAGGTCGTCATCGACGGCTTCACCCTGGTACTCGAAACCGCTCGCAGCGCCCTGAAGACCGCCTCGCGGGACCCTCTGGCCGCCATCGAAGAACTGCTCCTACACCTGGTCGACCAGCGGGACATGCTCGTCCTGCCCCTGATCGGCGGTCCCGTCGTCGACGCCCCCGAAGCCGTCGAACTCCAACGGCAGATCGCCACCGCCCTGGAAGACCTCCTGACCACCGCCCGCTCCCAGGGCCACGTGCGCCCCGACGTGACGGCAGTGGACCTGATCACCACGGCAGCGCTGGCCTGCCGCCCGCTGCCCTACCTCCCCACCGAACAGGCCAGCGCCCTCGCCACCCGCCACGTGCGCATCTTCCTCGACGGCCTACGCCCAGACAGCACCCAGCCGCTCCCCCCAGCCCCCACCCACGAAGAACTCACCGCCCACCTCCACACCGCCAAGGAAACGGAATTAGGTCGGGGCCACGCCAACGTCTGAACCAGCTCAGGGCGCCCTGGCAGCAGCGGGGGCCACAAGGAAGGCGGACGGCATCGTTGCACGACAGCCCTGAGTGCCAGGTCAGGCCCCGGGTTGCGGGCAACGTTCGGCAGCCGGCGACGGGAACGACGCCACTCGCCATCAAGCCAGCGGAACGAGAGGGCTGCCCGGTGAAGCGGGCAAAGTCCTCGGTGGTGATGCTGGGCAGGCCGGCGACCGTCGTCGACGTACATGGACGCCCACGGACAGCCGTTACAACCTGTGGCGTGTCGTACCGAGGGTTCACATTCCCATGTGTCGCAGCCGGCCCTGCGACGGGGGCTGGCACGCACGAGGAGAGGAAGCCCTGGACCGCGGCGCACGCGACGGCCATGGCACGGATACGGGTGCGCTGCATGCGCCATAAACATGTTTCCGGTCATCGCCTCCGTGGAGCGGGCGGCGCTGAAATGGGCCGGCAAGGTAAACACCCCCCCCTCAATCACCGAGCACCGAAAGAAACGGAAGAAATCAGCCAGAAAGGCCGGATCAAGCAGTTCTCGGACAGTGGCGTGTTGATGTCCCGGCAACAGGACATGAGAGCGGACAGCCAATCCGGAGGGCTCGCCGCTGGCGTCGGGCCGCTCAAGAGAACTACCGTGCCAGAAAAGGAGTTTCCCTCGAAAGGAACCCTCGTGTTCGTTCCCCACCAATATCGCGAGCCGGACGCGTCTTGGCTGGTCGACCTGATCACTCGGAGCCCGCTGGCCCTGCTGACGACCAACGGCCCGGCGGGCCACGGGCCGCTGGCCACGCATCTGCCCGTCATTCACGACCCGCACCAGGCCGGCGAGCGGACCGACGACCTTTCGGGCACCCTCCTTCTCGGGCACATGAACGCGCAGAATCCGCACTGGGCTGCCCTGCGGGACGGCGATCCGGTACTGCTCGTCTTCACCGGGCCGCACGCCTATGTGTCACCGACGGTTTACCGGACCACGCCGGCGGCACCGACCTGGAACTTCACATCGGTGCATGTGCACGGCGTGGTCGAGAAAATCGAGTCACAGGAAGAGACACTGGAGGTGGTGAAGGCGACGGTGCGGGCATTCGAGGGGGAATTCGGCGCCGGCTGGGACATGACCCAGTCCGTCGACTACTTCCGCCGCATCGTGCCCGGCGTGGGGGCATTCCGCGTGACGGTGTCCCGGGCCGAAGGCATGTTCAAACTCAGCCAGGAACAGGAGCCCGGGATCCGCGACCGCGTGCAGCGCTCTTTCGCCGAGCGGCCGTGCAGTCGCCACCGGGAGACCGCCGACCTCATGAGCCGCCTGCCCTGACCGGCCGCCCGGGCGTGACCGCACTACCCGGCCGGGCATGGCCGGACCACCCGGCCGGGCGTGGGCCGCACCACCCGACCATGCGTGGCCGCACCGCCCGGCCGGCCCTGCGGCCATCCGGTGGGGAGCGGCAAGGGGCGACCGGGCGGGGTGGGGACTGGTGGGATGGGCCTGCGTGTGTGGGGCTTGCGTGTGTGGGGCTTGCGTGGGTGGCGCCTGTGCGGGGTGGCGCCTGCCGCTTACGCGCTACGGTCCAAAGACGGCTCCAGCACCTCGAGTTCCGCCAGCCCCTCCTGCTCCGCCAGGGCGGGGTCGTCCTCCAGAACCTGTCCGGCCGCCTGGTCCAGGGTGATGAGCACCCACTTCTCGAAGTCGATTCCCGACCGCTCGGCAGCTTTGTGCCACCATTCGAGGTGATTGTCCGGCACGGCGAGACGGCGCGTCCCCGTGGACCGGTCATCCACCTTCCGGCCGCTGTCCCGCGTCTGCTGAATCGAGTTACGCAGCTGCTTGGTGGTCCACCGCATCTTCTCGGCCTGGTCCAGCCAGCGCTCCTGCTCCTCCTGCGGAAGCGAAGCGACCTCGGCGTGGTGCTGAAAGGTCAGCCGATGGCGGCGCCGACTGATTTCGAAGCGCCGGGATACCCATGCGTAGTTGCGCAGCGTCTGATATTTCAGTCCGGCCGCACGAATTCCCCGCTGGTACCGATCGGCATAGTTGTCCTTGCCGTACACGAGCCAGTCACCCAGCCACCATGCGGACGAATCGATGATTCCCGCCAGTTGACGTCCGGCTCGCTCCCAGGTCTCGAAACTCAGACCCATGGGTATCTGCAACCCTACGCGCGTGGTCAGCACCTCACCACCGGCGCGTGAGGAATTCCGGCTTAATTGCCTCGCCTCTCGATAGACGGGAGGCGTCGACCGGGTACGAGAACCTGATCCGGTCGAATGCGCATCGCCCATGCTCATATTTCCCCCATGTCACCGCAACTGGAACCGAAGAACGACGATTGGTCAGCGCGTCGCATTCAAGATAGGGTCAAAAGCCTTCTGCCTTCACCGTGTCAGTCGACGACACGTTGGCCGATCCTCGCGTCACCCCCGTTACTCGACCGAGACCAAGCTGGCCGGATCCAGTCAAACCCAGCAGGCATCGAGGTTGCAAGAGTCACAACTGTACGCGACGCGACTTGTCGATGTTTGATCAGGTGGCCACTTTATTCACCCCTAAATCAGACATTACAGCGCCAACCATGATGTTCACCGACGGAATTCACGCATCACCCGGCAACACAGCGCCCGCGACCGCACGGTTCAAGCCACCGTCGGGAATACCGACAGGTGAGGGCGCCGTCTGCACTCGGTGCGGAGGATGGTCGCTTATTCTGCCTGTCAGTCACCGGATCACGTTCGGCACGACGGGGGAACCATGGCGAATACAGCGGAGGCGCCGGCGAATGCGGTCAAGCAAGCTGCCGCGCCAATAGCACAGGATCCGACCTTGAAGGCCTTCAGCGAGCGACTCTTCGCCGACCTCGCGCGCGCCGACCAGCGCGCCTGGGCCTTCGCCTATCTGACCGCCCTGCTCAGCACGCCGGGCAAGAAGTCCATCCGCCGGCTCGCCCGCAGCATCTCGGCGTCCCCGGCCACCGCGCAGGCACTACGGCAATTCGTCAACGCCAGCCCGTGGAACTCACAATCCGTCCTCCACGCCCTCACCGACTGGGCGGGCGAGCAGGGCCAGGTGCTCTCGTGGTCGATCGGGCGGGCTCTGCTGCCCAAACGCGGCGACCGATCCGTCGGCGCGCACCGCCACTACGACCCGTCGACCGGCCGGACCCTGAACTGTCAGCTCGGCTATGGAGCGTTCCTGCGCATCGGCGAGGAGTTCGTTCCGGTCGTCTGGGAGCTGTCCCTGCCCGGGCCCTGGAGCGACGACCCCCAACTGCGCCGCGCCACCCGCATACCGGACAGCGAACGGTACCGTCCACCCTGGGCCCACGCTCTCAGTCTGGTGAACACGCTTCGCGCCCGCACGACACCCGCACCCGTGGTGGCCGATCTGAGCGACGACACCGACGCCGGCCTCCTGGCCCACCAACTCGACCAGCGCGCACAGACCTTCGTCCTCTCCGTCCCCCCACACCTCCAGGTGTGGCTCGGCAAACGCTCCCCGCTCGCCGAGAGCAGCGCCCAGCAGGGGCCTCTGCCCGCCAGCGCCCTGAGGGGACCCAAGCACCATGGCACCCCTGGCTTCTCCCTACCCGTGCACCTCTCCGTGCCCACGGGTGGTGCTCCGGCGGAACGCCCCTACCTGCTGTTCACGGACGGCGGCTGGCACAACTCTCCAGGGCCCGTGTGGATCACCAACCTGCCCCCGCGTGCCCTGCCGGAGGCCATGGCGCTGGCCGCCACGGCGGACGGCCCCGGCACCGCGGTGTCCGCAATGGCCCGTCGGTTCGGGCTACTTGACTTCGAAGGGCGCTCCTTTCCCGGGTGGCACCACCACATGAGCCTCGTCTCCTGCGCCTTCGCCTACGCACGCCTCACCCGTACCGCTCCGTGACGCCCGGCTGCCGGACGGGGCCCTCGGGACATCACGCGTAGGCGCCTCGCCCATCGCCGTCCTGTCGACAGGACATTGTCCCCATTCGCCCCCCGCCCCGCTCACCGGACGAGCCTGCTGCGGCGGCCGGTCGGGCGGGCGGGCGGGAGGTTGATCGGGCGAGCGGTCGGGCGGGCGGTTGATCGGTCGGTCGGGCTACGGCTCTCACCCCGCTGCCGCATCGTGTTCCGTCTGGAGTTTGCGGGTGATGATGCGGGTGATGTGGGTGGCGGGGCCGGGGAGGTACATGTCCTCGTGGGTGGTGTGGATGTCGTGGGTTTCGAGGGTTCCTTGGATGTGGGGCTGCCAGAGGCCGGCGAAGGATCCTTCGGGTTTGGGTACGGCATTGAAGAGCACGGCGTCGCCGTCGTAGGCGGGTGAGGTGTAGCGGGTCATCAGGGTGGTGTGGTTGGCGATGACCTGGACGGCGTTGTCGACGAAGGCCTGGTAGTCCTGGGTGCCGGCGGCGTTGGTGAGGTGTTCGGCGTAGTAGGCGCGGATCTCGTCGGGGCTGGGCGGGGTGTGGGTGGCCAGGTAGTGGGCCGGGGTGGAGTCCAGCAGGGCGAGCAGACCGACCCGGTGCCCGAGCCGGCGCAGTTCGCAGGCGACGGCGTGGGCGAGGGTCCCGCCGACGGAGAATCCCGCGAGGTGGAACGGCCCGTGCGGCTGGACCGCGAGGATCTGCTCGGTGTAGTCGGTGACCATCTCCTCGATCGAGCCCGGCAGCGTGCTGCCGGGCAGGAAGCCGCGGGCCTGGATGCCGTAGACGGGGCGGTCCTGCGGAAGCAGGGCGGCGAAGCCGAAGTAGGGCCAGCAGATGCCACCGCCGGGATGGATCCACCACACCGGTTCCCGCTCACCACCACCGCGGAGGTGAAGCAGCGGGGCGAA
>NZ_JBVJRL010000013.1:0-42001 GCF_055607665.1 Streptomyces sp. NPDC036984
CTGGCGTCGATGTCGGAGGGGGAGTTCCGGGCGGCGTTGGATGTGAAGGTGGCCGGGAGTGTTCACCTGGTGGAGGCGTTCGGTGGTCCGGCGCTTGAACTGGTGTTGTTCTTCTCGTCGTTGAACGCGTTCCTGCGGGCGGCGGGGCAGAGCAACTATGCGGCGGGCTGTACGTTCCAGGATGCGTTCGCGGCGCGGCTGGCGGGGGAGTTGCCGGGCCGGGTGCGGGTGGTGCACTGGGGTTATTGGGGCAGTGTGGGGGCGGTGTCCACTCCGGAGCAGCGGGAGCGGATGCGGCGGTTGGGGTTGGTGTCGATCGAGGCGCCGGAGGCGATGGCCGCGGTGGAGGCGGTCGTGGCGGGGCCGCGGGTCCACGCCGGCTTCCTCAACACCACCGGCAGCGTCGACATCGCGGGCATCACGATCGTCCCGGTCCCGGTCGGCGACCTGCACCCGCTGCCGGCTCTGGCCGCCACCGTCCAGGCCGACCTCGAAGAGCGGTTCGCCTCCGCGGCCGTACCCACGGACCTGCCGTCGGCCGGTGCCGCCGGACCGGATGCGGCGCAGGTGCGCGGCCTGGTGTCGGACGTGCTGGGCGTCGAGGGTGCGGCGATCGACCCGCAGGCCCCGCTGGAGGAGTACGGCTGGGACCGGGTGCGTCTGGCCGCCTACGTGGAACGCCTGCGCGACCGCGGCGTCGAGGCCGACGAGCGCTCCCTGCTCACCGCCCACACCCTGACCGAACTGTCCCAGGAGACCCAGGCGTTGGCGGGCGGCGGGATCGACGCCCTGATCGCCGACCTCATCTGGGACCGGCTGCACGCGACCGGCTGGTTCAGCGGACCGGTCGAAGGCGTCTCCGCCCTGGCCCACGGCCACCTCGGGCGCTGGCTCGACGAGACCCTGCGCCTGCTGGACACGCATGGCCAGGTCCGCTACGACGGCGTGTCCTGCACCCCGCTGCGGACGACGCGGGCGTCCGCGTGGCCGGAGTGGGAGCGTACGAAGGCGACCGTTCTGGCGGGGCCGGATTTCCGGACCCAGGTGGTGTTGATCGACACCGTGCTGAAGGCGCTGCCGGACGTGCTGACCGGCCGCCGGCTGGCCACCGAGATCCTGTTCCCGGACTCCTCCATGGACCTGGTGCAGGGCCTCTACCAGGGCAACCGCCTGGCGGACTTCTTCAACGGCGTGCTGGCGGACGCCGTGGTCGCCTATGTCGAGCGGCGTCTGGCCGCGGACCCGGCGGCCCGGGTGCGCATCCTGGAGGTGGGCGCAGGCACCGGTGGTACCAGCGCGATGGTGTTCCGGCGGCTGCGGCCGTACCGGGACGCGGTCGCGGAGTACCGCTACACCGATCTGTCGCCCGCGTTCCTCCAGCACGCCGAGGACACCTACGGCCCCGACAACCCCTTCCTCGGCTACGGGCTGCTCGACATCGAGCGCTCCCCGGCCGACCAGGACGTCGAACTCGGCGCCTACGACCTGGTCGTCGCCACCAACGTGCTGCACGCGACCCGGCGGATGCACCGCACCCTGGCCCACGCCAAGGCGCTGCTGCGCCCGAACGGGCTGCTGCTCGTCAACGAGCTGACCAGGAACGAGGTGTGGGTGCACCTGACCTTCGGGCTGCTCGAAGGCTGGTGGCTCTCCGAGGACGCGGAACTGCGCATCCCCGGCGGCCCCGTGCTCGCGCCCGCCACCTGGCGCCGCGCACTGGGTGACGTCGGCTTCCGGACGGTGGCGTTCCCGCTCGGCGCGGGCCGCGACCTGCCCCACCACGTCATCATGGCCGAGAGCGACGGAGTCGTCTCCCTGCTGTCGGAGCCCCGCCCGCGGGCGGCGGAGCCGGTCACGCAACGGACCGCGGCCGAGCAACCCCCGGTCCAGAAGTCCGCCGCCCTGCGCGAGCGCGGCGTCGAGCTGCTGCGCAGCCTCTTCGCCGAGGCGCTGAAGGTGGAGACCGCCGACCTCGCCGCGCACGCCCCCTTCGAATCCTTCGGTATCGACTCCATCGTGGTCGTCCAGCTCACGGCACGGCTTCGGCAGGTCTTCGGCGAGGTCGGCAGCACCCTGCTGTTCGAGCACCGGACGCTCGCCTCGCTCGCCGAACACTTCGAGCGGACCCACCCGGAGATCCTGAGCGGCGCAGGCCGCGACACCGTCCCGGCCCCGCGGGACACCGCGGCGCAGCTCCCGCCGGCGCCCGTCCGGCGCGCGGAGGCCGAGACGACCGCACGCCGCCGAGAGGAGGACGTGGCGATCGTCGGCCTGGCAGGCCGTTACCCCGGGGCGGACACCCTCGACGCGTTCTGGGCGAACCTGCGCGCGGGCCGCGACAGCGTCACCGAGGTGCCCGCCGACCGCTGGGCGACCACGGCCGGCCGCGACTGGCGCGGCGGCTTCCTGGCCGACGTCGACCGCTTCGACCCGCTGTTCTTCGGTATCTCACCCGTGGACGCGGAGCTGATGGATCCGCAGGAGCGGCTCTTCCTGGAGTGCTCCTACGCGACGCTCCAGGACGCCGGCTACACCCGCGACGCCCTCAACGCGCAGGGCAGGGTCGGGGTCTTCGTCGGCGTCATGTACTCCGAGTACCAGCTCTACGGCGCCCAGGAGCAGCTCGCCGGCGAACCGGTCGCGATGGCCGGCAGTGCCGCGTCCATCGCCAACCGGGTTTCGTACTTCGGTGACTTCACCGGCCCGAGCCTGGCTGTCGACACCATGTGCTCGGCCTCGCTGACCGCGATCCACCTGGCCTGCGAGAGCATCCGGCGCGGGGAGTCGGACCTCGCGCTCGCGGGCGGTGTCAACGTCTCGGTGCACCCCAACAAGTTCCTCATGCTCGGTCAGGGCGGTTTCCTGTCCGAGGCCGGCCGCTGTGCCGCGTTCGGGGCCGGGGGCGACGGCTTCGTCCCCGCCGAGGGCGTCGGCGCGGTGCTGCTCAAGCCGCTGTCGCGGGCGATCGCCGACGGCGACCGGATCCACGGCGTGATCAAGGGCAGCGCCGTCAACCACGGCGGCCGCACCAACGGGTACACCGTCCCCGACCCGGCGGCCCAGCGCGCCGTGATCGCCGAGGCGCTCGACCGGGCCGGCGTCGACCCGGCCACCGTGAGCTGCGTGGAGGCCCACGGCACGGGCACCTCCCTCGGCGACCCGATCGAGATCGCCGGACTGGCCGGCGCCCTCGGCGAGCGCGCCGGCCGGGCGTACCCGGTCGCGATCGGCTCGGTGAAGTCCAACATCGGGCACGCCGAGAGCGCGGCGGGCATCGCCGGACTCACCAAGGTCCTGCTCCAGCTGCGGCACGGCGAACTCGTCCCGACCCTGCACACGGACGCGCTGAACCCCCACATCGACTTCGCGGGCACACCGTTCCGGGTGCAGCGCGAGGTGGGCCCGTGGCGGACGGACGCAACGCCGCGGCGGGCCGGCATCTCGTCCTTCGGCGCCGGCGGCGCCAACGCGCACGTGATCGTGGAGGAGTACGTCGCGACGCCGGTGCGCCGGTACGACGTGCCCGGCCTGGTCGTGCTGTCGGCCAAGGACGAGGACCGGCTCCGGGAGGCCGCCGGCCGGCTGGCCTCCTTCCTGGACACCGCCGAGGCGGACCTCACCGAGCTGGTGTACACCCTGCAGACCGGCCGGGAGGCGATGACCGAGCGGCTGGCCTTCCGGGCCGACTCCGTCCTTGCGGTCCGCGACCGGCTGCGGGCGTTCGTCGAAGGCCGTACCGGGCAGTGGTACCGCGGCCGGGCCGGTCGCGAGCCCGGCACCCTGCCGGTGGACACCTGGCTGGACCAGGGCGCCCACGACCGCGTGCTGGAGGCCTGGACCAAGGGCCACACGGTCGACTGGTCCCGGATCTACCCGAGCGGCCCCCCGCGCCGGATCGCCCTGCCGGCGTACCCGTTCGCGCGCGAGCGGTGCTGGATCAACGAGAGCCCGGCGCCGGTGGCACGCCCGCTGCATCCGCTGCTGCACCGCAACACCTCCGACCTGACGGAGGTGCGCTTCACCTCGACCTTCACCGGCCGTGAGCCGTTCCTGGCCCGGGCCGCCGAGGGCGGCGCGCGCCGGTTCCCCGCCATGGCCCTGCTGGAGCTGGCCCGGGCCGCGCTGGAGCTGGCCGACGGCTCCCCCGCCGTGGCCGTGCGGGAGGTGCGCTGGCCCGAGCCCACGCCTCGCCTGGACGGCCCGGTCGAGCTGAACCTGGCGTTGAACGCCACCGCCGGCGAGTTCCGGTTCGAGGCGTTCGGCACCGGCGAGGACCCGGTGCTGTACGGCACCGGCCTGCTGATCCCCGCCACGGAGGCTGCCGACGCCCCGGAAACCGCCGTCGACCTGGACGCGCTGCGGGCACGGTGCCCGCGCACCGAGCCGTCCGGACCCGAGTACGCAGGCGCCCGCGCCCTCCACATCGGGACCGACACGGTGCTGGTCGAACTGGCCGCGGACGCCGAGGGCGGCACCGCACTGGACACGGCGGTCCGCGCCGCCGCCCTCCTGGGCGCCCCCGGGCGCCCGGAGACGCTGCGGGAACTGCGCGTGCACGGCGCGGGGACGGCGGCCTGGGCCGTGGTCCGCGGCCGGGCGTCCCAGCTGGACGTCGAGCTCTGCACCGCCGACGGGACACCGGTCCTGACCCTCAGCGGTCTCGCCCTGGCCGCCGACGCCGCACCGCGGCCCGCCGCGCCGGCGCCGGGCCGGCGGCCCGGCCTGCGCGGGATGACGCCGGAACAGAGCGTCACCCGTGACATCAAGGAGATCATCGGGCGGCTGCTCAAGATCACGCCGGACCGGCTGGACGCCGACGCGAACTTCGCGGACTTCGGCTTCGACTCGATCCGGCTGCCGCAGTTCGCCAAGCAGCTCACCGCGCACTTCGGTGTCGAGATCACGCCCGCGATGTTCTTCGGCCACCCGACGCCCGCACACCTGACGCGGTACTACCTCGCCGAGCACGGCGCGCTGATCCGCGGGTTCTACGGCGAGCCGGACGCGCAACCCCCGGTCGCCGCCGAGTCCGCTCCGCGCGTGCGGCGCAGCTCGCTGCGGGCCACGTCCGCGGCCTCGTCGGCCGTCGCCCCGGCCGGCACCGCGACCGGGACCCGGCCGGCCGACGAGCCGATCGCCGTGATCGGCATGAGCGGCCGGTTCCCCGGCGCCCGCGACACCGGTGAGCTGTGGAGCATCCTCAGCGAGGGCCGGGACGTCGTCACCGCGCCGGACCCCGACCGGTTCACCGGCCCTTGGCAGGGCGGTTGGGCGCCCGGGGTGTACGAGTTCGACCCGCTGTTCTTCGGCATCTCGCCCCGTGAGGCGGAGATGATGGACCCCCGTCAGCGGCTGCTGCTCCAGGAGGCGTGGCGGGCCCTGGAGGACGCCGGCCAGTCGGACACCCGGCTCCAGGCGGGCCGCGTCGGCATGTTCGTCGGCGTCGAGGGCGGTGACTACCACCTCAGCACCGGGGCGGACACGACCATCACGGCCCAGCACGAGGGGGTGCTCGCCGCACGGCTCGCCTACTTCCTCGACCTGGACGGGCCCAACATGGCCATCAACACCGCCTGTTCGTCCGGTCTGGTGGCCACCCACCAGGCGTGTCAGAGCCTGCGCAGCGGCGAATGCGACACGGCCGTCGCGGCCGGTGTCACCCTGCTCCTGCACCCGGACACCATCGCCGGCATGGCCGGCGCGGGGCTGCTCTCCGCGGACGGACGCTGCTTCGCCTTCGACCGGCGTGCGGGTGGCATGGTTCCCGCCGAGGCGGTGGCCGTGGTCGTCCTCAAGCGGCTGTCGCAGGCCGTCGCCGACGGCGACCCGATCCACGCGGTCGTCCGGGGCAGCGGGATCAACTACGACGGACGGACCAACGGCATCGCCGCACCCAGCGGAGTCGCCCAGGCCAAGCTGGTCCGGCAGGTCCACGACCGGTTCGGCATCGAGGCCGACGAGGTGACGCACGTGGTCGCACACGGCACCGGGACGCGGCTCGGCGACCCGATCGAGGTGAACGCGCTCAACGACGCCTTCAGCGGCCGCACCGACCGCACGGGGTACTGCGCGCTCACGTCGACGAAGTCCAACCTCGGCCACTCCTTCGCCGCCTCCGGCGTGGTCAGCCTGATCAGCCTGGTGCTGGCGCTGCGGCACCGGACCATCCCGGCGAGCCTGCACGTCCAGGAGCAGAACGAGTTCATCGAGTGGACCGGCAGCCCGTTCTACGTCAACCGTGCCACCCGTCCCTGGGACTCCGCGGACGGGCGGCCGCTCACCGGCGCGGTCAGCGCCTTCGGGCTGAGCGGCACCAACGCGCACCTCGTGGTGTCCGAGTACCGGACCGAAGCCGTACCGGCCGCACCGGCGCCGTACCACCTGCTGCTGGTGTCGGCGCGGACCGAGGACGCCCTGCGCGCGCGGATCGACGACCTGCTCCGGGTGCTCGGCGACGAGGACGTGGAGCTCGGCTCGGTCGCCCACACACTCATGGCGGGTCGACGGCACTTCGACCACCGGGTGGCCGTGATCGCGGCCGACCGGGCGGAGGCGCTGGAGTTGCTGCGCGGCGCGGCCGCGGGTGAGCGGTCGCCCGTCGTCCTGAGGGGCGAGGTGCCCCGCGGCTTCGAGGGGACCTACGCCATCCGGCAGTACGGCGAAGAGCTGATCAGCCGCCGCCGGGACCCTCTCGAGACCCTCCAGGCGCTGGCCGACCTGTACTGCCAGGGCTACGACCTGCCCTGGGACGGGCTGCACGACGTTCCGCCGCGGCGGGTCAGCCTCCCCGGTTACCCCTTCTCCCGGGAGACCTACCGCCTCGGCGGTCCGGTCACCGCTCGCCCGGTCTCTCAGGTCGCCGAGCCCGGGAAGCCTGCGGCGACGGAGCCGGCGAAAACGGAGCCTGCGGCGGTGACGGGTACCACCCGGCCGACCGGATCGAGCATGGCGGGTCTGCGCCGCCGGCTGCTCGCCGGACCGGCCGCCCCCAAGACGGTGACCGCCGGTGCCGACAGCGCCGGCGTCAACGGAAAGAACAAGGAACGGTGATGGCCGCCGACCGTGCCATCGACGTGGAACAAGGAGAGAACGCGGTGCTGCCGATAGCGGATGAGGGTGGGATGCGCCCCGGGATCCCCGGACTTCCCTGTGTGCACAGCATGTTCGAGGCTCGGGTCCGGGAGAACCCGGACGCGATCGCGCTGACGTTCGAGGGGTGGCATCTCACCTACGACGAGCTCAACCGGCGTGCCAACCGCGTGGCCCACCTGCTGCGCGCCCGGGGTGCCGGACCGGAGGTGCTGATCGGTATCGCGCTGGAGCGCTCGGTGGAGCTCGTCGTGGGCATCCTCGGCATCCTCAAGAGCGGCGCCGCCTACCTCCCGCTGGACCCCCGGTACCCGGTGCAGCGGCTCGCCCTGATGCTGTCCGACTCGCGGGTGCCGCTGCTGCTGACCGCCGACTCCGTCCGGGACAAGTTCCCGGCCGAGGAGGGCCGCAGCGTGCTCGTCCTCGACGACCTGGCCGACGAGCTCGCGGCGGCGAGCGACGAGAACCCGCCCACCACGGCGACCAGCGCGAACCTGGCCTACGTCATCTACACCTCGGGGTCCACCGGTAAGCCGAAGGGCGTGCTGATCGACCACTACAACGTGACGCGGCTGTTCACCCGCACGGAGCACTGGTTCGGCTTCGCCACGACCGACGTATGGCCGCTGTTCCACTCCGCGGCCTTCGACCTGTCGGTGTGGGAGATGTGGGGCGCCCTCGCGTACGGCGGCCGGCTGGTCGTCGTACCGCACCTGGTGGCGCGTTCCTACGAGGACTTCCACGCCCTGGTGGTGAACGAGCGGGTCACGATGCTGACCCAGACGCCCACCGCGTTCAAGCAGTTCGCGCAGGCCCAGGAGCTCAGTGGCGCCGAACTCGCCCTGCGCTTCGTCGTGTTCGCCGGCGAGGCGCTCAACATACCGAGCCTCGCCGCCTGGTTCGACCGGCACGGCGACCGCAGCCCGCGGCTGGTCAACATGTACGGCATCACCGAGACCACGGTGCACACCACCTACCGGGAGATCGACCGCGCCGACACGGAGAACACCGCCAGTGTCGTCGGCTGCGCGATCCCCGACCTGCAAGTGCACATCCTCGACGAGCAGATGAACCCCGTTCCCGAGGGCACGGTCGGTGAGATCTACGTCGGCGGTCCCGGCGTCGGCCGCGGCTATCTCCGCCGGCCGGAGCTCAACCGCAAGCGGTTCCTTGCGGACCCGTACTCCGACGAGCCCGGCGCGACGCTCTACCGCAGCGGTGACCTCGCCATCCCGCTGCCCGGCGGTGACATCCAGTATGTGGGCCGCAGCGACCACCAGGTGAAGGTCCGCGGTCACCGTGTGGAGCTGGGCGAGATCGAGAGCGCGCTGCTCGCCCACGCCGGGGTCAAGGACGCGGTCGCCGCCGTCCAGGACCAGGACACCGACTTCCCGAAGGTGGTCGCGTACGTCATCCCGGTCACAGAGGCCCCCTCACTGAAGGACCTGCGCCGTTTCCTCCAGGACCAGGTGCCGGACTACATGCTCCCCAACGCGGTCGTCCCCATCGCCGAACTGCCGCTGACCGCCAGCGGCAAACTGGAGCGCAAGGCCCTGCCCTGGCCCGCCGCATAGCGGCCTGTGCGGGCCGGACGAGAGGCGCCTGACGGGCGGAAGCCGAGGTCAGGCGCCTCTTCGCGGTGCCCGGAAGGAGACGGCCGTGCGCCGTGCACGGGCGCGACGCCTCCGTCACCTGCCCCAGATCCTCCGGTACGCCTCCCGGTAGCCCGAGGGGTCCCAGGCCGTGGCTCCTTCGCTGTTGTCCGCCGTGGAGATGTGGACCGGCGCGACATAGCCGCTGGCCGGACGGCCGGAGAAGGCGCGGTTGAACTCGTCGAGGATCTGCCAGCCCTGGAGGGACAGCGGTTCGGGGACGGTGGCCGCCTGGTACTGCCTGCTGTTGATGCGCTGGAAGGCGGACGGGTCGCCGTCGCCGGCGCCGATGTTGAAGGGCGGGCCGGAGCCCTTCTCCCCGGCCGCGCGGAAGGCGGGGGCGGCGTCGGCGAAGTACAGGTCGTTGATGGCGACGGAGTGGGTCCACCGGTTCCCGAAGCGGGAGAGAAGGAAGGAGACCTCCCTCGGGGTGCGGCTGCTCGCGTCCGGGATCGGAATGTTCTCGTACGCCAGCAGTCGCACGCCCGCACAGGCGGCCAACCCCTTCCTGATCAGCTCGGACTTGTGCCGGGCGAAGGGGATCGAGGCGTCGGTGAAGACGACGACCCCGGCGTTTCCGCGGGAGCGTGCGATGACCCACTGCGCGCTGGTCGCGGCGACGTCGTCCACGTGGGTGGTGATGTTGGTGAAGAGCCTCGGCCGCACGCTGGGGCCGGGGGAGGCGACCGCGTGCCAGCCGATGAGCGGGATGTGCGCCGCGGTGGCCCGCGCGACCTGCTGCGAGGTCGAGTCGGGGTCGAAACCGCCGATGACGATGCCCGACGGGCGGAGGGCCACGGCCTCGCTCAGCGCCGCCTGGATGCCGGCGGGGGTGCCCTCGCCGTCGATCACCCGGACGTTCCAGCCGATGACCCGCGCGGCCTCCCGTACGCCTTGTGCGACGCCCGCGACACCGGGGTTGATCATGGTCTGCGCGACGTAGGCGATCGTCCTGCCGGGCACGGCCCGGGGGCCACTGGTCGGCCCTTTCCAGGGGACGTCGGTCTTCTCCGCCCGGGTCACGGCGGCCTCGGCCTTCGCCTGCGCCGCGGGGCAGCCGCTCGGGCCCGTGGGGGAGACCCCGGGGCCCTGCGGCGAGCCGCGTTCGCAGCCCGCGAGGGCGGTCGCCGCCAGGAGCAGGGCCGGCACGGCCGATCGCGCCCTGACCATCCCGAGGACGCCCACGCGGTTGCGGTGCACGGCAGCTCCTCGCCGAGGGACGGGGGGCCGCGGCCGCAGGCGGCCCGTGAAGCGCGTCATGGGGTGGTGCCCGTCGTGCCACCGTCCGGCTTCGAGGACGGCGGCTTCGGGGGTGGGGCGGCCGCCTCACCGGGTGCGTCGGCCCCGCTGCGCAGGCGGCGGGCGGAGTAGCCGGCCAGACCGACGGCGAGGAGGAGGGTGCCGCCGTGGAACAGGGGAATCGTCCAGAAGTCGGCGCCCATCTGGCCGATGCCGGTGAGGCCGACGGCGAGCACGGCGACGGCGACGAGCGTGCCCAGGGCGTTGGGGCGGCCGGGTGTGATCGCGGTGGAGCCGAGGAGGGCACCGACGAAGGCGGGCAGCAGATATTCGAGGCCGACGCTGGGGTTGCCGATCTGCTGCTGGGCCGCGAGCAGCACACCGGCGCAGGCGACGATCAGGCCCGACGCGGTGAACCCGTAGATGGTGTACCTGCGGGTCGGGATGCCGACGAGGTCGGCGGCGCGTGGGTTCGAGCCGATGACGTAGAGGTACCGGCCGAGCGGCAGCCGCTCCAGCGTCAGCCAGAGCGCGACCGCGAGGGCGAGTACGTAGAAGGCGGGCAGCGGAAGGCCGAGCACCCTGGAGTCGTAGAGGTCGGTGAAGGCGGCGGGGAGACCTTGGGGGCCGGGGACGATCCGGCCGCCGCCGGTGACCCAGCCGGTGACGGCGTACATCATGCTGCCGGTCCCGAGGGTGGCGATGAAGGAGTCGATCCGGCCGAACTCGACGACGACACCGTTGAGGACACCCACCACCACCCCTCCGGCGACGACCATGAGGCAGGCCCATGGCCAGGGCCAACGCTCGTTGACGATCAGCTGCATCACCATGACGTGCGCCAGGCCGAGGCCGTAGCCGAGAGAGAGGTCGAATGCGCCGGTCACGATGGGGACCGTGGCGGCGAGGGCGAGGACGGCGGGGATCGACTGGTTGGACAGCAGCGACCGGACCGTGTCCGGCGTGGGAAACGTATGCGGCAGCAGGAGGGAGAAGACCAGGAAGAGCAGAGCGGTGAGGGCCGGCAGGCCGTAGGCGCTGACTAGGTGTCCGGCAGGTCCCCGGCGGTGCCGCCGGGACGGGGGCGGGGACGGGGCCGGAGGCGGCGGGGCGGTCATGAGGCCGCCGCGGTTCCGGCCGGGGGCATGGCCGAGGCCGCCCGGGTGAGCCCGGCGACCGTGAGGCCCGGACCGCTCAGCTCGGCGGTCACGGAGCCGCGGACGAACACCAGGGCGCGCCGGCACAGGCCCGCGACCTCCTCGAAGTCCGTGGAGACCAGCAGGGCCGCGAGGCCGGCGGCCAGTGCCTCGTCGAGCAGCCGGTAGACGGCGGCCTTGGCCCCGATGTCCACGCTCGCGGTCGGCTCCTCGAGGATCAACAGACGCAGGCCCACCCGGAGCCACCGGCCGATCATGACCTTCTGCTGATTGCCGCCGGACAGCGTGCCGACGGGCGCCTCGGTGTCGCGGGGACGCACCGAGAACCGTTCGAGCAGGCCGGCGGCCTCGGCGCGTTCGCGGCGGGGGGCGATCCACCGCAGCGCCGGCCCGCCCCCGGCGCGCGGGTTGGCCAGAAGGTTCTCCCGTACGGTCAGCTCGGCCGCGCAGCCCTCCCGCTGTCTGTCGCCGGGCACGAAGCCGACACCCAGGCGGACGGCGTCGGCGACCGTCCGGGGCCGGTAGGGCCGGCCGCCGAGGAGTACCCGGCCGCCGAGGAGGGGCCGGGCGCCGGCGAGGGCTCGGCCCAGGTCCATGTGCCCGGCGCCCGAGAGGCCCACCAGGCCGAGGACCTCCCCGGCCCGGAGTTCCAGGCCGACCGGTCCCGCGCCGGCGGTCCGTACGCCGTCCAGGGTCAGGACGGCCGGACCGTCGGCGGGTGCCGTGGCGGGGCGGTGCCGGACCGGTTCCCCGCCGACGATGTCACGCACCAGACGGGAGGGGCTGTGGCCCGCCAGGGTGCCGTGGCTGACGAGGCGGCCGTCGCGCAGGACGGCGAAGGCGTCGGCGACCTCGTACACCTCGTCCAGGCGGTGGCTGACGTAGAGCAGGCCGTGCCCCTGGTCGCGCAGGGCGTGCAGGGCGCGGAAGAGCCGGGCGCAGTCCGCGGCGGGCAGGCGGGCGGTCGGCTCGTCGAGGACGATGAGTTTCGCCTGGGCGGCCAGGGCGCGGGCGATGGCGACCAGTGAGCGCTCGGCGGGGGAGAGGCGGGCGACCGGTGTGGCCGGGTCGAGGTGCGCGGCGACCGTCCGCAGGGCCTCGGTGCAGTGCTCCCGGGTGCGCCGCCAGGAGATCAGCCCGGCGCGGCGGTGATAGCCGATGCTCAGGGCGATGTTCTCGGCGACCGTCATCCAGTCCACGAGCCCGAGGTCCTGGTGGATGAAGGACATGGCGCGGGAGGCGGCCTGACTCCCGAGCGGGTGCCCGTCCACCGTGACCTGTTCCGCGTCGGCGTGGTGGACGCCGGCGAGCACCTTGATGAGGGTGGACTTTCCGGCTCCGTTGGGGCCGAGGAGGGCGAGGACGCTGCCCGTGTGGACGTCGAGGTCGACTTCGTCCAGCGCGAGGGTCCCGCCGAACCGCTTGGTGAGCCCGCGGATGCGGAGCAGGGGTTCCGCAGCGGTGTCGGGAGCGTCGTGCACGGACATCTCCGAAGGTCGGCCTGGCGGTTCTGCCCGACTGTCGCCCCAGATCCTAACGGGACGATCAATGGCATTTTCGGCATTTCATGCCGTCTGTGACACCAACGGGTCAGTGGCGCCGACGGTCTCAGACACCGTCGAGGCCGCATTCGGCCCAGATGACCTTGCCCTGGGGCAGGTAGCGCGTACCCCAGCTCTGTGCCAGCTGTGCGACGAGGAACAGGCCCCGGCCGCCCTCGTCGGTGCTGGCCGCCCGGCGCAGATGCGGGGCGGTGTTGCTGCTGTCGGAGACCTCGCAGATCAGGCTGCGGTCGTGGAGCAGCCGTACGCGGACGGGCCCGGAACCGTGCCGGATGGCGTTGGTGACCAGCTCGCTGAGCATCAGCTCCGCGGCGAACGCGGCTTCGTCGAGTCCCCAGTCGGCCAGCTGACGCATGGCACCGGCGCGGACTTCGCAGACGCGGGCCGGGTCGGGCTCCAGGTCCCAGACGGCGATCCGGTCCGGGTCCAGGGCATGGGTGCGGGCGACGAGCAGGGCGATGTCGTCGTGGGGGTGGGCGGGCGCCACGCTGTTCAGGACCACCTGGCAGGTCTCCTCGGGCGTGCGCTCCGGGTGGCCCAGGACCTCGCGCAACTGGTCGAGGACCTTGTCGACGTCGCGGTGCCGGTCCTCGATGAGTCCGTCGGTGTAGAGGACCAGCTGGCTGCCCTCGGGGAGGTCGGTCTCGACCGCTTCGAAGGGCAGGCCCCCCAGGCCCAGCGGTGGCCCGGCGGGCAGCTCCGGGAAGGACACCGTGCCGTCGGGGCGGACCAGCGCGGGGGGAGGATGCCCGGCGCGGGCCATGGTGCACCGCTGTGTGGTCGGGTCGTAGATGGCGTACAGGCAGGTCGCGCCGATGATGTCCGCTTCGTCGGCGGCCGAGTCCTCCCGGTCCAGGCGTCCCACCAGGTTGTCGAGGTGGGTGAGGACTTCGTCCGGGGGGAAGTCGAGTTCGGCGAAGCTGCGTGCGGCGGTGCGCAGGCGACCCATGGTGGCGGCGGAGAGTATGCCGTGGCCGACGACGTCCCCGACCATGAGCCCGATACGGGTACCGGAGAGGGGGATGACGTCGTACCAGTCCCCGCCCACGTCGGATTCGGCGGGCAGATAGCGGTGGGCGACCTCGACGGCGTCCTGGTCGGGCAGCCCGTGCGGGAGCAGGCTGCGCTGGAGGGCCAGGACCATGGTGCGTTCGCGTGTGTAGCGCCGGGCGTTGTCGATGGACAGGGCGGCACGGGAGGCGAGTTCCTGGGCCAGCGAACGGTCGTCGTCATCGAAGGCGGCGGGATCCCGCCCGCGGTAGAAGGCGGCCACACCCAGGACGACACCGCGGGCCACCAGCGGGACCGCGATGAGGGAGTGGACGTGGGCCAGCAGCTCCTCGGTGTGCTCGGGGTCGTGGGCGAGCCAGCCCGCGGCGACCTTCAGGTCCGGTTCCAGTACCGCCTCCCCGCCGGTCAGACAGCGCAACTGTGGCGTGGTGGGGCCGTAGCCGACCTGCTTGCCGACCGGATGGAACGGGCAGTCGTGGCGGATGCCGTGGACCACCGTCCGGCGCAGGTCGCCGTGCGGGACGGCGGACTCCTCGCCGCGCAGTACGGCGTCGGGCAGGTCGATCGTGACGTAGTCGGCGAGTTGTGGCACCGCGGTCTCCGCCAGTTCCTGGGCGGTGCGGCGCACGTCCAGGGTGGTGCCTATGCGCGTGCTGGCCTCGGACAGCAGCTCCAGGCGGCGTCGTGCGGCGAGGGCGTGCCGTGCCACCTCCGGCTCCCCCACGAGCAGCAGCCCTCTCGACGCGGGCGCGGAGGCCTGCTGATCGCTTTCCGCTCCGACGTGTGCGACACCCCTGTCGCCTTGGCCTCGTGGGGCGACGTGAGCGGCCCCCGACGGCGGGCCGTCATGGGAGGCGGCAGGCTCGGCGGCAAAGCCCGGCAACGCGTCGAGCCGCCGCGGGTCGAGGAGGGGATCGCGCGGTACGGGGCCGGGCAGGACGGCCTCGATGGCCAGACCCTCCACTCCGGTGGAGCTCGTCATCAAGCGGCTCAGCAGCGTGACGTACCGGCCGTCGGACAGGGGGACGTGGACGGCGGCCCGCTGCGCACAGGAGATCAACTCGGTGGCCTTCTCCAGGAGGATCGCACGGTCGCGGGGGCGTTGCGCGAGGGCCAGTTCGTCCAGTCCCATGGTGTGGTGACGGCCGAAGGCGGCTTCGGCCTCGGTCTCCAGGTACGCCTGCAGCAGAGCGCGCTCCCGTGCGGAACTCTGCCCGAGCAGCCGCCGTTCGATGGCTCGCGCCGCCTCGCGGATCACGGTGGCCAGCGCGGGGTGGTCGAAGTCGCGGGGATAGCCGAAGCACAGGACGCCCTCGATACGGCCGCTGAGCGGGTCGCGGACCGGGAGCGCGCGGCAGGCGCTTCCCTGGGCGCGCTCGGCGAAGTGCTCGGCACCGTAGACCCTGATGAGCTGCCGCTCCGCCAGCGCGAGGCCGATGCCGTTCGTCCCCGCGAACTGCTCGGCGAACACGAATCCCGGCACGCGCTGGATCGCCGGGAGGCTTCTGGCGAGGGACGCCTCTCCGAAACGGCGCAGGAGGACCGTTCCGTTGGCATCGGCGACACAGATGTTCATCCGACTGCCGGCGAACCTGTGCTGGAGCCGGTCGAGTACCGGTACGGCCGCGCGGATGATCCGCGCCTCCGTGTCGGCATCCTCCCGGAAGGGGAGGTCGGACCGGTCCGGCGAGAGCCCCAGGGACCGGCAGCGCTGCCACGAACTGGAGATGGGCGCGCGCACCCCCGCCTCGACCGGCCCACCCTCCAGAAAACGCTCACGCGGACGGACGGGCTCTGTGCCGTCTGTCGCACGCCCCGTAGGCGTCGGTGCCCCGCCGAACCGAACCACGCTTCGCCTCGCTCGCGATAGTCCGCTTTCCGGAAACAATCTGACATAGATGAGAATACGGATATTAGGGGCAAGGGTCACGATGGACGTATCCGGTCTCCCGCGGGCCGGCCGTCACAGGACGGCCACCGGGTTGACCGGCGACCCTGTACCGCCCGGTACGTTCAGCGGCGCGACCACCAGCAGGAACTCATACCGTCCGGCCTCTGCGGTGGCGTTGGAGAGGGCTTCCAGATCGAGGTTGTCCAGCAGCGGGACCCCCATCGCGGCCATGGCCAGCGCATGGACCGGCGAGTGCACGCCCTCGACGGGCGAGGGCCGTACGTCGCTGTCGCCGTCACCGCCGAGCAGTACGACGCCACGCTCGGCCAGCAGCGGTAGGGCGTCCACATGGAAGCCCGCGCTCGCCGTGTCGGGGTCCCAGGCGCCGAGCTCCGTGCGGCGACGGACGTGCCCGGACCGCAGGAGCACCGCGTCGCCCTCGCCGATCGTCACATCGAGCGCCCTCTCCGCGGCGGTGATGTCCTCGGCGTGCACCGCGTGGCCCGGCTCCAGCCAGCGGGCCCCGAGGACGGCGGGGAGGTCCAGGAGCACACCCCTCGTGACGAGGGGCCCGAGCGCCGACACCGCTCCGAAGCGGGCGCCTGCGGCGCCGACGACGTCTCCGGCCGTCCGGCCGTCGTAGAGCTGTCCCCGGTAGGCGATGTGGCACAGGGCGTCGAGGTGCGTGACGCCCTTGCCGTGGTAGTCGGCGGCGATGAAGTCCTTGTGGGTGGAGGGTTCCGGGCTCTCCACGTCACCGAGGTCGGTCATGTGGTGCAGAGCGGGCTTGCGGTTGTCGGGGCCTGGCCGGGTGTTCCAGGGCAGCGCCAACGGGACGACCAGCCCGGATCGCACCGCGGCCGCGGCCCGCCGCACATGGCCGGCGGTCACCCGGTTCCAGGCGCCGCGGTCTGCCGGGGTCCAGCGGCCCCATGTGCGGACCGCCTCGAAGAGCGCGTCGAACTCCCGGCGGGAGACGGCGGGCCCGTTGCCGGTCACGGCCGATCCGGGATCGGGGGCGTCGGCGGACTTCGTCATCTGTACTCACCCTTCTCCGGGCGGGACGCGGAGGAGCGCGGCGCCGGTGGCCGGCTTCGGCTTCGCGAGGTCAGCGGAAGGGCCGGGGCGGTCTCCGGCGCTCCTTCGGAGAAGTGGGGCCGGGCCGTCGTAGGGCCACCCCCATCTGGTCACGCTTGCCACTGACAGCACGCAGTTGCTCGGCAGCGGGGGCATGGCCCGTCCACTCCCTCATCGGCCGCCCGGGCGGCATCCCGGGCGGCCGATGACGCAGGCTCGCGAGCGAGCGCACCGCGGCCGGCTACTGGCCGGCCGGAGTGATCCGTCGGCCCGTCAGGCTCGTGGGCCGGATCGACACCCACATCTCGCGCTCGCCGCCCGCCCACGGCATCGTGTGTGCGCGCTGGGTGAGCCTGCGAACGGCCTCCGGGTCCGTCACCACGTGCGCCGGACCGACGGCGAGCACGCTCCAGCCCTGGCTCAGGGCCTCGTCCACCTGGTCGACCTCGAAGGCGACCTCCGAGTCCGCTGCCGCCGCCGGCACGGAGTCGGGCGCGGTCCGGAAGACGATGGCGTCCTCGACGACCTCGTAGTTGACCGGGACGACCGCCGGGCGGCCGTCGGACGACGACACCGCGACGCGGCCCACGCCGTGCGTGGAGAGAAGGGCGCGGCACTCGTCCGGGCTGAGGTCCCGTAGCCGGGGGTGCAGCAACGCATGCCCCTGACCGGGCGGGAGATCGACGCCGCCGCCACGCAGTGCGGCGACCGTGGTGCCCAGGGCGTCCGCCAGCCGGATGAGAGTCGCCATGGTCGGGTCGGCGGGCCTTTCCTCCAGGTAGGCCAGGTAATCGGGCGACATCCGGGCCCGGCCGGCCGTTTCCTCCCGGCTCAGCCCGCGCTTTCGGCGTTCGGCGGCCACGCGTCGGCCGATGTCGCCGGGATCGTCTGCCGCGGTCGACCGGGGCGCCGTGGGGACGGCGGCCACCTCGTGCGGGTCCGGCACCGTCTGGGGCGCGGCCGTGGGCTCCTCGTGTTCAAGGTGGTGGATATGGGCGTCGGGCCCGGGGAAGACGAGCGTCACCTCGTCCGTGTCCGACCAGCGCACGTCGTAGGGGGGTGTGCCGTCCTCGTGGTGAAGTCCGACGATCTCGCCGTCGCGCTTGGCGGCGCCGGTCGCCGGGCTTTCGATGACGAGTTGGTCGCCGAGGTGAGCTCGCATGATCGCCGCCCTCTCCGCAGAATGGTGCTGTATCCAACCTGCCACGCGGGCCGCACCGCCGCACGGGGCGGCGGCCCTGTGTCCGCGAGAGTGCGCCCGGGAGGCGACCACAGCCTGGGAGCGGGACAAAGCCGATGGGTCCCGGGCCGAGGAACCGATGTCCGCCCCCGCGGTGTGCGTGCGGCGTCCACATGCGCCGCGGCGAGGACCGGGGGATCCTCGAAGGGGGAGACTCACAGCGCCCGGCGCCCGGTCGGGCAGGCGACGTCCGGACCCACCGCACAGTCCGCCGCGCGCACCGTCCGTCCCTCCAGCTTCGTACGAGACGGAGGCCGCCGCGATGCAACCAGCCGTCACCGTGGGCCTCGACGGCTCGCCCGAGAGCCGGGCCGCCGCACGTCGGGCCGCCGACGAGGCCGCACGGGCGCGGCCCCGTCCCCGTCGTTCCTCATGACCGAGCCCCCCCTCCGCGAGCCGCGCGCCGACACGTCCGCTCTGCGCCGGGACGCCGGGCACCCCGGCGAGCCCGTGCCGCGCGCCGGGGTGTGCGAGACCCACACCGCGATGCTGTTCCTGGTCGGTGACCGGGTCTACAAGGTGAAGAAACCGGTCGATCTCGGATTCCTGGACTACACCACGGTCGCTGCGCGCCGGGCCGCGTGCGAGCGCGAGACTACCCTCAACCGCCGGTTCGCCCCCGACGTCTACCTGGGCCTGGGCGAATTCCGCAGCCCCGATGCAAAGACACCCGAACCGGTCGTGGTGATGCGCCGCATGCCGGAGGAGCGCCGCCTCTCGCACCTGGTCCGGGCGGGGGCCGCCGTGGACGACGTCCTGCGAACCGTCTCCCGGCACCTGTCCGCGTGGCATGCGGCCGCACCCCGTGGCCGCGACGTGGACGAACAGGGCACGCGGGATGCGTTGTCGGCACGTTGGGAAGCGAGCTTCGAGCAGCTTCACGC
Source organism: Streptomyces sp. NPDC036984 (assembly GCF_055607665.1). Classification (NCBI taxonomy): domain Bacteria; kingdom Bacillati; phylum Actinomycetota; class Actinomycetes; order Kitasatosporales; family Streptomycetaceae; genus Streptomyces; species Streptomyces sp. NPDC036984. The sequence continues at coordinate 18,803 of NZ_JBVJRL010000013.1, forward strand.
GCTGGCCGCGGAGGGCGTCGTACCCGACAGCCTGACGGAGATCGAGCAACTGGTGCGCCGCTACCTGGCCGGTCGCGAGCGGCTGTTCGACGCCCGTATCGAGCAGGGACGGGTGGTCGACGGCCACGGCGACCTGCTCGCCGAGGACGTCTTCTGTCTCGACGACGGTCCGCGGGTCCTGGACTGCCTGGAGTTCGACGACCATCTCCGCTATGTCGACGGCCTGGACGACGCCGCCTTCCTCGCCATGGACCTGGAACAGCTCGGCGCCCCGGAGGCGGCGGCGTACTTCCTCGCCCGGTACGGCGAGTACTCCGGGGATCCCGCGCCGCCTTCCCTGTGGCACCACTACGTCGCCTACCGCGCCTTCGTTCGAGCCAAGGTCTCGGTGATCCAGGCCCGCCAGGGAGCGCCCGGCGCGGAGGCGGCGGCACGACGGCTTGCTTCCATGGCGCTGCGCCACCTGCGGACCTCCGCCGTCGGCCTCGTCCTCGTCGGGGGACTGCCGGGCAGCGGGAAGTCCACGCTCTCCGGAGCGCTGGCCGACCGGCTGGGGGTCACCCTGCTCAGCAGCGACCGCATCCGTAAGGAGCTGGCAGGCATCCCGGCGGAGCAGTCCGCCGCGGCCTGCTACGGCGAGGGGCTGTACACACCCGAGTGGACGACCAGGACGTACGCCGCCCTGCTCGACCGCGCGGCCCTGCTGCTCTCCTCCGGCGAATCGGTCGTCCTCGACGCCACCTGGTCCGATGCCGCACAGCGGGAAGCCGCTGTGCGTGCGGCCGATCGCACCAGCGCCGACCTGGTCGCGCTGCACTGCCATGCGCCGGGCGACGTGTCGGCGGCCCGGCTGAGCGGGCGCGCCCCCGGCGCATCCGACGCCGGCCCGGAGATCGCCGCCGCCATGGCCGCCAGGGAACCACCGTGGCCCGAAGCCGTCCCGGTCGACACCAGCGGCGCGTTGGAGTCCGCCGTCGCTCACGCGCTGGCGGCCGTACGCCCGTGGGGCTCCGGTCAGGCCCCGGTCTTCCGCCGCCCGTACATGGAGCCGGACTGATGCGGGTGACCGTGTCGCCCAGGGGCACTACGCCCCGCTGGTCACCCACACCCTCTCTCCGGACCGCATGGAGGACGCCCACGAGGTGTTCCCGCACGGCACCCGGACAGGCGCCCTGAAAAGTCGTACCGCACCGCGAGTGACCAGGAACCCCGTCGCAGCGTGATCGGTCGCGGGCAGTCCTCCTCGTCGATACGGGCCCCGTCCGCTCGGCCGGCAGCGCGACCATGCGCGCGCTCAGCCGAACAGGCTTCGGACCCGGATGGTTTCGACCTGCCGCCATGTGCCGTCGGGCAGCAGCAGGCGGTCGCCGTTCGCGCTGCGCGCACGCAGACGGACGGAGCCGGGGGTCGGGTGCGCGGACCGCCGGCGCGCCGTACCGGCCGACGGCGACGGGGCACCGCGGCGGAAGCGCTCGGCCTGCGGATCGGCTCGGGTGGGTTGCCTCATCGGCCCTCCGATCAGGGTTCGTCGCTGCTCTTGACAAGGTCGGACCGGCTCCGGGCGGTCGAGCCCGCCCGCTGTCGAGACCGCCGTCGGTGACCGACACCAGCATCGGTCCCCGGGTACCCCGCCCAGCGGGGCCGAACGGCGCTCATCAGGACCGTGCGGCCCATACCGGGCGGGCCCGCGAGGCGGGACGGTGAGAGCGCGTGGGCCGGGGCGACCGGGAAGGCAGCCGTACGGGCGTCGCGCCGGTGCGGGCATGGCCTCACCGGAGGCCACCGCGACCGTGTGGCTCGACGCCCGCGGCGCCGTCGCCGCATGGCCCGGTGGAACCGCGTGTGTGAGCGCGTGGGGCCCGGCTGGGTGACGCGCCACGGGCGCTGACGGCACCGTCGCCCCTGTCGTCCGTCATGCCGCCGGATGCTCATCTGTGGCGGTGTGGCGCCGGGTCCCGCAGCGTGGAGAACAGCGGTGGACCGGCCCGTGGGCACAGACACCGAGGAGAGGTGGGACGCATGGACAGGGATGCCTCCGAGCGCCGGGTGGTGGTCGGCGTCGACGGGTCGCAGTCCTCGTACGAGGCCCTGCGCTGGGCCGTGCGCTACGCAGGCCTGGTCGGCGGCACCGTGGACGTGGTCGCGGTGTGGGAGCTGCCGGGCCTGTACGGCTGGTCGGCGCCCGCCGTGGACATGGACGTCGACGAGGACGAGACCCGGCAGAAGCTGAACCAGGAGCTGACCGAGGTGCTCGGCGCGGACGATGCCGGCTCGGTCCGGACCCGGGTGGTGCACGGCAACCCTCCGGATGTTCTGCTGCGGGCCGCCGAAGGAGCCGAGGTCCTGGTCGTCGGCAGCCGGGGCAGGGGCGGGTTCGCGCGCGCCCTGCTCGGCTCCGTCAGCCAGCACGTGTCACAGCATGCGAGCTGCCCTGTCGTGATCGTGCGCTCCCGGAACCCGTGACCCGGGACCCGTGACCCCGAAGCAGTGGTCTGAGGTACGGCACTGGTGCCGGGCCTGCAAAGCCGCGTGCCTCTGCTGCTCGTCCGCCTCGTACGGCACGAGCAGGCAGACGGCCCGTCCCGAGAAAAGGACCTCAGGGCCCCTCCGCAGGGGCTGTTCGGCCCCAGCGCCGAGGGGCCGGGCGCGGTGCACTGGAGGGGCCGGCGACGCGACGACGCAGTGTGCCCGATGGCTGTCGTGCCGGGCTTCTCCGACCACGCACGCAGAACGGCTGACGAAGGACAACAGAACCGAGGTGCTCATGTCCCGTGCCGTCCACCAGGACCCCACCGCGCTCACCGACGACGAACTCCGCACGCTGGACGCGCACTGGCGCGCCGCCAACTACCTGGCCGCGGGACAGATCTACCTCATGGCCAACCCGCTCCTGACCGAGCCGCTGCGGCCGGAGCACATCAAGCCGCGGCTGCTCGGTCACTGGGGGACCTCGCCGGGACTCACCCTCGTGTACACCCACCTGAACCGCGTGATCAAGGCGCGCGGACTCGACGCGATGTGCGTGTGGGGCCCGGGCCACGGGGGTCCGGCCGTCCTCGCGGGCTCCTGGCTGGAAGGCAGTTACAGCGAGACCTACCCCGATGTGCCACGGGACGCGACGGGCATGGCCCGGCTGTTCGGGCAGTTCTCCTTCCCCGGCGGCGTGCCCAGTCACGTCGCCCCCGAGACTCCGGGCTCGATCCACGAGGGCGGGGAACTCGGCTACTCCCTGGCACACGCCTACGGCGCCGCGTTCGACAACCCGGACCTGCTGGTCGCGTGTGTGATCGGCGACGGCGAGGCGGAGACCGGACCGCTGGCCGCCTCCTGGCACTCGAACAAGTTCCTCGACCCGGTGCACGACGGTGCCGTGTTGCCGATCCTGCACCTCAACGGCTACAAGATCGCCAACCCGACCGTGCTCTCCCGGCTTCCCGAGTCCGAGCTGGACGAGCTGCTGCGGGGATACGGGCACGAACCGCTGCACGTCGCCGGTGACGACCCTGTCGCGGTGCATCGGGCCCTGGCCGCGGCCTTCGACGACGCACTGGAGCGCATCACGCTGGCGCAGCGCACAGCGCGCCAGGAGGGGGTGGCCGAGCGGGTGCGCTGGCCGGTCATCGTGCTGCGCACGCCGAAGGGCTGGACGGGGCCCGCCGAGGTCGACGGTGTACCGGTCGAGGGCACCTGGCGCGCGCACCAGGTGCCACTCGCCGCCGTTCGTGAGAATCCGGTGCACCTGCGGCAGTTGGAACAGTGGCTGCGCTCGTACCGGCCCGAGGAACTGTTCGACCCCGACGGACGGCCCGTCGCCGACGTCCTGGCCTGCGTCCCCGAGGGGACCGCCCGGCTCGGCTCGACCCCCCATGCCAACGGCGGCCTGCTCCTGCGGGCACTGCCCGTCCCCGCCCTCGACGGCATCGCCGTACCCGTCGACAAGCCGGGCACCACCCTGCACGAACCCACCCGGGTCCTCGGTGACCTCCTCGCCCAGATCATGCGGAACACCGAGGCGCGCCGGGACTTCCGGCTCGTCGGACCGGACGAGACCGCCTCCAACCGGCTCCAGGCCGTCTTCGACGCCAGCGGCAAGGCCTGGCAGGCGGGGCTGCTTCCGGTCGACGAACACCTGGACCGGCACGGTCGCGTGATGGAGATCCTCTCCGAACACCTCTGCCAGGGCTGGCTGGAGGGCTACCTGCTGACCGGCCGGCACGGGCTGTTCTCCTGCTACGAGGCGTTCGTGCACATCGTCGACTCGATGGTCAACCAGCACATCAAGTGGCTGAAGACCTCGCGCCGGCTGGCGTGGCGTGCCCCCGTCGCCTCTCTCACCTACCTGCTGACCTCGCACGTGTGGCGCCAGGACCACAACGGCTTCTCCCACCAGGATCCGGGCTTCGTCGACCACGTCCTCAACAAGAGTCCGGAGGTGGTGCGGGTCTACCTCCCGCCGGACGCCAACACCCTTCTCTCCGTCGCTGATCACGTCCTGCGCAGCCGGGACTACGTCAACGTGATCGTCGCGGGCAAACAGCCCTGCTTCGACTGGCTCTCGCTGGACCAGGCGCGCGAGCACTGCGCGCGCGGAGCCGGGATCTGGGAGTGGGCCGGCACCGAGAACGGGGCGGAACCCGACGTGGTGCTCGCCTGCGCCGGCGATGTGCCGACCCAGGAGGTGCTGGCCGCCGCGCAGTTGCTGCGCCGGAACCTGCCCAGCCTGGCGGTGCGGATGGTCAACGTGGTCGACATGACGCGGTTGCTGCCGCGCGAGGAACACCCGCACGGCATGACCGACTTCGAGTACGACGGCCTGTTCACCACCGACAAGCCGGTGATCTTCGCCTACCACGGCTACCCGTGGCTCATCCACCGTCTCGCCTACCGCCGCACCGGACACGGCAACCTGCATGTGCGGGGGTACAAGGAGTCGGGCACCACGACCACCCCGTTCGACATGGTCGTACGCAACGACCTCGACCGGTACCGGCTCGTCATGGACGTCATCGACCGCGTGCCCGGCCTCGCGGTGCGCGCCGCCGCCGTACGCCAGGCGATGGCCGACGCCCGCATCCGCCACCAGGCCTGGATCCGCGAACACGGCACCGACCTGCCCGAAGTCGCCGAGTGGAGCTGGCACAGCTGAGTGACACGGGCCGGTCCACAGCCGAGTGACACGGCCGGTCCACGGAGCAGCGCACACGACCGCGACAAGCATGGGCGGGCCAGGGGCCGGCCGGTCCCCGGCGAGGCGTCCGGGTTCGCCTCGCGGAGGGTCCGTCGGCCCCCGATGGGGCCGGGCGGCCCCATCGGGGGCCGTGTGGCCCCTGAGCCCGCCGACGGTGCGGCGCCACACTGGTGCCGGAAACCTCGTCCCGTTCGTCGACGGTGCCCGTGACGCCTCCCTGGTGGTCGTCGGCCGGCGCATCCGCCCCCGTTCGTTCGGTGCCCGCATCGGCCATGTCACGCACTCCGCCCTGCACCACATCGCCGCCCCCGTCGCGGTCGTCCCACACGGCTGAGCAGCCACCCCGAGAAGATGAAGCCATGAGTGCATCGGACGCACCCGCCCGCGGGGAGTCCCCGGGTCTCCCGCTGGTCGTCGGTGTCGACGGCTCCGAGCCGAGCCTGCGGGCCGTGGACTGGGCCGCCGACGAGGCGGCCCTGCGCGGGGCGTCGCTCCGGCTGGTGCACGCCTCGCTCTGGGAGCGCTACGAGGGCGCTTCCGTGCCCCCTGGCCTCGGCGAGCCGTCCGAGGAGGTGATGGCCGAGGACATCATCGCGACCGCGGAGCGGCGTGCCCGCCGACGGCAGGCGGGCGTGAGGATCACCACCGAGGTGCTGCCCGAGGAACCGGAGTACGGTCTGGTGCGGGAAAGCCGCAGCGCCCTGGCGATGGTGCTGGGCTGCCGAGGCCGTAGCGGCGTGACCGAGGCACTCCTCGGCTCGCTCGGTCCCGCCGTGGCAGGACACGCCCACTGTCCGGTGATCGTGCTGCGCGGAAGCCACGACAACCAGGCGCGCTCCGGGGTGCGCGGTCGTGTCGTCCTCGGAGTCGGTGACGAGCCGGCGGGGTCGGCCGCTGGACGGTTCGCGATCGAGGAGGCAGTGCTGCGAGGGGTCCCGCTGGAGGCCGTACGGGCCTGGCGACGGCCCCTGCACCAGCCCCGTGCGCATCCCCTGCTGGCCGGCGAACCCGCCCACGTGCAGGAGCAACAGGCGGCGGAGATGGTGGAGGAGGCGTTGCGGGACGCCCCGACCGGCCTGTCGGCGCAACGGCGTACGGTCGAGGGCTACGCACGCGACGCCCTGCTGGCGGTGTCCCGTGAGGCCGACCTGCTCGTCGTCGGCGCCCGGCGCCGCCACGGCCCTCTCGGGCTCTCCCTGGGCCGTGTCGCCCATGGCGTGCTTCACCACGCGGCCTGCCCGGTGGCGGTCGTGCCTGAGCCCGTCTGAGCCACGCACAGGCGGTGTCCACCGCACCGCGGACGTCCGCGGTGCGTCAAAGGGGACATGCGGCAGAGGGACATGCGTCAAAAGAGGACATGAGGCGTCCGGATTGGGTCCTAGCGTCGTGCGGGAAACCTCCGAAAGGACACCTGGCCATGCGTATCGCCGTCACCACGCCCACCGGGAACGTCGGGCGCCACGTCGTCGCCATGCTCCTGCGCGCCGGAATCCGTCCGCGGGTACTGGTGCGCGATCCCGGCCGGCTCCATCCCGACGTCCGCCGCGAGGTCGATGCGGTGGCAGTGGACCAGCGCGACGCGGACGCGGTCGTCGCCGCGACCACCGGGGTCGACGCCCTGTTCTGGGTGGATCCCCCGACGACGGGTGACGATCCGCTCGGCGACTACGAGGTGGCCACGGCGAGCGTCGTACGCGCCGTCACGTCGAACGGCATCGAGCGGACGGTCTTCCAGAGCAGCGTCGGTGCCGAGAAGCGGCACGGGGCCGGCGAGATCGACGGCCTCGCCGGCACCGAAATCGCCCTCGACGCCCTCGGCGCCACGGTCACGCACCTGCGCTGCGGCTACTTCTTCAGCAACCTGGAGCTCCAGCTCGATGCCGTACGGACCGGCGTCATTCCCGTGATCCTGCCCTTGGACCAGCCCCTTCCCTGGGTCGCGCCGCGCGACATCGCGGAGGTCGCCGTGACACGGCTGCTGTCGACCGGCTGGTCCGGACGCTGTGTGCAGGCCGTGCACGGTCCGGCCGACCTCACCTGGCCGCAGGCCGCCGACATCGTGTCCGCCGCCACCGGCCACCCGCTGCGCGTCGAGCGGGTCGGCGACGACGCGATGCGGAACCTCCTGCGCGCATCCGGAATGACCGACGGCCTGGTCGAAGCGGTCATCGGGATGTCGACGGGGCTGCGCGACGGCTTCGTCCCGGAACAGCCGCGTACCCCGCACACCACCACGCCCACCACGCTGGCGGCCTGGGCCTACGACGTGCTCCGCCCCCGGCTGTGACCGCAGGGCGGCCGTCGGTTCAGCCGGGTGTCGTCGCGGTGTCGCCCGATCCCGTCAGGCGGACGCCTGCGACCAGCTCGGGGCGGATGCGCACCGCCTGGTCCATGCCCTCCACGGGTGCCCAGGGGTGCAGCAACTCCCGGATGCGGGCCAGCTCGGCCGGGTCGGTCACGAGGCGCGCATAACCTGTGACGACCACGCTCCAGCCGAGATGGGTGTCAGGGTCGATGGCGTCGGCCTCGTAGGCGACGACCACGTCCGTGCCACCGGCCTGCCCGGCATGAGAGGTCAGGGCCGCGCCCTCGTGGGTGCGGATGACGATGTCCCCGCGGTCCAGGATGTGGTTGACCGGGCGGACCGTGGGCAGGGCCTGCCGGGTGAAGACGATCCTTCCCAGCGACACGCTGCCCAGCAACCGCAGTGCCTCGGCGGGGTCGAGGTCGGTGTGCCGGCGCGCCGGGTCGTGGTGACGGGTCATGGCCTGCTTCTTCGGATGAGTAACGGCCCGCCCACCGGGTCCGATCGGTTCGTGGACGCCGGACTGCGATGCGGGCGGGGCGACACCACGGAGGACCGGTGCCACTCCCGACCTCACGGTCCTCCATGGCGAACCTGCTCTCCAGTGCCGATCGGGCCTGATCGAGGGGCCGGACGTCCTCGCACCTCGTCGACCACCCGGCCGGCCCCCGCCTGACGGCGAGGGGCGCCACGCGGACACGCCCCGGCGACCCGGACGCCGGAGCGTCGCCGTGCACGGTGCGTTGTCACTCTCGCCCGGCCGTCGGCGCAGCCTGCCATGAGGGCCCATCGGCCCTTCGCGTTGGCCTCATCGGCTCATGACGCGCTCCGCAACCCGCGCCACCGTAAGGAGCGGAAGCCTCTGGAGGAGATGAGTCACCGTGATGATCTGGTACGACCACGACGTCGGCGGCTGGGGCTGGTTCGCCATGTCCCTCGGCATGATCCTCTTTTGGGCCCTGATCGTCGCCCTGGGCGTCCTTCTGTACCGCGCCTTGGCGAGGCCGCCGGGAGGGAGCGGCGATCGTGCCGAAGCCCGGCCGCTCGGGCCCGCTCCCCAGCAGCTTCTCGCCGAACGCTTTGCCCGGGGTGAGATGGACGAGGACGAGTACCGCCACCGCTTGTCCGCCCTAGGAGAGAACGTCGGTGACGGTCCCGGACTCGGCCGGCGCTGAGCGGAAGGAGGCACGGTGGACGAAAGACTCTCCGTCGGTGCCCTGATGAACGAGGCGCCGTACTCCATCGGCGAGGACGAGACGCTGCTGATGGCCTGGGAGGTGATCGAGCGGTCCGGGCAGCGTCATCTGCCGGTGGTCCGCCAGGACGGGCGCTGCGCCGGTGTGCTGGAGCGAGCCGAAATCGCCGTCGCCTGCGCGGACCCCGCGGTGACCCTGTCCCGCCGCAGTGTGCGTGACCTCGTGCACGGGCGCCGCACGGTCACGGTCCATCCCGAGGAGTCCACGCTCCGCGCGGCGGCCGTGATGACGGAGGAACGCGTGGACGCGCTACCGGTCACCGACGCGCAGGGACGACTGACCGGCCTGGTCACGGCGCAGGACTACGTGGCCGCTGCCGCCGGCCTGCACCGGCGGGCAAGGCCGGCGCAGGAGGCCCCACAGCGATGTGCCTCGCTGCCCGCGCTGCCACCTCGCCGGAGGGAGACGGAACCCGGCATTCCTATTCCATAGCGGCTTCGCTCGGCGGCGGCATCCGGCCGGCGCCCGGCGAGTGCAAGGTGCTGGGGGTGCCCTGTTCGCCCGAGAACCGGGGAGAACAGGGCACCCTTCAGCGGATCAACGGCCGAGCAGTCGCTTCACCTTCTTGCCCTTGACGGACTCGCCCAGCGTGTCCCACAGCTTCGCCGAGCCGGTGTACGTGTACACGCCCGGAGCCCCCTGGGCCGCGCAGCCGTCGCCGTACGACACGATGCCGATCTGGTAGACCCCGCGGCGACCCGGCAGCTTCCGGAACATCGGTCCGCCGCTGTCACCCTGGCAGGAGTCCTTGCCCTCGACGCCCGCGCAGACGTTGACCTTCTTGTCGTAGCTCGGGTACGACGCCTTGCACTCGATGTGCGACACGATCGGGACGTCCACCGCTCGCAGCCGGTCCGGGTAGTTCGGCACTTCGGTGTCGGTGTTGCCCCAGCCGATGACCGTGGCCTTGGCGCCCGGGCGGATGAGCGCGTCCGTGCCCGCGGTCGGCAGGTTGACCGGCGCCGTACCGGTGACGGGCTTGTCCAGCATCAGGAACGCGATGTCGTACGCCTCCTGGCCCCTGGCGTAGCGGGGGTGGACGACGATGTCGGTGACGTTGCGCAGGTGGCCCTGGTTCTTCTTGGACAGCACGGTGCGGCCGACGACCGTTTCCAGCTGCTTGGGCTGCGCACCGACGACGCAGTGCGCGGCCGTCATGACGACGTACGGGTCCAGCAGGCTGCCGCCGCAGAACTGCCGGTCCTGCGGCTTGCCCTGGCCCTTGGCCAGCAGCGCCGCCATGAACGGGTAGGAGCCGACGGGCTTCTCGGTGCCGCCGATGATGGGAGCGTCCGGGCGGCCGGGGTGCGTCGGTGTCGCCGCGTCGGCCATGCCGGTGGACGTACCGACGAGTCCGAACGCCGCGCCGGCGGCGATCGCGACGGAGGCGATCCGCCGGCTCGTGGTTCTGTGGGCGGTGGAAAGACGCATGGGGGGTGTCTCCAATCTCCGATGGGCCACCCCGACGGAGACGCCCGAGGCGCTCAACCGGGCCGAGCGACGCGCGACTTGCTCCGTCGGTGGTGGCATGCCGCCCTGTCAGACGGGATCTTGCCCAGGGAGGTTCCGGAAGGCGCTCGGCGGTGCACACAGGGGGCGCCCCGCTCGCCGATGCGTCGGTCTCAACCCCTTTGTGGTGCGGCGGGAACGGGTGCCGGTTGTGCCCGCTCGGCGGCGCCGGGAGCGGTCAGGGCGAGTCGCCGGTGGGTGCGGCGGAGCATGGTGCGGGCCATGAAGGGGTGGACGCGCTTGACCACGGCCCAGTACAGCCGGCCGCGCCCGTTGTGGATCCGTACGACCGTGCCGAGCGTGACCTGACCGCCGTCGACCATGATCGAGGCGCGGAAGTCCAGGTGGCCGGCATCCTCGCCGAGCAGTACCTCGCCGCCCTCGCGGCCCACCACCGGGAAGGAAGCGCCGCGCAGGACACCCTGCCAGGACTCGGGGTCCCGGGGCATCCCGGGACGCAACGTCATCCGCCAGGCGTCGGTGTAGTCGGACCGCTCGAAGGCGGCACGGGCCAGGCGCGCGCCCGTCGGGAGGTCGCCGGCGGCGGCCCTCTCCCATGTCAGCCGGTGGAGCAGCCGGACCCAGGGCGACCAGCGGACCGGGCTGGTCAGCGTCCCCGTGGTGGCCCGTTCGGCGTTGTCGAAGACCTCTTCGAGCACCGTGTCGTGCATCCAGCGCACCGCCAGAGCCCAGCCCAGCGCCATCGGGCCGCGGCGCTCCAGCTCCAGGGTGTGCCGCAGGCGGCAGCGCTCTTCCCCCAGCGGTTCGACGACGAACTCATGGTGGCCGCTCATGGGCGGGTTGAAGGCGAAGCGGACGCGGCGGCCGGGCTCGTACGCGGTGACGCGGTAGCGGACGAAGCCGTGGCCGCCGTCCGCGCCGACGCCCAGGGGCCGGTCGAAGCGCATCGGAGGCCAGGCCGGCGTGGGCCAGATCGGGTCGTGGGGTGAGGACAGGCGGTCGAGCAGGGCCCCGACGGCTCGGGCGGGGGCCTCGATGGTGCGCTCGTGGACGTTGCGGATCGTGCGGAACCTGCGCATAGCGCGCCTCCATACGCTGCCGTATGTTACGGACCATACGGTAGCGTATGGACATGGGGCAACGGCATGACGAGGTGGCTCGCCGGGGCGGCCGGAAGCGGCTGACGGCGCAGGACTGGGCGGACGCGGCCTTGTCGGCCATCGGTGAAGGCGGTCTGACGGCGGTCGCCGTCGAGCCGCTCGCCGCTCGTCTCGGCACCACCAAGGGCAGCTTCTACTGGCATTTCGCCAACCGTGAGGCGCTGATCGAGGCCGCGCTCGACCGCTGGGAGCAGAAGTCCACCGAGGCGATCATCGCCGGGCTGGCGTCCGAGCCGGATCCGGCGATGCGGCTGCGCAGGCTCTTCTCCGAGGCGTCCGCGCTCGCCGCCCACGACCCGCTGGAGGTCTCCCTGCCGGCCTCGGCCGGCCACCCGCGGGTCGCCGCCGTACTGCGCCGGGTGACGGAGCGTCGAGTCGACTACCTGGCGCAGCTCTTCGCGGAACTGGGCTTCCCCGCGGACGAGGCACGCCGCCGTGCACTGCTGGCGTACACCGGCTACCTCGGGCACACCCAACTCACGCACGCCGTACCGGAGACGCTGCCGGCCGGCGAGGACGGCAGGCGCTATCTGGACGCGGTACTCGCCACGCTGACGGCGGCCGCTCCGGAGTCGTAGGGCCGGAGGGGGGCGCGTCACGCGGTGCCTGGTCCGCCGGTGGTCGACGCGCACCTGGCCGACGCCCGATACGACGCGTGGCGGACGCGCCTTCCCCAAGCCGCCGTTGCCATGCCGACCGCTCAACTTGGCCCCGTTGACGGCGAGTCGGTGCCTGAATGGCGTCCCCGGCATGCGGACCCCGCTGCGGTCACCAGGCGGCGCGCCATCGATGTGCTGCGTGTCGCCGCCGCGCTCTGCAGCTGACACCTCACCGCTCGCCGCAGCCCCCCGCACGCCGACCGACCGCCATGGCGGTTTCCTGCGCAGGGCGTACACCATCGCGTCCGTCCACGCGCCGTCCTCGCCGGTGTCCCGGAGCACCCCGTTGCCTGCGAGGGCGCAGCAGCCGTGGCAGTAGAAGAGCCCCGGGCGTGCCGACTGCGCGGAGCGCCCGCAGAGGCGGTACGGCCCGCGCTCCGCCAGGTTAACGGGGGCCCCGAAGAGCGATTCCAGGGCGCGCCGGTAGTACGGGTTCTCCGCCGCGTCGTCGATGAGCGGCGGCAGCAGGCTCCCGGCCCGCGCGGCAGGCGCCCTGCCGCCGTCGGGCTGGGCGCCGAGCCAGCGGCGGTGGGGCTCCGGGACCAGCCGCTGCGCGGCCGTCGTCACCCGGCTGGACCGGCCGACCGGGCTGATCGCGGCCGGCGCGACCGCGGCGCGCAGGTTGTGCCGCTCCACCTCCTCGCGCGGCGCACCCCAGGTCACGAGCAGCGGCCGCACCCCGTGTCGGCGGAGCAGCACCGTCAACGGCTCGGCGAGCGGCGCGGCGTACACGGTGAGCGTGCCCGAGTCCGGGTCGAACCAGCCGGCTGCCGCGAGCCGGTTCCGCGGTACCCCCGGCTTCGAGAGCCGGATCGACCAGGCGCCCCGGCCCACGACGACCGTCGCGTCCGGGAAGCCGCCGAGGGCGGCCAGGTGCTCGGGTGCGTCCACGTCCACCCCGTGCGCGCGCAGCGCGTCGAGCGCCTCGGCGCGCACCCGCTCGTCGACGAGGGTGAGCGGACCGTTCGGCTGGTGGTACTGCCCGACCTCCACGCCGGACTCGTCCAGGACGAGGATCCGGGTGTGCTGGTGGACGGCCCGGGTGACGGCACGCAGGTGGCGGAAACCGGGGGTCGAGTTCCGGTATGTCTCCCAGGCCCGCAGGAGCGGCCGCGCCTCGGCGTCCCGTCGCTGCCGTGCGCGGTCACGCTCGGTCTCCCGGCCCCAGGTCCCGCCGGCGGCGCGATGAGCCAGGCCGGCTCGCAGCCGGACGGCGAGCCGCTCGGCGAGCGCGCGCCGCAGGGCCTGCTCGACACCGGTCCGGGTCGGCTCCGCCCCCGTGGACGGTTCCGCCTCCGTGGTCCTCGCCTCCGTGGACGGCTCCGCCTCCGTGGACGGTTCCGCCGCCTGCTGACGATCGGCCAGACAGGCGTCCACGAGCGCGCCCACGGCCTGACGCTCGGGCAGCAGTACCCGTACGGAACCGATCGCGTACCCGAAAACCTTCTGCTCCGCCCACGACACCAGTTCGTCGCGGCTGGGCTCCCAGCCCGCGTCGGTCTCGTCCTCGCCGCCCTCGCCGCCCTCGCCGTCCTCGTCGTCGTGGAAACGGCTGTCGCTCTCCAGGTCGTAGAGCTCTATCCAGCCGTGACAGCCGACGGGCGTCCCGGTCTCCTCGGTGAGCCTGCGGATGCTCTCGCTCGTGACGTGCAGCGCGCTGCTGTGGAGATAGCCCATGTGCCGGTCGAGAACGGACCCCTCCCGGCCGGGCGGGGCGGCGACCGAGACGGCACGCGTGTCGTGGTCGTTGTCGGGCCGGGGGACGAGACTCACGCGTACCGGGATGACCGCATCGCACCTGGCCTTGCGCGGCGCCGGCCGGACGCCCTCTTTCCGCAGCCGCCCGAGCACGAACGCGCGCAGGGCGGGGACGGAGTCGTCGAAGACGGCGAACCCCGTGGCGAAGTCCTGCGCCGGATCACCCGGGATCATGAGCAGACCCGCATCGGAGACGTACTGGATCGTGTCTCGGCTCGACATGCGCGGATTATGTCAAGGGCATATCCATCGATGCTGGTCAGGGCCGGGCGATGGGGTCAGGGGCCGGGGCGCACCGGGGAATGGCGGCCTGTGGTGGCCGCCGACACGTCGGTCCAGGCGTGCGCTGCCTCGGTCCGGGCCCGACCATGGATGAAGGCGGAACGCCCGCCGTATGGCGCGAGCCGAGGCGCCGAGCGGGAGGGAAAATGAGGCATGGGCACGGAATCCCCCCGAACGGGCGACGGCCGGTCAGAGCCGGGCCCTGCCGCGCCGCCCAGTGGCCTGCTTGATCTCCTCAGCGTCGCTGCGGTGGTGGTGAACGCGGAAGGCCAGGTGGTCTTCTGGAGCCCGAAGGCCGAGGAGCTGTTCGGCTACAGCGCAGCGGAGGCGCTGGGCCAGTACGCGGCTCGGCTGACGGTCCACGAGGAGCACCAGGAAAAGGTGATCAAGCTGTTCGCCGAGGTCTTGGAGTCCGGCACCGACTGGGCCGGGGCCTTCCCGATCCGGCACAAGGACGGCAGCACCCGCCTGGTGGAGTTCCGCAACATGCGGCTGCTGGACGACCTAGGTGACGTCTACGCCCTGGGCCTCGCCGCGGACCAGGCCACTGTGGAGCGGGTCGAGCGCGATGCCGCCCTGGCCATGCGTCTGGTGTCCCAGTCCCCGGTCGGGCTGGCCATTCTGGACCCGGACCTGCGCTACCTGGCCGTCAATCCCGCTCTGGAACGCATCACCGGTCAGTCCGCCGCCGAGCGTCTCGGCCGCCCGGTCGGCGAGATTCTCACCTACCTGGACACGGACCCCGAGGCACGTCTGCGCCGTGTCCTGGAGACGGGGGAGTCGGTCGTGGACCGGGACATCATCTGTCGTCCCCCCAACGACCCGGACCACGAGCATGCCTGGTCCGTCTCGTACTACCGGCTGGAGGATTCCGCCGGCAGGGTGCTGGGCCTCGCCTACTCCGTCATCGACGTCACCGAGCGTCATCGAGCAGCCGCGGAGGCGACCCGGGCCCGGCAACGGCTGGCGCTCATCGCCGAGGCCTCCGCCTGTGTGGGCACCACCCTCGACCTGGAGACGACGGCGCGCGAGCTGGCCGACGTCGTCGTACCGGTCCTGGCCGACGTGGCCGCCGTGGACGTACTCGACAGCGCCCTCGACGGTCGGACCGCGCCGGACGAGGGCCCGGCCCGCTTCCGCGCCCTCGCCGTCACCGCGGCCCACTCCACCGAGGCGGCCCGCGCGGCCGACCCGCCGGGGGAACTCGCCACCTACGACTCCGACCGCCTGATCACCCAGTGTGTGCGCACCCGCCGACCGGTCGTGGTACCCCACACCACTCGCCGGGATCTGGAGCGCATCGCCCGCCATGGCACGGCCGCATCCCTCCTCGAACTCGCGGGCGTGCACTCCTACCTCGCCGTGCCGCTCATGGCCCGCGGCGAAGTCCTGGGCGCCCTCGACCTCACCCGCACCCGGAACCCCACGCCCTTCGATGACGACGACGTGTTCCTCGCCGCCGAGCTGGCCGCCCGCGCCGCGGTCTGCATCGACAACGCCCGCGGGTACCAGGCACAGCGCCGTGCGGCCCTCACCCTCCAGCGCAGCCTGCTTCCCGAACTCCCCTCACACCTGCCGGGTCTGAAGGTCGCGTGCCGCTACCAGCCCGCCGGTGCCACGAGCGAGATCGGCGGCGACTGGTACGACGCCATACCGCTCCAGGGGGACAAAACCGCCTTGGTCGTCGGGGACGTCATGGGCAGCGGCCTCAACGCCGCCGCCACCATGGGACAACTCCGCAGCGCCGCCCGCGCCTTCGCCGAACTCGACCTCGCCCCCGCCGAGGCCCTGCACCACCTCGATCACCTGACAGAAGGTGTCGAGCAGACCATCACCACCTGCATCTACTGCGTCTACGACCCTCACCGGGGCCAGTGCGAGATCTGTCTCGCCGGTCACCTGCCCCCGGCCCTGATGCGGGCCGGACACGCGGCCCAACTGCTCGACCTTCCTCCCGGCGCACCGCTGGGCGTCGGCGGGGTGCCGTTCGAGGCCACCACCATCGCCTTCCGCCCCGGCGACGAACTGGCCCTCTACACCGACGGCTTGGTCGAAACCCGAAGCGAACCCATCGACGCCCGCCTGAACAGCCTCCTCGACGCCCTCACCGCGACACGAGGCCACGAACTGGAGGACACCTGCGACCGCGTCCTGGCCACTCTGCGGTCCCCGGGCGGCGATGACGACGTCGCACTGCTCATCGCCCGAGCCCAGCCCTGAACAAAGGAGTCCAACGCGAACCACCGACGCCTCGCCGCTGTGGCACTCGTCCTATCGGCCGCTGCCGGCTGCTGGTCTTCACGCACCGGCCCACGACCGGTGGGAAGCCGCCGGCGTCGACCCGGAAGGCCGACTCCTGGACCACAAGGGGCTGGGACCGGGCCGCCGTCGCAAGGGCGGGTGACGTCCGAAACAGCGCCTACGGGATGGCCAGTTCGGCCCAGATGGTCTTTCCGGACGCGGTGTACCGCGTGCCCCAGCGCTGGGACACCTGGGCGACGAGGAACAGGCCGCGGCCTCCCTCGTCGTCCCGGCGCGCTCGCCGCAGGTGAGGTGCGGTGTGCGCGTTGTCGGAGACCTCGCACAGCAGGGAGCGGTCCCGGATCAGCCTCAGCATGACGGGCCCGGTGGCGTACCGGATGCCGTTGGTGACCAGCTCGCTCACCACGAGTGCGGCGGTGAACGCCAGTTCGGACAGGTCCCAGGCCGCCAGCTGGCGCTCGGTGAGCGTGCGGGCGCGAGCCACCATCGCCGGGTCGGGCGACAGCTCCAGGTCCGCCACGTGGTCGGCGTCGAGCCGCCGGGTGCGGACCAGCAGCAGCGTGGCATCGTCCGCCTGCGGACCGGGTGGCAGGGTCGACAGCGCCCGGTCGCACAGCTCCTCCACCGGGCATCGCTGCCAGGTGAGCACGTGGGCCAGCCGGTCGATACCGCTGTCGATGTCGGTACGCCGGTCCTCCACCACACCGTCGGTGAAGAACGCCACCACGCTGCCGTTGGACAGGCTCAGCTCGACATTCTCGTAGGGCAGGCCACCGAGCCCCAGGGGCGGCCCCGGCGCCAGCGCGGACAGGGCCACCGAGCCGTTCGCGTCGGCCACGAGCGGCGGGGGATGCCCCGCGCTCGCCCACACGCACCGGCCGCTGACCGGGTCGTAGATCGCGTACAGGCAGGTCACCCCGAGCACCTCGTCGCTCAGCCCGCCGTCCGTCCGGGACTCCGAGTCCTGCGCGACCAGGTCGTCCAGCCGGGTGAGCAGCTCGGCCGGATCCAGGTCCAGCAGGGCCAGCGTCCGTACGGTGGCGCGCAACCGGCCCATGGTCGCGGCCGCGTGCACGCCGTGGCCCACCACGTCACCGACGGTCAGGCCCACTCTGGCACCGGACAGCGGGATCACGTCGAACCAGTCGCCGCCCACGCCCACACGACTGTCGGCAGGCAGGTAGCGGTACGCCACGTCGACCGCGCTCTGCTCGGGCAGGTGCTGGGGCAGCAGGCTGCGCTGGAGGACCAGGGCCGCCGCATGCTGACTGGTGTAGCGGCGGGCGTTGTCGATGCCGACGGCGGCCCGCTCGGCCAGTTCCACGGCGAGCGTCTGCTCCTCGGCGCCGAAGGGATCGGGGTTGCTGCTGCGCCGGAAGGTGGCGAGGCCCAGGACCGCGTCGCGGGTGAGCAGCGGGACGAAGAGGCAGGAGTGCGAGACGGCCGATTCCGCCTCGCCCGCCGCCCCGGGCGGGGAGGCGTCGACGACGGGGCGGCTGGTGGCCAGGCTCAGCGCCTGCGGCGACGACGGCGGATAGGAGACGGGACTGGTCCGGAACTCCTCCGGGGTGCGGCCGTGCATCCGCAGCAGACTGTGCCCCGGCGCCGAGCCCGTCGGCGGCTGCCGGCCGTCGATGACCGCCGGCGGCAGGTCCACCAGCACCTCGTCGGCCAGCTGCGGCACCGCCACGTCGGCGAGCTCCGCGGCCGTACGACGCACGTCCAGCGAGGCGCCGATGCGCTTTCCCGCCCGCACCAGCAGCGACAGGCGTTCCTGCGCGCGGTAGCGGTCGGTGATGTCCAAGGACTCCTCGAACAGCCCCAGCGGTTCGCCTCGGGCGTCCAGCAGCCGGTGGTACGAGCAGGACCAGACGTGCTCACGCACCGGGTCGGCGGGGGCGCGCCCGCGATAGTGCATGCCGATGATCGGTTCCCCCGTCGTCAGTACGTGCTCCATCACCTGCTCTTCGTCCGGGGGATGGTGGCGGGAGATGAATTCGCCCTCGGGAAAGAGATCCGCGGCCGGCCGGCCGATGTACGGGGCGATCCCCGCGAGCTCCCGATCGGTGGAGACGTTCCCCCAGACGACGCGCCCGTCGGTATCGAAGATCGTCAGCCCCACGGGAGACTCGGTCGCCAGTCCGTCCAGCATCGCCAGCTGCGCCTCCCAGCCCCGTAGCTCCTCCAGGTCGGCCGCGACCACGACGGTCGCGGCGGCGCCCCGGTGCGCCAGCGGGCTGAACGTCACGGCCGCGCGCAGGGTACGTCCGTCTCGACAGCGCAGGTCCAGGACGGTGCTGCGCGGCGTCTGGGCCCTGCACAGGGCGGCCGGCCGCTGCCCCGGGGTCGCCGCGAGGAGCCGCTCGGCCGGCCGGCCGAGCACATCCTCGGGTGCATGCCCGAGGAGGCGCTGGGCCGAGAATCCCCACCCGGAAACGCGGCCTTCGTCGTCGAGCACCGCGGCGGCGGCCTTGGAGAGGTCCAAGGGACTGTGGAAATCGACGTTGGCCGCCTTCGGAAAACGATCCATGACACCGCTTCCCTTCGTGCCCCCTCAGCATCCCGTGCCGTACGACGGACGACAACCGCACGCGAGATCACGGGTGTCCGACGTTCCGCCTCAGGCCGGCAGGTCCTGCTCGGCCGGCTGGGAGGCAGCCCCGCGGGCGAGCAGCAGGAGGGCGTCGACCAGGTCGTCCGCGGGGCTTCCGGTGGCCAGCCGCCGCAGCTGGAGACCCATCACCACGGCGACCGTGGTGGCCGCCAGGCGCTCCGCGTCCGGGACGCCGAGGGCGGTGAGGATCCGGGCGGCGAGCCGGTCGTAGGCCCGGAACGCCTCCGCCGCCGCCTCCCGCAGCCGCTCGTCGCGCCCGGCGTGGAGGTACAGCTCGAAGGGGGCGAGATGGGCACTGTCCAGGGCCGTGCCGCACGCGACCTGACCGGCCAGCGACGCGGCGTCCTCCACGTCGATGCCCTCGGTCTGGCACTGGTCGGCCAGCTCGGTGAAGTGCCGGGCCTCCTCGCGCACGAAGTGCAGCAGACTCTCGCGCAACAGGTCGTGCTGGGTCTCGAAGTGGTACGTCACCGAGCCGAGAGACACCCCCGCCTCCCGGGCGATCCGCCGGTTGGTGACGGCAGCGACCCCGTCCTCGCCGATGATCCGGAGGACGGCGGCGATGATGCGCTGGCGCGTCGAGGCGGAGGGGGCGGCGTTCGGCATGCCATGCATTGTTCCATCCGTGGTCTCCGCCTCCGCCGGTGGACAGGAGGTGCCGCCCTCCCTATTGTTCGTTCGAACGAACAATAGGGAGGGCGGCCGTGCACATCACAGGGGCAACTGTTCTGCTCACCGGAGTCACGGGCGGCATCGGCGGTGCGATCGCCGAGGAGATGGCGGCACGCGGCGCGCACCTGATCCTCACCGGCCGGCGCAGGGAGGCGCTGGCACCGCTCGCCGACCGCTACGGCGCGCGGACGGTCCTCGCCGATCTCGCCGACGACGAGGACGTCCGGCGGCTCGCCGCCGAAGCCGCCGGTACGGACATCCTCGTCGCCAACGCGGCCCTGCCGTCCAGCGGCGACCTGCTCGACTACACGCCGGCCCAGATCGACCGGGCGCTCGCGGTGAACCTGCGCGCGCCCGCGATGCTCGCGCGGCTGCTCGCCCCCGGGATGGTGGCCCGCGGAGGCGGCCACATCTGCTTCGTCGGCTCCCTGTCGGGCATGGCCGCCACCAAGTCGTCGTCGCTGTACAACGCGACGAAGTTCGGGCTCCGCGGCTTCTCCCTGGCCTTCCGTCAGGATCTGCACGGCACCGGCGTCGGCGTCTCCATCGTCCAGCCCGGATTCGTACGGGACGTGGGGATGTTCGCCGACACCGGTACACCCACACCCGCCGGCGTCCGTACGGTCGCACCGCGGCAGGTCGTCAGAGGCGTGACGCGGGCGATCGAACGCAACGCCGCCGAGATCAACGTCGCCCCGCTCGAACTGCGGTTCCTGACCAGGATCGCGGCACAGTTCCCGGGGTTCGCCGAACGGGTGCAGCGGCGCGCGGGCGCCGAGAAGACCATGAGCGCGATCGTGGCGGCGCAGCGGGCGAGCCGCTGACCCCCCGATCGGGCGCGCGTGCTCAGGGGCGTCAGACGCGGGGCTCTCGAAGAAGCATGCGGGACGAGCGGTTGACCAGGTCCCGCAGAACGGGCAGGTACGTCTCGTGGCCGCCGAGTTCGTCGAGGACGCGGTGGGCCCGGTGGCGGAACCCGTCGATGTCCTTCTCGTAGCGGCACAGCACCCTGGGCGCGAGCAGTGTCCCGGTGAGGTCCGCACGGGCGCGCGCGGAGTTCCTCGCGGCAGCGTGCAGGGCCAGGACCCGTTCCGCCGAGTCGGGAGCCGCCTCCAGGGCGCAGGCGAGCAGGTAGGTCACGGTGCCGTTGCGCAGGTCCTCTTCGCGGCTGGAGAGGATGTCCTCCTGGTCGTTGAAGAGCTGCCACAGCACCCCGAAGACGTCGCCGAACTCGCGCCACAGCTCCACGCGCGGACGGCGCGCGCCCGCCAGTTCGGCGGCCATGGCGGTGATCATGCCGAACGGGGCGCCGGACTTGCCCCGGTAGACCGCGGCCACCGCCGCGGGGGTGGCGGCGGTCACCTCGCGCTGAAGGTCCCTCAGCTGTCCCTCGGTGGCCTGGACCCAGCACCTCACGATCTCGGCCGACAGCGTGCCGCGGAGCGCTTGGGGAACGCGCTCGGACTGAACGACGAGGAGCGGAAGGGGAGTTCCCGTGATGACGGTGGCGAGCAGCGCCGCGTTCTCGTCGGGTACTCCGGTCTGGTGGGCGCCCTGGGCGTCGGCCAGGTCGTCCAGGGCGCAGGCCGACGTCCACCACAGGTCATGGACGACGGCCAGGGGGAGCGCGGGTGCCAGGGCTCCCGTCTCGACGGCGTGGACGATCAGCGGCAGGACCGACAGCGGGTATGCGAAGGTACGGTTGTCCAGGAGTTCGGCGACGACCGCGCGGACCGCGGGCGCCGACGGACCGAGCAGGTCGAGCGTGGCGCCCCGCTCCGCCTCGATCTCGCCGGCCATCCGCCGGTGCAGTTCCTCGTACGTCACCGCCCTCACGCAAGCCCCCTACCATCACCGAGTGCGATCACGTAGTGATTCGAACACCCCCTCCGGTGAGGAGCCAGATCGAATTCCCGCCATGGCCGATACGCTCGGCGGTGCGTTCGGCCCGATCGAGCTCCGCGCCGGCCTGAGAGCCGTTGTCACCCGGTGGGATCGAGGACGACGGGCAGTTCCGCCAGGCCGCGGAAGGCCGGGAAGGGGATCTCCAGCCAGTGTGGGCCGCCGGCGGGGTCGGCCAGTGTCATCCGGGGGAACCGGTCGAACAGGCGGGTGAGCGCGAGCTGCGTCTCCAGGCGGGCCAGCGGGGCGCCCAGGCAGTAGTGGCTGCCGTGCCCGAACCCCAGGTGGGCGTCCTGCGCGTTCCCCGGCCGCGACACGTCCAGCTGGTCCGGCGCGTCGAACTTCTGCGGATCGCGGTTGGCGGAACTGAGCGCGATCTGGACCAGGGCGCCCTTGGGGATCAGCGTTCCGCTGTACTCCACGTCCTCGGTCGCGTAGCGGAACGTCGCGCTCTCCACGGAGCCGTCGTAACGCACCAGTTCCTCGACCGCCGCACGGATCAGCTCCGGGTCCTCCCGCACGGCGCGCAGCTGCGCGGGATGGGACAGCAGGTGGTGGACGGCGTTGCCGATGAGGTAGGCGGTCGTCTTGTGCCCGGCGAACATCAGCAGGAACGCCGTGGAGACCAGCTCGTTCTCGGTGAGCCCGCCGTCGTTGTCCCGGGCCGTGATGAGCGCGCTGAGCAGATCGTCACCCGGACGGGTGCGCTTGGCGGCGATGAGGTCGGTGAAGAACGCGTGCAGATCCTCCTCCGCCTTCTGCTGGGCCCGCTTGGCCTCTTCGCCGAAACCGGTCTGCGCCACCGTGGTCGACAGGTGCTGCATCCGCGACCGGTCCTCGGGCGGCACACCGAGCAGATCGCAGATCACGATGATCGGCAGCGGGAACGCGAACGCGGGCAGCAGGTCGAAACGCTCCCGTGCCGGGCAGTCGTCGAGCAGGTTCTCGACGATCTCCTCGATCCGCGGCCGCAGCGCCTGCACGCGCTTGGGGGTGAACGCGGAGTTGACCAGCCGGCGCAGCCGGGTGTGCTTGGGTGCGTCGGAGTTGAGCATGTTGTCGTCCAGCGCGATGGACGAGTCACCGAAGATCCTCCGGTACGCGTCCATGGCCCCGTACATGTCCTTGCTCAGCCGCGGATCCGACAGCGCGGCCCGCGCGTCCTCGTAGCGGGTGATCAGGTAGGTCTCGTTGCCGTGCGGCGGTCTCATGGGGCAGACCGGCGCCTCTGCGCGGAGCCGGGCGTAGACCGCGTGCGGATCGCGCCGGAACTCAGGGGTGCACCGCTCGGCTGCGGTGACGGCCTCTTGCGTGGTGGTCACGGACGACTCCTGAGGTCGAAGAGAGCCTCGGCGTTGCCGCCGAGGATGCGCTGCTGGGCCGCCTTGTCGACCGGCAGCTTCTCGATCATGTGGACGAAGTCCTCCAGCGGCGCGGCCATCGGCGGTGAGTCGGTGCCGAACAGCATCCGTTCGGGCCCCAGCACCTCCGCGTTCAGGCTCAGGTGCGCCGGACTGAACGGGCTCGTGTCGACGTACATGCGCCGGAGCGCCGCGGCCGGGTCGGCCGCCGGCTCCAGGGCCGCCGGCGGCTTGGCGTCCGGCCGCCCGGCCGGGGTGGCCGGCCCGGGCCGGCCGGAGGGGGGTGGGGCCCCGCAACCACCGCCGGGGG
>NZ_JBVJRL010000013.1:42011-246245 GCF_055607665.1 Streptomyces sp. NPDC036984
GTACCTGCGCCGGAGCGCCGCGGTCTGCAGGCGCTCCGGCAGCAGCGCCATCGCGCCGCCGCCGGTCGCGCCGATCAGCCGCAGACCGGGGTACTTGTCCAGCCATCCCGCGAACGCGACGTGGGCCATGCCCAGGGTGACGTCGTCGAACCGGCCGATCTGCTCCACGAAGCCGATCTCGTCGACCCGTTCCGTGCCGACCGGTTCGGCCGGGGCGTGCACCAGGACCGGAACCCCCGCCTCCGCGGCCAGCGCGAAGAAGGAGTCGGCGCGTGGTGAGCCGAGCAGCTCCCCATGGACACTGGACGTGGTGATCAGGCCGACGAAGGCGGGGTCCGCCAGCGTCTCCCGCACCCCTTCGAGGTGATCGTCGTCCCCGAACGGGTTCGCGTAGACGTACCCGCGCAACTGGTCCGGGAACGTGCGGATCAGGCCTGACATCCAGGCGTGGAAGCCGCGCAGCCGGTCGCGTGGTTGCGCGTAGTTGTCGACGCCCGGTACCCGCGCCATCGCACCGGCCCCGACGGGGCTGCCGATGATGGTGAGGTCGATCCCGGCCTCGGCGCGAGCGGCGAGCATGCCGTCGACGTCGGTCAGGCTGGGGGGCATGGGGAAGCGCTTGGCCGCCTCGGGCGGGGACAGGTGCCCGTGGATGTCGATGATCACGTGTCGGTTCCCGGTTTCGGTGCGAGTGCGCGGACGACCGCGGCACAGTCCTGGTCACCCAGTCCTTGCTCGGTGGCGCGGACGTGGGTCTCCGCCGCGGCGGTCGCCAACGGCAGACTCAGGCCCACTGCTGCTGCCTGCTTGGAAGCGAGCATGAGGTCTTTCGCCATCAGCCGCAGCCGGAAGTCCGGCTCCTCGAAGCGCCCGGCGGCCAGGCGCCGCGACTTGAACGCCATGACCGGCGAGGCGAATCCGCTGCCCGCGATGGTCTTGAGGACCAGCTGACGGTCGAGTCCGCAGGCGGCCGCCAGCTCGCTCGCCTCGGCCAGGGCCTGCACCTCGATGCCCATCAGCAGGTTGAGGAGCAGTTTCATCCGCATGCCGGAACCGAGTGCGCCCAGATGGACGACTTCCTTGGCCAGCGTCTCCAGCAGCGGGCGCGCGGTGCTGAACGCCGCTTCCTGGCCGCCGACGAAGAGCCGGAGCTCGCCGTCGCGGGCGTGGTCGCGGTTGCCGAGCATGCCGACGTCGAGGACCTTGGGGACGTCCCCGGCGATCTGCACGACTTCGTCGGGGGAGACGGTGCTGGCGCAGATCAGGACGCCGGGGTAGGGGTCCGTGGCCAGCACGCCGCCCGTTCCGTGCAGTACGGCGCCGAGGGCCTCGCCGTCGGCCACGGCGCAGATGGCGGCGCTCGTGCCCGCGACGGCGTCGGCGGGGTGGGAGGCGACGTAGGCGCCGGCCTCGGCGAGCGGTGCGGTCCGTTCCGGCGTTCGGTTCCAGACCCGGACCTGTATGCCCTGGTCGAGGAGGCGACCGGCCAGGCCGGTGCCCATCGCGCCGAGACCGAGGACGGCGACGGGGCTGCGCATGGGGCGCGTCATGACGACACCCCCTTGGTCTCCTTGATCACCCGGAACCGCAGCGACTGCCGCTGGTCGACCCACTGGCGCAGCGGGGCCACCAACTCGCGGTGCTCCTCGCTCTGCTGCCAGGCGAAGAAGTGCTCGGCGCTCTGCCACTCGCTGGTGATCACCCACTGACGGGAGTCGTCGGCGGGTTCACCGAGCCGCTCGATGATGTGGCCGGGGGTGCTGGCCACGGACTTCCGGAGCTGCTCGTACAGATCCAGGAACCCCTGCTCGCCGCCCTCGATCACCCGAACGGCGAAGACGACGCCCAGCTTGTCGGCCGATCGGCCCTTGTGGTTGGTGCCCATGGCTCCTCCTGAGTGAGATCCGGCAGGACACGCATCCCACGGACTCATGTCCCCCGGACGGCTGCAACTCCGAATGGGGGAGGCCCCAGTGGGCACAAGGGGTTCACGTTCCGTCATTACTCGCTTCGGGTGAGTGCGCGGCCGTTCCGTCACCCGACGGCGAGGTGCGGACGGCCTACCACGAACGGGTCACATCCCGGACGGACCCGTTTCGCGCGGACCTGGTCACTCGAAAGAAGACAGCCGGTGTACTCCCGGCCCGAAGAGCCGGCGGGGCGGAGACACCGCCCCGCCGCCGACGGGCGGTCAGCCCTGCTTCGCGGTCTTGGTCGCGTCCTTGAGGGACGACGCGAGGTGGGCCGCCAGCTTCTGCGCGCCCGCGGCGCCGTTCTCGCCGCCGTACGTCGACAGCACGCTCACCACGGCGGTGTCCACGCGGACGGCGACCAGGGTGGTGCCGTCCTCCCACGCGGGGTTGGTGAGCGTGATGGTGTACGCCTCGTCCCCGAGGCCCTTCGTCGCGGCGCCGGTGACCTTGACCTTGCCGCCGATGTCGGAGTCCGGGTAGCTCGGGCACGCGGCGACGACCTTCGCCAGGCCCTTCATGACCTCCGCCGCGGTCGAGCCGCGGTAGACGTCGATCTCCTGGTCGAGTTCGGCGGTCTGGTCGGCGTTCATGTAGGAGTTCTGCGCGAACGACACCCCGTCGATCCCGGTGAGACCGATCCAGCCCGTGGCGCCGAGGTCGGCGCAGTGCGGCTTGGCGGCGCTCTTGGTGGCCGGAGCCTGGAACTCGTCGCCGGTGTCCCGGCTGCCGCTCGGGTCGATGGCGAACCCGGACGGGAAGAACGACGCGGGAGCCAGGGCCTTCTTCAGCCGGGTACCGGTCAGCAGTCCCGCGTTGGGGTCCTTGGGCTCGGCCGACTTGGCGGAGGCGGCACCGCCGGAGGTGGACGTGTCGGAGCCGGAGGAGCAGGCGGCCAGGGCCAGCGGGAGGGCCGCGACGGCGAGCATCTTGAGGGCGGGGGAGGGGAGACGCATGAGAGTCCTAGACGTGAGTTGCGGATATGCCGCACCGGGGCGGCGCTGGGCCGGGGAGGCACACGCCGCTGGTGGGCGGGTGCGTCGCGGAGCCGGACGGCGGGCCGGAAGCCGGCCCGGGGGAACATCGGGCACCGCGGAAGGTGTGGAGATCTCCTCTCACTCGGAGCTGGTCAAGGTGACGCCCCTGTTCGGGTATTCACCGTGTGCGGGCGGAAATGCCGTGGCGGCGCTGAAACACCGGAGGCCGAACTCGAACGCCGAGCAGACGTGCTCAGGCTTCGCGACCTGGTCCCGCGGCGCCGCACCGCGAACACGGCGCCGGCACCGACGGCCACCGCGGCGCCACCGGCCGGGGCGAGCAGGGGAAAGGTGAACCCGGAACCGGTCTCGGCCGGATGCCCCTCGGGCTGGATCCTCGTGTTGCCGGACGGCCGCTGCGGCAGCGGCTACCTGCCGTCCCGGGGCTCGGCATCACCGGGTGCCCGGGGGGCGGAACCGGCCGCGAGGACGTCGAACAGGTAGGAGCTGTCGTGACCGGCCTCGTCGGCGCCGGCCGCGGATCGGTCATCCGGGGCCGTGGCCTGGTCGCCCGCGGCCGGAGACTGGTCGTTCGTGCCGTTCGTGGCGGCCGACTCGCTGACCGTGGCTGCAACGCTGTCGCCGTCGGACGCGTAGGCGGCCGGCGACACCGGCAGGACGGCTGGCGCCATGGCGGCCGTCGCGGCGGTGAGAGCCAGGGAGCGGCGGAGCGTCATGCGAACCTCGGAGACAGGGATGGCCGAAAACTTACGCACAGGTGACCCGCAGCGTCCGCAAAGGGTTGCCCGGATTTCACTGTTCGCCATCGTGATGTGGATCACGCGCTGGTCGGGGCTTCCGCGGAGCGACGGCTGCGTCGGCTCGCCCGGCCCAGCAGCCGCTCGCCCGTCTCCGGCGCCCGCAGCCGGGTGAGGGACTGCTTCTCCAGCCGGCGCACGCGTTCCCGGGTCGGCCGCAGGAGCTGCCGCTCGATCCGGGTCCCGCGCGTAGGGGAGCCGGTGGTCGGCCGGGTCCCGCTCTTGGCCGGGCGGGCGGCCGGTCGGCGGGACGGTCCGGCCGTTGCGTCTCAGAGCACGCTGCGGCGCAGCGTCAGGTGGACGTTGCCGGCTGTGTCGGTCTCCTCCGTGAGGACCTCGTAGCCGTGCTCCTCGGCGAAGGCCAGCGCGCTCTCGTGGCCGTACGTCTGTGTCAGCCGGCGCAGCCAGGCCGCGTCGTACCGGTGCCGGTCGTAGTCGCTGATGACGGCCTGGAAACCGCCGTCGGTGGTGCGGGCGAAGCCGAGGTCGTTGCTCGCGGAGCCGACGTACTTGCGCCGGATGATCACCTCGGCCTGCTGGCTGCGGCGGTCGCCCTGGTAGCCGTAGAGCGTCTGCGGCTCGTCGTGGCTCTCGACGTGCTCGAAGCCGAGCTTCTTCAGGGCGCGGACGAGCGTCTCCTGGTCCTTCAGCGAGGTGCGGACGCGGGTGTAGTGGGACATGGGGACTCCTTCAGGCGAGGCGCACGATGGGTTGCCGGTCGAGGACCCAGACACGGCGTTCCAGGTCGAAGGCGGAGACGGTGAGGCGCTTGTGCGCGTCGATCCGGAAGTCGCACCGGAACCGGTCGGCACCCGCGCGGGCGGGTGGCTGGGCCTCCAGGAAGGTCGGGTTGTCCTCGTTGAGCCACAGCTGGGACTTCTCCTGCCGGTGCTGGGCGGTCACCCCGACGGCTCGGGCACCGCCGTCGGCGTCGAAGACGATCTCCAGGTCGGCTCCCGCGTCCCGGTAGGTTGCGTGGGCCAGTTCGTAGACGGCCAGGCCCAGATTGCGCTGCCCGTCCCGGATGGCCTTGATGGTGAGGGTGCGGATCGGGTCCGGCGTCGGGTACTCGCTGCCCGCGCGGACCAGCGTCTCGAACTCGTAGGCGCCGGTGTCGCGGTTGACGTGGCGGATGGCGTAGTCGTGCTGGATGTGGTCGTGCAGCTCGTAGCCGCCCGCGATGCCGGCGGCCCCGGCGGCCACCGCCTCCAGCGGGCGGTCCACCCGCAGCACCTCCGGCGAGAACTGCCAGCGCAGCAGTTCCTGGACGGCCGGAATGAGACTGGAGCCGCCGACCAGGAACACCTGGGAGATCTCCTCGGCCGGGTAGCCGGCCGCGGCCGCGCCGTCGAGGGCCTTGCGCAGCGCCCGGCCCACCCGCCCCAGCACGTCCCGCTCCCGCAGCAGCGCCTCGAAGTCACCGCGGGAGAGGTCCATACGGTACGACTCGCCGGTCTCCGGGTCGGTCGCCTCGACCACCGCGGTCGCGGCCTGGGTGAGCGCGGTCTTGGCCGCCTCGGCGGAGCGCAGCAGCCGCCGGAAGACGCGGTTGTAGGCCGCCGTGTCGCCGAGCGGCACGCCGGTGGTGTCGGCGGCGTGCTGGGCGATGAGCGCGTCGATGTGATTGCCGCCGAGGTCGGCTCCCGCCTTGGCGATGGCCCGTACGCCCGCCCCGCCGCCGGTCTCGGACGGCTCCTGCACCCGTACCACGGAGATGTCCAGCGTGCCGGCGCCGAAGTCGAAGACCATGAAGGCGTCCCCGGGGCTGAGCCGGGCGCTGTAGCCGACCGCGGCCGCGGTCGCCTCGTCCACCACGCGCAGCCTGCTGAGCCCCGCCGTCTCGCCGACCTCCCGCACCAGCCAGTCCCGGTAGGTGTCGAAGGACTCCACCGGAGCGGTCGCCACGATCTCCAGGTCGTCCGTGCCGACGGCGAGGGAGGCCGCGGCCATCACGTCGCCGAGGAACTGGGTGGCCGCGTCCCGGTTGCTGATCCGGCGGTCGCCGACGGCGCGCGGGATGTCGATCGACTGCCCGGTGACACTGCTCTTGGTGGACTGGAAGACGGCCACCGCCGGGTCGTCCAGGAACGCCGCGTCCTGGGCGACGGCGGCGCCCGTCCAGCGCCGCTCGCCGTCCGCGGCGAACGCGATCAGGGAGGGCACGACCCGCTGACGTACGCCCCCGCTGCCGTCGCGCAGCAGGTCGAGCCCCTCCAGGGGGATGGGCTCACCCCGGTCCAGGGCGTGGTCCCAGCCGGCGACCACGGTGTTGGCGGTGCCGAAGTCGATGCCGATGCGGGTGGTCATGGGGTCTCGTGACTCCTCGTCGCTGGTCGTGCTGTCGTAAGGCTTCACCGGCCTCACAGGCTGATGTCGTACTCACAAGCGGTCAGGGCCGCGAGCTCCCCGGGATCACCGAGGTCGCCCAGCTCGATGTCGAAGCGGAAGCGGTACTCGAGCAGGGCGTGCAGAAGGTCGACCACCGGCCGTGCCGCCGGGGGCAGATCCAAGGCGGCCTTGGCCCCGGCCACGACGCCCAGGTCCGCGGGCACGGACGTCACCAGGGGCTTGGTCATCAGGGTGGGCAGCGCCCAGGTCCGCAGGTCGTAGAGGTCCGTGTAGCCCGCGTCGTACCCGACGGCGAGGAACTCGCCCCTGGGCGACAGGTGCGCGCTGGTGACCGCGGCCCCGTGGCTCTCCGGCTCGGACGCCCACTTCTGCTCCAGCGTCCGGGAGTTCAGTACGACGATCCGCCCCCGCTCGTCGACGAGGGCCACCTCGCCCCGGCCCGGGAGGGCCTCCAGACCGCGGATCAGGCCGGCGTTGACGGCTCCGGGCACCAGGGAGCGGCCCACGCAGCTCAGTTGCTGGATGGTGCCGCGCTTGCTCGCCACGACCAGTGAGTCGGAGCCGGTGAACACCGCCCGGCCGACGATCATCCCGCCGTCGCCCCCGGCCAGCAGCTCGGTGGCGGAGCCGTTCGTGACGGCCAGCTCCCGGGCCAGGACCGCCAGCCGGCCGGAGTCCAGGTGCGCGGTCACCGCGCGGGGCCAGTCCCGCTGCGGGTCCAGCCCGAGCTTCTGCACGGAGACCGCCTCCACGCCGCCGTCCGGCGCGCCCAGCAGGATCTCACCGCCGCGCGTGCCGGCGGCGAACGAGCCGTCCGTGCCCCGCAGGGTGAGCGCGGTGAACGGCCCGGCCTCCTCGTACAGCACCTGCCCGCCGCCGCCGGAGCAGCGCACCAGCCGGCAGGGGGTCTGCCCGTTGTTGGTGCGCTCCGCGGCGACGAAGGCACCGCCGCCGGTGTGCACGATGAACCCGACCGAGGAGCGGAAGCAGTCGTAGCGCTCGACCAGCCGTCCCTGCGTCAGGTCGACGACACCGGCGACCTGATCGGTCCCCGCGATCGCCAGAAACGGGCCGTCGGGGGCGAACGAGACGTCGTTGACCCGGCCGTGGAACTGGATGCGGCTGCTGCGGGCCACGTCCGGCCACCACTGCCCGAACCCCCGCAGCGATCCGCGCGCCCACTCGGGGTCGGCCCGGCGCATCATCTCGAAGACCCGGCGGCCGTCGTCGTCGCGCGGCACCCAGTCCTCGAAGAGACCCATCAGCTTCAGCCCGGCGGCCGGGGCCACCTCCTGCACCATGCCCCACAGCCGGCGCCACTCCCCGCGCTCCGCCAGCTGACGGGACAGGTAGTCCAGTTCGGGCTCCTCCAGCGCCGGTATCCGGGACCGCGGGTCACTGCCGACCAGCACCCGCATCAGGTCGAGACCACCGGTGGCGCGCATGGCCTGCTGGAGCTTCTGGCGCGTCTCCTGGGTGGCGGCGGCGTAGGCCAGTTCCAGCAGCCGTCCGTCGGGGTCCATGCCGCGGTACTGCTCCAGCTGGCGGGTCAGCAGGAAGAACACCACCCGCCGCACGGGATCCCTGGGCGCGAGGCGCTTCTCGACGCAGAGCGGCACCAGCGCCGGCTCGGACAACGCCGCGTCACACAGCGCCTCCGCCTGCTCCGGCGGCAGCCCCGCGAGGATCTTGCGGCGGGCCAGGTCCCCGATCGGGTGGTCGGTGCGTACGGCCGCCGTGAACAGGGCGTCCCGGGCGGCCGGCTCGGTCAGGTGCGAGGCGGTGGGTTCGAGTACGACGAGACTCGCGCCCCGCTCCGGCTCCTTCGGCGCCGGCTCGTGCCACGCCGACAGGGCGGTCAGCAGCCGCTCGTCGGGGACGCGCAGCCAGGCGGCCCAGAGGATGCTCAGCACCTTGCCTTCGGGGGGTACCGGATTGCGCAGCAGCAAGGACGCCAGCGGGGGGAGGTCCTCGGGGAAGTGCGCGCCGGCGGGCCCGCGGCCGGAAGGCACGAAGGTTCGGGCCGTCCGTCGCCACAGCGCCTCCGACAACTTCCCGGTGGCCGTCGTACAAGCCGCCTCCGCGCCGTGCCGGATCAGCGGATCCGGGTCGGCCAGCAACTGGTCGGCGGCGTCGGCAAGTTCCCACGGCCACAGTTCCGGCAACCGCCCGTGCAGCGCGGCGGTCAGCAGCCGGGGCAGGCCACCCGGCGCCAACGCCTCGGTGTCGAGGACGAGTTGGCACAGCTCCGGATCACGCGTGGTGGCCCAGCGCGCGGCGAGCACCTCGCCGGCCGCCTGCTGCCGCGGATGCCCGTCCTCCCGCGCGGTCCGCGCGAGGACGGCCACGACCTGCGGATCGCCGTCCTCCAGCGCGGCCGCACTGAGCCGCCGCCAGGCCCGGCGGGCCCAGAATCCCCAGCCCGACACCGCGTCCCCGCGCGCGGACGCCCGCAGCCGGCGCTCGGCCCGCCAGGCACTCACCACCGGCCTGCTCCCCCCGTTACCGGCCCGTCGCACGGGCCGTACTCCGTCACTTGTCTCTCGTCACGCCAGTTCCAGGCGGACCTGCGCCTCGGCCGCCCGTTCGGCCTCGGCGAAGGAAGCGGACTGTGCCCGCCCGTCGCGCAGCCAGGCCCGCAGGTTCTCGATCGACTCCCGCTGGGACCGGCTGAGCGGCACCAGCCGCGCGATCGCGTCGGCGACGTCACCTGTGGTGATGTCCCGGTCCTCGGCGAACGCCCGGTACATCGCGTCGACGACGGCCTGCTCCAGCTCCGCGCCCACGCAGCCGTCGGACAGCCGGGCCAGCTGCGCCATGTCGAACCGGTTCGGATCGCGGCGCCGTTTGCGCAGATGGACGTGGAGGATCTCGCGGCGCTCGGCCTCGGTCGGCAGGTCGAGGAAGAACACCTCGTCGAAGCGGCCGCGGCGCAGCATCTCCGGCGGCAGCGCGGTCACGTCGTTGGCCGTGGCGACGACGAACACCGGTTTGGTCTTCTCCTGCATCCAGGTGAGGAGTGTGCCCAGCACGCGCTGCGAGGTCCCCGAGTCACCGCCCCCGCCGGCGGCGAACGACTTCTCCAGCTCATCGATCCACAGCACACACGGCGCCACCGTCTCCGCCAGGTTCAGCGCCTGGCGGACCCGCTCCTCGGACTCGCCGACCAGGGATCCGAAGACCGCACCGACGTCCAGGCGGAGCAGCGGCAGCCGCCACATGCCGCTGATCATCTTGGCGGTCAGGCTCTTTCCGGTGCCCGGGATGCCGATGAGTGCGAGACCCTTCGGCGCGGGAAGCCCGTACTGCGCGGCCTCGTCGCCGAAGGCCCGCTCGCGCAGCGTGAGCCAGCGTTTGAGCGCGTCCAGCCCGCCGATGTCGTCCGGCGTCTCCTCGGGCGCGGTGAACTCCAGGGCCCGGGAGGCGCGGATGACGGCCTTCTTCTCGGCCAGTACGGCGCCGATGTCCCGGTCGTCCAGCACCTGGTCGCGCACGATCGCCTTGGCGAAGGCCCGCCGGGCCTGGGTGGAGGTGAGACCCAGCGCCGCCTGGGCGAGCCGGGCACGGCCGTGGACGGTCAGCTCGCAGCGGATGCCGCCGGTGGAGCTGATCATCCGTTCCAGTTCGGCGCGCAGGGCGTCCGCGTCCGGCAGCGGCAGGTCGAGGACCACGGCGTCGTCGTTGAGTTCCCGGGGTATGTCACGCACGGGCGTGGTGACCACCAGCGAGGATCCGGTGTACACGAGTTCGTGGGCCAGGTTGCGGACCTTGCGCCGCACCAGCGGGCTCTTCGACCAGAACTCGTGGAAATCCTTCAGCACGTACAGGTCGCGCTTCTGCGGCGAGGCCTTCACCAGCTCGCCGATCTTCTCCAGCGCCTTCTCGGGCGTCGGCGCCTGCGGCATGCTGCGGCCGGCCGCCGACCGGAAACCGTCGGCGATGTCCCAGCTGACGAGGTCGGCGGAGGCGTCCCGTGCCGCACGCACCGTCTCCAGTACGGTGAGCGCCCGCTGTTCCTCCACGGTGACCAGCACCAGCAGCGGGACCCGGGCCCGCAGGTACAGGCCGATGTCGTTCTCGATGGTCACCGCGGACCGCCCTCCCAGTCGTGCATCCCCGTCAGCGTGATCGAGCCGTCCGCCCCGACCACCAGCTCCGCCTCGGGCACGTCGGCGAGGTCGGCGGCGGTGTACCGACCCGTCAGCGCCCAGTACTCCTTGTTGGCCGACCCGCGCAGCCCCGCGCCCAGGTGCAGCCGTGCGTTGTACCGTCCGGCGACGACCAGATCCGCGTCGGCGACCGCCGCCGCACGGCGCGCGTCGCCCTCCACCTCGGCGCGGGTGAATCCCGTCAGCACGATGATGCCGAGGTCGCTGCGGCGCCGTATCTCCGCACAGAACGCCCCGGTCGCCTCCGCCTGCTCCAGCGGCTCGCCACCGGTCAGGGTCACGCCCTCGATGCCGTCGGTGCGGAGCACTTCCCCGACCACGTCCGCGACCGGCCGTACGCCGGCTTCCCGGGCCAGGTCCCCGGGGCGGACGGGATGCGTGCCCGGATTGAAGCAGCCGGTGCACGCCAGACTGCACCCCTGGCTCCACACCACGAACCGCACACCCGGCCCGTTCGCCGTGCTACGGGCCAGCGTCGAATGAATCCGCCACCGGGGCCCGGTGACGGAATGCCCCCGTACTGTCGCCATCGCCGGTCTACTGCCAGAGCTGGTCGTGGTGTTCCTCGGCGGTCTCCACGTAGGCCTCGGCCGTGAGTTCCTGGGACTCCACGTCGCCGCCGAGCCGGGAGACCAGTTCCTCCGTCTCGGCCAGGCAGCTCATGCCCTCCATGCCCTGCACATGCAACTCGACACGGCCGTCCGGTCTGACCGTCACTTCGAGGATCTCGTCGGCCAACTCGCCCCCCACGTCAGGCCCCAACCACGAATCACCGGCAATATATCTCCGCGCGGCGAGGCACGTCACCACATCCATCCGGCAGGCCGCTCACCTGCGGGCTCGTGAGGCGAGCCGGTCGGGGCGCCCGACGGGGAGGTCGTGGAAACCCGCGGCCCACAGGCACTATGTCCGTACACGGTGGCGAAACGGTTCACCACCGACGCCGCCGTACGGCATCGAAAAGATCGTCCGCGACCCGCGGGTACACCGGATCCTGGAAGGAACCGACGAGATCATGCACGTCATCGTGGCCCGTGGCCTGACGGAGGCCTTCGGATGACCGGCACCGAAGCGCCCGTGCTGCTGCACACCGAAGGGCGGGCCGCGTACATCACCCTCAACCGGCCTGGGGCGCTCAACGCCCTGAACCACGCCATGGTCCGCAGCATCGGCGCGGCCCTGACCGCGTGGGAGAGCGATCCGGCCGTGGAGACCGTCGTCATCGCCGGCGCGGGGGAGCGCGGCCTGTGCGCCGGCGGTGACATCCGCGTCATCCACGACGACGCCCGCGACGGCGACGGCACCGCCTCGGCCGCCTTCTGGCGCGACGAGTACCACCTCAACGCCCGTATCGCCCGCTACCCCAAGCCCTACGTCGCCGTCATGGACGGCATCGTGATGGGCGGCGGTGTCGGCGTCTCCGCCCACGGCAGCGTGCGGATCGTCTCCGACCGTTCGCGGATCGCCATGCCCGAGACCGGCATCGGCTTCGTCCCCGACGTCGGCGGCACCTGGCTGCTCGCCCTCGCCCCGGGCGAACTCGGCACCCACCTCGCCCTGACCGGCGCGCAGATCGGCGCCGGCGACGCGCTGCTCTGCGGCCTCGCCGACCACTACGTACCCGCCGCCGCCCTCCCCGGCTTCGTGGCCGACCTCGCCGCCATGCCCGTACCGGACGTCATCGCGCGTCACGTACGGCCGGCGCCGCAAGGGGAGTTGGCCGAGCGGCGGGAGTGGATCGACGCCTGCTACGCGGCCGGGACGGTCGAGGAGATCGTGCAGCGGCTGCAGGCCCACGGCGGCCCGGACGCGAAGGAGGCGGCCGAGACCCTGCTCGGCAGGTCGCCCACCGCCCTCAAAGTGACCCTCGCCGCCCTGCGCCGCGCCCGGAGTCTCGGCCGCCTGGAGCGCGTCCTCGACCAGGAGTACCGGGTCTCCTGCGCCGCCCTGAGCACGCCCGACCTGGTGGAGGGCATCCGCGCCCAGGTCGTCGACAAGGACCGCACACCGCGCTGGTCGCCCGCGACCCTGGCCGAGGTCACCGACGCCGACGTGGAACGCTTCTTCGCCCCGCTCGGCGACCGGGAACCGGGGCCGGCCGGGCCCGGCACCGCCGGGGAGCCGGGAGGCCGGTGGCCATGACGGCGGAGGCAGCGGTGGGGCGGCCCTTCGAGACCAGGCCGGCGGAAGGCGTGCGCTCGGAACGGCGCATGCCCCACGAGGGGTTCGGGACCGCCGGCGGGAAAGCGCGTGCGCGCCCGCGTCGGTGACCGACCGGTGGAATTCCGCCACCGCTGACTCACGAGCCCGTACCGCCCCGCCCGGCGGGAGAGGAAGATCACCCCGGGTGGACGCGGTCTTGGCCGGGCCCGCGCCACGCGGTACGGTCTGTCCGATATCGACGACGGCGAGACGGAAGCCGGTGGGAATCCGGCACGGTCGCGCCACTGTATGCGGTCCCCTCGGGGTGCTCGTGAGTCAGACCCGTGGCCGTCGTCCTGTGCACCACCGAGATGGGACGCGAACTCCCAGAGGAGGTTCTGCCATGGCGCAGACCGTCGCCCAGCCGACAGCCACTACCCCCGTCGTTCCCGCCAAGCTCCCGCTGAAGGCGATTGCTCCCTGGGCGCTCTTCTTCGGCATCCTGATGCTGGTCCTGCTGTACTTCGTCGGCGCCGAGCAGGGCGCCACCTCCGTGTTCAACGGCACGGACGTCCACGAATGGGTGCACGACGCACGCCACCTGCTCGGCTTCCCCTGCCACTGACGCGAGGGGACGCCGCACGCCCATGAACTCCGCAACCGTACGGAACCTTCTCGTGCGGGGCATGCTCGCCGGCCTCGTGGCCGGCGTGCTCGCCCTGATCGTGGCCTATGTCCTCGGTGAACCGAGCGTCGACAAGGCGATCGGCTTCGAGGACGCCCACTCCCACGAGCACGGGGCGGAAGTCGTCTCCCGCTCCGTCCAGTCCACCGCCGGCCTCGCCACCGGCGTCCTCGTCTACGGGGTCGCCTTCGGCGGCATCGCCGCGCTCGCCTTCTGCTTCGCCCTCGGCCGCACGGGCCGGTTCGGCCCGCGGGCCACGGCACTGCTGCTGTCGGGCTGCGCGCTGCTCACCGTGTACGTCGTGCCGTTCCTGAAGTACCCGGCCAATCCGCCGTCGGTCGGCGACCCCGACACCATCGGCAAGCGGACCACCCTGTACTTCCTGATGATGGTGCTCAGCGTCCTCCTCGCGGTCGCCGCCACCATCCTGGGCAAGCGGCTCGCGCCCGGCCTGGGCACCTGGTGGGCGACGGTCGTCGCAGTGGCCGCCTTCGCCGTCGTGATCGGCCTGGCCTACCAGTTCCTGCCCGTCGTCAACGAGGTGCCGAGGGACTTCCCGGCCACCCTGCTGTGGCGGTTCCGGCTGTCCGCGCTGGGCATCCAGACCGTGCTGTGGGGCGGATTCGGCCTCGCCTTCGGCGAACTGGCCGAGCGGCTGCTGAACCCCAAGCCGGCGGCGGCCGCCGGGCGAGCGGTTCCCGCCGCGCACTGACTCCTTCACGCCGACAGAGGGCCTCTCGGAACCATCCGGGGGCCCTCTGGCGTTCTCCGGACACCCCTGCGCACCGGATCACGGCATGGCCGGGAAACCGGCTGATCGGTAGACCGGTAGACCGGCGGACCGGCGCCTAGCCGGCCTCCGGCCCGGCCGGCGGACGCCCCAGGCGCAGGTTCCACCGCCCGGCCCGGCCACTGAGTTCGGTCACGGTCAGCGGCTGCACATCGAGGCGCCAGAACACCGCGGCGGGCAGGCCCAGCGCGGCGACGACCGCCGCCCGCACCACATCCGGCTCGACCACCGCGAGCGTACGGCCCTCCAGGACTCGGGCGTCCGCCAGCCGGCCCGCGACCCGCTCGCACAGCTCCCGCACCGACTCACCGCCATGGGGCGCGCAGCCGGGGTCGGTGAGCCAGCGGCCCACCGCCTCCGGCTCGGCGGCCCCCACCTCGTCCAGGGTGCGGCCTCGCCAGCGGCCCACGTCGAGACCCGCCAGCTCCGGCACCGGCACGCCGTCGAGACCCAGCGCCGCCGCCGTCTCCCGGCAGCGCACACTGGGGGAGACGAGTACCCGGGCAGCGGCGGGCAGCGCCCCGGCCGCCGACCGGGCCTGTGCCATGCCACCGTCGTCCAGAGAGCCGCCGTCGTCGAAACGGGCCTGTCGCAGCGACACGCTCATGGCGGGGGAGACGAGTAGAACTCGGCTGGTCACGCGGTCACTCCTGCTGCTGTCGTCGTGAGCGTGCGCATCGGCGCATGGTGCGAATGCTGTGGATGCTACTTCCGCCGCTCGTCTGCGCACACCGCGCCGGTCCGGCCCCCTCGTACGAGGCGAGGGGGCCGGACCGGCCGGTGGTGCGGGCGACGGCCAAGTGCCGTCAGGAGCCCGACAGTTCCTCGCGGATCATGCGGGCCGCCGCCACCAGGTTCTCCAGCGAGGCACGTGTCTCGGGCCAGCCGCGGGTCTTGAGGCCGCAGTCGGGGTTGACCCACAGCCGCTCGGCGGGGATCGCCTGAAGACCGGTGCGCAGCAGCCCGGCCGCTTCCTCGGCGCTCGGCACGCGTGGGGAGTGGATGTCGTAGACACCCGGCCCGGCCTCGCGCGGGTAGCCGTGCGCGGCCAGCTCACGCGCGACCTGCATGTGCGAGCGGGCGGCCTCCAGGCTGATCACGTCGGCGTCGAGGGCGTCGATGGCCTGGACGATGTCGCCGAACTCCGCGTAGCACATGTGGGTGTGGATCTGGGTGTCGGGGCGCACCCCGCCGGTGGTGAGGCGGAACGCCTCCGTGGCCCACTCCAGGTAGCCGGGCCGGTCAGCGGCGCGCAGCGGCAGTGTCTCGCGCAGCGCGGGCTCGTCCACCTGGATCACCGACGTACCGGCCGCCTCCAGGTCGTTCACTTCGTCGCGCAGCGCGAGCGCGACCTGCCGGGCGGTGTCGCCGAGGGGCTGGTCGTCGCGGACGAAGGACCAGGCGAGCATGGTGACCGGGCCGGTGAGCATGCCCTTGACCGGCCGGTCCGTGAGCGACTGGGCGTACGTCGTCCAGCGCACCGTCATCGGCTCGGGGCGCGCGATGTCGCCGGCGAGGATCGGCGGGCGGACGTAACGGGTGCCGTAGGACTGGACCCAGCCGTGCTGGGTGGCGAGGCAGCCGGTCAGCTGCTCGGCGAAGTACTGGACCATGTCGTTGCGTTCGGCCTCGCCGTGCACCAGGACGTCCAGGCCGGCCTTCTCCTGGAAGCCGATCACCTCCCGGATCTCGGCCTGGACGCGCTCCTCGTAGCCGGCCTGGCCGATCCGGCCCGTGCGCAGATCGGCGCGGGCGGTGCGCAGTTCGCCCGTCTGCGGGAAGGAGCCGATGGTCGTGGTCGGCAGCAGCGGCAGGCCGAGGAGCGCGCGCTGGGCGGCGGTGCGCTCGGCGTACGGCTGGGAGCGGCGGGCGTCGGCCCCGGTCACTGCCGCGGCGCGGGCCCGGACGGCCGGATCGTGGGTGATCGGCGAGCCGGCGCGGGAGGCCAGATCCGCCCGATTGGCGGCCAGTTCGGCGGCGATCGCGTCGGTTCCCCGGGCGAGGCCCTTGGCGAGCGTGACGATCTCCCGGGTCTTCTGCCGGGCGAAGGCGAGCCAGCGCAGGATCTGCGGCTCGATGTCGCGTTCCACCGTGGTGTCGAGCGGCACGTGGAGGAGGGAGCAGGAGGCGGCCACGTCCACCCGGTCCGCCAGCCCCAGCAGGGTGCCGAGCGTGGCGAGGGACTTCTCCAGGTCGTTGACCCAGATGTTGCGGCCGTTGACGACACCCGCGACCAGACGCTTGCCGGGCAGACCGCCCACGGCGGCGAGGTCCTCGAGGTTGGCGGCAGCCGCCTCGGTGAAGTCCAGGGCCAGGCCCTCGACCGGAGCCTTGGCCAGCACGTGCAGAGCCTCGCCGAGCCGGTCGAAGTAGGAGGCCACCAGCAGCTTCGGCCGGTCGGTGAGGGCGCCGAGATCCCGGTAGGCGCGGGCGGCCGCGTTCAGTTCGGCCGGGGTGCGGTCCTGGACCAGGGCCGGCTCGTCGAGCTGCACCCACTCGGCGCCGGCCGCGCGCAGGTCGGCGAGGACCTCGGCGTATGCGGGCAGCAGCCGGTCGAGCAGGGTGAGCGGGTCGAAGCCGGCGGCCACGCCCGGGGCGGGCTTGGCGAGCAGCAGGTAGGTGACGGGCCCGACGAGGACGGGACGGGCGGTCAGGCCCAGGGCGAGCGCCTCCCTCAGCTCCGCGACCTGCTTGCCCGAGTCGGGGCTGAACACCGTGCCCGGGCCGAGTTCCGGCACCAGATAGTGGTAGTTGGTGTCGAACCACTTCGTCATCTCCAGCGGCGCCACGTCCTGCGTGCCGCGCGCCATCGCGAAGTAGCCGTCCAGGGTGTTCGCTTCGACGGCCGCCCGGTGGCGGGCCGGGATCGCACCGACCATGACGGTGGTGTCCAGGACGTGGTCGTAGTACGAGAAGTCGCCGGTCGGCACGTCACGGATGCCGGCCGCGGCGAGCTGCCGCCAGTTC
Source organism: Streptomyces sp. NPDC036984 (assembly GCF_055607665.1). Lineage (NCBI taxonomy): Bacteria > Bacillati > Actinomycetota > Actinomycetes > Kitasatosporales > Streptomycetaceae > Streptomyces > Streptomyces sp. NPDC036984. The sequence goes on from NZ_JBVJRL010000013.1 coordinate 58,879, forward strand.
GAGCGGCGCAGTTCGGCGGCGGTGGCGCGCAGGGCGTCGGCGCTCACGCGGCCCTTCCAGTAGCCCTCGACGGCCTTCTTCAGTTCCCGGTGCCGGCCCTGGCGGGGGTAGCCGTACACGGTGGCCCGGGCTGCCGCGGCTGCGGACTTGGTGGTCACGGAGATCTCCTTCGCGAGATGAATCCCTGAGATCCCGGGGACGGGACGAGAGCGCGAAGGGGTGACGAACCGCACGGCAGCAGCCTGTGGCCGTCCGCTCGGTGTGTACGCCGACCCGCCCTCGAGGTCACCGGGATGTCCGCGCACGAGTGATGCGCGCGCGGGCAGTTGGCAGGTCTTCGGACTCGCGGGCACGTCCTCACGACATGAGGACACCTACTGGCCGTCGCTTCCCGGGCCCTGTACGTCGGACCCAGTGCGTATGACGGCGGTCGTTCCCGCTCACCGCTGCGGGGCAGTCCCGGAATTCCACCGGGTTCCCTCTTACGACGCATCCCGCCTGGCGGACGGGGCGAACCAGCTGCACGGGCCAGCCTACGGGGCCGCTCGGGATGGCGTCCGGTCACGTGCGGTGTTCGGAGGGTGACGTGGGACACGGAACGGGCTCGGGGCGAACCGATCGCGGCCCGACGACCCCCGGGGCCCGGTGACTTCGCCGTTCCGTGCGGTCACAGGCCGTGAGGCCGACCGTGCGAGAACGGGCCGTCACAGACCGAGCGTTATCGCCGCACCGACACCCCCGAGCCCCAGTGCGAGGGCGGCTTCGGGCCAGCCGCCGGTGCCCCAGCGGAAGAACCGGTCGAGGGCCAGCCGGCCCGGTCCGAGAGCGGCGACGGCCAGGGCGACGACGGCGATGCAGACGTTGTACTCGACGCCGCCGTCCCCGTCCCACAGCCCGTGGGCCGCGGTGACGGTCACCATGGCGTTGATCATCACGCCGATCAGCGCGGCGGCGGCGAGGGGGGTGAACAGTCCGACGGCGAGGCCGAGGCCGCCGAGGAACTCGGAGAGGCCGCCGATCACGGCGAACACCTTCCCCGGGTGAAAGCCCAGGTCGGCGAGGCCCCGGCCGGTGGCCGTCAGACCCGGCCCGCCGAACAGGCCGAAGAGCTTCTGGGCGCCGTGTGCGGCCATGAGCAGCCCGAAGGTCAGCCTGATGAGCAGCAGACCCCAGTCGCCGGCGGCCGCTCCCGGCCCGGGGCCCTGTCCTGCTGCCGGTCGCGCGGGATTCGCCGGCCGGTCCGTGGTGCGCTTCGTCATGTGAGTGCTCCGGTACGGACGCCGAAACGGGCGTCGGCCGGCCTGTCCGGGCTTCCGGCTCACCGGTCGGCGGTCGACCTGCGCCCGGCCGTGGGGCCCCTGCCGCCCCTACCGATCCTTCCGCACCGGCAGTGACCTCGCACATCGGGCGGAGGACCGGACTGCGGCAGCGCGCGCCCGGCGTGACGCGGCTGCCGCTGTGCCCGGTCCGCGGACCGGGCGGACGCTACGACGCCTGGGCCTTGTCGTACAGGGCCTTGATCACGTCACCGAAGTACGGACCGAACATCCGGTTCGGCAGGAACGTGTAGCCGAAGCTGTTCACGGAGACCTGGAGCCCGGTGCCGGTCGCCTCGGTGAAGCCGGTGAACCAGGGGCCGCCGCTGGATCCGCCCGTCATGTTGCACCCGAGGCTGTGATCCTGGGAGAAGAGGAAGTCCTTCGAGCTGTTGCCGCTGCAGTAGATGAGCTTCGTGCCGTCGTACGGCGATGCGGCGGGGAAGCCGAAGGAGTACATCGGCTTGTTGTAGCCGCCGTTGAACTGGATGCCCTGCGCGCCGACGACCGAGGTGAGCGTCCTGCCGTTCAGCGGGGCGACGACCGCGGCGCCGACGTCGTAGTTGATGTCCTCGCTCGCCTCCCACTGCGGGGTCGTGAGCGTCTTGGCCGCACTCCACTGGCCGTACGGCGCGTTGCCGTTGTTGTACGCCGGTACGAAGACCCAGTTGGTGTGCCAGCTGCCCTGGTACTTCACACAGTGGCCGGCCGTGATGACGGTGCTGGCGTTCTGGCTGGTCACTGCGTTGCCGGTGCAGGAGGCGGTGCGCCCCTGGAAGGTGAAGAACACCCGGCCCGAGGTCGTCGCGACGGCGCCGCCGCCGGTCCACGGGCCACCGGCCTGCGGGAAGGAGGCGAGGGCGGGGGTGGGTGCGACGGCGGTGGAACGTCCATGGGCCTTCGGGGACTTGAGGCTCTCGGCCGCCCTCCTGGTCAGCAACAGGTCGAGGGGGGTGGCGCTGCGCATGCGTTCGGGGGTCCAGAAGGTGCGGGCCTTGTGCTGCTCGGCCGCAGAGGGGGAGTGGGCCACGGCCGACGGCCCGGAAGCCGTCGTGGCGTTCGCGGCCCCGGCGTGCACGAGGCCGCCGGTGAACAGGGCTCCGACGGCCAGCAGAATGCCCGCGGCAGTGCGATGGCGTCTCACACAGGTCTCCTTCTGCCGTGCCCGGACTGGTCGGGTCCGGACAGGGTGGGGGAACGAAGAGCGGTGCGGATGGACGTGCGTGAGGCAGCGTGCCACGGAAACCGTGGGTTGTCAGGAGCATGTAAAGAAGGTTCTGGTGGGCGCCGTCCCCGCCTCTGTCACCGGCCGCGGTGCCGCAGCAGGAGGTCTGCCACCACCGGGCGGTGGTCGGAGGCCGTGGACTCGGGCTCGTGTGCACCGGTGACGGTCACCTCCGGTGAGACGGTCACCAGGTCGATGCGCTTGACCGGATCGGTCGCCGGGTAGGTCCTGCCGCCGTTCGGGGCGGCATCGGTCAAGGGGCCCCACAGCTTCGCCAGTTCGGGGGCGGCCGGTTCGGCGTTGAAGTCGCCGAGGAGGACCTTCGGGCCGGAGTCCTCGGCCAGGACGCCCAGCATGTCGTCGACCTGGGCGCGCCGGACCGAGGGGTCCGTGCGGTAGTCCAGGTGGGTCGCGTACACGTGCACGCAGGTACCGCGGACCTTGACCGTCACCTCGGCGAAGCCGGGCGCGGGGGCGGGCACCGGGTCGGGTGTCTGGGTGGACAGCCGGGTGATCTCGTGGTTCTGCGCGGCGAACATCCGGTGGCGGCTCAGGACGGCGACACCGTACCGCCGCCGTTCCCCGCCCGGCGTGGCCGGCGGGAGGTCGTAGATCGGCGCGAAGAAGACCCGCATGTGCAGGCGCCCGGCCAACTCCCGGGCCTCGTCGGCGAAGCCGCTCCGGGCGCCCCAGTGCACGTCGACCTCCTGGAGGCCGATCACGTCGGCGTCGAGGTCCCGGATCGCCGCCGCCGTGCGGTCGAGGTCGAAGACGTCGTCCTCGCCGGCACCGGCGTGGATGTTGTAGGTCGCCACCCGCAGCGGCACCCGCGGAGACGGCGGCGCAACCGCGGCGGATCCGGTGCCGGGCGCCCCGTCCGCCGCGGCCGCGCTCGGCGACACCGCGCCGAGTGCCACGGTGGCGCCCCATGCGACGGCGGCGGCGGCGAGTAAGGCGGTGGCCGGCGCGCGGTGAGCGGGCCGGCGGGTCCTGCGGTCCACTGAGCCCTCCAGATCACGAACCGGAGCCGCACGAGGGGGACCGCACCCGGCGCGCTGCCCATGCGGTGTCGTGTCAATTCCCCCCAGCGGACACGAGTTTGACGCGGCGTACCGTAAGGCACGCACGGGACGTCCGCAACGGGGCCGGGAGTCCGCGTGTGCCGACAGGTGACAGGCGTTTGCCCGGGGTGCCGGTGTGGGTAGTTCGCCGCCGCTGCCGGATCGGCGGGAGGACGTGCGGGTCCGGCCGGGACGTGCGGAACAGCGCCGCAGCCCTGCACAAGGCCGGGCCCCGGCAGCGGGCGAGGAGGTCACACGTGAGAGTGGTCGTCACGGGCGCGTTCGGTTTTCTGGGATCGCGGCTGACCGGCGCACTGCTGCGCACCCGGACGTTCGGCGGTGCACGGATCGAACGCCTGGTGCTCGCCGACCGGGTCGTACGGCCTGATTCCCCTGCGGTGGCCGACCCTCTGGTGGACGTGCTGCGGGGCGATCTGACCGAGCGTCTGGATGACGTGTTCGCGGAACCGGTCGACGTGCTGTTCCATCTCGCCGCCGCCGTGTCCGCCGAGTGCGAAGCGGACTTCGACCTCGGCATGCGCGCCAACGTGGACACCACCCGCGCCCTGCTCGACGCCGCCCGGGCACAGTCGGCAGCCGGCGGACCGGTGCCGCGGGTGGTGTTCTCCAGCAGCCTCGCGGTCTACGGTGCCGATCCGGCCCTGCCCCCGCCACCGGTGGTCAGCGAGTCGACCGTACCCCTGCCCCGGTCGAGTTACGGGACGCAGAAGCTCGTCTGCGAGCACCTGATCACCGACTGCACCCGGCGCGGCTTCATCGACGGACGCGTCGCACGCCTGATGACCGTCGTGGTAAGGCCGGGCCGGCCGAACGCCGCCGCCTCCGGCTTCCTGTCGTCCGTCATCCGTGAGCCGCTCGGCGGCATCCCGGTGGCCTGCCCGGTGCGGCCCGGCCTGCGCGTGGCCCTGGCCTCACCGCGACGCACCGTCCAGGGGCTGCTCCGCATCGCGCAAGCCGAGCGCGGCGTCGGGCCGGGCCGGCTGGAGGGACTCGTGCCGGTCAACCTTCCCGCACTCACGGTCTCCGTCGCGCAGATGCTCACCACCCTGCGGCAGGTGGCCGGCGACACCGTCGCCGACCTGGTGACCATCGCACCCGACCCGGCCGTCGAGGCCATCATGGGCTCCTGGCCGGCCGTCTTCGACAACCGGCGCGCCGCCGCCCTCGGCCTGGAGCCCGACCCGAGCTTCCTGTCGGTGCTGCAAGACCACCTCACCGACCATCCGGGCGGCCGATAGCGAGCGGTGTGCGCAGAGGGCCGCGGTGAAGCCCCGTCTCAATCCGCCGTCCCGGGCGCCGGGTTGCCCTGGTGGGTGAAGGCCGCCCAGTGTTGGAGCTGGTGGAGGTCGGCGCGGGCGGCCTCCCGGCGGAGCGGCTCGTCCAGGGACAGCGGGAGCTCGCGGCCGGGGTCGAGCATCCACAGCTGGGCGGCGCGCAGGGCGTCGGGCGGGGTCAGCCCGCCGGCGGTGAGATGGTGGTGGAAGACGGCCATCATCACGGCGGTCGGACCGTCGCGCACCGCCCACCGGGACCCCACGACATCGGCCGCGCCGCTCGTGACCAGCGCGGTGGCGAGGGTCAGCGCCTCGTCGTGGTGGCCCGTGCTCAGGTCGGTCTCGCAGGCGCTGAGCACCACCAGCGGTCCGGCGGTGTCCGGCCGGACACCGGCGGCACCGTCGAGGATGCCGGCCACGGTGAGCCGGCCGGCGTCCCGACCGCCGCCGGGCGGGCCGGCCAGCCGCAGCGCGGAGTCGGTGGGGCGCGGCGCGGCCCAGGCGTGACAGGCCAGGTGCACCACGGACGCCGGCGACGCACCGCCGGGCAGCACATCGAGCAGCTCCGCCGGCGTCCCGGCCGCGTCCGGTGCGTCGGCACTGGTGAGGAACTCGCCGTACCGGAGGGCGCCGGGGTAGCAGGAGGCGCGCAGTGTGGCCGCCTCCACCTCGGCCCACGGCAGGGTGAGCTCCGGGTCGGCGACGAGCACCTGCCGCCCGTCGGCGGGGGACATCCGCCGCCGGCCGGCCGCGGCGAGGAACTGCGTGCCGGACGGGGCGTAGCTGATGACGGCTTCCTGGCAGGCGTACCGGTGGCCGTGGGCGTCGGCACGTTCGGTCCGTGCGGCGTGCCACGGGACGACGCCGAGCCGGCCGCACGGCACCAGCACGATCCGCGGCGGCCGGGCCGGTGACCGCTCGGTGGCCGGCTGCGGGCGCACCGCCGCGAGCACCGGCTCCATCACCGCCGGCCAGGCCCAGTCGCACAACTCGCGCAGTACGACCTGCCAGTGCGCGTCGTGGGCGGCCTTCCACGACCCGTGCATGCGCGGGTCGGCGAGCGCCTGGGAACGCCGCGCCGCGGCGTCGAGGTACCGCTCCAGCGGCGCGCAGCCCGGATCGATCAACTCCGGCAGCGGCAGCATGGCGGGCTCGGCGCCGGGACGCAGGATCAGCGCGTGGCCGGGGAACGAGTGGGAGGGCAGGGGCTCGGCCGGCATCAGGTAGACCAACGCGTCCGTGCCCGAGAGGGTGAGGCCCTCGGTGAGCGCCGCCACGTCCGCCGCGCCGGTCAACTGGCGGGTGCCCGGGCCCTGCCCGGGGCGGGGACGGACCCCCAGCGCGGCCAGGGCGTCGCGCCGCAGGGCGCTGGGGATCGGCGGGGCGCCGGTCGAGGCGTGCGGTACCCCGCCGGTCTCCGGCCGCAGCGGGTTCACCGGGACCTGCGCCCGCCACCGCCGGGCCAGTCCGGGCTGACCGGCGGCGTCCAGGAGCTCGGGAATGCTCCGGGAAGCGGCGGTGGCCTGAAGCACCAGGGCGCGCCCCTTCTCCAGAGCGGCCACCGCCTCGGCCGGCCGGCGCATGAGCAGGGCGGCGAACGCCAGCCGCGCCGACAGCACGTCGCCGTTGAGGGCCGCGGACAGGCCGTGGTCGGCGCCGGCCTGGAGCAGCACGTCGGCGGCCAGTTCGTCCAGCGCCTCGCGCGTGATCTCCACGTACGCCCAGCCGTCCTCGGCGGGACGCGGGCCACCGCGGTTGCCGCGCAGGAGGTGGGCCTCGGCCAGCTTCCCCAGGACGTACACACGGCGCGTTCCGCCGCGTCCCTCGGCGAGCAGCGCGCGGGCGCGGGTCAGCTCGGTGATGGCGCCGTCCAGCACCGCCGGGTCCTGCTCGCCGCGCAGCACGGAGAGGTACAGCCGCAGGCCGAGCGCGGCCCGCCGGTCGTACTCCTGCTGGTGATACGCCTCCGGCGCTTCGAATTCACGCAGCACTCTGGTGACCGAGCGGGCCAGGGCCGCCCGCTCGGCGGCGTACTCGCCTTCGAACTGCCGGTGCTCCTCGGGCCCGGTCGCCTGCCGCCCGTCCGCGCCCAGCTCGTCCAGCCGGTGCAGCCGCTCCGCCAGCTTGCCGCGCCACTCGCTGTCCGGCGGCAGAGCGGCCTGCCGGGCGCGCAGTTCCTCGGCCAGGCGCGGCAGGGCCTCGTGGTCTCCGGTGCGCTGCGCATGGCGCAGCTCGCGGTCCGCGGTGGACAGCAGCAGTTTCAGGGTGAACGGCGCCTCGAGCGGCAGGGAGCCGTCGTGCCGCAGGGCCGCGTCCAGCTCGCGCGTGGTGGCCAGGGAGCTGTCCGCGTCGTGGAAGCTGCCGCTGTACGAGGCGGCCTGCTCCTGGATCTCGGCCAGTTCCACCCGTAGATCCGTGACCCACCAGGAGTCCGGGATCGCGTCGATCGCCTCCTGGAGCAGGGCGGCCGCGTCGTCCAGGTAGCCGGTATCGCCGGTCCGGTAGGCCAGGAAGCGGTCGAGGCGGGCCGCGTGGCGCCGCTCGCGCACACCGCGCTCGGCGGCGTAGTCCCGTACGGCGCTGTCGAGACGGGCGGCCAGACCGGGAGCCAGGAGCAGGCCGGCCGGCCAGTCGCCGAGACGGTTGCCGCTGTCGTCGGCCGGGTCCGGGGTGGGCCGCTCGGCGGTGCGGAAGTCGACCGATCCGGGCTCCCGTTCCTCCGCCATGACCAGCAGGTAGGCGTGGAGTCTGGCGACCCGGGCCCGTTCGGGTGTGTCCGGTGGCAGCGCGTGCAGGGCCCGCAGTGCCAGGCCGGCGGCACGGCGCAGGCCGTCCGCGCCGGCTGCGCTGCCCGCGGCGGCCCGATCCAGCAGCGCCGTGGCCTGCGCGTCCAGCCCCAGCACGCCCCTGTGGTTGCCGGTCCGTCCCCGCAACTCCACGGTCAGCCAGACCAGAATGCGGGTGAACGTCGCCGTGCTGCGTGCGCCGGCCAGCGCCACCAGGCCGCGTACGGCGTCGAGCAGCGCGCTCTCGGGATCGTCCGCGTCCCCGCCGGCCTGCCCGCCACCGGCTGCGGCCCCGCCCGTGGCCACTGCCTCGGCGGCAGGCGCCGTCGGTTCGGCCGTCGAGTCCGAGCGGACGGCCCCGGAGCCCAGCATCCGTCCGATGACCCGCTTGACCCTCGCGGTCCGCTGCTGGAGCTCCGCGCCGAGCGGGGCCGCGGCGATCCGGTCGACGACCTCCTGGGCCTCGCTGAGATCCCGGCGCAACGACTCGGTCAGCAGGTCTTCCGAGTGGTCGGTGGTGAGCAGCGCATTCCGCAGGACGGTGCTGGCGCCGTCGGGGCGGGGCAGGGCCCAGGGCGCGAGCAGGAAGACCAGCATCATGCGGGCCTGTATGGCGAGCAGGTCGGTGGGCGGCCCGTGACGATCCGCCCACCGCAGGCGCTGCAGCGCTGCCGCCCGCTCCGGGGAACCGGTACCGGCCGAGGGATACTCGCTCCTCGCCAGGCAGGACGCGCCGAGCAGGAGACCCAGGACGATGAAGCAGCCGGAGAATTCCTCACCGTGCTCCGCCAACGCGGTCTCCAGGCGGCCCAGCCGGTTGATCACCGGGCCCAGCGCCTCGGCGGGCGGCCGGCCCGTGGGGGTGTCCAGCAGCCGGTAGGCCTCCCGGAGGCTTTCGGCCAGCTCCTGTTGCCGTTCCGCCGCCCCGGCGCCGTCCTCGTCCCGCCGCACCTCGCTGACCATCGGCTCCCCCGCCGTACGCCTGCCTCGTCCCCGCATGATGCACGCCCCGAGGGCCGGTTGACCACCAGGGCGTCACGCCACGGCGGCGGCCGCAGCGCCCGGGATTCCGGCCCCGGGCGCTGCGGGGCGTGCTCTACCCCTCCGGTCCGGGGCCGCCGCGGGCGGCGCAGCCCGGTGGTCATGGGTGCGCCGGGGCGTCGACGACGGAGGTGCGGGGGTCCGGGCCCCCATGATGCGGGTGCCGCCTCCGTGGACCGCGCCGCGGGGGGCGAGGTCGAGTGCCTCACCGTCGTCCGCCGCCTTCCGGTGAAGGGCTCAGCGGGTGACGAGTTCGGCGAAGCGGTCGACGCCGATGTTGCCGCCGGACGCGATGATGCCGATCCGGCGCGGGGGGTCGGCGACATGACCGGCCAGGAGGGCGGCCAGGGGCGTGGCGCCGCTCGGCTCCAGGACGATCTTCAGGCGCTCGAAGGCGAAGCGCATCGCGGTGATGATCTCGGCATCGCTGACGAGGGCGATCGCGTCGAGCAGCCGCTGGTTGATGGGGAAGGTGATCTCGCCGGGGGTGTCCAGGGCCTGGCCGTCGGCGATGGTCCGGGGGACCGGGATGGTGACGCGTGCGCCCTGCTCCAGGGAGCGCTTGGTGTCGTCGCCCGCCGCCGGCTCGACGCCGATGACCCGGATGCCGGGGTGCAGGGCCGTGGCGGCGACGGCGCTGCCGGCGATGAGACCGCCACCCCCCACGGGCACGATGAGCGCGTCCAACGGGCCGGTGTCCTCGAGGAGTTCGAGCGCGGCGGTGCCCTGGCCGGCGATCACGTGGGGGTGGTCGTAGGGCGGGATCAGGGCCAGGCCGCGGTCTGCGGCCAGGGCCTGCCCGAGGGCGGAGCGGTCCTGGGTGTAGCGGTCGTAGGTGACGACCTCCGCGCCGTAGCCGGTGGTCGCCTCCAGCTTGGACCGGGGTGCGTCCTCGGGCATCAGAATGACGGCCTTGGTGCCCAGTTCGCGGGCGGCCAGCGCGGTGGCCTGGGCGTGGTTGCCGGAGGAGTACGCGGCGATGCCCTTCGCCAGCTGGTCGGCGGGGAGGCGGGAGGCGGCGTTGTAGGCGCCGCGGAACTTGAAGGCCCCGATCCGCTGGAAGTTCTCGGCTTTGATGAACACCTCGGCGCCGACCAGGGAGTTCAGGGTGCGGGAGGTGAGGACGGGTGTGCGGTGGACGACGCCCTTGAGGCGCTCGGCGGCCTCGCGGACGTCGTCGAAGGAAACGGGCAGTGCGGTGGCCATGGGGTGTCCTTGGAGGGGTGGGAGGAGGGCGGGAGGAGGGCGGGAGGAGGGCGGAAGGAGGGTGGACCGACGGCTGTGCGGGTCACCAGCCGGTGATGCGCGGCCAGTACGCCTCGATCGAGGGCGCGGAGGCTGCGGCGGCTCGGGAGCCGTCGATGACGTGGTAGCCGTGGTGCTGGGCGGCCGTGGCGCAGGCATGGTTGGGCAGGACGCGCAGGCGGGTGCCGACGGGTAGTTTTCGGGCAGCGGGGCGCCGTCGCGCGCGGTGAGGGTGCCGTGCTCCTGGCCCGCGCCGCGTACTGTCCACGTCCACCACGGCGAACGGGGTGTCGGGGCCGGCCAGGGTCCGGGTGGCGGGGGAGGGGGCGGTGCCCATGGTCGCGTGGCCCTTCACTTCGCGTAGTTGTAGACCGTCGCCCGGGAGACGCCGAGCAGGTCCGCGATGGTCTGCGCGGCGTCGCGCGAGTCGAAGTAGCCGTCGCGCTGGAGCTGTCGTACGAGCGCCTTCTTGTCCTCCCGGCTCAGGGAGCGGGGAGTGGTGGCGCGCTCGGCGGCCCGGGCCTCCACCGCTTCGCGCAGCTCGCGCGCGGTGCGGTCCCGCAGGGCCTCCAGGGGTTGATCGCGGTGGTCGGTGTCCGTGGCCACGAGGTTCGACAGGGCGAGGGTCACCGGGGAGAGCACGGACACGTCGAGGTTCAGGCACAGTGCCGCGATGTACTCGCCGGCGGCGTTCTTGATGCCGATGGACGTGCTCTTCGCCGGGCGGCCGTCGGGGAACCGGTTGGGATAGTTCTGGATGACGCTGGGGTACTCCGGATCGGCGATCCGTGCGAGGCCCAACTCCGTTGCGGAGTCACCGACCTGACGTCCCGACAGGTTGTTCTCGATCGCGCGGATGGCCTGGTCCGGGTCCCGCAGGTCGTGCAGCACCACCTCGCACAGGCCGGGGAACATGCGGCCCAGCGCGACGGCGATCTTCTCTGCCTCCCGGATGAGGTGCTCGTCCGCGCCGTCCGCGTCCGCGCCGTCCGCGTCCATGGCGTCCGCGCTGTCCGCGTCCGCACCATGTGCGAGGTCGTCCATGGGCCTCTCCCGGGTCTCTCCCGCGCACCTTTGATTTCTTGTCTATCTCTAGACGGTGAGTCTAAGGAGCGTGGGCGGCCACTGTCCAGTGCCTCCCCCGGCCGGCCGCGCCAGGCCGCCCTCCTCCGGGCGTCGAGGTCCAAGTACGGTCGGTACCAGCACACTTCGCACACAGCACGTTCCACCGAGGGGGACACATGGCCGACCGGTCCAGCGCAGAGCACCAGATGTGGCTGCGCAGCTTCCATCAGGCGGCGCCGGGTGCGCCGAGGCTGCTCTGCCTGCCGCACGCCGGCGGCTCCGCGAGCTTCTTCTTCTCCGTCTCCAAGGCCCTGTCGCCGACGGTCGACGTGCTCGCGGCGCAGTACCCGGGCCGCCAGGACCGCAGGGAGGACCCCGTGGCGGGCTCCGTCCAGGAACTCGCGCACGGGGTGTTCCGCGCGCTGGACGAGCGGGAGGACACGCCGCTGGCCCTGTTCGGGCACAGCATGGGCGCCATGGTCGGCTTCGAGCTGGCCCGGCTGCTGGAGGCCGCCGGGCGGCCGCCCGCGGTGTTCTTCGCCTCCGGCCGCCGGTCTCCGTCCGACCGGCGGACCGAGACGCTCTACGCGGGCGACGACACGCGGCTGATCGAGGAGCTCACCAAGCTGGACGGCACCGACGCCGCCCTGCTCCAGGACGAGGAGATGCTGGAGCTGATCCTGCCCGCGCTGCGGGCCGACTATCACGCGGTGGAGACCTATGAGCGCACGCCCGGGCCCGGGTTGAGCTGTCCCGTGGTCATGATGACCGGCGACGCCGACCCCCGGTTGACCCCCGACGAGGCCCGCTCCTGGTCCGAGGAGACCGACGGCCCGTTCGAGCTCCATGTCTACCCCGGAGCCCACTTCTATCTGGTGGCGCAGCAGCAGGCCGTGCTGGCCCGGATCGAGGCCACGCTACGACGGCTCGGCCTCACCGATGGAGCGGCGGTCTGAGCCGGTGAACGGGACGCGACGCGGGCGGCACCGACGGACCGGTGCCGCCCCGGCGGTGTGCGTCAGCCGAGAACCTTGGCGGACTCGATGACCACGGACTCCGTGGGGACGTCCTGGTGTCCCTGCAGGCTGCCCGTCTTGACTCCCTTGATGGAGTCGACGACGTCCTGACCCTCGGTGACCCGGCCGAACACGGTGTAGCCCCAGCCGTTCGGGGTCTTCGACGAGAAGTTGAGGAAGGCGTTGTCCGAAACGTTGACGAAGAACTGGGCCGTCGCGGAGTGCGGGTCGCTCGTCCGCGCCATCGCCACGGTGTAGTTGTTGTTCTTCAGGCCGTTGTCGGCCTCATTCTGGATCGGCGCCATGGTGGGCTTCTGGCGCATGTCCGGGGTGAAACCGCCGCCCTGGATCATAAAGCCGTTAATTACCCGGTGGAAAATCGTGCCGTCGTAGTGGCCGCTGCGCACATACGCCAGGAAGTTCTCGACGGTCTTGGGCGCCTCGGCGTCGTTGAGTTCCAGCACGATGCGTCCGAAGTTGGTGTTGAGCTCGACTGACGACATCAAAATCTCCTTATTCCGGTGGGGCTTGCCCACGTTACGGTACGGCCCTGGCGGCCGTTCTCCGGTGCGATCGAGGACCACGGACGACGAGACGCTCAAGCGCACCATGGAATATACGACCACAGGGGGCACACCCGGTGCTCAGCGCCCCGGGGTTCGAACGGCCATCCGGGTCATCTCCGGCCCCGGCCCGCGGTCTCCCGCACGCTTTTCGCGGGCAATACCGGGCCCCGCGCACGGCCGCCTCAGCCGGCCCGGTCCGGCCCCGACGCCGTGGCGAGGGCGAGGGCCCGGTCGACGGCGGCGGGGATGTCGCTGACGGGGAAGAGCGTGTGGCGTACCGTCCGGTCCGGGCCGACGACCAGGATGAGCCGCTTGATGCGCAAGTCCTGTCCGGCGCGGAAGGCCGGCAGCCGCAGCGCCGCGGTGAGCTGGAGCCGGCCGTCCGACAGCAGCGGGAAAGGCAGCTCCTCGGCCCGCGCGAACGCGGCCTGCTCCGGCGGCGACTGGGTGCTCACCCCGCGCACGGCGACCCCGGCCGCGGCGAACCGCGGCCAGGCGGCGCGGAACTGCCGGTTCTCCAGCGTGCACCCGGAGCCGCCCGGGACGGGCGGCGCGGCCAGGCCGGCCGGGAGGCCGGGGACGCCGGTGGCCGGGTAGGCGAAGAGCACGGTGGCGCGCGCGTCCTCGGCCACGGGGTCGTGCAGGTGCCCGTCGGTCCCCGGCAGGCGCAGGTCCGTGGGTACGCGCTCGCCGGCCAGGGCCGCGACGCGGCGGGCCTCCGCGCCGTCGTCGGGTGCCTCGCCGGTGAGCGTGCCGTCGCCCAGCAGCCACCGGTCGGCCCAGTCCTGAAGCGCCACCAGGACGGGCAGCAGGCCCCGGCCCTGTTCGGTCAGCACGTACTCATGGCGCGGCGGGCGGTCCTGGTAGCGGCGGCGCTCCAGGACCTGATGGTCGGTCAGAGTGCGGAGCCGCTCCGCGAGGACCTTGCGGGAGACGGCCAGTTCCTGCGCCAGCCGGTCGAAGCGCACGTGCCCGCGCGCGACCTCCCGCAGCACCAGCAGGCTCCACCAGTCGCCCACCACCGCCGCGGCCTGCGCGATGCCGCACGCGTCGTCGGCCACACGCCGTGGACTCATCGTCGTACTCCCCGAGCTGACAGGTATGCGGACAACCGTTGACGGACCGCCACCGGCCTCTAGTAGGTTCCCTCAGGGAAGGTAGTGGGTATCGAAAGGGAACGCACATGGTGCAGCAGACCTGGCAAGCCGTCGACGACTACTTCAACGGTCTGCTCGTGGAGGAGGACGCGGCCCTGCTCGACGCCGTCGCGGACAGCGAGGCGGCGGGGCTGCCGCCGCACCAGGTGGCCCCCAACCAGGGCAAGCTCCTGCACCTGCTGGCCCGCATCCAGGGCGCCCGCAGCATCCTGGAGATCGGCACGCTCGGCGGCTACAGCACCATCTGGCTCGCCCGGGCCCTGCCGGCGGACGGCCGGCTCGTCACCCTGGAGGCCGACGAGCGCTGCGCGGCCGTCGCGGCGGCCAGCCTCGCCCGCGCCGGGCTCGACGCCGTGGCGGACATCCGCACCGGCCGGGCCCTGGACACCCTGCCCCGGCTGGCCGACGAGGGCGCCGGCCCCTTCGACCTGGTCTTCATCGACGCCGACAAGCCCAGCAACCCGGACTACCTGGAGTGGGCGCTGCGGCTCACCCGGCCCGGCAGCGTCATCATCGGCGACAACGTCGTCCGCGACGGCGCGGTCGCCGACCCGGCCGTCACCGACCCGCGCGTCCAGGGCGTGCGCCGCTTCACCGAACTCATCGCGGAGCACCCGCGGCTGACCGCCACCACCTTGCAGACCGTCGGCGCCAAGGGGTACGACGGCTTCACCCTCGCGCTGGTCACCGGCTGAGGCGAACCGATGACCGCCGACGACCCGGCCCACGCCCGCATCCCCGACACACCCGCCGGGGGTACGGTCGTCCTGCTCAACGGCGCCTCCAGCTCCGGCAAGTCGAGTATCGCCCGGGCCCTGCTCGACGTCCTCGACGGCACCTGGTTCCATCTGCCCGTCGACGCCTTCCACAGCATGCGCGGCGGCCGGCCCATCGCCGACGCGGACCTCCAGGCCGAGATCGACCGCACCGCCAAGGGCTTCCACCGCGCCGTCGCCGGGATGGCCGCGGCGGGCAACAACCTCGTCGTGGACCACCCGCTGAGCCGCCGCTGGCGCCTGCTGGACCTCCTGGGCCTGCTCGAACCGCGGGACACGGTCCTGGTCGCGGTCCGCTGTCCGCTGCCGGAACTGGAGCGCCGGGAACGCGCGCGCGGGGACCGGCAGCCGGGGCTCGCCGCCCTCCAGTACCCGCACGTCCACGCGCACGGCCCGCACGACCTGGACGTCGACACCGGCGTCCTGTCCCCGCGGGAGTGCGCCCTGCGCATCCGCGACCTGCTCCGGGAGCGCCCTCGTCCCACCGCCTTCGAGGAGCTCCGGCGGACCCTGGGCGCCCCGCTCTGAGTCTTGGTCCGGGACAGCCCTCGACTCAGGACGGCGGGGGAGTGCCGCCGGGCGCCGCGGGCAGCGCCAGGTGGGCCAGGTCGCCCGGCGGCGGTGTGGTCACCGGCCACAGCGGAGCGGCGTCCCCGTCGGCGAGCGCGGCCGGCGCGTCGGTGAGGTGCATGCGCTCCCGCAGCCGGCTGTAGAAGTCCATCGGACCGAGCCGGACCGCCTTGAGCCGGCGGCGAGCGGCATACACGCCGATCCAGTCGCCGGGATTGAGGACACCGCGCACCTGGCCGTCGATGCTGACGGCGGCCCGGCCCGACCGCTCGAGCACCTTCAGGGCGATCGGCTCGTCGGGGGCGGCCACGACCGACCGGTTGAACGCCATGTGCGGGGCGACCGGCGTGAAGATGAGCCCCTCGGCGCGCGGCGAGACGACCGGACCGCCGGCGGCGAAGCTGTACGCGGTGGAGCCCGTCGGCGTGGCGACCAGCAGCGCGTCGGCCGAGTAGGACGCGAGGAGCCGGCCCGCCAGATAGACGCCGACCGACACCTGCCGGTCCCTGGCCAGCTTCTCCACGACGATGTCGTTCAGCGCGGTCACGTTCAGGGCCACCCCCCAGTCGTCACCCACCTCGCACTCCATGCGTACCTGGGGCGGGGGCAGCAGCGGCCCACGGCCGTACCGCATCAGCTCCTCCATGTCCCGCGGCACCTCCAGCCGGCACGACGCCCGCAGGGTGAGCAGCATCCGGCTCTCGACGGTGATCCGCTCCTCCCGCACGGCGTCCAGCGCCTCGCGCACCGCCGTGGCGGGGACCTCCGTCAAGAAGCCCACCCGGCCGAGGTCGACGCCGAGGACGAGGGCGTCGTTCTCGGCCGCCAGCCGGGCACCGCGCAGGAAGGTCCCGTCACCGCCCAGGGTGACGATGAGGTCCGGATCGCCCGCCGCGTCGATCTCCTCCCGGGCGTGGTGCCGCTCGCCCTCCTGCCACACGTCGATGTCGGCACACCCGACGGCGTGCTCGGCGCACCACGCGTGCACGGCGCCCGCCGCCGCCACGGCCTCCGCCCGTCCGCCGTGCACGACCAGGCCGACACGGTTCACCGTCATATCCGTACACCCGCCTCCCAGTCGGCTCGTACCGAGCGCCATCCTCGCGGCGGACCGCCCCGGCCCGGCGCGCGCCACGCCGCCGCGGACCGCTCCGTGCGGCTCTCTTCCCCTCGGATCCATCCCCGGCCCGGCCCGGCTTCTGTGCCCGTCCGGACCTGAACACGTCACCGCCGTGTCACAGCGGAAGCACAGGGGAACCCGGGAGCGCTGCGCCCGGTCTGTACCGGTGAGCACGGGCCGAGCACGGGCCGAGCACCGGCTGAGCACCGGCCTCGTGCCGGTTTCCTGACCACGCACCACGCACAGAAGACATCGGGGGAATCCATGCAGCACCGACCCACCGGCCGCGCCACCGCGGCGGCCCTGGCCACGATCGCGGCCACCCTGTCCCTGGCGGCCTGCCAGGCGGGCGGCGGAGCACCCGAAGCCAAGGCGACGCCGACCGCCGCGGCCTCCGCGCCGTCCTCGGC
Organism: Streptomyces sp. NPDC036984; assembly: GCF_055607665.1. Lineage (NCBI taxonomy): Bacteria > Bacillati > Actinomycetota > Actinomycetes > Kitasatosporales > Streptomycetaceae > Streptomyces > Streptomyces sp. NPDC036984. Next base: position 75,528 of record NZ_JBVJRL010000013.1, read on the forward strand.
TTCTCCGGCCGCCGCCTCCCCGGGGAGCTCGACGACGTCCGCCGCCAGCCCCGCCGGCGACGCCCCGGCCGCGTCGCCCGCCACTGCCTCCCCGGCCGCGCACACCACCTCGGGCACCGTGCCGCCCTGCACGGTGAAGGCGCTGGAGGCGACGGCGTACCAGGCCTCCGTACGGCCCCCGGGCACCGGCACCGGGGCGGCGATCGTGCGGTTCACCAACGTCTCCGGGGCCGCCTGCGTGCTGCGCGGCCACCCGACGGTGGCCGGGGCGGCCAACGGCTCACCGCAGCACTCCATCCCGTTCAAGGTGACCCCCACGGGCACCGCGTCCGCCGTACGGCTCGCGCCGAGCGGTAGGGCCTGGGTGAAGCTGACCTTCGTGCAGGTGCAGGGCGAGGCGGACGGGTACTGCGCGTCCGGCGCGACGCCCTCGACCTATCCGACGCTGGTGGTCGGCCTGCCCGGCGCCGGAGCACACCAAGTCGCCCTGGAAGACGGGCTGTTCGCCGAGTGCGACGACAAGGTCACGGTGACGCCGGTGACGGCGGCCAAGCCCTCCTGACCGCGTCGGCCGCCGGTCCGCCGTACCGCGGCGGGCCGGCCCGTGTGACCTTCTCCATTGCGGCCCTCGTGCCGCCCCTGTGAGTCTCGCGTCGAACGACTTTCCGAAGAACTGTTATCGGCACCGCGCCCAGCGGTCTCCCAGTCAGCGGACAGCATCGTTCGGCGTCGACGACAGGGAAGTTTGATGAGGACACAGCACACGGTGGATCCGGCGGCACTGGTGAACGCCGCCCGAGCGGGCGACCCGGCGGCCCAGGACGCCCTGGTGAGCGCCTACCTCCCGCTGGTGTACAACATCGTGGGGCGGGCCCTGAACGGTTCGGTCGACGTCGACGACGTGGTCCAGGAGACCATGCTCCGGGCCCTCGACTCGCTCGGCGACCTGCGCACCCCGGAGAGCTTCCGCTCCTGGCTCGTGGCCATCGCCATGAACCGGGTGCGGGCGCACTGGCAGGACCGGCAACTCGCGCCGGGCGCCGTGGAGGAGGCCGGCGACCTCGCCGATCCGGGCGCCGACTTCGTGGACCTGACCATCGTCCGGCTCCAGTTGTCCGGCCAGCGCCAGGAGACCGCGCGTGCCACACGCTGGCTGGAGCCGGACGACCGGGAGGTGCTGTCGCTGTGGTGGCTGGAGTGCGCCGGTGAGCTGACCCGGGCCGAGGTGGCCGCGGCCCTGGGCGTGTCGCCGCAGCACACCGCCGTTCGGGTGCAGCGGATGAAGGCGCGCCTGGAGGCGGCCCGGGTGGTCGTACGGGCACTCGACGCGCACCCCGCCTGCACGGAGTTGCGCGGTGTGCTCGCCTCCTGGGACGGCGTGCCGTCCGCCCTCTGGCGCAAGCGAATAGCCCGGCACGCCCGGGAGTGCGCGCGCTGCGGCGGCCTGTGGAGCGGCCTGCTGCCCGCGGAGGGCCTGCTGGCCGGGCTGGCCCTGATCGCGGCGTCGCCGGTGCTGCTCGCGACCACACGGTCCGCGGCGGCCGGTGTGACCGCGGCGGGCTCGTCCGCCCCGATCCCGCCGTCGGACCCGCAGACCGTGGCCTTGGCCATGGACGGGGCCACCGGCGGACCGGACGAGGGGAGCCACGGAGCGGACATGCACGGCTCGGGGACGGACGCGGGGGCCCACGGAGTGGACTTGCACGGCTCGGGCTCGGACGCGGGTGGCTCCGGAGCGGACTTGGCCGGGTCCCGGGCGGACGCCCCGGTCGGGCTGCGGGCCGCTCGTCGCCGTACGGCGGCCCGGGGCGAGGCGCGTCGGCGCCGGCGCGTGCGGCGGCGGGCCGTCGGGGGCGCCGTGGTGGCGGCCTGTCTGACGGGCGGCGGGCTCTGGTACTTCGGCACCGACTCGGGACCGGAGACCAAGAACACGACCGCCGCGCGGGCCGCCGGCGCGCCCGCCGTGGACCTCGCCGAACCCAGCGCCGCCGAGACCTCGGCGTCACCCTCCGCGTCCCCGTCGCCGTCCGCGTCGCACTCGAAGAAGCCGGGTGCCTCCAAGAGCCCCCGCCCGGCGCGGACGAGCAGCACACCCCGGGCCGAGCGGCCCGCGCCCGTGCGCACCTCCCGGGCCCCGCAGCCGCAGTCGGCCCCCGTGGGCACGGTGGCGCAGGTGGTCGCGCTGGTGAACAAGGAGCGGGCCGCGGCCGGGTGCGGTCCGGTCACCGAGGACCCGCAACTGGAGAGGGCCGCGCAGGGCCTCTCCGACGACATGGCCGCCCGCGGCTTCTTCGACCACACGGACCCGGACGGCAACGGCCCCGGCGAGCGCATCACCGCGGCGGGCTACCGCTGGTCCACGTACGGGGAGAACATCGCCCGGGGCCAGCAGACCCCGCAGGCGGTCATGGACTCCTGGATGAACAGCCCCGGTCACCGCGCCAACATCCTCAACTGCTCGTTCAAGAACATCGGCGTGGGCGTCCACAACGGCTCCGGCGGACCGTGGTGGACGCAGGACTTCGGCGCCAAGATGTGAGCCGCCGCCCCGGACGGGCTGTCACGGCTGCGCGGCCCGGCCGACGGGATCGCCGTACGGCCGTGCCGCCGCCGCTGCGCTGCCCGGCGTGTACCCGAAGGTGCGCCGGAAGACGTCGATGAACGCGCTGGCCGAGGACCAGCCGCAGCGGTGCGCCACGGTCGTCACCGGCGTCTTCTCGGCCAGCAGGACCAGCGCGTGGTGCAGCCGCATCTGGGTGCGCCACTGCGGGAACGTCATACCGAGGTCGCGGCGGAACAGCCGGGAGAGGGTACGGTCGCTCGCCCCCACCTCCCGGCCCAGCTCCGCCAGGGTGCGGCCGTCGGCAGGATCGGCGCGCAGGATGTCGCACAGCGCGCGCAGCACGGGTGACGCGGGCGTCGGCAGGTGCAGCGGCTGCTGGGGCGAGGCGCGCAGCTGGTCCAGCAACACCGCGCGCAGCCGCGCCCGTTCGGGACTGCCGTCGTCCGGGGCCCGGGTGTGGGCGACGATCAGTTCGCGCAGCAGCGGGCCGACGGCGAGCACGGTCGGCGCGTCCAGGCCGAGCGGGTTCTCGGTCGCGGGCAGCCCCACCAGATGCAGGTCGAGCGCGCCGTGTGCCTGGTGGGCGTGCACGGTCCCGGCCGGCACCCAGATGGCGCGGTCGGCCGGGGCGATCCAGGTTCCCGCGTCGGTGGTGACGGCCAGTACGCCCCGGCGCGCGTAGACGATCTGATGGTCGTCGTGCCGGTGGGCGGATATCCCCGCGCCGGAGGCCAGCCGCTGGGTGCGGGTGGGGGCGACCGGATCATGGCGGATCTGCGGCATCATGTGGCAGTTTATCGAAAGCGCGTCAGGCGGGCCGGGCCAGAGCATGGCCGGGTGCGAAGGAAAGCATCCATCATCCTGCTGTCCGTCGGGCATGCCTGCGTCGACGTCTACCAAGGGGCCGTGGCGTCCCTCATCCCGTTCCTCATCGCCGAGCGTGCCTACGGCTACGCCGCCGCCTCGGGCGTCGTGCTGGCCGCCTCCCTGCTCTCCTCGGTGGCGCAGCCGCTGTTCGGCGCGCTCACCGACCGCCGGGCGATCCCCTGGCTGCTGCCGGCCAGTACGCTCCTGGCCGGCCTGGGCATCGCGCTGAGCGGGAGCAGCGGCTCGTACGCGCTCACCCTGGCCTGCGTGGCGCTGTCCGGGGCCGGCGTGGCCGCCTACCATCCCGAGTCCGCCCGCGTCGCCCGGCTGGCCGGCGGCGGCAGCCACAGCGCCATGGCCTGGTTCTCGCTGGGCGGCAACCTGGGTTTCGCCCTGGCCCCGCTCCTGGTCACCGCCGTCGTGGGCACCGGCGGACTGCGCTGGACCCCGCTGCTGGTGCTGCCCGCGCTCGCCGGCGCGGCGCTGAACCTGGCCGTCCTGCGCGCACCCGCCCAGTGGCAGCGGCTTCGCGGTACGACACCGGCGGCCGGCGCCGACGACAGGGCGTCCTTCCTGAGGCTGACGCTGGCCGTGGTGTGCCGCTCGGTCGTGTTCACCGGCCTGAGCAGCTTCCTGTCCCTGTACGCGGCGCAGCGCCTGGGCGGCAGCACGGTCGCCGGTACGGCCGCGCTGTTCGTGCTCTATCTGGGCGGCGCGGCCGGTTCGGTGCTGGGCGGCAGGCTCGCCGGGCGCTGGGACCGGGTCACGGTGTGCCGCTGGTCGTACCTGCTCTCCGTGGCGGCGGTCGCGGGCGTGGTGTTCGTCCCCGGCCCTGCCCTCTACCTGTGCGTGGCCCTGACCTCCGCCGGCCTGTACGTCCCCTTCTCCCTCCAGGTCACGCTCGGCCAGGACTACCTGCCCTCACGGATCGGCACCGCCGGCGGCATCACCCTCGGACTGACCGTGAGCATCGGCGGGCTGACGAGCCCCCTGATCGGCAGACTCGCCGACGCCACGTCGCTGCGCACCGCCCTGGCCCCGCTGGTGCTGATGCCGGTGCTGAGCTGGCTGCTGTTCCGCACCCTCCCCGAACCCGCGGGCCCCGGCGTCCCCCCGTCCGGACCCGCGCGGCGGCCGGAGCCCGAAGGCCCGGCCGCCGCGCACCTGGGGCGGGACGCCGTCACTCGTTCTGGAAGACGGCCTTGCTGACCTCGGCGGGATTCTCGAACTTCTTCTTGCCGAGGTGGGAGATCCGCTCGGTGATCTCCTTGGGCGCGTGGTTGTTCTCGGCGACCTTCCGAAGCTGCTCGGGGTTGGCCGGGTACTCCGCGCCGGACAGGGCTTTCTGCAGATCAGGTGGGGTGATACCCGCCATGGTTCCTCCAGGCGGTGAGATGGTCTCGGTCTTGCGACCGGCGCCGCATGCTGCGCCGGACTGGTCAGGTACCCACCGGGCAGAAGCGGATTCCAGGATTCCGGCGGCTGATGGGTCCCGCGGCGCACGGGTACTCGGGGTCTTCGGAACCGGCACGGTATGTCTGCGAGGACCCGATGAGCGAGAACACCCCTTCCCAGGCCGAGGGCGAGCGGGTGGCGGACGCCCCCGAGGAGGAGCAGCCGCCCCGCACCACTCCGTCCCAGGCGGAGGGAGCCGACCCCGCCGACGACAACTCGGACGCGGACGACGCGGACGACGCGTAGGGAGGCGTCATGAGCACGGCACACACCAGCGTCCCCGAGGTGCTGGACGCGGTGAAGGACGTGACCTACCCGGCCGACAAGGACCGGCTGGTCTCGGCCGCACGGGAGGCAGGCGCCTCCGAGGAGGTCGTCACGGCCCTGCGCGGCATGCCCGCGGAGGAGTACGCCGGCAAGGCGGAGGTGGCGAGGTCGGTCCGGGTGGATCCGGACTCGGACCTCGGCCTCGACGCCGGACAGCGGGCGGAGCAGGCCCGGCACGGCGGCAAGCCCGGTCTCGCCCAGCATCTGCGGGAGGAGCCGAAGACCCCGATCCACGAGGAGTTCGACCGCTGACCTGCTGAGCCGCGGGTGGCCGGCACCGCCCTCGGGCCGCCTTGACGCCCCCAGGGTGCCGACCTAGCGTGATCGAACACGTCCGGACAGGTGGGGCAGGTGGCTCGGCGATGACGTATCCGCAGGACTCTCCGGACGGCGGAGCCACCGGCCGCTCGCTCCAGGTGGAGACGCACGGGCTCGACGTGATCGCGGACGCGGAGCGGCGGGGCACCCCGCGCAGCCTGTTCTGGCCCTGGTTCGGGGCCAATGTCTCCGTCCTCGGCCTCAGCTACGGCGCCTTCGCGCTGGGCTTCGGCATCTCGTTCTGGCAGGCCCTCACCGCCGGCGTGCTCGGCATCGTCGTCTCGTTCCTGCTGTGCGGCTGCATCGCGGTCGCCGGGAAGCGCGGCTCGGCGCCCACCATGGTCCTCAGCCGGGCCGCGTACGGCGTGCGCGGCAACCGGCTGCCGTCCGTGATCTCCTGGATGCTCACCGTCGGCTGGGAGACCGTCCTCACCGCGCTCGCCACGATGGCGACCGCGACCGTCTTCAGCCGCCTCGGCTGGGGTGGCGGCACCGAGACCGAGGTGGTCGGCCTGCTGGTGGTGGCCGCACTGACCGTCGTCGGCGGCGTCATGGGCTTCGACCTGATCATGCGGCTCCAGACCTGGATCACCCTGATCACGGGCGTGCTCACGATCGTCTACATCGCCTTGGTCGCCGACCACATCCACGGCAGCACGGTGGCGGACATCCCGGCGGGCTCGGCGCAGGAATTCGTCGGCGCGCTGGTGTTCATGATGACCGGCTTCGGCCTCGGCTGGGTCAACGCGGCCGCCGACTACTCCCGCTATCTGCCCCGCGGTTCCTCCAGCCGGGGCGTGATCGGCTGGACCGCCTTCGGTGCCTCCCTGGCGCCGCTGGTCCTGCTGGTCTTCGGCCTGCTGCTGGCCGGTTCCTCCGAGAAGCTGAGCACGGCGATCGCGGCCGACCCCATCGGCGCGCTGACGACGCTCCTGCCGACCTGGTTCCTGGTGCCGTTCGCCGTGGTCGCCGTCCTCGGCCTGGTCGGCGGCGCCGTCCTCGACATCTACTCCTCCGGCCTGGCCCTGCTCTCGGCAGGCCTGCGCGTGCCGCGCTATCTGGCCGCGTTCTTCGACGGCGTGCTGATGATCGCCGGCGCGATCTACATCGTGTTCTTCGCCGACAACTTCCTCGGCCAGTTCATGGGCTTCCTCACCACGCTCGGCGTGCCCATCGCGGCCTGGGCCGGTGTCATGCTCGCCGACCTGGCCCTGCGCCGCCGCGACTACGACGAGGGCGACCTGTACCGCCCGCACGGCCGCTACGGCGACGTCCCCCTCCTCCCGCTGTTCCTCACCCTCGCCGCCACGGCAGTCGGCTGGGGCCTGGTCACCAACTCCGCGGCGAGCTGGCTGAGCTGGCAGGGCTACCTCCTGGAGCCCCTGGGCCTCGGCGGCAGGACCGGCGCCTGGGCCTACGCCAACCTGGGCGTCCTGGTCGCCCTGGCGCTCGCCTTCCTCGGCACGCTGCTGCTGGGCCGGGACCGGATCCGGAAGCAGGAGGCCCAGGCCCCCAGCCCGGCGCCCGACGAGGGGGTGCTGAACCCATGAGCGCCGGACACCTCACCGTCATCGACATGCAGCGCGTCTTCGCCGACCCGGCGAGCCCCTGGGCCACCCCGCGGTACGCCGACGCGGCGGCGGGCGTCCGCAGCCTGCTGCCGGCCTTCGCCGGCCGCGTCACCTTCACCCGCTTCCTGGCCCCCGAGCGGCCGGTCGGCGCCTGGCGCGCCTACTACGACGAGTGGCCCTTCGCCCGCCGGTCCCCGGATGCCGAACTCTGGGCGCTGACCGACGAGTTCGCCGACCTCGCGGACCACGTCGTGGACACCACCACCTTCGGCAAGTGGACCCCCGAGCTCGCCGCCCGCGTCGGCCCGGACGGCCGTCTGGTGCTGGCCGGCGTCAGCACCGACTGCTGTGTGCTGTCCACCGCCCTGGCCGCCGCCGACGCCGGCACCGAGGTGCTGGTCGTGGCGGACGCCTGCGCCGGCGTGGACGACGACTCCCACGTCAGGGCCCTCCAGGTGATGGAGCTGTACCGGCCGCTGGTCCGGATCACCACCATCGCCGACCTCCTCGCGCAGGCCGAGCAGTGAACGGGGCCCCGCTCGCGCACCAGCCGATCAGCAAGATCCTCGCCCGGGCGGCCGAGCCGACCCTCGGCTTCGGGTGAGCCGGCAGCCGCTTCACCGGCCGAACGGCTGACCGAGCCAGGGCGGTTCGTCATTCCCGTCGCAGCGGGGGGGCTCGGTCGGTCATCGACGCGTCCCCGTGTCGGGCGCGCCCCCGCACCCCCCGATGGAGATCGAGGTCTTCCTCGCGCATGCCCCGCACCCCACCGGGTACGCGAGGCGGGAGCACGCCCGGGCACCAGCCCGTCCGGGCGGCCTGTACGACCGCCGCTACCTGGGGATCTGCCATGGAGACACCCGCACAAGACCACCTGCCGACGCCCGCCCAGCAGGCACTGGACGCGCTGGCCGTGAACGCCGAGGACCAGTCCGCCCTGGACACCCTCGCGCACAGTGACGTACTCGTCCCGGTGCCCGACGACGCGGTGGACGGGGAGGGTGCCGACGCCACGACGGTGGCTCTGCCCGTCCTCGAACAGCCCGGAGGCGACCCGGTCGTCCCGGTGTTCACCTCGGAGGGCGAGATGGCCGAACTGCTGCCGTTCGTCTCGCGCTACCGCCTGATCCCGCTCGGCGCGCTCGCCGCGCAGTGGCCCGAGGAGGACCTCTCCCTCGCCATCGACGGCAGCTCCGCCCACGGGCTGACCCTCACGTCACAGGGAGTGCGCACCTTGCTGGCCCGGTGATCCGGCGCCCCTGAGACGCCCCTGACGGGCGGCGAACCGCGCGGGCAAGGACGGCCGGAACTGCTCTCCGGCGCCGGTGGTCACCGGCTCATCCGGAGGGAAGATCCCAGCGGGAGACAAGTCCGGGCGAGCGTGAAGGAGCCGATGGCCGTGAGGGTCGTCCTGCTGGGTACTGCCGCCGGGGGCGGCTTCCCACAGTGGAACTGCGCATGCGCGCTGTGCACCGCCGCCCGGGACGGCAAGCTGCCGTCCCGGGCGCAGGAGTGTGTCGCCGTCACCGGCAACGGCCGTGACTGGTGGCTGCTGAACGCCTCCCCCGACCTGCGCACCCAGCTCGCCGCCACGCCTGCCCTGTGGCCCGGCCCCGGCCCCCGGGACACCCCGCTGCGCGGAGTGCTCCTCACCGACGCCGAGGCCGACCATGTGACCGGCCTGAGCGAGCTGCGCGGCGCGGCCGGCCTGAAGGTCTACGCCGCGCCGCCGGTACGCGCCGTCCTCGCCCCGGTCCGCGCCGCGCTGGGCCGCTACGCGCCCTGGGAGTGGGTCGACAGCCTGGCCGACGGTGGCTTCGTGCTGGCCGGCGGCCTCGTCGTGACCGCCCATCCGATGGGCGCGAAGATCCCGAAGTACGTTCCGGCGCAGGCACCCGCGCCCGCGGGTCCGTGGGTGACGGCGTACCGCGTCGAGGATCTGGCCAGCGGAGGAGTGCTGGTGTACGCGCCCTGCGTCGGCTCCTGGAGCCCCGCCCTGGAGGAGCTGTGCGCCGGGGCCGACTGTGTGCTGCTGGACGGCACGTTCTTCGCCGCCGACGAGATGGGCACGGCGGTGCGTTCCGGCGCCGGGCAGGCCGCCATGGGCCACCTGCCGGTGACCGGGCCGGCCGGCACCCTCGCCGCGCTGGCCCGCCACCCCGGCGTACGCCGCGTCTACACCCACCTCAACAACACCAACCCGCTCCTGGACCCCGCCTCACCCGCACGCGCGCATGTCGCCGAGCACGGTGTCGAGGTGCTGCCGGACGGGACCGAGCTGGTGCTCTAGCGCTCCTGCTCCGCGAGCATGCGTTCCAGCACCGCCCGCTGGAGGGGCAGCACCTCGGCGTGCAGCTCGCGGCCCTTCCGGGTGAGCGCCACCCACACCCCGCGCCGGTCCTCCGCGCACACCGAGCGCTCCACCAGTCCGTCCTTCTCCAGCCGGCCGATCAGCCGGGACAGGGCGCTCTGGCTGAGATGGACCCGCCCGACGAGGTTCTGCACCCGGCACTGGTCGCCCTCCCCGGGCGACGAGGACGCCAGGATGTCCAGCACCTCGAAGTCGCTGGCGCCCAGCCCGTGGGGGTGCAGCGCGCGGTCGATCTCGCACATCGTGCGCGCGTGCACGGAGAGGATGTCCCGCCACCGTTCCTCGAGCCGGGTGTCGGCCGTCTTGACTGCCATAACCGCACGGTAGCACCGAACCGGCCAATCGTTGAGTGTGCAACTAGTGCGGGCGGGAGCGACCGGACGAGGCTCAGGCGGCCGGATCCTGGAGCAGCCCCATCAGGTTGCCGTCGGCATCCTTCACGGAGGCGATCAGCCGTCCGTTGCCCACGTCCCGCACGTCCTGGAGTACTTCGGCGCCGGCCTCCAGCAGGACGGCGAGCCGCTCCCGGAGATCGGTGACGTGCCAGAACGGCACCGGCCCGGTCAGACCCTGCGCATGCCCGTTCGGGTCGAGACCGACGTCCTGCCCCGCGGCCTTGAAACCGACGTAGTACGGCTCGTCGACGTACGGCTCGACCCCCAGCAGGGCGGTGAACAGGGCCTTGGCCCGCTCCCGGTCCTTGACGGGGTAGATGATCGTCTGGAGGCCGGCGGTCATGGAACTCACTCCTTCTGAGGTGCGTGGCCCGACGGGGTTCCTCGTCGGTGCTTACACGCTAGGGCGGGGTAGCCCGCCGCGGCTTCTTTGATCCTGACCGGTTGCGGCACCCGGGCCTCACTCGTTGTGCAGCACCTCCGCGACCGCGCGCCGGGCCGCGCGCCGGGCGGGGACCCAAGGCGCCCATGACGGCGACCAGGACACCGGCGAGAGCCGGCGGCGCGAGGACCGGCGCATGCCAGACGTCCGTCATGTACGCGGGCAGGACGATGTCCACGCCCGCGGCCATGCGCGGAACCACCACCTGGTAGGCGGCGATGCCCAGAGGCACGCCCAGCAGCGATCCCAGCGCGCCGAGCACCGCCATCGACGTCACCGTCATCACCGTCACCTGGCGCGGGGTCATGCCGATCGACTCCAGCATGCCGAGGTCGCGGCGCCGGTCGTGGGTGTTGAGCACGGCTGTGTTGAACACGCCGAGGGAGGCGACCAGGGCCAGCATCAGGGTGAGGCCTGTCGCGGAGCCGACGATGGTGGTGGTGACGCTGTTCGACCCGCTCAGCTGGACGGACAGCCCCGGACCGGCCGCGCCGAAACCGCACGGCGAGGGCACCGGGCGCGGACTGCTCGGCCTGCGCGAGCGGGTCGCCGTCTACGGCGGTGACCTGGACGCCCGGCGCAGACTCGGCGGCGGCTTCCGCGTACGCGCCCGCATACCCCTGGACCGCCCGTGACCCCGGACGCGCCCGAGCGGGCGCCCCGCGTCCTGATCGCCGACGACCAGACGCTGATCCGCACCGGATTCCGGCTGATCCTCACCGCCCGGGGCATCGAGGTGGCCGGCGAGGCCGCCGACGGCGCCGAGGCGGTCGCCGCGGTCCGCGAACTGAAGCCGGACGTCGTCCTCATGGACATCCGCATGCCGGTCATGGACGGCCTGGAGGCCACTCGGCGCATCCTGGCCGACGCCCCCGACTGCCGGGTGCTCATGCTGACCACCTTCGACCTGGACCGGTACGTGTACACGGCCCTGTCGATCGGCGCCAGCGGCTTCCTGCTCAAGGACGTCACCCCGGAGCACCTGGCGGCGGCCGTACGCCTCGTCGGCACCGGCGACTCCCTGCTGGCCCCGCAGATCACCCGGCGCCTGGTCGAGCGGTACGCGGCCGATGCCGAGCAGATCCCCCCGCCGTGCCCGCGGACCTGGCCGCCCTGACCCCGCGCGAGCGGGAGGTGCTGGAGCTGATGGGCCGCGGCCTGTCCAACGGCGAACTGGCCGCCGAGCTGACCCTGAGCGAGGCCACGGTCAAATCCCATGTCGCCCGCATCTTCGCCAAGCTCGGCCTGCGCGACCGCGCCCAGGCGGTGGTTCTCGCCTACGAGACGGGGCTGGTGCGACCGGGCGAGCAGCCGCGCCGCCCCGATGCGCGGGTGCGAACTGAGTAGCCGTACTCATGCCCGGTCGGCGCCCGCCCCCGAGACTGCACCCATGCAGCCGACTTCGAACAGAAGAACCTTTGCCCAGCGGGCAGTTGGGCGCGCCCGGGTCCGCAACCGCGCCGTGCCGCTCGCCCTGTGCGCCCTGGTCCTCGCCGCCTGCGGCACCGACCGGGCGGGCGGCGAGCCCCAGGGAGCCGACGGTGCCGGCAGCCGGCCCGTGGCCGCGCGTACGCAGTCCGAGGGCCCGGAGTTCGTCGCGTTCATGGAACTCCTGGACTCGCTCGCCGAGCCGTGTGTGCCGCAGCCGCCCGCCACCGCCTCGCCGGAGCCGTCCGAGACCGCGGCACCACGGACCGCTCCCACACCCCTTCCCTCGCTCCCGGGCGGCCCGCCGGCCCCGGACGGCACCGGGACCCCGGCGAACCCCCGCGAGGAGGTGCCGCTGGGCGCCGTCGAGAAGTGCGAGGCCCGTGTCCACGTCCGCCGGATCACCGACGCCCTCGACAAGACGCCCGATCCCACCCCGGGCCAGGTCAAGGACGTGTTGCGCGGCCTCGGCTACCTCGACGAGCGCATCGACGGCCCGCAGAGGGCGGGCGGATCCGTGACCTTCACGCTCGACCTGCGGGTCATGGGCGGCCAGCTGTGCCTGGACGGCACCGTCACCGGCGAGCGGACCACCGTCGCGCCGTACGGCGCCTCACCGCAGGTCGCATGCCAGGCCGTGCGCCTCGGCGCACCGAACGTCACGTCGAGTCGCGCTTGACCAGCTCCGTCGGCAGGATCACCGCCGCCGGGTCCTCACCGCCGATCTGGGCCAGCAGCACCCGCACCATCTCGTTGCTGATCCGGTCCCACGGCTGCCGGATGGTGGTGAGCGCCGGGGTGGCGGCGGTCGCCGCCGGCGAGTCGTCGAAGCCGCCGACGGCGATGTCGTCCGGCACCCGCCTCCCGGCCCGGTGCAGGGCCGCCAGCACGCCCTGCGCCATCAGGTCGGAGGCGACGAACACGGCATCCACGTCCGGCGCCTGCGCCAGCAGCCGCTCCGCGCCCGCCTCCCCGCTGGCCCGGCTGTAGTCGCCGGAGACGATGAGCCGCTCGTCGGCCGCGATGCCCGCCTCGGCGAGCACCTCCCGGTAGCCGGCGAGCCGCTCCACACCGCCCGGCGTGTCCGGCGGGCCGGTGACCACGCCGATCCGGCGCCGGCCCAGCGACAGCAGATGCCGGACCATGTCCCGGGCGCCGTCCCGGTCGTCGGCGGCCACGTAACTCACCTTCGAGCCCAGCCCGATCGGCTTGCCGCAGGCCACCAGCGGCACGCCCGCCTCCCGCAGCTCCTCGGCGACCGGATCGCCGGAGTGGCTGGAGACCAGCAGCACCCCGTCGACATGCCCGGCGGTGATGTACCGCGTGATCCGGCGCCGCTCGTCCTGCGTGCCCGCCAGCATCAGCAGCAGCGGGATGTCGTGCGCGGCCAGCGCCTGGGTGCAGCCGCGCAGCAGGACGTTGAAGTTGGGGTCCTCGAAGAACCGCTCCTGCGGCTCGGTCAGCAGGAAGCCGACCGAGTCCGAGCGGCCGGTGATCAGGGAGCGGGCGTGCCGGTTCACGACGTACCCGGTCCTGCGGATGGCGGCGTTGACCGCTTCCTGGGCGGCGGGGCTGACGTAGTGGCCGCCGTTGAGCACACGCGAGACGGTGCCGCGCGAGACACCTGCCTCGCGCGCCACGTCGTGGATCGTCGGCGGTTTGCGCCGGCCCCCCGTATTGCTCATGGTCATGACTTTACGGCCCCGGACAGCAGATCCAGACTCCAGAAGCGCTGAATGACCAGGAAGAGAGCGATCAGCGGGAGCACCGCGAGGAACGCGCCCGTGATCACCAGGGTGTACAGCGCCGGGGTGTTCGAGCCCTGCTCCAGCAGCGTGTACAGACCCAGCGTCAGCGGGAACTTCTCGTCGTCGCTGAGCATGATGAACGGCAGCAGGAAGTTGTTCCAGATCGCGACGAACTGGAACAGGAACACCGTGACCATGCCGGGGATCATCATCGGCAGCGCGATCCGGGTGAAGATCCGCCACTCGCTCGCCCCGTCCATCCGCCCGGCCTCCACCACATCGGCCGGCACCGCGGCGGACGCGTAGATCCGGGCGAGGTAGACGCCGTACGGGGAGAGGATCTGCGGCAGCAGCACGGACAGGTAGGAGTCCGTGAGGTCGGCCTTCGCCAGCAGCAGGTACTGCGGGATCGCGAGGATCACCGGCGGCATCAGCACGCCCGCGAGCAGCACGTTGAACATCGTCTCGCGGCCGTGGAAGCGGTAGGTCGCGAGCGCGTAGCCGCTGAACGCCGAGACGGCCGTGGAGAGCAGGGCGCCGAGACCGGCGTACAGGGCGGAGTTGCCCATCCACTTCCAGTACACGCCGTCCCGGTAGGCGTTCAGGTCCTTGAGGTTGTCGGCGAAGCCGGTGCCGGGCAGGAAGGTGAAGGTGGAGAACAGCTCGCGCCCGGACTTGGTGGAGGCGATCACCACCCAGGCGACCGGCAGCAGCGTGTAGATCGCGCCGAGCAGCAGGGTGAGCGTCGGGATCAGCGTGATGCGGCGGCGCAGCGGCGGGCCCTGTGCCGTACCCGGGGTGGTGCCGGCGGCCGGGGCGGCCTTGCGGACGGCGAGGGCACTCATCCTGCTGCCTCCTCCTTGTTGCGACGGTTCGCGGCCCGCAGGAACGCGAAGGACAGCACCAGGGTGGCCAGCGCGATCAGGGTCGCCTCGGCGGCGGCCGAGTAGATGTCGCCGCGGCGGAAGGCGTCCTGGTACACCTTCATCAGCGGACTCCAGCTCGTGTTGACGGAGTTGGTGAGCGGCTTGAGGGTGGTCGGCTCGTTGAACACCTGGAGCGTCGCGATGATCGAGAAGAAGAAGGTCAGCACCAGCGAGGGCGCCACCATCGGAATCTTGATGCGCAGGGCGATCTGGAGCGGGGTGGCGCCGTCCAGCTTCGCCGCCTCGTAGACCTCGGCCGGGATGGACCGGAGCGAGGTGTAGATGACGATCATGTTGAACCCGGTGCCGCCCCAGACCGCGATGTTCGACAGGGCGAGATAGAGCGGACCGCCGTCCAGCAGGTCCGGCTGCGGCAGGCCCAGTTCGTCGAGCACGAAGTAGAACGGGCTGACGTCCGGCAGGTACAGAAAGCCCCACATCAGCGCAGCGACCACGCCCGGGATGGCGTACGGCAGGAAGATCGCGAGCCGGGTGAACGGGGCGAGCCGCACCTTGTCGGAGTCCAGCATCAGCGCGAACAGCAGCGCGAGGCCGAGCATCACCGGGACGACGATGCAGCCGTAGCCGAGCACGCGCAGCGCGCCGTTCAGCAGCTCGCTGTCCCGGAAGGCGTCGGTGTAGTTCTCGAAGCCGGCCCAGACTTCGCTCCGCGCACCCGGCCCCAGGCCGAGACCGGACACATGCACCTTGCGGAAGCTGAGCCAGACCGCGTACCCGATGGGCAGCGCGAAGAAGAGAGCGAAAAGGAGCGTGGCGGGGAGGAGGAAGACATAGGGCGCGCTGCGCGCTCGCTTGAGGGCGGTGGTGGGAGACGGGTGGGCATACGGGGCCCCCTTGACCCCGTATGCCTCCCGGCTTTGCGTGCTGGTCACCGAGAGACTCCGAAGCCCTGCTTCTTCATGTCAGCGACCGTGGCGTCCTGCATCTTGTCCAGGGCGGCGGTGAAGTCCGACTTGGTCTTGGCGGCGGCGCCGAAGGCGTCGTTGAAGGTCGCGTAGGCGACGTTCACGTTCGGGCCCCACGCGGAGGGCGCCGTGGTCTTCGCGATGTCGGCGGCCCTGGTGTAGAAGTCCGGCTGGTTGGAGAAGTACGCCGGCGGGTTGGAGAAGGCGCCGCTCAGCTGGGCGGAGGTGGAGGCCGGGTAGATGCCGCCCTCCTTCGCCAGCGCGTTCAGGGCGTCGTGGTCGGTGTTCAGCCAGGCGGCGAACTTGGCCGCGGCCTCCTTGTGCGCCGAGTCGGTGGTGACGGCCGTGGAGGAGCCGCCCCAGCTGCCGGTGACGTCCTGGTCCAGCGACCACTGGGGGAGCGGGGCCATGGCCCACTTGCCCTTGGTGTCCGGCGCGGCCGTGGTGAGCGTGCCCGGCGCCCACACGGCGCTGACCCAGGCGATCTCCTTGCCCGTGTTCAGCGCCTTGTTCCAGGCAGGCTGGTACATGGGCTGGTTGTCGATGACACCTTCCTTGACCAGCCCGCCCCAGAACTTGGCGACCTTCCGGGTGGCCGCGTCGTTGATGGAGACCTTCCACTTGTCCCCGGAGGTGGTCCACCACTTGGCGCCGGCCTGCTGGGCGAGACCCGCGAAGAGGCCGGAGTCGTTTGCGGAGAAAGTGGTCAGGGACTTGTCCGGCGCCTTCTTCTTCAGCGCGCGAGCCGTCTCGGCGAACTGCTCCCACGTGGTGGGGACCTTCAGGCCGTACTTCTTGAACAGGTCCTCGCGGTAGTAGAACATCATCGGGCCGATGTCCTGCGGCACCGCGTAGACCGCGTCCGTGCCGAGCGTGGTCTGCTGCCAGACGCCCTCGGCGAACTTGCCCTTGGCGTCGCCGACTTCCCCGGATATGTCGGCCAGCGCGTCATTGCTGACCAGCGTCGGCAGCGCCTGGTACTCGGCCTGCACCAGGTCCGGGGCCTTGTCCGCCTTGTGCGCGGTGAGGATCTTGGTGACCAGTGTGTCGCCGGACGCCTGCTTCTTCACCGTGACGGTGATCTGGTCCTTCTTGCCCGGCCCCTTGTTCCACAGGTCCACGACCTTGTCCATGCCGGGTGTCCAGGTCCAGTACGTCAGCGAGACCGGACCCGACTCGGCCTTGCTGTCGTCCTCGGAACCGCAGGCGGCGAGGGCGGTGGCGCCGAGAGAGACGGCGACGGCGGTTGTCACGAGGCGGCGGCGCTTCGTGTGCGGCATGGTTTCTCCCCTGACCTGGGTCCCCGCCCGCTGCGGGGACCTGCCATGCAGATGTGCACGTTCACATGACCTGGGCGCTCACCTGACGGAAGTCCCTGCCATGCTTCTGTGAGCGTTCACAGTAGAGAAACATCCCGGACACTTGTCAATGGTTGTTGCTGTGCGGTTATGTTGGGCTTGCACCGCCTCCGCTGTGTGTGCACGTTCCCAAATGATCGATTTCACGGGAGACATCCATGCCGGACACCGGCCCCAGGGACCTCACCAGGCTCGCCTTCGGCGGGGACTACAACCCCGAGCAGTGGCCGGAAAACGTCTGGCAGGAGGACGTCCGGCTGATGCGCGAGGCCGGCGTCACGATGGTGAGCGTCGGGATCTTCTCCTGGGCCCTGCTGGAGCCGGCGCCGGGGGAGTACGACTTCGGCTGGCTCGACCGGGTCATCGATCTGCTGCACGCGAGCGGCATCCGCGTCGACCTCGGCACGCCCACCGTGGCGCCGCCCGCGTGGTTCTACCGGGCGCACCCCGAGGCCCTCCCGGTCACCGCCGAGGGCATGCGCTACGAGTTCGGCTCACGCGGCGCGATCTGCCACAGCAACCACGACTACCGCGCCGCCGCCGCGGCCGTCACCACCCGGCTCGCCCAGCACTACGGCGACCATCCGGCCCTCGCGATGTGGCACGTCCACAACGAGTACGGCGTCCCGGTCTCGGCGTGTTACTGCGACTCATGCGCGGCCCACTTCCGCCGCTGGCTCGCCGACACCTACGGCACGGTCGACGCGGTCAACGAGGCATGGGGCACGGCCTTCTGGGGCCAGCGCTACGCGGACTTCGCCCAGATCAACCCGCCCAGGGCCACCCCGACCGTCGGCAACCCGGGCCAGGCGCTGGACTACAAGCGGTTCGCCGACGCCACCATCCGGGAGAACTTCCGCGCCGAGCGGGACATCCTGCACCGCCTCTCGCCGGGCGTCCCGGTCACCACCAATTTCATGACCGCCCTCAGCCAGTGCGACTCCATGGACTACTGGGCCTGGGGCCGCGAGGTCGACCTGGTCACCAACGACCACTACCTGATCACCGACGGCCGCCGCACCCACGTCAACCTCGCGATGGCCGCCGACCTCACCCGCTCGGTCGCCGGCGGCGCCCCCTGGCTGCTGCTGGAGCACTCCACCTCGGGCGTCAACTGGCAGCCGCGCAACCCGGCCAAGGCACCCGGCCAGATGGCCCGCAACTCCCTCGCGCACGTGGCGCGCGGCTCCGAGGGCGCGATGTTCTTCCAGTGGCGCCAGTCCCGGCGCGGCGCCGAGAAGTTCCACTCGGCGATGCTGCCGCACGGCGGCACCGAGACCCGGGTGTGGCGCGAGGTGGTCGAACTCGGCGCCGCCGTCGACACGCTGAGCGAGATCCGCGGCACCCGCACCCAGGCCGACGCGGCCATGCTGTGGGACTGGCAGTCCTGGTGGGCCCAGAACCTCGCCTGGCACCCCAGCGAGGACCACGACCCGCGAGAGCGCGCCGACTCCTTCTACGAGGCCCTCTACGACCGCCACCTCACGGTCGACTTCGCCCACCCGGAAGCCGACTTGTCGGCTTATCACCTGGTGGTCGTGCCGGCCCAGTACCTGATGACGCAGACCGCGGGGGACAACGTCCGGGAGTACGTGGAGAACGGCGGCACGCTCGTGGTGTCGTACTTCTCCGGCATCGTGGACGAGCACGACGCCGTCCACGACGGGGCCTACCCGGGCGCGCTGCGGGACGTCCTCGGCCTGACCGTGGAGGAGTTCTCCCCGCTGCTGCGCGACGAGCGCGTGCGGCTGACCGGTCCCGACGGCTCCGAGCTGACCGGCGACGTGTGGACGGAGTTCGTCGTCCCGCGCGGAGCCGAGACCGTGTGGACGTACGCCGACGGGCTCACCGCGGGCCGGCCGGCCATCACCCGGCACCGGTTCGGGCGGGGCACCGCCTGGTACGTCTCCACCCGCCTCGCCGCCCACGGCCTGGACGCGCTGATCGGCTGGGCGGCCGACGACGCCGGGCTCGCCCCGCGTGCCGGCCTGCCGCGCGATGTCGAGGTCGTGCGCCGTCGAGGCGAGTCGGGGAGCTACCTCTTCGTCATCAACCACACCGCCGGCGACACCAAGGTGCCGCTGGACACGCCCGGCACCGAGCTGCTGACGGGCGAACGCGCCGCGAGCCGCCTGGCGGTTCCCGCGGGGGCCGTCCGGGTCGTCCGACTCGACGGCTGAGCCGGCTCCCCTCCGCCCGCGTGTGCCACGAGAGCCGTGGGCGGAGGGGTTCTCCTCCAGCCCCACTGGAGGCCCCCTCCCCAGTTACGTCGAAGGGACGACGGACGATGAAGTTCCATCCCAGACGCACCATCAGAGCCCTGCTGCTGCCGCTCGCGGCCGGGCTCGCCCTCACCGCCCTGCCCGCCCAGACCGCCCAGGCCGCGAGCACCCTCACCAACGGCGGTTTCGAGTCCGACGGTGCGGGCGTGGCCACGCCCGCCGGCTGGTCCGAGTACGGCGACACCGGCGCCTCGTACACCGAGTCCGGCGGCCACAGCGGGAGTCACCGCCTCAGCCACTACGCGTCCTCCGCCTACAAGGTGGAGACGTACCAGTACCTGTCCGGGCTGACCAACGGGAACTACACGCTGACCGCGTGGGTCCGGTCCAGCGGCGGGCAGAACGCGGCGTACATAGCGCTCAAGAACTGCGGCAGCTCCGAACAGCGCACGGACCTGCCGATCTCGTCCAGTGGGTGGATCCGGATCGTCACGCCGATCAAGGTGACCAACAACCAGTGCACCATCAGCATCAACAGTGATGCCAAGGCCGGCAACTGGATCAATGTTGACGATCTCACCTTCACATCCGGCACCACGGGTACATCCATCCATGGCGCCGACATCTCCTCCCTCGCCAAGAGCGAGGCCAAGGGCGGCGTGTACCGGACCGGCTCCGGCACCACCGGCGACGCCGTCTCCATCCTCAAGTCGTACGGCATGAACTACGCGCGCCTGAAGGTGTGGGTGAACCCGGCCGACGGCTTCAACGACAAGGCGCACGTCCTCGCGACGGCCAAGCGCGTCAAGGCGCAGGGCATGAAGCTCCTGGTCGACTTCCACTACTCGGACAGCTGGGCCGACCCGGGCAAGCAGACCAAGCCGGCCGCTTGGACGGGTCATACATACAGTCAACTCAAGACGGACGTGTACAACCACACGTACGACGTGTTGAGCGCCTTGAAGGCTCAAGGCACCACCGCCGACATGGTCCAGGTGGGCAATGAGATCAATGGTGGCATGCTGTGGTCCGAGGGATCAACGGACAACTGGACCCAGCTCGCAGGGTTGATCAACTCCGGCTACAACGCCGTCAAGGCGGTCAACTCGTCCACCCTCGTCGCGCTGCACCTGGCCAGGGGCGGGGACAGGTCCGCCACCGAGTGGTGGTTCGACAACGCGGTCGCGGGCGGGGTGAAGTTCGACGCGATCGGGCTGTCGTACTACGGCTACTGGCACGGCCCGCTCTCCGACTTCCAGACCACCCTGGACGACGCGGCCTCCCGCTACGGCAAGCCGGTGTTCGTCGCCGAGACGGCCTACCCCTTCCGCCTGGACAGCGACGACTCGCTCACCAACCAGATCGACACCACCGGAGAACTCGTCTCCGGCTACCCGGCGACCGCGGCCGGGCAGACCAAGTGGATGAACGACGTGGCGAGCATCGTGGAGGCCGTCCCGAACGGCCGCGGTCTCGGCGTCTTCTACTGGGAGGCCACCTGGACCGCCGTCACCGGCAACGGGTGGGACCCGACCGACGCCGCCTCCGGCAACGGCTGGGAGAACCAGGCCCTGTTCGGCTACGACGACAAGGCGCTCTCCTCGATGACGTGGTTCAGCCACCGCTGAACCCCGCGTACCCGGGCCCGCTCGCACACTGCGACCGGGCCCCCGCCGTATTCCGGGCCCCGGCACCGGTCCTCGGTCGCACGGCCGTTCGGTACCGGACAAGGGATGCCGAGTCCCGGACGTGACCGCGTCGCCGCCGCCACAGTGGGAACACTGCATACGAGGAGGCCGGGGACGGAGGGCGGACGGATGATGGGAACTCCCTCGGGCCGGATGCGGCAGACCATCCTGGAATGGCTCAAGGACCCCGAGGCCCACTTCCCGGCCTCGCGCCCCCGGGAACCCGCCGATACCGGTGTCACCGCCCGGGCCGTCGCCGCCAAGCTCGGCGTGCCCCGCCGGACCGCCATAGCCCACCTGGACTTCCTCACCCGCCTCGGCGTCCTGCGCACCCGCCGGGTCCGCTGCCGCACCTACTACCGCCGCGACGAGATCCGTATCGCCGAGGTGGCCCGGATGTTCGAGAAGGGGTGGTGACGCAGCCGGCCGCGGGCTGGGAAGTCCGCCGGCGGGTGCCCCCTGCAGAGCGGGGCGCTGCCCGACGGGCCGGTACGCGCGCGACCCGGCTGCCAGGACGGGCCGACCCCATGGAGAAGGGACCGTATATGGACCGAGCCACGGCACTCGTGCCGCTCCACTATGTCTCCCTGGGCGCCCGCGGCCCCGAGGACGTCGTCGCCGATGCGCACGGGCGCGTGCTGACCGGAGTGGCGGACGGGCGCATTCTCCGCGTCCACCGGCTCGACGACCCGCTCACGGCCCGCGTGGAGGTGCTGGCCGAGACCGGCGGCCGTCCGCTCGGGCTCGAACTCCTCCCTGACGGAGACCTGCTGGTGTGTGACGCCGCACGCGGCCTGCTGCGCGTGAGCCCGGACGACGGCACCGTCCGGGTCCTCGCGGACTCGGTGGCGGGGGAGCGGCTCCGCTTCGCCAGCAACGCCGTCGCCCTGCCCGACGGCACCGTGTACGTCACCGTGTCCAGCCGTCGCTACCTCCTGGACCAGTGGATCGGGGACATCGTCGAACACACCGGCACCGGGCGCCTGCTGCGGCTCGCTCCCGGTGGCGGAGAACCGGAAGTCCTGCTGGAAGGGCTGCAGTTCGCGAACGGACTCGCCGCGAGCGCCGACGGCTCCTTCCTGGTGATCGCGGAGAGCGGCTCCTGCCGCCTCACCCGCTACCGGCTCACCGGCCCTCGCGCCGGACACACCGAACCCTTCGCCGACCTCCCGGGCATGCCGGACAACCTCTGGCGCGAGGGTCCCGGCGGGCCGGTCTGGGTCGCCCTCGCCAGTCCCCGCGTCCCCCCGCTGGACCTGCTGCACCGCGCCGGGCCGGCGATCCGCCGGAGCGCCGCCCGGGCCGCCGTACACGCGCCGTACCGCCCGAGCGGGACCGTCGGCGTCGTCGCCGTCGACGACCAGGGCCGGACCGTGCACCACCTCACCCGCCGGCGCTCCGGCTTCCGCATGGTCACGAGTGTCTGCGCGACCGGCGATCATCTGGTGCTCGGCAGCCTCTGGGAGTCCGGAGTGGCCGTCTGTGCGCGGCCCTCCGTCCGCTGAGGCGGCGGTACCCTGGTCCCGCCGTGATCACCCGTCGGGTCAGGGCCCGAACAGGAGACGTACGAGCATGTCAGCCCCGGAAACGGAGAGCCTCAGCGACCGCCCGGCGCCGCCGCGGCGGTCCGCGTGGCGTACCCAGGCGCCCGTCGTCGCGGTCGTGGCACTCGGCGGCGCGCTCGGCGCGGTGGCCCGCTACGCGCTCACTCTCGCCTGGCCCACGCCCCCCGGCGGCTTTCCCTGGGCGACCTTGTGGACGAATGTCGCCGGCTGCGCGGTCATGGGGGTGTTCATGGTGCTGATCATCGAGGTGTGGGCCGCCCACCGCCTCCTGCGGCCGTTCTTCGGTACCGGCGTCCTCGGCGGCTTCACCACCTTCTCCACCTACGCGGTCGACATCCACAAGCTGGTCGACGCCGGCCGACCCGGCCTCGGGCTCGCCTATCTCGCCGCGACGCTGTGCGGGGCGCTCGCGGCGGTCTGGCTCGCCTCGGCCGCCGCCCGCCGGGTGCTGGTCCGGGCACGCGCCTAGTTCGGACAAAACGGAAAACGGAGGGTAAGAACTCGTTGTGAACTGGCTGCTGGTCATCGCCGGAGCCGCCGTCGGTGCACCCCTGCGCTATCTCACCGACCGCGCCGTGCAGGCCCGCCACGACACGCTCTTCCCGTGGGGCACCTTCGTGGTGAACGTGGCCGGCTGCCTGGTTCTCGGGCTGCTGACCGGTGCCGCCTCCGCCGGGGTCGCCGGACCCCATGCGCAACTCCTGGTGGGCACCGGACTGTGCGGCGCGCTGACGACGTACTCGACCTTCTCCTACGAGACCCTGCGGCTGACCGAGGCCGGCTCCGGCCTCTACGCTGCCGTGAACGTCGTGGCAAGCCTGATCGCGGGACTCGCGGCGGCGTTCACCGGGGTCTGGTTCGCCGGCGCCCTGTGGGCCTAGGTGCTTGTCGCCCGGCCGGAAACAGCAAGTACTGTCTACGGCACTGTCGGCCCCCTCTCCTCAGAACTGGATCCCATGAGCGCCATCTCCGTCGGTCAAGCCGTCGTCCTCGGAGTAGTCGAGGGGGTGACCGAGTTCCTCCCGGTGTCCTCCACGGGTCACCTGAAGATCGCCGAGGGGCTCATGGACATTCCCGTCGACGACAAGTCCGTCGTCGGGTTCTCGGCCGTCATCCAGGTCGGCGCCATCGCCGCCGTGCTCGTGTACTTCTTCAAGGACATCAAGCGGATCGTCACCGCCTGGTTCCGGGGTCTGGCCAACCGCGAGGAGCGCTACCACCACGACTACAAGTTCGCCTGGTGGGTGATTGCCGCCACGATCCCGATCGTCGTGGTGGGTTTGGCAGCCAAGCCGCTGATCGACGGCCCGCTCGCCTCGCTGTGGGTGGTCGCCGGCTCCCTGATCATCGGCTCGGGTGTGATGTGGGCCGCCGACCAGATGGGGCGGCACAAGCGCGGTGAGGACGACACGTCCTTCAAGGACGCGATGTGGGTCGGCTGCTCCCAGATCCTCGCCCTGCTCTT
Source organism: Streptomyces sp. NPDC036984 (assembly GCF_055607665.1). Lineage (NCBI taxonomy): Bacteria > Bacillati > Actinomycetota > Actinomycetes > Kitasatosporales > Streptomycetaceae > Streptomyces > Streptomyces sp. NPDC036984. The sequence goes on from NZ_JBVJRL010000013.1 coordinate 99,163, forward strand.
CCCCGGCTTCTCCCGCTCCGGTGCCACCATGTCCACCGCGCTCATCCTGGACCTGGACCGGGTCGCCGCCACCCGCCTCTCCTTCTTCCTCGGCATCCCGGCCCTGACCGGCGCGGGCATCTACGAGCTGAAGGACGCCCTCGGTGCGGGTGTGGGCGCGGCCCCGCTGGCCGTCGGTACCATCGTGTCGTTCGTGGTCGCCTACGCCTCCATCGCCTGGCTGCTGAAGTTCGTCGCCAAGCACTCCTTCAACGCCTTCGTGATCTACCGGATCGTGATCGGCGTCCTCCTCCTCGGCCTCCTCGGCACGGGCACGCTCAGCAGCTGAGCGAACGCGCTGGTCAACCACGGGGTGCGGATGCCTGTATGCAGGCGTCCGCACCCCGTAAATGTTTCCTTACTTGATGCCTTGACAGTTCCCACCCGCAACCCGCAGGATCGTCTCCCGTGAACCTGTCAGACAGCCAGACAGGTGGCCGGGGCCCCCGGCGCGTGAGCGCCATGGAAGCGGTCCTCGCCCACCTCCGCAGCGCCATCGAACGGGGCGAGTACGCCATAGGCGACAAGCTCCCCTCCGAGGCCGAGCTGTGCCGCACCCTCGAGGTGTCCCGGCCCGTGCTCCGCGAGGCGCTGCGCGCGCTGCAGACGATGGGCCTCACGGTCTCCCGGACCGGCAAGGGCACCTTCGTCGTCGCGAACGCCGTCGAGGACCCCACCTTCGGCGACTACGCGGCCAGCGACCTGCTCGAAGTGCGTCGCCACATCGAGATCCCGGTCGCCGGATACGCGGCCCGGCGCCGCACCCCGGAGAACCTGGACCACCTGGCCCACCTGCTCGACCGCATGGAGCGGGAGACGGACACCACCGCCTGGGTCGCGATGGACACCCTCTTCCACCTCGCCGTGGCCGAGGCCGCCCAGAACCCGGTCTTCCGCCGGGTCATCGAGGAGATCCGCGACGCACTGGCGCGTCAGTCGGCCTTCCTCAACGAGCTGGGCGGCCGCCGCGAGCAGTCCAACCGCGAGCACCGGGCGATCGTCGAGGCGCTGGTCGACGGTTCCGAACACGACGCGGTGGAGGCCATGAGCCACCATCTGGACCGCGTAGAGACGACCCTCACCGACATCGTGCGTCCCCAGCGGACGGACCACCCTACGGAAGGCGGACCCGAGGCGTGAGCGAGCAGCACCTCAAAGACGAGACGCGCCCCTCGTCCGGCCATGTCGACGCCGGAGACGCCGGCTACAGCAAAGGCCTGAAGCACCGGCACGTCAACATGATCGCCATCGGCGGTGCCATCGGCACCGGCCTCTTCCTCGGCGCGGGCGGCCGGCTCGCCGACGCCGGGCCCTCCCTCTTCATCGCCTACGCCGTCTGCGGCGTCTTCGCCTTCCTGGTCGTGCGCGCCCTGGGCGAACTCGTCCTGTACCGCCCGTCCTCCGGCGCCTTCGTGTCGTACGCCCGGGAGTTCCTGGGCGAGAAGGGCGCGTACACCGCGGGCTGGATGTACTTCCTCAACTGGGCGACCACCGGTATCGCCGACATCACGGCCGTCGCGACCTACACCCACTACTGGGGCATGTTCTCCGACATCCCGCAATGGTTGATCGCATTGATCGCCCTGGCGGTCGTGCTGACCGTCAATCTGATCTCCGTCAAGATCTTCGGCGAACTGGAGTTCTGGTTCGCGATCGTCAAGGTCGGCGCGCTCGTCGTGTTCATGTGCATCGGCATCTTCCTGCTGGTCACCCAGCACCCGGTCGCCGGCCACCACCCCGGCCCGTCACTGATCACCGACAACGGCGGCGTCTTCCCCAACGGCCTGCTGCCCATGCTGCTGATCGTCCAGGGCGTCGTCTTCGCCTACGCCTCCGTAGAGCTGGTCGGCGTCGCCGCCGGCGAGACCGAGAACCCCGAGAAGATCATGCCGAAGGCGATCAACTCGATCATGTGGCGCGTGGGCCTGTTCTACGTCGGCTCGGTGGTCCTGCTGTCGATGCTGCTCCCGTGGAACAAGTACACCGCCGGCGAGAGCCCCTTCGTCACGGTCCTGTCCAACATAGGCGTCCCGGCGGCCGGCGGCGTGATGAACCTGGTCGTCCTGACCGCGGCCATGTCGTCCCTCAACTCCGGCCTCTACTCCACCGGCCGCATCCTGCGCTCCATGGCGATGAGCGGCTCGGCCCCGAAGTTCACCGGCCGGATGAGCCGCAGCCAGGTCCCGTACGGCGGAATCCTGCTCACCAGCGGTATCTGTGTCCTCGGCGTGGGCCTGAACTACGTCGTGCCCGCCGACGCCTTCGAGATCGTCCTCAACTTCGCGGCGATCGGCATCCTCGCGACCTGGGGCATGATCATGCTCTGTCACCTGCTCTTCTGGCAGAAGACCCGGAAGGGCGAGCTGACCCGGCCGTCGTACCGGCTGCCGGGCTCCCCCTGGACCGAAGTCGTGACGCTGGCGTTCCTCGCCTCCGTCCTGGTCCTCATGTACGCCGACGGCGGCGCCGGACGCACCACCGTGCTCTGTCTGCCGCTGATCGCCGCAGCGCTGGTCGCGGGCTGGTACGGCATCCGCGCCCGCGCAGCCCGCACATCCACCGGCGCCGACGCGTGACCCGCGTTCCGGCCGACCCCGACCCCATGATTCAGGCAGTGATGTACAGCAGTTCCCCCGCCGACGCACCCGTCGTCCGCGAACCCCTCCATGCTCCCGTCGCCCACCTCATCCGCGGCGGGGTCGTCGAGGGCATCCACTACGGCTCCGTCGTCGTCCTCGGCGCCGACGGCCAGGTGCCGTTCCGGCTCGGCGACATCGAGGCCGCCTTCTACCCGCGCTCGGCCCTCAAGCCCGTCCAGGCCGTGGCCATGCTGCGGGCCGGACTCCCGCTCGACGGCGAACTGCTCTCGCTGGCCGCCGCCAGCCACTCCGGCGAGGAGCGCCACCTCGCCGGCACCCGGCGCATCCTCGAACTCGCCGGACTCACCGAGGACGACCTGCGCAACGTCCCCGACATGCCGTTCGACCCGGTCGTCCGGGACACCTGGGTCCACGAGGGCCGGCTGCCCTCCCGGCTCGCCCAGAACTGCTCCGGCAAGCACGCGGCGATGCTCTGGACGGCCAAGCTCAACGGCTGGTCCCTGGAGGACTACCTCGACCCGGCGCACCCGCTCCAGCAGACCGTCGCCGCGACCGTCGAGGAACTGACCGGCCAGCGTGTGGCCCGGGTCACCGTGGACGGCTGCGGCGCCCCGCTGTTCTCCATCTCCCTGCACGGCCTCGCCCGCGCCCTCGCCCGGATCACCTCCGCAGCGCCCGGCACCCCCGAGGCCCGGGTCGCCGACGCGATGCGGGAGCACGCCGAAATGGCCTCCGGCTCCGGCCGGGACGTCGCCGCGCTCATGCGGGCCGTGCCGGGGCTGCTCGCCAAGGACGGCTTCGAGGGCGTCCAGGTGGCCGCGCTGCCCGACGGCACTGCTGTCGCCGTGAAGATCGCCGACGGGGCGAATCGGGCGCGTGTTCCGGTCGCCGCGGCGGCGCTCGCCCGCGCGGGTGTGAACCCCGACCTCCTGACCGAGTTCGCTGGGGAGCCCCTGCTGGGCGGCGGGGAGCCGGTGGGGTGCGTGCGGGCCGTGCGCGCGCTGGACCCGGTGCCGCTCACCACCTGCGCGTAGCGCGTCGCTGATCGCCGATCGTTCGGGGGACTGGGGGTCGTCTCCGGTCCGTGGGCCGTCCGTGGCTCGTCGCGCCCGCACGGCGGTAGCCGCACGTCGACAACGCCCCCGCCCCTTTCGGGGCGCTCTCACCTCCGTACCTCAGAAAGAGGACCTGAACTCCCATGACCGCCGCCACCCGCCGCGAACACGATCTGCTCGGCGACCGTGACGTCCCCGCCGACGCGTACTGGGGCATCCACACCCTGCGCGCGACGGAGAACTTCCCCATCACCGGCACCCCGATCTCCGCCTACCCGCACCTGATCGACGCCTTGGCCGCCGTCAAGGAGGCCGCCGCGCTCGCCAACGAGGAACTCGGGCTGCTTGCGCCCGAGAAGGCCGCCGCGATCGTCGCCGCCTGCCGCGAGCTCCGGGCCGGCAAGCTGCACGACCAGTTCGTCGTGGACGTCATCCAGGGCGGGGCCGGCACGTCCACCAACATGAACGCCAACGAGGTCGTGGCGAACCGTGCGCTGGAGCTGCTCGGCCACGCCAAGGGGCAGTACACGCATCTGCACCCCAACGAGGACGTCAACCTCGGCCAGTCAACCAATGACGTCTACCCGACCGCCGTCAAGATAGCGACGGTCTTCGCGGTACATGGACTGCTCAAGGCGATGTCTGTACTGCAGGACGCGTTCGCCCGGAAGGCCGTCGAGTTCCGTGACGTGCTCAAGATGGGCCGTACACAGTTGCAGGATGCAGTACCGATGACGCTCGGTCAGGAGTTCTCTGCATTTGCCGTCATGATTGAGGAGGACCGCAGCCGTCTTGCCGAGGCTGTCGAGTTGATCCATGAGATCAACCTGGGCGCCACGGCCATCGGCACCGGCCTCAACGCACCCGCCGGCTACGCCGAGGCCGCCCGCCGGCACCTCGCAGCCATCACCGGCCTCCCGCTGGTCACGGCCGCCAACCTGGTCGAGGCCACCCAGGACTGCGGCGCCTTCGTCCAGATGTCCGGCGTTCTCAAGCGCGTCGCGGTCAAGCTCTCCAAGAGCTGCAACGACCTGCGCCTGCTGTCGTCGGGGCCGCGCGCGGGCCTCGGAGAGATCAATCTGCCGCCCGTGCAGGCCGGTTCGTCGATCATGCCGGGCAAGGTCAACCCGGTCATCCCCGAGGTGGTCAACCAGGTCGCCTTCGAGGTGATCGGCAACGATGTCGCCATCACCATGGCCGCCGAGGCCGGGCAGCTTCAGCTCAATGCCTTCGAGCCGGTCATCCTGCACTCCCTGTCGGAGTCGATCACGCACCTCCAGAGCGCCTGCCGCACGCTCGCCGAGCGCTGCGTGTCCGGCATCACCGCCAACACCGAGCAGCTGCGCGCGACCGTCGAGAACTCCATCGGCCTGGTCACCGCGCTCAACCCGCACATCGGCTACACGGCGGCGACCGACATCGCCAAGGAGGCCCTCGTCACCGGCCGAGGCGTGGCCGAACTGGTACTGGAGAAGGGCCTGCTGCCCGCCGAGAGGCTCGCCGACCTGCTACGCCCCGAGATCGTCGCGGGCAGCGGGGCGCCAGCCGCCTGACCTGCGGCAACGCCACCACGATTACGCTCAGGGGCCGGTTGGCGGGCACAATGGTGATCATGACAACGACGTCGTCCCACGCCTTCCTGCCGGTCCTGGAGCGCATCGCCGAGGAGATCAGCCGCACGCCCGGACGCGGCCGTCCCGCCGACTACATCCCGGCCCTCGCGGCCCGCGATCCGCGCAGCTTCGGCATGGCCGTGGCCGAGCTCGACGGCACGGTGTACGGGGTGGGGGACTGGCGGCAGCCGTTCTCCGCGCAGTCGATCACCAAGGTCTACACGCTCGCCCTGGACCTGGCCCGGGAGGGCGACGAACTCTGGGAGCACGTGGGGCGCGAGCCCTCCGGCAACCCGTTCAACTCCCTGGTCCAGCTGGAGTACGAGAACGGCATCCCGCGGAATCCTTTCATCAACGCGGGTGCCCTCGTCGTCACCGACCGCCTCCAGACCCGTACCGGGGACGCGGCCGGCGAGCTGCTGGCCTTCCTGCGCGCCGAGAGCGGCAACCCCGCCCTCGACTTCGACAAGGAGGTCGCCGCCTCCGAGACCGCCCACGGCGACCGCAACGCCGCCCTCGCCCACTTCATGGCGTCCTACGGCAACATCGACAACGAGATACCGGTCCTGCTCGACCAGTACTTCCGGCAGTGCTCCATCGCCGCCTCCTGCGCCGACCTGGCCCTGGCCACCGGCTTCCTCGCCCGGCACGGCGTCCGCGCCGACGGCAGCCGGCTGCTCAGCCGCAGCCAGGCCAAGCAGGTCAACGCGGTCATGCTCACCTGCGGCACGTACGACGCGGCCGGCGATTTCGCCTACCGGGTCGGCCTGCCCGGCAAGAGCGGGGTCGGCGGCGGGATCATCGCCGTCGTACCCGGCCGGTGCACGCTGTGCGTGTGGAGCCCAGGCTTGGACGAACGCGGCAACTCGGTGGCCGGTGTGGCGGCCCTGGACCGGTTCACGACCCTGACCGGACTGTCGGTGTTCTGACAGGACGGGTCGGCAGGGGGCCGCGGAAGGCGCCCTGAAGTGGCCCTCATGGCCGTGGCGCTGCCCCGCCTCGCCCGGCACAGCGGCGCCGGCCCGGCCGCCGCCCTGTGGCTCGGCGCCCTCAACCCGCTCGTGCTCCTGCACCTGGTCGCGGGCGCTCTCGGCATGCCGGCGGGTCAGCCGCGCGGCGCCCGGTTGCCCTTGACCCGCAGCGCCAGCGCCACGGCTCCGGCGCCGAGCCCGGAGAGTCCCGCGACGACGGCGGTTCCGGACCAGCCCGAGTCGTCGTCCGATGCCACGGCCGCCGCCACCGGCGTGGCGGAGGCCCGGGTACGGGACGGGGTGCGCAGCCCGTCCAGCGAGCCGACCGGGTCCACCCGCCCGGCCGCGTCGAAGCCCCAGTCGAGCAGGGCGCGGGCCTCCTCGTACACGGTGAACCCGCCGTCGCTCTGAGGGTTCAGTACGCTGACCACCAGGGTGCGCCCGCCCCGGCGGGCCGCGGCCACCAGCGTGTTGCCCGCGTTGCTGGTGTACCCGTTCTTGATCCCGATCAGCCCGGGGTACGGCGCCACGCCGTCCTCGCCGGTCAGCAGCCGGTTGGTGTTCTCGATCGGGTACGGCGACCCGTCACCGGGGAAGTCCGCCAGGGCGGTGGAGCAGTACCGGGCGAAGTCGGGGTTGGCCAGGCCGGCCCGGCCGAACACCGCCAGGTCGAAGGCGGAGGACACCTGGCCGGGGGCGTCGTAGCCGTCCGGGGAGACCACATGGGTGTCCAGGGCGCCGAGTGAGCGGGCCTTGGCCTGCATGCGGCCGGCCGTGGCCTGCCAGCCGCCGCCCAGCTCGGCGAGCACGTGCACGGCGTCGTTCCCGGAGCTGAGGAAGACCCCGCGCCACAGGTCGGCCACCTGGTAGGTGTGCCCCTCCTCGACGCCGACCAGGCTGCTGCCCTCGCCGACGTCCGCCAGCTCCTCGTACCGCACGGTGTGCCGCAGGCCGCTGGGCAGCGCCGGCAGCACGGTGAGTGCGAACAGGGTCTTCAGGGTGCTCGCGGGCGGCAGTTCGCGGTGCGCGTCGTTCGCGGCCAGCACCTCCCCGGTGCCCGCGTCGGCGACGAGCCAGGACAGCGCCGAGACGTCGGGCACTTCGGGGGCGCCCCGGTGCGGCCGGACCTGGGTGCCGGAGTGGTAGAGGAGGGAGGGCCCGGGCATCGCCGCCCGGGGGCGGGGCGGGGCGGGCTCCCCGGCCCGGGGTGCGGCGGCGGCAGCGGCCGGCGTGAGCACCAGCAGGCCCGCCACACAGAGGGAGCAGGCCGACACTGCCGCGCGACAAGAGATTCCGGTGACCATATGATCAACCTACGAACATGGTCCGCCCGCACCAGGCCGGCCGGGCCGTTCGGGTCGCCCGAGCAACCCGGATGCCGCACCCGGCCGCCGCGCGGTCCCCTGCTCGGCAGTCCCGCGGCCCGGCACTCACCACTCGGCAGTCCCGCGGCCCGATACTCGTCCCGGCAGTCCCGCGGCCGGGTCTCAGCCGGCCGGCAGGGTGGGCCGGATCCGCCGCAGGAACGCGGCGTTGTCCGGCGTGGCGCGCAGCCGTTCCAGGAGGGTCTCCAGGGAGGACGGTCCGGCCTCCCGGGCGCGCAGAGCACGGCGCAGCCCCTGTACGGCCGTCAACTCGGATGCGCTGAGCAGGAGTTCCTCCCGGCGGGTGCCGGTTGCGTCGATGTCGACGGCGGGGAAGAGGCGGCGGGCGGCGAGTTCCCGGTCCAGGCGGAGTTCCATGTTGCCGGTGCTCTTCAGCTCCTCGAAGAAGTAGCCGTCGGCACGGGAGCCGGTGTCCACCAGGACCGTGGCGAGGATGGTGAGCGAGCCGCCCTCCTCGGCCTGGCGCGCGGCGCCGAAGAACCGCTTGGGGCCGAGCAGCGCACCCGCGTCGACACCGCCGCTCAGGGTGCGGCCGCCGGCGGCGGAGGCGTTGTTGTGCGCCCGGCACAGCCGGGTCAGCGAGTCCAGCAGGACGACGACGTCCTCGCCGGCCTCCACCCGGCGCTTGGCCCGCTCCACGACCAGGTCGGCGAGGGCGATGTGCTCCTTGGCCGACCGGTCGAAGGTGGAGGCGTACACCTCGCCGCGCACCGAGCGGCGCATCTCGGTGACCTCCTCGGGCCGCTCGTCCAGCAGGAGGACCATCAGCCGGCACTCGGGATGGTTGCCGGCCACGGCGGCGGCGAACTGCTGGAGCAGCACCGTCTTGCCGCTCTTCGGCGGGGCCACGATGAGGCCCCGCTGGCCCTTGCCGACCGGGGCGAGCAGATCGGTGACGCGTCCGGCCGGACCGGAGGCGGGGTGTTCCAGACGGATGCGCCGGTGCGGGTGGAGCGGGATGAGGTCGCGGAAGTGCCGCCGGGAGCGCAGCTCGCCGGGAGCACGTCCGTTGACGCGCGCGACGTCGGTCAGGGCCCGCTGCGCGCCCCGCACGCCCTCGACCAGGTCGCCCTTGCGCAGCCCGTGGCGCCGGATCAGCGCCGGCGGGACCTGCGGATCGGCGGGGGAGGGGAGGAGGCTCGTGGCCCGCAGGTGCCCCTTCCCGTGTGCGTCGATGTCGAGGACACCGGCGACGAGCGGCTCGCCCTGAGCCTGCCGGGCCTCGGGTAGGTGTTCGAGAGTGGTGGTCATGGTGGGAGTCCTTTCGCGGAGGACGAGGAAGGAAAGGGGGAGGAAGCAGGAGGAAGCGGGAGGAAGGGGAAAGGCCGCGAACGGGAGGCGTCTACGACTGCCTCCGGGCGGCGGGAACGGCACCCCGGGTACGGCGAGGAACGCTCGTCTCGAGGTGATGCCGAGAAGCTGACACGCCGGGTGCCGGACATCCGGACAGCGGCGGAAGGATCAGCGTGAAGAGGTGAAACTGGCACCGGCGCCCCAGGGGGCGTACACAAGTGCTGACGGCACGGTACCACTCGACACGGTCCTGTGTCCGTGTCTCGCTCAACACACCACCGCATCGGGCTATTCCCGGGGTGGCGGGGGCCGGTCGGGCGCGCGCTGACCGACGACCCCGGCGCACCCGCCGTGGTCTGCCCGGGGCACTCTGCCGGAAACTGCTGACCGGGCCTACGATCGACCGTCTTCGTCAGGGGAACGTCAGGAGAATCCGGTGGAGATCTCACCCGCCCGCACCCCGCACCGCCTGGACCCGGCCGGCGGCTGCCCGCACGCCGGCAACGCACGGCTGCTGGCCCAGGGCGCCGTCGCCCCGGTCGAGCTGCCCGGCGGCATCGAGGGCATGGCCGTACTCGGACACGAGGCGCTGAAGGAGTTCCTCCAGCACCCCGAAGTCGCCAAGGACGCCCGCCACTTCACGGCCCTGCGGGAGGGCAGGATCGCCGAGGGCTGGCCGCTGCTGACCTTCGCCACCGTCCCGGGCATGACCACCGCCGACGGCGACGACCACCGGCGGCTGCGGTCCCTGGCGAGCCGCGCCTTCACGCCCCGCCGAGTGTCGGAACTGCGGCCGCGCATAGCGGAGCTGACCGAGTCACTGCTCGACGGCCTGGTGCGCGCCGCGGCCGCCGGTGACGGTGTCGCCGATCTCCGCCGGCACTTCGCGCTGCCTCTGCCGATGGGCGTGATCTGCGAACTCCTCGGTGTGGACGTCGGGTTCCGGGACCGGTTGCGTCGCCTCGGCAGCCTGGTCGTGGCGACCGACACCGGCCCCGCCGAGGCCATCGCCGCCAACCGCGAACTCGTCGCCGTCCTGGGCGAGATCGCGGCGGCCAAGGCCGCGCACCCCGGCGACGACCTCACCAGCGCGCTCATCGCCGCCCGGGACGAGGGCGGCGACCGGCTCAGCCAGCAGGAGCTGATCGGCACCCTGCTGCTGATGATCATCGCCGGGCACGAGACCACCCTCAATCTGATCACCAACGCCGTACGCGCCCTCTGTGCCCACCCCGACCAGCTCGGCCTGGTGCGTGCGGGCGAGGCGAGCTGGGCGGACGTGGTGGAGGAGACGCTGCGCTGGGACGCGCCGGTCAGCTACTTCCCGTTCCGCTACCCGGTGCGGGACCTGACCGTGGCCGGCACGCTCATCCCCGCCGGCACCCCCGTCCTGGCCGGCTACTCCGCCGCCGGCCGCGACCCGGCGGCGCACGGCCCGGACGCCGGCCGCTTCGACCTGACCCGCTCCGCCCGGCCCGACGCGGTACGCCACCTCTCTCTCGGCCACGGCGCCCACTACTGCCTGGGCGCACCGCTGGCGCGGCTGGAGGCCACGGTCGCCCTGGAACGGCTGTTCACCCGCTTCCCCGACCTTCAACTGGCCGTGCACGAGACAGACTTGGTGCCACACGCGGGGTTCGTCGGCAACAGCGTACGCAGCCTGCCGGTACGGCCGGCACCGCTCGGGTCCTGAGCGGCGCCGTCGTACCGTGGTGGATACATAGCAGATGTCCGCAGACCATAACGATCCCGGACGTCGGGGGACTTGACCGCCAACCGTGTAATATCTTCGCGGCATGTCCACGCCACCGCAGTCCCCGCAGCCGGCCGACCAGCCTGGTCAGCAGCCCCACCACCCTCAGCAGCCCGCCGGGCAACCGGCCGTTCCGTCCCAGCCGACGGCCTACCCGTACCCCCACCCGCAGTCGCCCCCGGCGGGCGCCTTCCACGCGCAGCCCACGCTGGTCGGTCAGCCCGTGCCGGGGCAGCCGCAGCCGGGGAACCCGTACGCGCAGCCGCCCCAGTACGGGCTCGTGCCGCCCGCGCCCGCGGCCGGTGGCGGCGGTGGGGCCGGCCGAGCGGTGCTGTGGGCCGCCGTCGGCGCGGTCGTGGCCTCCGCCGCCTGGGCGGCCGGTGTCTTCCTCGTCGGTGGGCAGAGCGACAGCGCGGACCTGCGCGGCTACTCGGCCCCCTCCAACATGTGCTCCAGCGCCGACTACTCGTCCTTCAAGGACGAGTACACCGAGAACGACTCCTCGCCGACCCGCACCTCCCTCAAGGACACGGCGCTGGACGAGAGTTATTGCAGCCTCAGCCTGAAGAAACCCGGCTCGACATACGCGGACGCCTACCTGACCCTCCAGCTGGACCTGCACAAGAAGACGGACCCCGCGCCCGAGTTCACCGCCACCTGGAAGAACTACGGGGAGAGCCACACGGGTTACGACGTCGACCCGGTCGAGGGCATCGGCGACGAGGCGTACCTGGTCAGCCAGGACACCACGAACGGATCCTCCAGCGGCTCCCGGTACGCCACGATCGCCGTCCGCGACGGCTGGGTGACGTACACGATGAGCTACAGCACCTATCTCAGCTCGTACGACGAGGACAAGGACCCGCCCGCGCTCACCGACATCTCCGACTGGCTGAAGACCGACACCAAGGCCACGCTTCAGCAGCTCAGGAACTGACCCGGCGGTGCCGGGGCGGGCGCGCTCACGCGCGTCGCATCGGTCCGGCCGATCGCTCGTGGGGGTGGTGCCGCCGCGCCACACGGGTCGTGACGGCGAGCGGTGCGGCACAGTGGTCGGGTGCCTCGCCGACTTCTTCCGCTGCTGGTGGCGGCGCTGATGAGCGTCGCCGGCTGCACCACCGTCAGCTCCGCCCCGACACCCGACGCCGCCCGCTACGGGCGCTCCCTGGCGCCGGAGACGGCGGTGCGACCGTCGGTCCTCAACGCACCGGTGAGAGTGCCCCCCGGGCGCGCGGCGCTCGTGCGCACGGGCCGCGAGCGGCCGCACGGGCCCGGTCCGGCCGCCGCGCCGCGACGGAGGCTCGCGCCGGCCCGCGCAGCACGGCCCCCGGCACCGCCCCGGGCCGCGGCTCCCGCCGCCCCGCCGGTGCGGCAGCCCCGCCCACAGCGGCGGCCGCCCGCACGGCGCCCGGTCCCGCGCCCGCCCGCCACCGTCGGCATGCGCGATCTGTGCCGCGAGGCGGACGGAGTGGCCGCACCGGAGATCGTCCAGCTCTGTCGCGACGCCTTCGGCTGACGCGAGCGGCCGCCCACGGGCTGCCCCGTCGACGCGGCGGCCGGGCTAGGCTGACGGAATGTACGGTCCCGAAGGCCCCACGCTCCGCGAACTCGCCGTACAGGCGATGTCGTCCGTCGAGCGCGGTTACGACCTGCTCGCGCCGAAATTCGATCACACCCCCTTCCGGACACCCGACGAGGTGCTGGACTCCGTGGCGAAGGCACTGGAGCCGCTCGGACCCTTCACGGACGGACTCGACCTGTGCTGCGGCACCGGCGCCGGGACGCGGCTGCTGACCGGGCTGTGCCACCGCAGCGTCACCGGGATCGACTTCAGCGCCGGCATGCTCGATGTCGCCCGGCACCGGGTGCGCCCGGCCGGCGGGCCCGGTGTCGCCTGGGTACGCGGCGATGCCCGGGCCCTGCCGTTCACGGCCGCCTTCGATCTCGTCGTCTCCTTCGGGGCGTTCGGTCACTTCCTGCCACCGGAGCTGCCGAGGCTCTTCGCTCAGGTGCACGCGGTGCTGCGGCCGGGCGGCCGCTTCGCCTTCCCGGTGTTCGCCCCGCCCCGCCCCACGCACCCCGCCTTCTGGCTGCTGCTCGGCTTCGACGCGGTGATGCGGGTGCGCAACGCGCTGTGGCGGCCGCCCTTCGTCATGTACTACCGGGCCTTCCGGCTCGGGGCGGTGCTGGGGGAGTTGGAGCGCGCGGGCCTCACCGTCGAGCTGGTCGCTCTGCCCGAGTTCGGGCGGCGGGCCGACGGCAGCCCGCGCGCCCGGCTGGTGGTGGCCCGCCGAGCCGGCGCGCGGCCCGTCGGCGGTCAGACCGCGGCGGGCAGCGTGAACTCGTAGACCAGCGCGTCCTGTTCGGCGTTCATCACCAGGTCGGTGATCTCCAGCGGGCGCGCGTACTGGTCGTGCACCCGCCGAGTCACCCGCACCGAAGAGGCGTCACCGACCTGGCTGATGGCATCCCGGTGGTGCAGGGTCAGCCCGGCCTTGCGCATCCAGTCGTAGGCCCGCCGCAGCTGCGCGGGCGTGGCCCCGTCGGCCCGGCTCCGGTAGCGGGCCAGCTCCGCCACCTCGGCCAGCACCACCGCCGAGAACGAGGTCACCGCCGTCCGCAGCGACCGGCCGTCCGGCGTCACCGACCGGTAGCGGTGCACCAGCGTCGGCCGGTGCGGGGCCAGGCCGAGCGCCTCGGCATGCTCCGGCGGTGGCGCCTCCCAGGTCACCGTGGCCCGGTCGACCGCACACGGATCCACCGGCCGGGCGCCCACGGGGAAGGTGAGGCACTCCGGCGTCTCGACCGGTCGGCCGGGCAGCGTCGCGTGGCTGCCCCGCCGGTCGGTGGCGACCAGACCGCCGCGGCGCAGCACCTCCAGCGCCTGGCGGACGGTCTCCCGGCTGACCCCGAAGTGCGCGGCCAAGTGCCGTTCGCCCGGTAGCCGTTCACCGGGCGGAATGGTGCCCTCGCGCAGTTCGTCGAGGAGCAGTGCGGCGATCCGTCCGTACAGCGGCCGGTCGTCGCTGGGCGAGGGATCGTGTGAGGTGGTGCGGGCCATGCCGCGCCCTCCTGTCGGTGACAAGACGTAGTCGTGCGGGCTCATTGCGCGACCACAATTAGCATTGGTCTAAACCACGAGGGAAGAGCGGCCGGTCGGTTCGACCGAAATCCACCCGCCCGCACGGCCGTCCCCCGGCGCGGCAAGGCACTCTCACAGGGTGGTGTAGAGGGCGTCGACCAGTGCTGTCTTCCGGGGATCATTGGCGATGTGCGGGCCGATCCGGTTCATGACGTAGCCCAGCGACACCCCCGCGTCCGGGTCGGCGAGCCCACAGGAACCGCCGAATCCGTCATGGCCGAAAGCCCGCGGATTCGGGCCGTACGACCCCTGGGGTCCGCTCAGCCACAGACCGAGCCCGATCTCGGTCTCGCCCTCGAAGCCCGCGCCGATCACCAGGTCACGGCAGCTGCCCTGGCCCTCGCGCACCCGCTCCGCCGCCTCCCTGGACAGGATCCGCCGGCCGCCGTGCGCGCCGCGTCCGGCCAAGACGCCGTAGAGGGCCGCGACCGCCCGTGCGGTGCCGTGCCCGTTGGCCGCGGGGATCTCCGCCGCCCGCCAGCCGGGGCTGTTCGCCTCCGCCGCCCCGACGGCCGGGTTGGTCAGGGCAGCCACCGCGGCCGGCGCCAACTGGCTGAAGACCGCCGCCCGTTCCGTGGTCGACGCGGCTCGCGGATGCACCAGCTCCGCCGCCCGGCCGGACTCCCGCGCCGGCAGGCCGACCGTGAAGTCGATCCCGAGCGGCCCGGTCACCTCCCGCTCCAGGAAGGCCCCCGGCCGCAGGCCCGAGATCCGCCGTACGACCTCCCCGACCAGGAAGCCGTACGTCAGCGCGTGATACCCGGACCGGGTGCCCGGCTCCCACCAGGGCTCCATGGCCGCGAGTCGCGCGGTGGTCAGCTCCCAGTCGTACAGCTCCGGCACGGTGTGCGGCTCGCGCAGTCCGGCCAGCCCGGCGCGGTGCGACAGGAGATGGCGTACGAGCACCTTGTCCTTGCCCGCGGCGGCGAACTCCGGCCAGTACGCGGCCACCGGCGCGTCGAAGTCCAGCAGTCCCCGGTCGGCGAGGAGATGAGCGCACAGAGCCACGGGCCCCTTGGTGGTCGACCACACGTTCACCACCGTGTCCCGCGCCCAGGGCCGGGTGCGCGCCGCGTCCGCCCAGCCGCCCCAGAGGTCGACCACCCTCTCACCGTCCACGGTCACGGCCACCGCGGCGCCGAGTTCTCCGCGGGTGCGGAAGTTCTCCGCGAACGCCTCGCCCACCGCGGCGTACCGCGGATCGCAGTGCCCGTGGATCTGTGCGTGCGTCTCCGGTGTCTGTTGCGTCTCGTGCCCGGACATGTGGCCTCCGTCGTCGCCGGGAACCCGGGCCGCGGCACTGCGGCCCGGGCGCTCCGAACGTACCGACTGGTCGGACTGGAGGGAAGGGCGGGCGGGACGACACCGGGCCGGCGGCGGGCCTCAGGCGTACGAGCGCAGCCAGCGCACCTTCTCGGCCTCCTGGAAGGGTCCGCCGCCCTCGTGGTCGTTGAAGTCGTAGACCTCGATCGCCTTGTCCTCGTGCGCCCACGCATTGAAGGCCGCGAACACGGTCGACGGCGGGCAGGTCTGGTCCTCCAGAGCCGCGGAGAACAGTGCGGGCGCCCGGCCGCGGGCCGCGAAGTGCACCGCGTCGAAATAGGACAGCGTGCGCAGCACCTCCGCCGAGCGCCCGCGGTGCGTCTTGAGGAACAGCCCGATCTCCCGGTACGGGTGCCGGTCGGTCAGCGTCGCCGCGCGCGGGAAGTCGCACAGGAACGGCACGTCCGGGGCGACCGCGACCAGGTCGGGGACCAGCCCGCCGACGGCCAGGGCGATACCGCCGCCCTGGCTCGCGCCGGTCGCCACGGTCCGAGCCGGGTCGGTCAGCGGGTGCGACCGAGCCGCCTCGATCGCGCGCACGGCGTCCGTGAACACCCGGCGGTAGTAGTAGTTCTCGGGCGCGTCGATGCCCCGCGTCATGAACCCGGGGTACGCGGGCGCCGCGCCCACGGGGTCCGGCGTGCCGCCCCCGGCGCCCCAGGCGCTGCCCTGTCCGCGGGTGTCCATCGCGAAGTGCGCCCGGCCCGTCGACGCCCACAGCAGGTTCTCGTGCGGCAGTCCGCGCCCGCCGCCGTAACCGATGAACTCCACGACCAGCGGCAGGGGTTCCGTGGCGCCGGCCGGCAGCCGCAGCCAGCCCTTGACGGGGTGGCCGCCGAACCCGGCGAACGTCACGTCGTACACCTCGACCGTGGACAGTCCGGTCTCCACCGGCTCGAACCGGACGTCCAGTTCGTGCTCGCGAGCCTGCTGGAGCGTCTTGTCCCAGAAGGCGTCGAAGTCTTCCGGCTCGGTGGACTCGCTGCGGTACGCGCGGAGTTCATCGAGGGGCAGATCGAACAGGGCCATCAACAACCACCTCTGACAAGGGAGACTGCGTCGTCTCACCGTACGGGGGTGGTCGGATGACTCGCCAGGGATGTGCGGGGGATGAGGGTCGATCCGGTCGCTCGTCCGGAGCCGTCAGTGTGCTGGCCCGGATATGAGTAAGCGCTTGCTCCCGGGTGGGGGGATCGGGATGGTCAGGCTGCGAATGGTCGGGTCACTTGCCGGTCATGTCCGGGGCTGGGTCCACCGCGGCCCGGTCTGCGCCCACTCCCGCTCCCACTCGGCCAGCCGGTGCCGCAGGGCGATCCGGCGCTCGACCGCGTGGCCGAGAACGACCAGGGCGGCCGTGCCGCCCGCCGCGGTCAGCCCGACCCTGACCGCGTGCTGCCAGACCGCCACCCCGTCCGGCGGCGGTGCGACATTGCGGCCCCGCGAGTCGAACCACACCGAGACGGGCTCGCCGGTACGGGCCTCCGCCGGCACCCGAGCCCACGCGGTCCGCACGCCCTTGCCCGGCTCGGTCCAGCGGACCTGGGCGCGGTAAGGGCGCTGCCGGTCGCCCTGCACCGAGGACTGCCGCTCGGGCGGATCGCCTATCACCACGGCGCGTACCTGATGGCGTTCCGCCCGCTGTGCCGCGGCGAGCGACGCGGCCTGCTCATGGGCGTGCAGACCCGCGGCCACGCCGACCAGAGGCGCGACGACGAACAGCAGGACGGCGACCACCAGCACCGTCCACGCTTCCACGACATCCGCCCGGCGCCGCAGAGGATTGCGCCGCCAGCGCCAGCCACGCACCCGGGTACGCATGTCCACCTCCTCGCCACCGCCGGAGCCGGAGAGCCGGAGGAGCCGGATCGCCGGTCCACCGTCCCCACCGCTCACGTGCGCGAGCGTCCACACCCGTCTCGTACCCCGTTCGGCGCCCCTCGCGCATGCCGCGAACCGCGAGTTCCGGCCCACGTGGAGCACGGGACGCGCCATGCGCCCCACGACCGCGCGCCGGACGCCCGCCGCGAGACCTGGGCGCCTGGCCGAACCACCCGGCCTGGCCGAATCACCCGGCCTAGCCGAACCGTTCGATCCGGATCCGCTCCACCGGCTGGCCCGCCGCGACCAGCAGCCGGGACGCGTGCTCGGCGAACCCGTTGGACCCGCAGACATATGCCTCCCACCCACCGGCGGGCTGCTCGGCCAGGAGCGGCGCCACATGTGCGGCCGTCATACGTCCCACCGGCGCCCCGGGCGGGGCGCTGCGGGTGAACACGGGCGTCGTCTCCGCGCCCAGTTCGTCGGCGTAGATCAGCTCCTCGGGGTTGCGCGCCGACACCAGCATCCGCAGTGGGACGCCGAGACCGCGCGCCCGGTGGTGCCGCACCATCGACATCAGCGGGACGATCCCGGAGCCGGCCCCGAGCAGCAGTGCGGGCCGGTCGCCGGGCCAGGCGAAGAAGCCGCTCAGCGGACCGCGCACCTCGACCGTGTCCCCGGGCCTGGCCACGGTGTGGAACCAGCCGGAGACCTCGCCGTCCGGCACTCGGTCCAGGGTCAGCTCGATGTGGCCGGAGTCGTCCGGGGCGGATGCGATCGAGTAGTGGCGCTGTGCCACATAGCCGTCCGCCGCGGTCAGCCGCAGCATCAGGTGCTGGCCCGGCAGATGCCCCGCCCACTGCGGCACCGCAAGCCGGAACGTGGCCGCGTGCGGCGTCTCGCGCCGGATCTCGGTCAGCGTGGCGGTCTGCCACATGGTCGCCACCTGGCCGCTCACGGCGATCCGCCCGGGCACCGCGAAACGCGTCGCGGGACCGGCGGGCGAAGTGGTCGATCCGGTGGGCGAAGTGGTCGATCCGGTGGGCGGGGCGGCCGAATCGGCGGCTGCGGCGGTTGATCCGGTGGCCGGTACGGAGGAGTCCGGGGTCCGGCCGGTCGTGCGTGTCGCCTCTGCGGTCCGCGCTTGCATCTCCGCCTGAGCCTCCGCCTCCGCCTGCGCCTGTGTCAGCTGTGCCGTCTGCGTCTGCGTCTGTGTCGTCGTCACCGTCTCAGTCACCGGAGTACCGCTGCTCCTCCCAGGGGTTGCCGCGCGCGTGGTAGCCGTTGCGCTCCCAGAAGCCCGGCTCGTCGTGGTCCAGGAGTGTGATGCCCGCGATCCACTTCGCGCTCTTCCAGAAGTAGAGGTGGGGCACCAGCAGTCGCGCCGGGCCGCCGTGCTCCGGCGCCAGCGGTTCGCCGTCGTACTCCCAGACGATCCAGGCCCGCCCGCCGGTGAGGTCGGCGAGCGGCAGGTTGGTGGTGTAACCGGTGTGGGAGTGGGCGAGGGCATGTGTGGCGGACCCATGTGGCTGGACCACACTCAGGAAGGCGTCCAGCGAGACGCCACCGAACCGCACACCGAACTTCGACCAGCCGGTCACACAGTGGATGTCGCCCTCGTACGCCGACGCCGGCAACGCGTGGGCGGCGTCCCAGTCCCAGGTGTGCGAGCGCTCGACCAGGCCGTCGATACGGAAGGACCAGTCGGCGTATGAGAGGTCCGGGGTGACCTCGGCGGACAGGACGGGCCAGTCGTCGCGCGCGTCGTACTGTCCGGGCGGCAGCCCCGGATTGTGCAGGCGCGGACGGCCCGTGAAGCCTCGCGTGACGTTCATGGTTCAACCGTACGCTGTCGTTCCGGGTGCTCGGTCTCTGGTCGGCACCCCGCTCATTGCGGCCGTGTGAACTCTGCCCGGGGCTGGGAATACCGGCCCGGCGCCGCTCCTTGCCGCCGAGTGCCGGCTCCGTGCGCCGGTGACAGCCGGAGAGAAGCGAGGACACGAGGATGCCCCAGGCATACGTCTCCAGGACCGAGATCGAGGTGGCCGTATGAGCGTCGCGAGCACGCCGGGCGGTCCCGGCCGGGCCGCCGCCGGCGTCCCGCACGTCCTCGACAACCCGGCCCGCGCCTCCCTGACCGGCCCGCACGCCCACCTCGCCGAGCGGCGCGGCCGGGTGGTGCGCTACCCGGTCGACGTCTCCCCGTGGCTGGCCCTGCCCGACGAACCGGACGCACAGGACTGGGCGGACCTGGCCGCGCTGGCCGGGCCCGGCGCGGAGATCCCGCTGCCCGGCTTCCGCGGGGAGGTCCCGGAGGGCTGGGAGATCACCGTGCGGGTCGAGGGTGTGCAGCTCGTGGACGACGGCGTGGCCGCCGCACCGGACGCGGAGGCGGTCCGGCTCGGCCCCGCGGACGTGCCCGAGATGCTCGACCTGGTGGCGCGCACCCAGCCCGGGCCGTTCCTGGCGCGCACCGTGGAACTCGGCACCTACCTCGGCATCCGGCGGGGCGGCGCGCTCATCGCGATGGCGGGGGAGCGGCTCCGTCCGCCGGGCTGGACCGAGATCAGCGCGGTCTGCACCGACCCGGCCTTCCGCGGAGAGGGCCTGGCCACCCGTCTGATCCTCGCGGTCGCGCACGGCATCCGGGAGCGCGGCGAGACGCCGTTCCTGCACACCGGCGCGGGGAACACGGGCGCCATCCGGCTGTACGAGTCCCTCGGCTTCCGCCTGCGCCGCCGCACGGCGTTCCTGGCGGCCCGGGCACCGGAGCGGCTGCCGGACGACCGGACGCCGGTGCCGGCGGCCTAGGGGGTTTCGTTTGGATCAGCCCGGGTCCGCGACGCCCGGCACGGCACCTCGCCGCGTTGTCGGACCACCCGAGTACGCCCAGTACGCGGGTGATCCTCCGCCTTGCGATGCACCGCACCATGCGCCGCGGCCTGATCCGACCTGATCCAAACGAAACCCCCTAGGTCCTGTCGTCGGACTCCCGACAGGGCCTGGCCGCCCGAGGCCGGGCCATCGCGCGATGGCTCGGCGCGATGGCCCGGCTGTCACGGCCGCACCCCTGGTGGGTCGCCCGGCCCGCCGGAGGACGGGCGTCACCGGCGGCCCAGCCCCCGGCCCGTGACCGCCGGCCCCGCCGCGCCCCCACCGGGACGGCTTCAGTCCGCCCTCGTGCCGCCCGGTCCCGCGTTGTACCGCTCCAGGTACGCGGCGAACCGCACCAGGTCCTCCTCCGGCCAGTTCGCGAGCCGCTCCTGGAAGGCGGCCCGGCGGCTGCGGGTGACCTGGGCCAGGATCTCCTGGCCGGCGTCCGTCAGATGCAGCACCTGGACGCGGTGGTCCTCCGGATCCAGCCGGCGCTCGACCAGCCCGGCCCGCTCCAGTGCCGCGACCTGGCGGCTGACCGTGGACTTGTCCAGGGCGTAGTGGGCCGCCAGGTCCGTGGCCCGGCAGCCGCCCTGCTCCTCCAGGTGCCCGAGCAGGGTGTACGACACCAAGGACAGCTCGGGGTGCATGCGGCCCGCCGAGGCGCGGGCCCGGCGGGCGAAGATGGTCATCTCGCGCTGGATCGTCTCGACGGCCGACTCCGCTGCGCTCACGGGAATACCTCCTCCGGCGTTCTAGTTGTATAGTACAACTTGAATGGAAAGTTGTATAAGCCAACCTTTGGAGGGTCGCGCGCGATGAGGTCACCGGCACTGCGTCATGTGCTCACGCACCTGATCACCCCGCTGCTGATGTGCATAGGCATGGGGCTCGCGTACATGGGGGCGTTCGTCACCCCCGAGCCGCACCACCTGCCGGTCGCCGTCGTCGGCACCACCCCGAAGGCGAAGGTCTTCGCGCAGACGGTGAAGGACGCCGCGGGGGACAAGCTCGACGTCCGCACGGTGGCCACCCGCGCCGACGCCGTCGGCCTGCTCAGGTCCCGGGATGTGACCGGCGCCTATGTGCCGAGCGCCAAGTCGCCCGAACTGCTGGTCGCGAGCGCCGCCTCCGACATGGGCGCCACGGCCGTCGAGAAGGTCTTCACGCCGGTCGCGGTCGAGGAGGGCGTCCCGCTGACGGTCACCGACGTGGCCAAGCCGGTCCCCGACGACCCCACCGGCCAGGGCCTGTTCTTCCTGCTGATCGCGGTCAGCATCGGCTCCTACGCCTCGGTCGCCGCCCTCGGTGCCGCCGGCGCCGCCCTCGCGATGCGGGTCCGGGCGCTGCTCGCGCTCGGCGTCTCGGCCGTGGTCAGCGGCATCGGCGCGCTGCTCGCCGGCCCGGTGTTCCACCTCGCCCACCACGACCTCGCGGGCGTCTGGGCCATGGCCTGGCTGTACTCGGCGGGCATCCTGCTCATCGGCGTCGGCCTCCACACCTTCCTCAAGCGGTGGACCACGCTCACCATGATGGTGCTGTTCGTGATGCTGAACTTCACCAGCTCCGGCGGCCTGTTCCGGCCGGAACTGCAGAACGGCTTCTTCGGCACCCTGCACGCCTTCTGGAACGGTGCCGGCTTCGTCGAGGGTGTCCGCAGCCTGCTCTACTTCGGCGACGACGGCCTCGCCCGCACGGTGTGGACCCTCGTCGGCTGGCTGCTGGCCGGCCTCGGGGTGACCGCGGTCGCCGGCCTGTACGAGCGTGCCCGCCGGGCCCGGCAGGAGCCGGTCCGTCCCGAGACCGGCACCGCGCCCACCGCGACCGAGGCCGAGCGGCAGGCCCGGCGGGACGCCGAGGAGGCCGAGGAAGAGGCCGAGGAGACGGTCGGCGTCTGAGCGGCCGTCTGTGGCCCAGTGGGGGCGGAGCGGTCCCGTCCGCCCCAACCGGCCCTTTTCCCGCATCCCTTGGGGTAAGGTGGCCGTTCCGCCGCGGATGTCCGCGGCCCGATGACGATGAGGAGGTGAGACCCATTACCGCTGTGTCGGCTGGGGTGCTCTCTCCTCGTGACCGCGCGGTACACCGGAAGCGGTGACCGCGGGAGCGCCCAGACGTTTCGCGCTCCCGAAAGGCTTTCGGCTTTCATGGCCACTCCCGTTCCGTTCTCCCCGTCCCCCGCAGTCTCCGCGCTGCGCGCCGCAGGGTGCGTCTTCGCCGAGGAAGAGGCCGAGTTGATCCTCGCCGGTGCCCGCACCCCCGAGGAAGTGACCCGCATGGTGGACCGGCGCGCCGCCGGTCAGCCGCTCGAACAGGTCCTCGGCTGGGCGGCGTTCCACGGCCTGCGCGTCACCGTGGAACCGGGGGTGTTCGTCCCCCGCCGGCGTACCGAGTTCCTGGTCGACCAGGCGCTGGCCGCGGCGCCGGACGCCGCCGTCGTCGTGGACCTGTGCTGTGGTTCCGGTGCGCTCGGCGCTGCCCTGGCCGCCGCCCTCGACGGGGCCGAGGTGCACGCCGCCGACATCGACCCGGCCGCCGTACGCTGTGCCCGCCGCAATCTCGCCGCCCACGGCGGCCGGGCCTACCAGGGCGACCTGTACGACGCCCTGCCCGCGCCCCTGCGCGGCCGGGTGGGCCTCCTGACGGCCAACGTGCCCTACGTGCCCACCACCGAGGTCGCCCTACTGCCTGCGGAGGCTCGCGACCACGAGCCGCTGGTCGCGCTGGACGGCGGCGCCGACGGCCTCGACGTGCTGCGCCGGGTGGCCGCCGGGGCGCCCGAGTGGCTCGCGCCCGGCGGCTGCCTGCTGAGCGAGACCAGCGAACGCCAGGCACCGGCCGCCGTACGGGTCTTCGCCGACGCGGGCCTGACGGCCCGGCTGGCGGTGAGCGAGGACCGGTACGCGCACGTGGTGATCGGCGTACGGGCCTGAGGGCTACGGCAGTTCCTGCGCCCGGGCGATGAGCAGGGCCACGTCGTCGTGGTTGTCCGGGTGGTGCAGCGTGCGCAGGAGGAGGTCGCAGGTCTCCTCCAACGGGCGGGCCGGGTCGTCGAGCAGGGACAGCAGGAAGGCCAGCCGCTCGTCCAGCGAATGGCAGCGGGTCTCCACCAGACCGTCGGTGTAGAACACCAGCTCGTCGCCGGGTTCGAAGTCGACCGTGACGGTGGAGAACTGGACCCCGCCCACCCCCAGCGGCACCCCGGTGGGCAGGTCGAGCAGCTCCGGCGGGCGGCCGGGCCGTACCCGGGCCGGCGGCAGATGGCCGGCGTTGGCGATCCGGCACTGGCGCAGATGCGGGTCGTGGACGGCGTACACGCAGGTCGCGATGGAGTGGTCCAGGGCCGACGTCGTCTTGTCCAGGTGCTCCAGCAGCCGGGCCGGGTCGAGGTCGAGGGCGGCGAGGGTGGTCGTCGCGGTGCGCAGCCGGCCCATCGTGGCGGCGGCGCTGATGCCACTGCCCATCACGTCGCCCACGACGAGCGCGGTCTTGCCCCCGTCCATCGGGATGACGTCGAACCAGTCGCCGCCGACCTCGCTGGTGGCGCCCGCCGGCTGGTAGCGGGAGGCCACCTCCAGGCCGGTGGTCACCGGCGGATCGCTGGGCAGCAGGCTGCGCTGAAGGGTGAGCGCGGTGTTGCGGGCGTTCTGGTACCAGCGCGCGTTGTCGATCTGCACGGCCGCGCGGGCGGCCAGCTCCCGCGCCAGCAGCACGTCGTCCTCGTCGAAGGGGGCCGGATTGCGGGTGCGCTTGAGGTCCAGCGCGCCCAGCACCTCGCCGCGCGCGATCAGCGGCACCGCGAGGTACGAGTGCAGACCCGCCCGGCCGAGCAGGACCGCCGCCTCGGGGGAGCGGGCGATGCGCGGCAGATCCTCGTCCTTCACCTGCGGCAGCAGCACCGCCTCGGCGGTGCGGACGCACTCGGTGACCAGGCGGTCGGGCGCGTACAGGGCGATCTGGCCGGGCGGATCGGCGGCCCGTACGGCGTCCGACTCGTCGTCCGGGCGGAGCGCGAGGGCCCGGATCACCGCCGACTCCGACGGGCCGAGGGCGCTGGGCCGGCCCTCCACCACCGCGTCCAGCAGGTCCACGGCGGCCACGTCGGCCAGTTCCGGCACGGCGACCTCGGCCAGCTCGGAGGCGGTGCGTTCCAGTTCGAGCGTCGTGCCGATCCGGGCGGAGGCGTCCGCGATGACCGCGAGGCGCCGCCGCGCCGCCTCGGCCTCCAGCGAGGCCTGGTGCTGCTCGGTGATGTCGACCACCGAGACGGCCACGCCCAGCACGTTGCCCATCGTGTCCTCGAGCCGGTACAGCGAGTGCGCCCAGGTGCGGTCGTGGTCCGGGTCGGCGGGGGTACGGCCGACGAGCGTGTCGTCGATCACGGGCTCGCCGGTCTCCAGCACCTGCCGGGCGCCGGCCTCCAGGGAAGTGGAGTCCAGCATCGGCAGCACCTCGTGCAGCGTCCGGCCCACGTGCGCGGCGGCCGGTACCCCGTTGATCCTCTCCAGGGCCGGGTTGACCGAGACGAACCGCAGTTCGGTGTCGAGCACGGCGTATCCGATCGGCGACTGCTTCACCATCCGCTCGGACAGCGCCACGTCCTGCTCCAGCCGCCGTACGGTCGACTGGTCGGCGGCGAGCCCGAGCGCGTAGACGTCCCCGCGGTCGTCGAGCAGCCGCATGTTGCGGAACTCCACCACCCGGGTGCTGCCGTCCTTGTGCCGGATCGGGAAGCCGCCGGCCCAGCTGCGGCCGGTGCGCAGCACCTCCGCGAAGAGCTTGCCGACCAGCTGGCTGTGCCGTTCGTGCACCATCAGCCGGGCGGCGTACTGGCCGAGGGCCTCCTGCGCGGTGTAACCGAACAGCTCCTCGGCCTGCGGGCTCCACAGCACGATCCGGCCCTCGGTGTCCAGTACCACCGACGCCACGCCCAGCACGTCGAGCAGACCGCCTGGCCGCACCGGCCCGCGCGCGGGCTCGCCGCTCTCCGTCACCGGAGCCTCGGCTGCACTCATGCCACGCACCGCCTTCGACCGTCCGCACGGTACGCCGTTCCCCGTGCCGACTCCCCTTGTTCTACCGCGCTCACACCCGACTCTCCGCCGCCGTCACCGTCTATGTCCACCCTCTCTCAACACGGCGGCGGACGTCCGCCGAAGTCGCCGCGTCGGTGCTGCGCGCGCTGCGGGGCCTCCTGCCGAGACCGTACAGCGCGGTCCGGCGGGCCGTGAGGGATCACGCTCATGTTGCGGCATTGGCCTGTACATGACTAACACGCCACGCCACACTGTCCGCCGACCGGGTGTCCCCACCCGGCCACCCGGTGTCCCCGTCCCCCGTCCGAGGAGTCGGCCATGCCCGCGTCCGCCCGGCAACGTTGTCACGCAGTTCTCGCCGTACTCGTCACCCTCGCCACCACCGCCGTCGTGTCCCTGGCCATGCCCACCTCCGCCGCCGCTGCCGACACCTGGACCGAGACCGGCTCCGACCGCGCCGACCCGCTGACCGAGAGCCAGGGCCTGACCTCGGTGGAGGTTCCGGCGAACAGCCCCAACCACTACACCGGCATCGGCACCATCCCGGTCGGTCTCTCCCTCCGCGGCTGGAACCACGTCGGCGACCCCGACGCCTCGTACGACGGCTTCTCCATCGAGCCCTACCAGCGGGACTCCGGCAACTCCAAGATGTTCCGCGTGCAGGCACCCGGCGGCGCCTGGTCGGAGTACGTCCACACACTGAAAGCGGGCGAGGCGCTCAACAACTCCTGGGTCGCCATCTCGCCCGACGGCCGGTGGATGCTCTCGGGCGAGTACGGCACGATGACCCGCTTTCTCGTCTTCCCGACTCCGGGCGTCAACGCCTCCACCTCCCCCTCGGCCGACCTCCCGCAGGTCTCGGCCGTCCGGCTGGACCACGCCGTCCGGGACGTCCAGGGCTGCGACTTCTCCGGCCCGACCACCCTGCTGTGCTCCTCCGACGACCCCGAGGGCAGCCTCTTCGGCATCCCCAAGCCGCTGCTCCAGATCGACCTGTCGGCCGCACCCGACGGCACGGCGGACGTCTCCGGCCACGTCACCGCCCTGCGCGGGCTGCCACTGCGCAGCTCCTGCTCGGGCGCCTTCGAGGCGGAGGGCATCGACTACGACCGCCGCAGCGGCATCCTGCGCGTGATCGTGATCTCGCCCGGCTTCTGCGTGCTGACGGACAGCAAGACGTACAAGTTCGCCCGCAGCTGAAGTGTGTGCGGCCGCCGGTGGTGCTTTGCTGAGGATGGACGCGGTTCGGCGGGGTACTCCCTTCCACCGCAGCGCGGCCACGAAAGGAGCGATCAATGGCAGACACGGAGCGGTCGCATCCGGAAACCGTCACGGTGGAGATCAGCGGCTCCAAGGAGGACGCCCGCATCGTCTTCGACGCCCTGAGGTCGTGCTTCGCCTCCGACCGGGGAGCGGACGAGGAGCCCCAGCAGCTCCACGAGACCCGGCCGATGGTGTGGCTCGGCACGTACGACGTCGCGGACCCCCGCACGGGCGGCTGCCCGCCCGTGCACCTGGGTGCGTCCGTCCAGGCGGACGTCCAGGGCGGTTACTGGGCCGTGAACCGGTTCCGCACCACCCTGGACTCGATATTCACCGTGGAGGAGACCTGCACGGCCTCCGGCGACCAGGAGCGGGACCTGCATCTGCGCCTGGAAAGCCGCTGAACCCTCAGGGCGACGCCCCGGCCGGCTCACCGCCGGCCGGGGCGTACGTGCGTGGGACCGAGGCGGGAAGGGCCGTCCGGACGTCTCCCCGCAGACGTCCTGTGTACGTACGCGTAGGTACAGCGTGATCGTGGCGAGGTGGGTGCAGAAGTGGTCGCCGTCACCCGGCGGCAGTTGTGCAACTAGTTGCATAAACGGTCGGGCTTCCTCTACAACAAGGAGCGACGACACCGCGCACGGAGGGCCCGATGAGCCGTTACCCGCACCTGATGACCCCGCTCGACCTGGGCTTCACCACGCTGCCCAACCGCGTCCTCATGGGCTCGATGCACGTCGGCCTGGAGGAGGCCGAGCGTGGCTTCGAGCGGATGGCGGCGTTCTACGCGGCCCGCGCGCGCGGCGGAGTGGGCCTCATCGTCACCGGCGGCATCGCACCCAACGAGGAGGGGCGGCCGTACGAGGGCGGAGCCAAGCTCACCACCGAGGCGGAGGCCGAGCAGCACCGGACCATCACCGAGGCAGTGCACCGCGAGGGCGGCCGGATCGCCATGCAGATCCTGCACTTCGGCCGGTACGCATATCACCGGGACATGGTCGCCCCGAGCCCGCTCCAGGCGCCGATCAGCCCCTTCGCGCCCCGCGAGCTGACCGACGCCGACATCGAGCGGACCATCGACGACTACGCCCGCGCCGCCCGCCTCGCGAAGCAGGCCGGCTACGACGGCGTGGAGATCATGGGCTCCGAGGGCTACCTCATCAACGAGTTCACCGCGGCGCCGACCAACCGGCGCACCGACCGCTGGGGCGGCTCGTACGAGAACCGGATGCGCTTCCCGGTCGAGATCGTCAAGCGGGTGCGCGAGGCCGTCGGCGAGGACTTCATCGTCATCTACCGGCTGTCCATGCTGGACCTGGTCCCGGGCGGCTCCTCGCTGGAGGAGGTCGTCACCCTCGGCAAGGCCGTCGAGGCCGCCGGGGCCACGATCATCAACACCGGCATCGGCTGGCACGAGGCCCGCATCCCCACCATCGCCACCTCCGTGCCGCGCGGCGCCTACACCTGGGTCACCAAGAAGCTCATGGGCGAGGTCTCCGTGCCCCTGGTGACGACCAACCGCATCAACACCCCGGAACTCGCCGAGGAACTGCTGGCCGGTGGCTATGCGGACATGGTCTCCATGGCCCGCCCGATGCTCGCCGACCCCGACTTCGTCGCCAAGGCCGCCGCCGGCACGCCGGAGGCCATCAACACCTGCATCGGCTGCAACCAGGCCTGCCTCGACCACACCTTCAGCGGGCAGATCACCTCCTGCCTGGTCAACCCGCGCGCCTGCCACGAGACCGAGCTGGTGCTCTCCCCGACCCGGCTGGCCAAGCGCGTCGCCGTCGTCGGCGCCGGCCCGGCCGGCCTCGCCTGCGCGGTCTCCGCCGCCGAACGCGGCCACACGGTCACCCTGTTCGACGCGGCGAGCGAGATCGGCGGCCAGCTCAACGTCGCCCGCAAGGTGCCCGGCAAGCAGGAGTTCGACGAGACCCTGCGCTACTTCCGCCACCAGCTCGACGCCCAGGGCGTCGACGTACGCCTGGGCACCTGGGTGAGCGCCGACGACCTCGCCGGCTACGACGAGGTCGTCGTGGCCACCGGTGTCACCCCGCGCACCCCCGACATCCCCGGCGTCGACCACCCGCGTGTCCTCGGCTACCTCGACGTCCTGCGCGACGGCGCCCCCGTCGGCGACCGCGTCGCCGTCCTCGGCGCCGGCGGCATCGGCTTCGACGTCGCCGAGTACCTTACCGACGGCGGCGACAAGGCCAGCGAGGACCCGGAGACGTACTTCCGCCACTGGGGCGTCGACATGGACTACCAGGCGCCGGGCGGACTCGCCGCCCCGGAGCGGTCCGCGCCGCCCCGCCAGGTCCACCTGCTGCAGCGCAAGACCAGCAAGGTCGGCGCCGGTCTCGGCAAGACCACCGGCTGGATCCACCGCACGGAGCTGAAGCACCGCGGCGTGACCATGGTGCCCGGCGTGCGCTACGACCGGATCGACGACGCCGGCCTGCACATCACCGTCGGCGAGGAGAGCACGGTCCTGGAGGTCGACACGGTGGTGCTCTGCACCGGCCAGGAGCCGCGTCGCGACCTGTACGACGAGCTGGTCGCCGCCGGGCGCAGCGCGCACCTGATCGGCGGCGCGGACGTCGCGGCCGAACTGGACGCCAAGCGGGCGATCAAGCAGGGCACCGAGCTGGCGGCGGCGCTGTAGGGCCCGGCGCGCGCCTCCCTAGGATGAGCCCATGTCACTCCCGCACGCGATTCTCACCGCCCTGCTGGAAAAGCCGTCGTCGGGACTGGAGCTGACCCGCCGGTTCGACAAGTCGATCGGCTACTTCTGGTCCGCGACGCACCAGCAGATCTATCGCGAGCTGGGGAAACTGGAGGCCGAGGGGTTCATCCGCACGCTGCCGGCCGAGCAGCCGGCCCGCGGGCAGAAGAAGAGCTACGAGGTCCTGCCCGCGGGCCGTGCCGAACTGGAGCGCTGGACCGCCGCCGCGCAGGATCCCAAGCCGATGCGGGACACGCTCCTGCTGCGGCTGCGCGCGGCGGCCGTGGTCGGCACGGCGGGCCTTCAGGCCGATCTGCGCCGCCACCTGGAGCTGCACCGGCGGCAGCTGGCCGAGTACCAGGAGATCGAGAAGCGCGACTTCCCGCCGGACCGGGACGCCCCGGAGGACCGGCTGCGCCACCTGGTCCTGCGGGCGGGGATCGACCTGGAGACCTTCTGGACCCAGTGGCTCACCCACGCCCTGGCGGAGTTCCCCGCACTGCCCACGGAAGGGCAGAAGGAGACCTGACGGCGCCGTGGCGGCTGCTCGGAGCCGGTACGGCCGCGGGGGTTCAGTGCGGCACGGGCGGCCCGGCCGATACGGCCGCGGGGCCCGGTGCGGCACGGGCGTCCCTCGGAGCCGGTACGGCTGCTCAGAGCCGGTACGGCTTCGAGCGGCGGTGCAGGACCCAGCCCGTGGCGACGACCCCGGCGCCGACCAGGGCCGCGCCGATGCCGAGGGTCAGCGGGCCGTAGTCGCGGGCGGCGCCGCCGAGGCCGCCCATCACGCCCCGGGACGGCGCCGCGCTGGACGTCGACGAGATCGTCGGCCTCGCGGGCGCGGAGACGATCACCGACTGGCTGCCCGCGGTGCTGCCGCTGGAGCAGACCACCACCACGGTGTACGTCCCCGGGCTCACCGACGACCAGGCCGCGGACTGGCTGACGGACGTGCCGGACAGGGCCACCTGCCGGCCCTGGGCGAAGTTCGCCTGGCGGCTGGTGAGCAGGGCCGCCGTCCCCCAGCTGCCGTTGATCTGGGTGCACGCGCTGGTGACCACCGAGACCGTCGAGCCGGTGGTGCTGACCGAGATGCCCGAGGCCGCGGCGGACGGCCCGGCCAGCGCGGCCGGGAGCGCGGCGGCAGCCGCGAGGGTCAGGCCGGAGCGGAGCAGAAGTCGCGAGTTGTCCATGGGGTGGCCTCCGGCGGCACGGTTGGCGGTACGTCCCATGCGCCGCCGAGGGTCGGGAAACGTCCGTGCTGCCTCAACCGCAGCCAACGCGGTCCCGGCCACGCCCGCACTCCGGCGGGGTCCGGTCAGGTGACGGAGTCCTCCGTCCGGCGCATGCGGACACGCCCGGTGCCGGTCAGCCGCCCGTGGTCACCGTGCGCTGTGCCGACCAGCCGCCCCAGGTGCCGTCCGGCAGCCGGGCCCGCAGCCGTACCCGGTGCTCCTCCCCGGCGGCGGTGCCCAGGTAGAAGCTGTGGTGCGCCCGGCCGCGCGGCGGTGTGCCGCCCCAGACGAGCGAGCTGGCCGCGGCGCCGTCCAGCTGGATCCGGTACTCGGTGATCACACCGTCCGTGCGCGGCGGATCCCAGGCGAGGTCGATGTAGTAGGCCCCGCCGGAGCTATGGGTGGCGGCGGTGAACCCGGTGGGCGCGGTGTCCCGGCCGTCGTCGCTGCCCGGCGTGGTGAGGCGGACCGCCGGGCCGGCGGGGGAGAGGTTGTCGGCGGCGTCCCGCGCCCGCACCGTGAACACGTAACGGCTGCCGGGCCGCAGGCCGGTGACCACGGTGGCGGTCTGGTTCCCGCCGACGCTGTGGATCTTCACCCCGCCCTGGTAGACGTCGTACGACACCACGCCCCGGTCGTCCCGGGACGCGCCCCAGGACAGCTGGACCGCGCGGCTGCCCGCGGCCCGCCCGGTGGCCCTCGACGGCCGGGTCGGTGCCGAGCGGTCCGCCGCCACCGCGGCCGGTGTCCGGGCCCGCACCGCGCGACTGGGCGGACCCAGCCGGCCCCCGCTGTCCCGGGCCCGCACGGTAAAGGCATACATGGTGGACGGCCTGAGCCTGGTGACGTCCACCATGTGCTGTGAACCCGCTACTTCAGCCACTTTTGTGGTGCCGCGATAGACCTCGTAGGCGCGGACGCCGGCACCGCCCGGCGCCGCGTTCCACATCACGTGCACGCTCGTGGCGCTGCCCGCCGCCGCGGTGACCCCGCCCGGAGCGCCGGGCGCCCGGCCGTCGCCGTCGGCCCGGCTCCAGCCGCAGGACGCGACCAGCAGCAGCGCCCCGCAGACCAGTACGAGGGGAAGGGCGACGCGTCGCACGGCTCTGCCTCCCCGGGGACGGCCTCGACTCATGTAAAGGTCCGGACCAATATGCCCGGCCGGTACGGCCACAGCAAGAGGGGCGTGTTGGTGACCATGCCCGCACGTTACGTATGCTGAGGCTCCTACGGCTGAACTGCCCGCCAGGACACGGGAGTTCATGCCCGTGGCGCGGACACGCTGTCGTCGCCGATCCCGCGCCGGCGCGGGTGGCCGGGGGATCCGGGCGGGACAGGTCCGGATCCCCCGGCCCCTGTTGTCCCCGCCACCCCTCCCGCCCCCTCCGTCTCCGCGATGTCCCCTTACGGGGTGTCAGAAGCGTGCTCCATCCGGCCCCTTCCCGGCGGCCCCCGTGGCCGCGCGCCCTGCGCCACCGCACAGTGGGCTGGACGTCCGTCCCCGACGAGAGGGTCCCCCATCGTGCGTGTCCCGTCGCTGATGCTGGCCGCGGCCGGCGCCGCCCTGCTCGCCCCGGCGGCGGTGCCCGCCCCGGCCACCGCCGTCCCGCCCCAGGAACGGCCCGTGGCCGGAGGCAAAGGCGCGGTCACCGCCGCCGACCTGCTGGCCCGGGCGGCCGGCCGGTGTACCCAAATCTCCCGGGGCCGCTACCGCACCGACGCCGACAGCCCCGCGACCGTCCGTGTCTGCGGCACCCGCGACGCCGTCTTCTGGAAGGCCGACCTGGACATCGACTGCGACGGCAGGCCCACCGCCCGCTGCAACCGCCGCACCGACCCGTACTTCGCCCCCACCACCGCCTTCCAGCAGTCCGACGGGCGCCATCTGAACGCCGAGAAGCTGCCCTACATCGTGGTCCCGGCGCCGAGCTCGCGCTGGAACTACCGTGCGTCCGGCGTACGGGGCGGCTCCCTGGCCGCCGTCGTCTACCGGGGCCGGGTGCAGTACGCGGTGGTCGGCGACACCGGCGCGCGCGACATCATCGGCGAGGCCTCCTACGCCACCGCGCGCGGCCTCGGCATCCGGCCCGACCCGCGCGTCGGCGGGGCGTCCTCCGGCGTGACCTACATCGTCTTCCGCAACTCCCGGGTCAGACCCATCCAGGACCGCGCGGCGGCGGTGACGGCGGGGGAGCGGCTGGCCAGGCTCTTCGCCATGAAGAGATGACCCGCGCTCGGCATCGGGCCGAGGTGACGCCCCGCCAGGCACCGCCCCCGGACGGCCGGGAGCGTCACACCTTCCGGTAGCTGTACGCCTCCGCCGCCGCGGCCTCCACGGCGTCCAGGCCGGCGCCCGCGGCGGCGGTGACCACCGCGGCCACCGCACCCTCGACGAACGGCGCGTCCACCAGGCGGGTCCCGTCCGGCAGTTCGTCGCCCTCGGCGAGCAGCGCCTTCACGGTGAGCACCGCGCTGCCCAGGTCGGTGAGGACCGCCACCCCGGCCCCCCGGTCCACCGACGCCGCGGCGGCGGAGATCAGCTCGGCGCTGGTGCCGAGCCCGCCGCCCTCGGTGCCGCCCGCCGCGGCCACCGGCACCGAGGGCGCGCCGCCCGCGAGCCCCTTCGCCAGCTCGGCGACCGAGGCGGCCACCTCCGCGCTGTGCGACACCAGCACGATCCCGACCAGCTTCCCCTCACTCACCGTTCGCCTCCGCCGTGTCGGCCAGCGCGGCGATCAGCAGCGCCGACGAGGTCGCCCCCGGGTCCTGGTGGCCGATGCTGCGCTCGCCCAGGTAGCTCGCCCGGCCCTTGCGGGCCTGGAGCGGCGTGGTGGCCAGCGCGCCCTCCTCCGCCGCGGTCCGCGCGGCGGCGAAGCCCGACCCGAGCGCGTCCACGGCCGGGACCAAGGCGTCGATCATGGTCTTGTCGCCGGGTGCCGCCCCGCCGAGCGCCATCACCCCGTCGACGCCCGCGCGCAGCGCCGCGGCCAGCTCCTCCTCGCCGACCTCGGCGGCGTCACCGAGCGCCTTGCCGGTTCGGCGCAGCAGGGTGCCGTACAGCGGCCCGGACGCGCCCCCGACCGTCGAGATCAACTTCCGCCCGGCCAGGGTCAGGACGGCACCCGGGGTGTCCGGCGCCTCCTTGTCCAGGGCGGCCGCCACGGCGGTGAATCCGCGCTGAAGGTTGCTGCCGTGGTCGGCGTCCCCGATGGCCGAGTCGAGGGCCGTGAGCCGCTCCGCCTCGCGGTCCACGGCCGCGGCGGCCGCTGTCATCCAACGGCGGAAGAAGTCGGCGTCGAGCACTGGAACTCCTTGCGTGGTAGGGCTGTTGACCGTACGGCCGGATCAGCGGCCGCCTGCTCCGCCGTATCACATCCCCCAGCGCAGCGCCGGGGTCTTCACCGGCGCGTCCCACAGCCGCAGCAGTTCCTCGTCGACCTGGCACAGCGTCACCGAGGCGCCGGCCATGTCCAGCGAGGTGACGTAGTTGCCGACGAGGGTGCGGGCCACGGAGACGCCGCGCTCCCGCAGTACCCGCTGCACCTCGGCGTTGAAGCCGTACAGCTCCAGCAGGGGGGTCGCGCCCATGCCGTTGACCAGCACCAGCACGGGGCCGCGCGGCGGCATGTCCTCGAGGACGGCGTTGACCGCGAAGTCGGCGATCTCCCCGGAGGTCATCATCGGCCGCCGCTCGCGGCCCGGCTCGCCGTGGATGCCGATGCCCAACTCCAGCTCGCCGTCCGGCAGATCGAAGGTGGGAGAGCCCTTCGCCGGGGTCGTACAGGCGCTGAGGGCCACGCCGAAACTGCGGGAGTTCTCGTTGACCTGGCGGCCGATGGCCTCCACCCGTTCCAGCGGCTGCCCCTCGGCCGCGGCGGCGCCCGCGATCTTCTCCACGAACAGCGTCGCGCCCGTCCCGCGCCGGCCGGCCGTGTAGAGGCTGTCGGTGACCGCCACGTCGTCGTTCACGAGCACCTTGGCGACCTGGATGCCCTCGTCCTCGGCCAGTTCGGCCGCCATGTCGAAGTTCAGCACGTCGCCGGTGTAGTTCTTCACGACGAACAGCACCCCGGCGCCGCTGTCCACCGCGGCCGCGGCACGCGCCATCTGGTCCGGCACCGGGGAGGTGAACACCTCTCCGGGGCACGCGGCGGAGAGCATGCCCGGGCCGACGAACCCGCCGTGCAGCGGCTCGTGCCCGGAACCGCCGCCCGACACGAGCGCGACCTGCCCGGCCACGGGGGCGTCCCGGCGGACGATGACCCGGTTCTCCACGTCCACGTTCAGGTCGGGATACGCAGCAGCCAAGCCGCGCAGCGCGTCCGCCACGACGGTCTCCGGCACGTTGATCAGCATCCTCATGGGTGTCTCCTCGTGAGCCTTGCGGGTGGGCTTGAGACCTGCGTTCCGACGTCGGGCCGAGTTCGCTGATGGAGCTAATGGCAGTATCTGCCCTGGACCAGGGGAGGTCACGCGCAGGCGTGCGCCGTCACGGTGGGCGACATGGGTATCACCCACCGCTGCTGTGCTGTCAGGCCGTCAGAAGAGGTGTCCTCGCGGACCCGACGGGGCGCCATGGGCCCGCGCCGCATCGGCCGGCCCGTCCGGGGAACTCGGTGGGCCGTAACCCGCAGGCCGCCGACCGGCGGAGGAGGTGCGTCGCCGTGGACGACTGGGAGACGTGGGAGAGGGACGACGAGGTGCGACTGTCACCGCGCGAGCGGCTCGCGCTGCTGCGGATCGAGGCGAACCTGCGGCAGGACCGCCGGTTCGTGCGCCGCATGGCCGCGGCGCGGCGCGGGTTCTGGCTGCCGGCGGGGGTGCTGCTGCTGGCGGCCGCGTCGGTGTTCGTCGCGGTCATGGGCATCCGCACCTCGGATCCCGCGCTGTTGTGGTGCTTCGCGCTGCTGTGGCCGCTGACCCTCTTCCAGGTGTTCCGCCTGCTCCGCCGGACGACCGACCCGCGCCCCTCTGCCGGCACCCGGCTGACTCCATGGCTCTGAGCGGGCGCTGACCCCGAGGAGGGGCCGCCCCTGGCTTCCCCGTGACTCCGGCGGGCTTCCCCGGGACTCCGGCGCTCGGTGTGACGCCGCCCGGCCCGAAAGGGCCGGGCGGCGTCACACCGAGCGTGGACTGCGTCCCGTCAGCTCTTCTTGCCGCGGCCCGTCAAAGCGTCGCGCATGCGATCGACCAGGCCGGTTCCCGGGGCCAGCAGCTTGTTGGCGGGGGGAGTGTCCGGTGCCGACGGGTGCGGGCGGGTGGGGGCCATCTTCTTCGCCCGGCGGACCTTGTCGCCGAGGTCCATCAGCGCGTCCGGGGGGCAGGCCCCCTCCATCTGCGGGAAGAGGTTCTGCTCCTCGTCCGCCACATGCGAGCGGATCTCGCTCATCAGCTTGGTCATGAGCATGTCGAACTGCGGATCGTCCGCCTTGCAGCCCTCCAGGTCCTTCATGAGCTGCTCGGCCTTGGCGTGGTCCTCGAGCTCCTTGTCGGCCAGGGCGTCCCCGCCCGTCAGGTGCTGGCGCACCGCCGGGTACAGGTAGGCCTCCTCCGCGACCGAGTGGCGGACCAGCTCGATCGTGACCTGGTCGCAGAGGTCCTTGCGCTCCTTGGAGCCGGACGGCAGCGCCTCGATACGGGCGAAGATCTCCTCGACCTCACGGTGGTCGGTGGTCAGCTCCTGGATGACGTTTCCGCCGTGACCCATTGTCGTTACCTCCTGCGTGAACCGCGGCGGCCCGTGAACGGCCGGCCGTCGCCGCGTTGAGTGCCCCGGGCACAGCCCGCTACACGGCCCGCCGGCCCCGGTTCAGCGCATCGAGTGGCACGCGGCGGCCATCCGGCCCGTCTCCGGCAGCGCCCACTCCCGCCGGCGATCCGCTCCGCTCGTTCGCCTCCGTGTGCCGGCGGCGGGCCCCGTACTCGACCTGCCCGTGCGAGGGCGCCACCCCGGCCACGGGCGGCAGGGGGCCCGCCGGCGCGGTGGCCGCGCGATCGAGTCGGGCCGGGTCGGATGGGCCGTCGCGGGCGACGATCGCGTGGAAAGCGGTGGCCCTGGCCCCGGGGGCGGCCGGTGGACCATCGGACGCGGCGGCCAGTCGCCGACAGGTTCTGAATCTGGCATGCAGAGCGGACAGCCGTCCCGGAGGCCGGGCAGGTGTGCGCAGCGTCTCCAGTACCGCCGCCGTGACGTCGTCGTGCGTGATCCTCTCCACCGTGGTATGCGGTCCCCGGAGTCGCGCGAGCACCCGGCATTCCGGACAATAAGGGTCAAACGTGTGAAACCAACTGGCAGGGGAACCCAGCTGCCAGTGCCGTCCAGCCAGCGGCGGCCGACCAGGGCGGTCCTCCGGACCAGCGGGACCCGAGCCCTGTCCTTTCCCCTCTACGGGCCGACTCTACGGGCCGACGACGTCGGACCCGGCGACGCGGCACGCGCCGAACGCCCGCGCCGAGCCTCCCAACAGGCGCACGACGCCTCAGCCGACCCAGACGACCCAGACGGTGCAGACGGCGTGGATGAAGGACGACGAAGGAGTAGCCCCCAATGACTGGTGACACACCGTTCTCCTGGCGGCGCGCCCTCGTGACCGGCGGCGCCGGCTTCCTCGGCTCCCATCTGTGCGAGCGGCTGCTGGATTCAGGCGTTGAAGTCGACTGCGCCGACAACCTGGCCTGCGGGCGCCGCGAGAACGTCACCCACCTGGAGGACCGGCCCGGCTTCCGCTACACACAGTGCGACGTCTCGGCACCGCAGTGCCCCGAGCTGCTGCCGGGCCCCTACGACCTGGTGCTGCACTTCGCCTGCCCCGCCTCGCCCGCCGACTATCTGCGCATGCCCCTGGAGACCCTGGACGTGGGCAGCCTCGGCACCCGCAACGCCCTGGCGATCGCCGAACGCGACGGTGCCCGCTTCCTGCTCGCCTCCACCTCCGAGGTGTACGGCGATCCTCAGGTGCACCCGCAGCACGAGGGCTATTGGGGCAATGTGAACCCGGTCGGGCCGCGCAGCGTGTACGACGAGTCCAAACGGTTCGCCGAGGCGCTCGTCACCGCGCACGCCGGCGTCAGGGAGGCGGACGCCGGAATCGTGCGGCTGTTCAACACCTACGGGCCCCGGATGCGCGCCGACGACGGCCGCGCGGTGCCCACCTTCATCTGCCAGGCCCTGGCCGGCGAGCCGCTCACGGTGACCGGCGACGGCAGCCAGACCCGCTCGCTGTGCTACGTGGACGACACGGTCGACGGCATCCTGCGCGTGGCCGCGAGCAAATCCGTGCGTCCCGTCAACATCGGCGGCAGCGAGGAGATCACCGTCGCCGACCTGGCCCGCCGGATCGTCGCCCTCGCCGGTTCCCGCTCCCCGATCGCGTTCATCGACCGGCCCGTCGACGACCCCGGCCGGCGCCGCCCCGACACCACCCTCGCGCACGAGCTGCTCGGCTGGTCGCCGCAGGTCCCCTGGGAGGAGGGCCTGAAGCAGACCATCGCCTACTTCGCGGCCCGGCCCCCGGAACCGGACCCGTGTGAGGCACCCCAGTCCTGACGCCGCCCGTCCCCGGCCCTGGAGACAGCGCATGCACGTCCTCGGTATCAACGCACTCTTCCACGACCCCGCGGCCGCCCTCATCACCGACGGCAGGATCGTGGCGGCGGCGGAGGAGGAGCGGTTCTCCCGCCGCAAGCACGGCAAGCGGCCCGTGCCCTTCTCCGCCTGGGAGCTGCCCGAGCAGTCGGCCCGCTGGTGCCTGGAGCAGGCCGGCCTCGGCCCGTCCGACCTGGACGCCGTCGCCTACTCCTACGACCCCTCCCTGGCCCGGCCCGCCGAGCGGATGGGCCTGCACGACCCCTGGGACCACCTGCGCCAGCAGTACGCCCGCCGGGCACCGGACTTCCTCGCCGAGGCGCTGCCGGGACTCGACCCGGCCAAGGTGAGGTTCGTCCCGCACCACGTCGCGCACGCGGCCTCCGCCGGACCGGTCTCACCGTACCCGGACTGCGCGGTCCTCGTGCTGGACGGCCGCGGCGAGTGCGGCTCCCACCTGGCCGGCCGCTACACCGACCGGGAACTGACCGTCCTCGGCACCCAGCAGCTGCCCGACTCCCTCGGCCTGTTCTACGAGGA
The DNA here is from genome assembly GCF_055607665.1 of Streptomyces sp. NPDC036984. Classification (NCBI taxonomy): domain Bacteria; kingdom Bacillati; phylum Actinomycetota; class Actinomycetes; order Kitasatosporales; family Streptomycetaceae; genus Streptomyces; species Streptomyces sp. NPDC036984. Next base: position 137,413 of record NZ_JBVJRL010000013.1, read on the forward strand.
CCTCACCCAGCACCTCGGATTCCTGCGCAGCAGCGACGAGTTCAAGGTCATGGCACTCGCCTCCTACGGCACCCCGCGCTTCACGGACCGGCTGCGCGCCTACGTCCAGGCCGACGAGCGGGGCGGTTTCCGCGCCCGGCCCGTCCCCTGGGCCGAGTTCGTCCCGCCGCGCCCGGCCGGCGGAGCATGGAGCCAGGACCACGCCGACCTCGCGGCCAGCGCCCAGCTGTGCCTGGAGGAGGCCGTGCTCGCCCTCGCCCGGTGGCTGCGCGAGCGCACCGGCGAGGACGCGCTCACCCTGGCCGGCGGCGTCGCGCTCAACTGCGTGGCCAACACCCGCCTGTGGCGGGAGAGCGGCTTCCGGCACGTGTGGGTGCAGCCCGCCGCCGGGGACGCCGGTACGGCCCTGGGCGCGGCGGCGCACGTCGCCGGGCAGAAGGACACCCTGGAGCCGATGCCGACGGCCGCCCTGGGGCGCGGCTGGAGCGACGCCGAGCTGCGCGCCTGGCTGGAGCGGGCCGCCGTACCGTACGAGGAGCCCGCCGACATCGCCGAGACGGCCGCCGAGGCGCTGGCCGCCGACGGGATCGTGGCCTGGTTCCAGGGGCGCAGCGAGTACGGGCCGCGCGCGCTCGGACACCGCTCGCTGCTCGCCCACCCCGGCAAGGCGGAGAACCTGGAGCGGCTCAACGCGGTCAAGGGACGCGAGGAGTTCCGGCCCGTCGCGCCCATGGTGCTCGCCGAGCGCGCGGCCGAGATCTTCGACGGGCCGCTGCCCAGCCCCCACATGCTGTTCGTGCACGATGTGGCCGCCGACTGGAGGGCCCGTATCCCGGCCGTCGTCCACGTGGACGGCACCGCCCGCATCCAGACCGTGAACCGGGGCCTGGAGCCGCTGGTGGCCCGCATGATCGAGGGCTTCGAACGGCGGACCGGGCTGCCGGTGGTGGTCAACACCAGCCTGAACACCGCCGGACGGCCCATGGTGGACGATCCCCGGGACGCCCTGGAGTGCTTCGGCTCGGCCCCCGTGGACCTGCTGGTGCTCGGGCCGTTCGCGATTCGCCGCGGGAAGGCGTTCGCATGACCGGCGCACCCGCCTACACCGTCGTCGTCCCGACGATCGGCCGCCCCTGCCTTGCCGAGTGCCTGCGCGCGCTCGCCGGAGCCGCCGACCATCCGCCGCACGAGGTGATCGTCGTGGACGACCGGCCCGCGCCCGACGGCGACCTGCCGCTGACGGCGGCCGGGCCGCTGCTCGACCGGGTGCGCACCCTGCGCACCGGCGGCAAGGGCCCGGCCGCCGCCCGCAACGCCGGCTGGCAGACCGTCCGTACGCCCTGGACGGTCTTCCTGGACGATGACGTCCAGGTGCTGCCGGACTGGTCCCGGCGACTCGCCGCGGACCTGCGCGAGGCCGGCCCGGACGTCGGCGGTGTCCAGGGGCAGCTGCGTGTCCCCCTGCCCCTGGACCGCCGGCCCACCGACTGGGAACGCACCACCAAGGGCCTGGAGGACGCCGCCTGGGCCACCGCCGACATGGCCTACCGCACCGAGGCGCTCAAGCGCACCGGCGGCTTCGACGAACGCTTCCCTCGGGCCTTCCGCGAGGACGCCGACCTCGCCCTGCGCGTGGGGCGGGCCGGCTGGACCCTGACCCGGGGCACGCGGGTCACCCGGCACCCGGTCCGCCCGGCCCACTGGTGGGCCTCACTGCCCGCACAGCGCGGCAACGCCGACGACGCCCTGATGAACCGGCTGCACGGCCGCGACTGGTGGGACCGCGCACAGGCGCCCCGCGGCCGGCTGTCCCGCCACCTGGTGGTCACCGGTGCGGCCCTCGCCGCCGCCTCCTGCGTCCTGACCGGGCGGCGCCGGGCCGCGACCGCCTGCGCGGCCCTGTGGACGCTCGGCACCGCCGAGTTCGCCCTCGCCCGCATCCTGCCCGGCCCGCGCACCGCGCGTGAGATCGCCGGGATGCTCGGCACCAGCGTGCTCATCCCGCCGCTCGCCGTCCGGCACTGGCTGCGCGGAGTCGTCCGCCACCGGCACGCCGAACCGCTGGGAGGTGCCGGATGACCAGCGTCTCCGCCGTCCTGTTCGACCGCGACGGCACCCTCGTGGCGGACGTGCCGTACAACGGCGACCCCGACCGGGTCCGGCTGCTGCCCGGTGCCGCCGCGGCCGTCGCCCTGGCCCGGTCCCACGGTCTGGCCACCGGCGTGGTCAGCAACCAGTCCGGCATCGGACGCGGGCTGCTCACCGTCGAGCAGGTGCTCCGCGTCAACGAACGCGCCGACGCGCTGCTGGGCGGGCTGGACACCTGGGTGTTCTGCCCGCACGCCCCCGACGCCGGCTGTCCCTGCCGCAAGCCGCGGCCCGGCCTGGTCCGCACGGCCGCCGCCCGGCTGGGTGTCGCGCCCGCCGCGTGCCTGGTGATCGGCGACATCGCCGCGGACGTGCTGGCGGCCCGGGCGGCGGGTGCCCGGGGCGTGCTCGTGCCGAACGCGGCCACGGCACCGGCGGAGGTGGAACGTTTCGCCGGCCAGTGCGCCCCCGACCTGCTCACCGCCGTAGGCAGCGCGCTGGCCGTCACCGGGGGGAGGCCGGCGTCATGAGATCCCTCGTCGTCCGGCTCGACAGCTTCGGTGACGTGCTGCTCGCCGGCCCCGCCGTACGCGCCGTCGCCGCCCACAGCGCGCACGTCACCCTGCTGTGCGGCCCGCGCGGCGCGGACGCCGCCCGGCTGCTGCCCGGCGTGGACGAGGTGCTGGTGTGGGAGTCGCCCTGGGAGGGCTTCGAACCGCCGCCGGTGGACCCGGCCGACATCGCGGACCTGGTCGGGCGGCTGGCCGCCGGCGCCTTCGACACCGCGCTGATCCTCACCTCCTTCCACCAGAGCCCCCTGCCCACCGCCCTGCTGCTGCGGCTCGCGGGCATCGGCCGGATCGGCGCCGACAGCGTCGACCACCCCGGGCGCCTGCTGGACGTACGCCACCGGCGGCCGGCCGGCCGGCACGAGGCCGAGGCCGCCCTCGACACGGCCGCCGCCCTGGGCTTCCTGCCGCCGCCCGGGGACGACGGCCGCCTGCGCGTCCTCCCGCCCCCGGACACCAGCGGCCTGACCGGCAACGGCCCGTACGTCGTCCTGCACCCGGGCGCCAGCGCGCCCGCCCGCGCCTGGAACCCGCGCCGGTGCGCGGAGGCGGTCGCCCTGCTCACCGAAGCCGGGCACCGGGTGGTCGTCACCGGCGGCCCGCACGAGACCGTGCTCACCCGGTGCGTCAGCGGCGGCCTGGCCGTGGACCTCGGCGGCCGCACCTCCCCGCGCACCCTCGCCGGCGTGCTGCGCATGGCCGACGTCGTGGTCAGCGCCAACACCGGCCCCGCCCACCTCGCCGCCGCCGTCGGCACCCCGGTCGTCTCGCTGTTCGCCCCCGTGGTCCCGGCCGAGCGCTGGGCACCGTACGGGGTCCCCGTCATCCTGCTCGGCGACCAGTCGGCGCCGTGCGCGGGCACCCGGGCCCTCACCTGCCCGGTCCCCGGCCACCCCTGCCTGGACGAGGTCACCGGACAGGACGTGGTGCGCGCGGTGCACAAGCTCATCCAGGAGCGGCAGTCATGAACATCCTCGTCTGGCACGTGCACGGATCCTGGCTCACCGCCTTCGTGCAAGGCCCGCACACCTACCTGGTCCCGGTCACCGAGGACCGCGGACCCGACGGGCTCGGCCGGGCCGTGACCTGGGACTGGCCGCCGTCCGTGCGGGAACGCACCCCCGGGGAACTGCGGGAGTCCGACATCGACCTGATGGTCCTCCAGCGCCCGCACGAACTCGACCTGGCCCTGCGCTGGACCGGCCGCCGGCCCGGAGTGGACGTGCCCGCCGTGTACGTCGAGCACAACAGCCCCGACGCGTCCCCCGAGCGGCAACTCCACCCGCTGGCCGGGCAGTCGGCGATCCCCGTCGTCCACGTCACCCACTTCAACCGGCTGATGTGGGACAACGGCCGGGCCCCGACCGAGGTCGTGGAGCACGGCATCGTCGACCCCGGCCCGCTGTGGACCGGAACCGAGCGGCGGGCCGCCGTCGTGGTCAACGATCCCGTGCGCAGGGGCCGTACGACCGGCACCGACCTGCTGCCCCGATTCGCCCGGTCCGCACCCCTGGACGTCTTCGGAATGCGCACCGAAGGACTCGCCGAGCACCTCGGCCTGCCCCCCGAGCGCTGCCGCACCCGGGACCTGCCCCAGCACCGGCTGCACCGGGAGATGGCCCGGTGCCGGGTCTATCTGCACCCCGTGCGCTGGACCTCGCTCGGCCTGTCCCTGCTGGAGGCCATGTTCCTGGGCATGCCCGTCGTCGCCCTGGACACCACCGAGGTCCGGGAGGCGGTACCCGACGGCGCCGGGGTGGTCTCGAACCGACTCGACGTACTGGAGGACGCCGTACGGGCTTTCCTCGCCGACCCCGGACTGGCCCGCCGCACCGGCGCCGCCGCCCGGGCAGCGGCGCGGTCCCGCTACGGAGAGCGGCGCTTCCTGGACGACTGGGAGCGCCTGATCAAGGAGGTCACCCGATGAGCCGTACTCCGCACACGGCCGGCCGCGTCGCCATGGTCTCCGAGCATGCCAGCCCGCTGGCCGCGCTCGGGGGACCGGACGCGGGCGGCCAGAACGTGTACGTGGCGCAGATCGCCCGGCAGCTCGCCAGAAAGGGATACCGGGTCACGGTGTACACCCGGCGGGACTCGGCGGGCCTGCCGGACCGGGTGACTCTCATCGACGGCGTCCAGGTGGTGCACGTGCCCGCCGGGCCGCCCGCACCCGTCCCCAAGGACGAACTCCTGCCGCACATGACCGAGTTCGGCAACTTCCTGGCCCGGCAGTGGGAGAACAGCCCACCCGACGTGGTGCACTCCCACTTCTGGATGTCGGGCCTGGCCGCCCTGGCCGGCGCCCGGGACCTCGGCATCCCCGTCGTGCAGACCTACCACGCGCTGGGCACGGTGAAGAAGCGCTACCAGGGCGCCGCCGACACCAGCCCGCCGCAGCGCCTCGCCATCGAGGAGGCCATCGGCCACGAGTGCGCCCGGATCATCGCCACGTGCAGCGACGAGGTGGCCGAACTGAAGGCCATGGGACTGGCGGAGGACCGGATCAGCGTCGTGCCCTGCGGCGTCGATCCCGACCAGTTCGCGCCCGTCGCCCGCACCCGCCCGCCCGGCGCCCGCCGCCGGCTGCTGGCCGTCGGCCGGCTGGTGCCCCGCAAGGGCTTCGACCGCGCCATCCGCGCCCTCGCCGGCATCCCCGACGCCGAACTCCTCATCGCCGGCGGCCCGGAGGCCGACCTGCTCGGCGCCGAACCCGAGGCCCAGCGGCTCTACGGCATCGCCGGCGAATACGGGGTCTCCGACCGGGTCACCCTGCTCGGCGGGGTCGGCCGGGCCCGCATGCCCCGGCTGATGTCCAGCGCCGACCTGGTCCTCTCGCTGCCCGTGTACGAGCCGTTCGGCATCGTCCCGCTGGAGGCCATGGCCTGTGCCACGCCGGTCGTCGCCACCGCCGTCGGCGGTCAGCTCGACACGGTCGTCGACGGCACCACGGGCGTTCTGGTCCCGGCCGACGACGACTACGACCTCAGCGCGGTCATCCGCGCCCTCCTCGCCGACCCCGACCGGCTCGCCCGGTACGGCGCCGCCGGCCGCGGCCGGGTGCTCACCCACTACACCTGGGACCGGGTGGCCGACGGCGTGGCCGGGGTGTACGGCGCCGTGTCCTCCGTCCGCTCGCTCTCGGGAGTCGTCCGATGAAGACCGTCACCGGCACCACGTACCGGAACACCGTCACCGACACCACCCACTGCGACGACCTGCTGCGGGCGCTGGAGACCTTCCGCGACCACGGACCGCTCATCGAGCGCTGGGGCACCGAACTCGCCCGGCGGCTGGGCTCCGGCGCCCGGCTGCTCGTCGCCGGCAACGGCGGCAGCGCCGCGCAGGCGCAGCACCTCACCGCGGAACTCGTCGGCCGCTACCGCGACGACCGGCCGCCGTTCTCCGCGGTCGCCCTGCACGCCGACACCTCCTCCACCACCGCGATCGCCAACGACTACGGCGTCCAGGAGGTGTTCGCCCGGCAGACCGCCGCCCACGGCCGGCCCGGAGACGTGCTCATGCTGCTGTCCACCAGCGGCGCGAGCGCCAACCTGCTGGCCGCCGCCGAGCGCGCCCGGCGCATGGGCCTGACCGTGTGGGCGCTGACCGGAAGGGCCCCCAACCCGCTCCAGCTCGGCGTGGACGACGCGCTCTGCGTCGACGCGCCGGTCGCCGCCACCGTCCAGGAACTGCACCTGGTCGCCGTGCACATGCTCTGCGAGTCCTTCGACCGGGCCGTCGAGCGCGGTACGGCCGACCGGGGCGACGGCGCCGGAGCCGACGGCAGACCGGGCGTCGTCGGCCGGCTCGTCGGCCGCGCCCGCACCGTCGGCCGGACCACGCCCGGCACGCCCGTGGCCCCCGAGAAGGGACACGCATGACCACCTCGCACACACCCCTGGTCGTCGTGGGCGACGCCCTGCTCGACCACGACCTGTGCGGCCGTGCCGAGCGGCTGGCCCCGGACGCGCCCGTACCCGTCGTCCACGGCACCCGGCGCAGCTCCCGGCCGGGCGGCGCGGCCCTCGCCGCCTGCCTCGCGGCCGCCGACGGACGCCCTGTCACCCTGGTCACCGCGCTCGGGCCCGACGCCGCCAGCGACACCCTGCGCGAGCTGCTGGCCGGCCGGGTCGGTCTGGTCGAGGTGCCGCTGGAGGGCGCCCTGAGCAGCAAGACCCGCGTCATGGCCGGAGACCGGCCGCTGCTGCGCCTCGACGACGGCGACGGCCGCGCCCGCGAGGCCACCCAGGAAGCGGTGTCCACGATCGCGGCGGCCGGCGGCATCCTCGTCGCCGACTACGGCCGCGGCACCGCCGACGTCCTCCGGGACGCGCTGACGCACACGGCCGCCCCCGTCGTCTGGGACCCCCACGTCCGCGGCCGGCCCCCGGTGCCCGGCGTCCGCCTGGCCACCCCCTCGGCCCAGGAGGCCCGCGCCTTCGCCCGGCAGCTGGACGAGGACGGGGAGGCCGGCGACGCGGCCGGACTGCGCACCGCCGCCCGCGACGCCCGCACCCTCGTGCGGGCCTGGCAGGCCCAGGCCGTCGCGGTGACCCTCGGCGAACGCGGCGCCCTGCTCTCCCACGGCGAGACCCCGCTGCTCGTGCCCACCCCGGCCGCCGCCACGGGCGACCCCTGCGGCGCCGGCGACCGGTTCGCCGCGGCCGCCGCCGGCCTGCTCGCCGACGGCGAGCTCACCGAGGCCGCCGTACAGGCCGCCGTGCACGCCGCCACCCGGTACGTCGCCGAGGGCGGCGCCCGTGCCGTCGCCGCCCCGGACGAGCCCGAGCCGGCCCCGCAGCCCCCGGCCGACGGCGACACCACCGCCGACGCCGTGCGGACGGCCGCCCGGGTCCGGGCCGCGGGCGGCACCGTCGTCGCCGCGGGCGGCTGCTTCGACCTGCTGCACGCCGGGCACGTCGCCCTGCTCCAGGCCGCCCGCCGGGCCGGGGACTGCCTCATCGTCTGCGTCAACTCCGACGACTCCGTGCGCCGCCGCAAGGGCGACGGCCGCCCCCTGGTCCCGGCCGCCGACCGGGTGCGGGTGCTGCGCGCCCTGGAGTGCGTGGACGCGGTCGCCGTCTTCGAGGAGGACACCCCCGAACGCATCCTCGGCGAACTCCGCCCGCACATCTGGGCCAAGGGCGGCGACTACGCCCGCACCCAGCTGCCCGAACAGCCGCTGGTGGAGAGCTGGGGCGGCCAGGTCCTGCTGCTGCCCTACCTCGACGGCCGCTCCACCACCGGCCTGGCCCGCCGCGCGGCCCTGGCCCCCGCACCCACGGGAGGACGTACCAGGTGAGCGTCCGCAGGACCGACGCGGTGACCCGCACCCCACACCCCCCGACCGTCCTGGTGCTGCGCGCGCTGGGGCTCGGCGACCTGCTGGCCGGCGTGCCCGCGCTGCGCGGCATCCGCCGGGCCTTCCCCGGCCACCGGATCGTCCTCGCCCAGCCGCCGGGCCTCACCGAACTCGCCCTGGCCACCGGAGCGGTCGACGCCGTCCTCCCGGCCGAGGCACCGGGCCGCATGGTGCCCGACCTCACCCACTGGCCGGACCTGCCCCCCGACGTGGCCGTCGACCTGCACGGCAACGGCCCCGAGAGCCGCGACGCCCTCGCCGCCCTGCACCCGCGCCGGCTGCTCGCCCATGCCTGCCCGGACGGCCCGCCGTGGCCGGGCCACGCCAACGAACGGGACCGCTGGTGCGGCTTCCTGCACGGCTACGGCATCCCGGCCGACCCCCTCGATCTGCGGCTGCCCCCGCCCGCCACGCCGTCCCCGGCCCCGGGCGCGGTCGTCGTGCACCCCGGCGCGGCCTCCGGCTCCCGCCGCTGGCCGGGGGAGCGGTTCGCCGCCGTCGTCCGGTGCCTGCGCGCCGCCGGCCACCGCGTGGTCCTCACCGGCGGCCCCGGCGAGGAGGCCCTGGTCCGCTCGGTCGCCGAACGCGGCGGCCAGCCCAGCCGTGACGTGCTGACCGGCGGCCTGCCGTTCGGGCAGCTGTCCGCGCTGGTCGCCGAGGCGTCCCTGGTGCTCAGCGGCGACACCGGCCTGGCCCATCTCGCGGTGGCCCACGGCACCCGCTCCGTCACCCTGTTCGGACCCGTCTCCCCGCGCCTGTGGGGACCGCCGCCGAGCCGGCACCACCTGGCCCTGTGGAAACCCGGCCCGCCCGGCGACCCGCACGGCCGCACTCCCGACGCCCGTCTGCTGCGGATCGGCACCGGCGAGGTCGCCGCGGCCTGTCTGATGCTGCTCCGGGACATCCGCGGCGGGCAGCGGCGGGCCGGACCGGAGGTGGCGCATGCCCACTGAGCACGCTCCCGGCCGGATCCGCCGGCCCACCGCCGCGGGCGATCCCCGGATCACCGTCGCGATCATCACCCGCGACCGCAGCGCCAGCCTGCTGCGCACCCTGGACGCGCTGGCCGCGCTGCCCGAGCGGCCGCCGGTCATCGTCGTCGACAACTCCCGCGACGACACCACCCGCCGGGCCGTGGCCGGCCACCCGGCGATCGCCCGGCTGCTGCGCCCCGCCGGCAACACCGGCGCCCTCGGCCGCAACCTGGCCGTGCGGCACGCCGCCACCCCCTATGTCGCCTTCAGCGACGACGACTCCTGGTGGGAGCCGGGCAGTCTCGCCCGCGCCGCCGACCTGCTCGACCGGCACCCCCGGCTCGGCCTGCTCGCCGCCCGCACCCTGGTCGGCGACGAGGCCGCCGAGGACCCGCTCAACGCCGTACTCGCCGCCTCGCCCCTGCCGCCCGAGCCCGACCTGCCCGGCCGCCCGGTGCTCGGCTTCCTCGGCTGCGCCTGCGTGGTCCGCCGGGACGCCTTCCTCGACGTCGGCGGCTACCATCCGCTGCTCTTCTTCGGCGGCGAGGAGACCCTGCTCGCCTACGACCTTGCCGCCGCCGGCTGGGGCGTCGCCTACGAGCCCGCCCTGCGCGCCCGCCACCACCCCGAGGACCACGGCCGCACCGGCCGCGCCTTCCTCGTCCGGCGCAACCACGTGCTCACCACCTGCCTGCGCCGCCCCTGGCCGGTCGCCCTGCGCGCCGGCGCCGACCTGGCCCGGGCCGCCGCGGCCGGCCGCCCCGGCGCGCGCCGCGCCCTGAGGGAGACCGTGGCCCGGTTCCCGGCCGCGCTCGCCCGCCGCCGGACCCTGCCCCCGCGGGTCGAACAGGCCGCCCGCCTGCTCGACGGAAAGGCCGCCGGACGCCCCTCGGAAGGGGCCGCACCATGACCCGCACCGGCCCCGACGACCGTACGACCGTCGTCCTCATCACCCACAACCGCCGTGACGAACTGCTGCGCACACTCGGCCTGCTGCGCCGGCTCCCCGAACGCCCGCCCGTCATCGTCACCGACAACGCCTCCACCGACGGCACCGCCGGAGCGGTCGCCCGGGACTTCCCCGAGATGACCCTGCTGCGCCCCGGCCGCAACCTCGGCGCGATCGGCCGCAACCTGGCCGTCCAGCAGGTGCGCACCCCCTACGTCGCCTTCTGCGACGACGACACCTGGTGGGAGCCCGGGAGCCTGCGCCGGGCCGCCGACCTGCTCGCCACCCGGCCCCGGCTCGCGGCCGTCACCGCGCGCATCCTCGTCGAACCGGGCGGCACCGAGGACCCGGTCGTGCGCGAACTGCGCGAGTCCCCGCTGCCCGCCCCCGACTGGCTGCCCGGACCCGCCCTCGGCTCCTTCCTCGCCGCCGCCACCGTCCTGCGCACCGACGCCTTCCGCGCCGGCGGCGGCTTCCACCCCGGCCTGTGGCTCGGCGGCGAGGAGGAACTGCTCGCCTGCGATCTGCTGCGCCAGGGCTGGTGGCTGGCCTACGCCGAGGAACTCACCGTCCACCACCAGGCCTCCCGACTGCGCGACAGCACGGCGCGCCGCGTCCTCGGACTGCGCAACACGCTGTGGTTCACCTGGCTGCGCCGCCCGCTGCTGCCGGCGCTGCGCCGCACCGGCCGGCTGATCCGGACCGTGCCCCGGGACACGGCCTCCGCCCGCGCGTTCGCCCGCGCCACCGCCGGACTGCCCTGGGTGCTGCGCGAGCGCGATCCCGTGCCGCCGGAGCTGGAACGCCGGCTCGCCGCGCTGGAACGGGCCCGCAGGGACTTGCCCGCACGGCGGTACGTCGGCTGACGTCCCACGGCCCCACGACACGCCCCGGAGACGTCGTTGCGCCGAAGACACCGGCGGGTCACAGTGTTCTCCCGGTCAAGACGCGGCCGGCTGATCCTTCCTCCCCGTCCAGGAAGCCCGTCCCCATGGCAACCGATCAGCCGTCCCCTGCCCGCGTCCGCCCCGGCGGCCCGGCCCCGCTGCTCCTCCAGACCGTGCACGAGCACCGGAGCGGGCTCGGCGGGATCAGCGTCCTGAAGGCCCGGGGCACGGTCGACGCCTCCAACGCCCGCTGGTTCGCCGAGAGCGTCACCGAGCACCTCGCACAAGCAGGCCGGACCGGAGAGCACCCGCTGCTGGACCTGACCGAGGTGTATCTCGCCGGAGCCGCCGCGGTGAGCGCGCTGGCCGGGGCGACCGCGGACCTCGCCCGCTCCGGCCGCGCGCTCGCTGTCGTACAGCCCCGGCCGCACGTGCGGGAGGCCCTGACGGCGGCCGGCCTGCCGGGGCTCCGCACGCATGCCACCGTGGCGTCGGCCCTGCACGCTCTGGCGGCCCCCACACCCGCCCGCGGGGACCGCGGCGGACCCGGGTAGCCGCCGCGCGGCCCGGCGCGGTTGATACCCGGGGGGCAAGCGTGCAAGGTGGTGCAAAGGTCGGGAAGAGGTCGAACGACCTTTTTGGGACCGTCCTGTCTGGGTGATGCCATGAAACCGTCTTCCGGCCGGCCGGCCGCCCCGGCTCCCCTCGTCATCGAGTCCTCGGTCGTCGAGGGCCTGCCCGCGGAAGGCGCCCTGCTGCTGCGCATGTCGGGCAGCCTCGACGCCCATGGCGTGCGCACCTGGTCCGACGAACTGCGCGGCCACCTGGAGCAGGCGGACCGCGCAGGACTGCGCCCCGTGCTCGACATGGCCCATGTGCAGCTCGGCGGCGCCGCCGTGCTGCGCACGCTCAGCGAGACGACCCGGGCGCGCGCCGGACGCCCCGACCTGATCATCGTCCGCGCCCGGCCCGGGGTGCGCGAGGCGGTCCACCTGGCCCGCCTGGACGGCGTCCGGCTGTACGCCACCCTGGACGAGGCGCTGCGCGAGCTGGCCCGCGCCGCCTCCCGGGTGGAGGAGCTGCCCGCCTGGCGGTCACAGATGGCCGACCCGCTGCGCCCCTCCTACGAGGACCTGCACAAGGAGGTCCGCGCGCTGCGCGCCCGGGTGCGCACCGCACCCGTGATCGGCATGGCGCAGGGCGTGCTGATGGTCCGCTACGGCCTGCCCGACTCCGGCAGTGCCTTCCGCGTGCTGCGCGATGCCTCGCAGCGGTTCAACGTGCCGCTGCGCGTCCTCGTCTCCGCCGTGGTCGTGGCCCGGCCCCCGGCCGGCGAGGTGTGGTTCCCGGGCCGCCGCCCCCTGCCCGTGCCGCAGCTGCGGATCCTGGCCCGCGGCGGCCGCGACCCGCGCTACCGGCGGCAGATGATCGACGCCGTGCTGCACGAGGGGCTGGCCATCGGCCGGGCACCCGCCGGATACGTGCAGCTCGTGGACCCGGCCGTGCACACGCTGACGCTGGAGACCCACTACGGCTGCGCGGAGACCTTCCTCGATCACCTCGTGCGGGGCCGCGGCGAGGGCACGGCCGACGCGGTGGCCCGCACCCGGGGACGCCAGGTGAGCGTGCCCGACGTCGCCGGCGACACGCTGCTGTCCGACGACTGCCGGCGCGCCCTGCTGACCACGGGCACCGCTGCCCTCCACAGCATCCCGGTGCTGTCCTCCACCGGCTCGTGCACCGGCATGGTCACCTTGCACTGGCCCGACGCCGGGCACCGGCCCACCGCCGCGCAGGCCGAGGCGTTCGCCCTGCTGGCCTCGGACACGTCGGCCTGGCTGAGCTGGTACCACCGCTCGGTGCTCCTGGACGCCCTGGAACACCTCCACCGCGTGCTGACGCTGACCCGCACCGCGCCCTGAGCCGGCCGCCGGACGGGCGGCACGGCGGCCGGCTCACGGCTCGGGGCGCGGACCGGACGGGGCGGTACGGCGGCCCGCGCGGGCGCCGCCCGGTGCGCACCCCCGTGCGGCCCATCCGCCGGCGAGGTGCGTCACCCGCGGCACCCTGGGAACCCGGACCCCGCAATGGATCACCACCACCGGAGGGAGCCCGGCGCATGTCCAATCCACAGCAGCCCGAACAGCGGCGCAGTGACAAGGGAGGCGCCACCCCGCAGGACAGCGGCGAACAGAAGGCACGACAGGCGGCCGGCCGTGACGCGGGCGCCCGCCCGCACGGCTCGGACAAGGGTGCCAAGGGCGGGGGAGAGGGCGGCGGGGTGCCTCCCGCACAGCAGCCCGATCATCCCTGACCTCCCAAAACGCCCTACCGAACGGCCCTGCGACGGGCCGTTCGGTATGTCCGGGGCCGTTCCGGGGCCGTTCGGTATGTCCGGGACCGGCCTGCGGGCCGCCGACGGGCGCTAGGCTCCGGGGTATGCGGATCTCCGTCTCCTCCGACATGGACGAACCCGTGGCCCGCCTGCTGGTGGCGGAGCTGCGGCGCCGCGGCCACGACGTCCGGGAGCACGGCGCGCTGCGGCCCGGGGCCGACGCGCAGTGGGCGGCCTGTTCGGCGGCCGCGGCCCGGGACGTGGCCGAGGGCGCGGCCGACCAGGCGGTGGTGTGCTGCTGGACCGGCACCGGCGCGTCGATCGCGGCCAACAAGGTCTCCGGCGTACGCGCGGCCCTGTGCACGGACGCCGCCACGGCGGACGGCGCGCGCCGCTGGAACGACGCCAACGTCCTCGCGCTGAGCCTCAGGCTCACCTCCGAACCGGTGCTGAAGGAGATCCTCGACGCCTGGTTCGCGGCCGAGCCCAGCCAGGATCCGGAAGACCGCCGGAACGTGGCCCGCGTCGGCCGCCTCGACGCCGCCCGGAAGGATTCCTAGGGGCGTACGGCGGTCCGGCGCGGGCCGGGGTGCCGGAAGGTGTGGGGCCGCGGCCCGGATGTGAGGTCGGGGACTCAGGGACTCAGGGACTCAGTGGGCGCCCAGTCCGCCGCCGCCGAACGAGCCGCTGGACCCCTTGCTCCAGCGCGGGCGCTCCTTCGCCGCGCTCGGCCGGCTGTCCATGTTGCTCAGCTCGTACGGGGTGAGCGGGCGTTCGCCCTTGGGGATCTGCGGCACCTCCGCGGACTCCCTGTTCTGCCGGAGTTCGTGCACCGCGCCTTCCGGCGGCAGCTTGGGCTGCTCGTCGGGGCGGGGGCGCGGGGACTCGCGGTACTTCTCGCGGGCGGTCAGCCAGAAACCACCGGCGAGCAGCGCGAGCACGGCCAGGGCCACGACGAACAGAACGAGGCTCATCAGGCCGCTCGCCGCGGCCAGCTGCGTCGATGCGGTGTTCATAGGACCGGAGTACCCCACCCAGAACAGGGTGAACCCGGACATTAGGGGTGAATGGTGCGGGTGATCGTTTCGTGCACGGCCTCGGGGTGGGGGTGACGCACCGGCGCTCCGGCGGTCGCCGATGGCGCAGGGACGGTGGTTTGTGGCCGCGCGCCCCGGCTACCCGGGCGCTGTGACATCGCCGACTTCGCAGCAGCTCTACCGCTTCCTGGAGGACCGGTTCACCTGTGCGCAGGCGTGCACGGAGTGTGCCAGGGCCTGTGCGGTGCGGGCGAGCCTCGTCGACCCGGACGGCACCGAGCGCCAGGAGCGGGTGCGCCGGATGGGCATCATGTGCGCCGAGGTGTGTGACGCCACCTGCCGGGTGCTGAGCGAGGAGAACCGCCAGGACGAGGAGGGGATGCGGGTCCGGGTGGACTGGTGCCGCTCGGTCTGCCTGGAATGCGCCCGCGCCTTCGACGAGTACCCCGGCGCCGAATCGGCCGCGGCGACCTGCCGCACCTGTGCGGATGCCTGCGCGGCCTTCCTGGAGACACTCAAGTGAGCGCCGGCACCGGGATCCCGGCGCCGGTCGCCGACATCCGCCGCCACGGAATTCCCCCGGGGTCCGCCATTCCCAATTTCTGAAACACGTTCTACGGTGTGCGCCGTCAGGACCGCCCTTGGGGAGCCTGGAGGCGCCGTGCACCTCGACCACACGCCCGAGCAGCAGCGGCTGCGCACCGAGCTGCGCGCCTACTTCGCCGAGCTGGTTCCGGACAACGCCTACGCCCGGTATGCCGACCCGGTCGCGCAGAAACGGTTCTACCGCGCCACCATCCGCCGGCTCGGCACGGACGGCTGGCTCGGTGTCGGCTGGCCCAAGGAGTACGGCGGGCGCGGGATGACCGCGATGGAGCAGTTCATCTTCTTCGACGAGGCCGCCCAGGCCGGCGTACCGCTGCCGCTGATGGCGCTGAACACGGTCGGGCCGACGATCATGCGGTTCGGCACCGAGGAGCAGAAGGCGTACTTCCTGCCGCGCATCCTCTCCGGCGAGATCGACTTCGCGATCGGCTACAGCGAGCCCGGCGCCGGCACCGACCTCGCCTCGCTGCGGACCCGCGCGGTACGCGACGGTGACGAGTACGTCGTCGACGGGCAGAAGATCTGGACGACCAACGGCGACACCGCGGACTGGGTGTGGCTGGCCGTGCGTACCGATCCCGCGGCCCCGCCGCACAAGGGCATCACCATGCTGCTGGTGCCGACCTCCGACCCCGGCTACTCCTGCACGGTCATCCGCACCCTGGCCTCCCACGACACCACCGCGAGCTACTACGAGAACGTCCGCGTCCCCGTCTCCCGCCGCGTCGGCGAGGAGAACGCGGGCTGGCGGCTGATCACCAACCAGCTCAACCACGAGCGCGTCACCCTCGCCGCGCACGGCACCATGGCCATCCGGGCGCTGCACGACGTACAGCGCTGGGCGCGGGAGACCAAGCTCGCCGACGGCCGCCGGGTGGCCGACCTGCCCTGGGTGCGCCGGCTGCTGGCCCGCACCCACACCCGGCTCGACGCGCTGAAACTCCTCAACTGGCAGATGGTGTCCGCCGTCCAGGACGGCACACTGGCCCCCCAGGACGCCTCGGCGGTCAAGGTCTACGGCTCCGAGGCCCGCCGGGACGCCTACGCCTGGCTCATGGAGATCGTCGCCGCGGCCGGCCCGCTGAAGGAGGGCTCGGCGAGCGCCGTCCTGCACGGCGAACTGGAGCGCGGCTACCGCTCGGCGGTCATCTTCACCTTCGGCGGCGGCAACAACGAGATCCAGCGCGAGATCATCTCCTGGATCGGCCTGGGCATGCCCCGGGTGCGGCGCTGATCGCGGGACGAGACCGACCACCGACTCGGTCCTTCGACCAAGTCGGCCGACCTCATCGTCCCTTCAGAGCGGCGAGTGCTCACCGCGCGGCGTTGTAGCCGCACAAGCCCTGGACGCCGGCTCCCAAGTACGTCGCGCGAGGCCGTCACTTCGCCATCCGGCCCACCGGGCCAAACGGGAAGGAGGCGGTCACATGACCACCGCGGTCGTGGTCGGCGGCGGGCCCAACGGGCTCGTGCCCTCATCCCAACTCGTCCCACTCGGCCCGTACGCCACCGGCATCCCCGGCGTCCACCTGTGCTCCGCCGCGCCCCCGCCCGGAGCCGGCGGCCCGGGAGACATCACGGGCCGCCGCCCTTGAACACCGGCCGCGGACCTGCTCACACTGCCGGTGTGGACGGTGCGGACACCCCTGGCGACCCGGGTCTCTTCGGTACCGGGTCGGTGACCTGGCAGATGCACGGCGACCCGATGATGTGGGTCGCCGGCGTGCGCGCGCTCTACCTCCAGGCCCTGCACCCGCGGGCGGTCCGCGGCGTGCTCCAGAACTCCGACTTCCGGCGGGACGCCTGGGGACGGCTGATGCGTACCGCGGATTTCGTCGGGACGACGACGTACGGCACGAGCGAGGCGGCCGAACGGGCCGGTGCGCGGGTGCGGAGGATCCACGGCATGCTGCGGGCGACCGACCCGGACACGGGAGAGCGGTACGGCGTCGGCGAACCCGCGCTGCTGCTGTGGGTGCACTGCGCGGAGATCGACTCCTACCTGCACGTCCTGCGCCGCTCCGGCTTCCCGCTCACCGACGCCCAGGCCGACCGGTACATAGCCGAGCACCGCGTCAGCGCCCGGCTGGTGGGCCTCGACCCGCAGACCGTACCGGCGAGCCGCGCCGAACTGGCCGCGTACTTCGAGAAGGTCCGGCCGGAACTGACCGCCGGACCCGAGGCCCGTGATGTGGACGACTTCCTGCGCCGTCCGCCGACGCACCCTCTGCTCGTCCCGGTACGCGAGCTGCTGTGGCGGCACGTGGCGCAGCTCGCGTACGCCGCCCTGCCGCCGTACGCCCACGAGCTGTACGGCAGACCGGCCCCCGCCCCCGCCACCGTCACCCGCCGGCTCCGCGCCACCGGCGTCCTGCTGCGGGCGATACCCGCACGGCTGCGCTGGCGGCTGCCGCCCCGGCACATCCTGCGCGCCATGGCGCGGCTGGGCCCGGAGGCGCGGCCCGCGGTGGACGGACTGCCGCGCTAGGTCCTGTCGTCAAACTCGCGCTGGGTCCTGTCGTCACACTCCCGTCGTCCGCCCGGAGGGCGGGCCGCGCGGCGTCAGGTGCGTGCTCCGGGAGTCCCCCGGCCGAAGGCCGGGGGAGTGCCGGGTCCCGGCCCTCGTACGGGATGTACGTGGGTCGGGGCCCGGTGCGGCGAGAGTGCGTGCATGGCGTCGTGGGGCAGGCGGGAGTGTGACGACAGGGCCTGGTCCGGCACGCCCGGTGGCTCAGGACCTCTCCGGCTCGCCGGGTTTGCCGGGGCTCTGCGGACCGCGGACGGCGTCCAGGACGGCCTGGCCCTGGCTGTCGACGGACTTCGTGAACACCTGCTGGGAGTAGCCGAGGATGACCGACCAGGCGATGACCTGGGCCGTGGAGTCGAGGGCGCTGAGCCCGGGCACGAAGCCCCCGCGCATCAGCAGCAGCCCCAGCACCGCCGTCAGCGCACCGGTCGGGAGCTTCAGCAGCGCCAGCGCGACCGGCACGTTGTACGGCAGCGACGTCCCCCTGATCCGTCGTAGCGCCGCGGCGGAGGCGATGCCGGCGGACACGAGGCCGACGATCTCGACGACGAGATAGTCCGCCGCGCGAGAGGCCCGGGCGACCTCGTCCGTCCCGGGCGGGTGGGTGAAGCCGCCCATGGTCCGGGTGGGACACACGATCGTGAACATGTTGTCGGACTCCGGCGTGAAACACAGGGGGACCATGTCGTTCCAGCGGTAGGCGGCGAGAGCGACCGCGACCGCGCCGAGGGCCAGACCGAGCGTCACGAGCGACACGATGCGCACGAAGCTGCGCACCCGGAGGGTCTCCTTGCGCAGCAGCCGCCGGGCGAGGCTGACCGTCTCGGCGAGAAAGGAGCGGTCGCTGGGCTCGAGTGTCCGGGTGTCCGGCTCGTTCAGCCTGCGGGTGATCTCCTCGATGCGGAGCCGGCGCGGGTCACGGGCGGGGAACTGCTCCTGCACCAGCGCCGTCATGTCCGGAAGGAGCGCCTTGACGTCGTCGAGGGACGCCGTCCACACCGTGAGGTTCAGCGCGGCGTCGACATGTGACTGGGCCACACCCAGGTGCGCCGCCCGCCGTGTCATCGGATGGGCCCGGTGCGCGAGGACGTCGCGGGCCGCGTCGAGCTCCAGGCGTGCCTTGGCCACGTAGGACGCGGCCAGATCACTGCGGTCGCTGTCCGCCTGGGCGCGCGCCGAGATCCCGTCGAGGACGGCCTCCAGCTCGGTGATCCGCGCCAGGAAGAGCTCGCGCTGTTCCCACGGCCCCATTTCGTCCCGGGACGACCAGTACGGCATCGTCCCGAGCATGTCGCGCGTCCTCGCCCCCCACCTTGCCGTTCTGCCCATCTGCGACTCCTCGCTCGCGCGTCCGCGACAGCAGGTCTGCTCAGGGAGGATCGGCGGCCGGGCCCGCGGTCTTGACGGTGTCTGGTCCAAGTGGAGGGGTCACATCACCACAGAGACGTGTGGCTTCCCTGGTCGATCACCATGTGTTAGCAAGAACCATGTCTGCCACCGAGGGAATCCGCTCGTACGACACCGTCATCGTCGGCGGTGGCCACAACGGCCTGGTCGCCGCCGCCTACCTGGCCCGGGCCGGCCGCTCCGTACTGGTGCTGGAACGGCTGGACCACACCGGCGGCGCGGCCGTCTCCACCCGCCCGTTCGCCGGTGTCGACGCCCGCCTGTCGCGCTACTCCTACCTGGTCAGTCTGCTGCCGCAGAAGATCGTGGACGACCTCGGGCTGGACTTCCGCGTCCGCACCCGCACCATCTCCTCGTACACCCCGGTGGAACGGGCCGGACGGCCCACCGGACTGCTCGTCGGCGGCGGTGAGCAGCGCACCCGGGACGCCTTCGCCCGGCTGACCGGCGGCACCCGCGAGTACGAGGCATGGCAGCGCTTCTACGCCATGACGGGCCGCGTCGCCCAGCGCGTCTTCCCGACGCTCACCGAACCCCTGCCCACCCGCGACGAACTGCGCCGCCGCATCGACGACGAGGCCGCCTGGCGGGCCCTGTTCGAGGAGCCGATCGGCGTCGCCATCGAGGAGACCTTCACCGACGACCTGGTCCGCGGCGTCGTCCTCACCGACGCGCTCATCGGCACCTTCGCCGACGCCCATGACGCCTCCCTCGCCCAGAACCGCTGCTTCCTCTACCACGTCATCGGCGGCGGGACCGGCGCCTGGAACGTGCCGGTCGGCGGCATGGGCGCGCTGACCGACGCGCTGGCGGCGGCGGCCCGCTCGGCGGGCGTGGTCATCGCCACGGGCCACGAAGCGGTCCGGATCGACACCGACGGGCAGACGGCCGAGGTCACCTACCGCACCGCCGACGGCGAGGGTACCGCCGCCGCCCGGCACGTCCTGGTGAACGCCTCCCCGCGGGAACTGGCCGCCCTCACCGGCGACCCGGCGCCCGAACCCGCCGAGGGCGCCCAGCTCAAGGTCAACATGCTGCTCGAGCGGCTGCCCCGGCTGCGCGACCCCGACACCGACCCGCGCGAGGCGTTCGCCGGCACCTTCCACATCGCCGAGGGCTACCGGCAGCTCGCCGCCGCCCACGCCCAGGCCGCCGCCGGCGAACTCCCCGCCCCACCGCCCTCGGAGATCTACTGCCACTCCCTGACCGACCCCACCATCCTCGGCCCGGACCTCGCCGAGCGCGGCTACCAGACGCTCACCCTGTTCGGCCTGCACACCCCGGCCCGGCTCTTCGAGGAGGACAACGACGGCGTGCGCGAGGAACTGCTGATGTCCACCCTCACCCAGCTCGACGCCCACCTCGCCGAACCCCTCGCGGACTGCCTGGCCACGGATGCCGACGGCCGCCCCTGCATCGAGGCGAAGACCCCGCTCGACCTCGACCGGGACCTCGGGCTGCCCGGCGGCAACATCTTCCACCGGGCCCTGTCCTGGCCGTACGCCGGGCGGCACACGGGCCGCTGGGGCGTGGAGACCCGGCATGCCAACGTGCTGCTGTGCGGCGCGGGCGCGGTGCGCGGGGGCGGGGTGAGCGGGGTGCCGGGGCACAACGCGGCGATGGCGGTGCTGGAGACGTAGGGCGGTCCTGGGGTCCTAGTCGGCCGACGGCCGCCAGCCCACCGCCGTGACGCGTGCTTCGTCCGCCGGGCGTGACGCGTCGAACAGCACCCTTCCGCCGGCCTCGACGCAGAGCGCGTCGACGTAGGCGCCCCGGCCGGCGTACAGCCGGTCGGTGGTGTACCGCCAGCGCAGGGTGAGCCCGATGCCGGCCGGGAGGGCCGCGGTCACCCGGTGCCAGACCCGGCCCGACCAGCCGGTGGCGGTCCCCGCGGGGTGGTCCTCGGCGCCCTCGCCGGGCCGGGAGGCGGTGAACGGGACCGGTTGCCAGGTGGTACCGCCGTCCGTGCTGGACTCCAGGGTCAGGACGTCGGAGACGGGCTCGGTGTCCCACCACAGGGCGCAGCGCAGGCGGGCCGGACCCGGGGAGGTGTCCAGCGGCGGGAGGGCGAGGGTCGCCGACGTGCCGCTCGCCATGCCCGAGAACCAGGCCGTACGGCCCCGCGCGGGGCGCACTGGCACCGCACGGGCCAGGTTGTTCCCGGCGGCCACCCGCGGAGCGGACCCCGATCGCCAGGTGCGCACCGGGTGCACCGAGTTGCCGAGGACGATCAGGAAGGTGTCGGTCGTGGGGTCGAGCACCAGCGAGGTGCCGGTGAAGCCGGTGTGGCCGGCCGTGCGCGGGGTGGCCATCGCCCCCATGTACCAGTGCTGGTACAGCTCGAAGCCGAGGCCGTGCTCGTCGCCCGGGAAGGCCGTGTTGAAGTCGGTGAACAGCAGCTCCACCGACTCGCGCCGCAGGATGCGTGTGCGGCCGTGAACGCCGCCGTCGAGCAGCGTACGGCCGAGGACCGCGAGGTCCCACGCGCTGCCGAAGACACCCGCGTGACCCGCCACACCGCCCAGGCTGTACGCGTTCTCGTCGTGCACCTCGCCCCAGACCAGCCCGCGGTCCAGCCCGGACCAGGGCCGGCGCGCGTCCTCGGTGGCCGCGATCCGCGGTTTCCATGAGGCGGGCGGGTTGTAGCGGGTGCTGTCCAGGCCGAGCGGGCCGGTGATCTCCTCGTGCAGCAGCGTGTCCAGCGGGCGGCCGGTGACCTCCTCCAGGACCAGCTGGAGGGAGATCAGGTTCAGGTCCGAGTACAGGTACGCGGTGCCGGGCGGGTGCAGCGGGGCCTCGTTCCAGATCAGCTCCAGTTTCCGCTCCCGCGTCGGCGCGCCGTACAGCGGGATCCAGGCGCGGAACCCGGAGGTGTGCGTGAGGAGCTGCCGGATCGTCACTTCTTGCTTGCCGGCGCGTCCGAAGTCCGGAAGGTACGCCGCGACCTTCCCCTCCAGGTCCAGCGCGCCCCGCTCGATCTGCTGCACGGCCAGCAGCGAGGTGAACAGCTTGGAAACGGAGGCCAGGTCGAAGACGGTGTCCCGGGTCATCGGGAGCTGCTCTCCGGGCGGGAACTCGACGCCGGTGTCCGTCTTCTCGTCGTAGGCGGCGTAGCGCACCGCCATGCCGATCGGCTCGTGCAGGGCCACGATGCCGCCGCGCCCGGCGAGCAGGACGGCACCCGCGTACCAGGGGTGGCGGGGGGAGGGGGCGAGGAACGCCTCCGCGTCCGTGACGAGTTGCCGCAGGTGCGCGGGGAGCAGCCCGGCGCGTTCGGGTGAACCGTGGCGCAGCGTGCGGCGGCCGGCGGCGGGTGCGGCGGCGGCCGGGCCCGCGGGGAGCGCGCCCAGGGCCAGTGCGCCGCCCGCCGCCAGGGAGCCCACGACGAGCCGGCGGCGCGTCAGCCCCTGCGCCCGTCTGCCTGCCTGATCGTCCGTCATCGCGCGGCCTCCCGTCTGAAAGTATCTTTCGGGGCTTGCCCTGCCCGTGAAACTTTCCTGTCAGGCGGGGGACGTGTCAACGGGGTGCGTGGCTCCATGAATCTGACGGAGCATCAGAAAGGGTCTTCCGTCGTCCGGCAGGCTGCGGCATCCTGCGCCCATGCAGACGGAGCTGAGCAGGAAACTGGGAATCGAGCACGCCGTCTTCGGCTTCACGCCGTTCCCCGCCGTCGCCGCGGCCATCAGCCGGGCCGGCGGCTTCGGCGTGCTCGGTGCGGTCCGCTACACCGCCCCCGACGACCTCAAACGCGACCTCGACTGGCTCGACGCGCACACCCAGGGCCGGCCCTACGGGCTGGACGTGGTCATGCCGGCGAAGAAGGCGGAGGCCCCGAGCGACCACACACTGAGCGAGGCCGACGTCGAGGCGATGATCCCCGAGGAGCACCGGCGGTTCGTGCGGGAGACCCTCGCCCGGCACGGAGTCCCGGCACTGGCCGAGGGCGAGGCGTCCGGCTGGCGCATCACCGGCTGGATGGAGCAGGTCGCCCGCACCCAGCTCGACGTGGCCTTCGACTACCCGATCAGGCTGCTCGCCAACGCCCTCGGCTCCCCGCCCGCCGACGTCGTCGCCCGCGCCCACGACCGGGACGTCCGGGTCGCCGCGCTCGCGGGCAGCGCCCGGCACGCCCGCAAGCACCGGGACGCGGGCATCGACATCGTCGTCGCCCAGGGCTATGAGGCCGGCGGCCACACCGGGGAGATCGCCACCATGGTGCTCACCCCCGAGGTCGTGGAGGCCGTGGACCCGCTGCCCGTACTGGCCGCGGGGGGCATCGGCAGCGGCCCGCAGGTGGCAGCCGCGCTCACCCTCGGCGCCCAGGGTGTGTGGCTGGGCTCCATATGGCTGACCACCACAGAAGCGGACCTCCACTCGCCCGCCCTGACCCGCAAACTGCTCGCCGCCGGGTCCGGGGACACCGTCCGCTCCCGCGCGCTGACCGGGAAGCCCGCGCGCCAGCTGCGCACCGCGTGGACCGACGCCTGGGACGACCCGGCCGGGCCCGGCGCCCTGCCCATGCCGCTCCAGGGCCTGCTGGTCGCCGAGGCGGTCTCCCGTATCCAGAAGTACGAGGTCGAGCCGCTGCTCGGCACCCCCGTCGGCCAGATCGTCGGCCGGATGACCGGCGAACGCAGCGTCCAGGCCGTCGTCGACGACCTCACCCGCGGCTTCGAGCAGGCCGTGGACCGCATCAACCGCATCGCCGGAAGGAGCGGCCGGCCGTGAGTGCACCCGTGACCACACCCCCCGCCGGTTTCTGGGCCCAGGCCACCCAGGACCCCGACCGCACGGTCCTGATCGCGCCGGACGGCGAGGCGTGGACCGCCGGCCGCCTGCACGCCGCCGCCAACCGGCTCGTCCACGGGCTGCGCGCGGCCGGCCTGGAGCGCGGCGACGCCTTCGCCGTCGTCCTGCCCAACGGCGTCGAGTTCCTCACCGCCTACCTGGCCGCCACCCAGGCCGGCCTCTATCTGGTGCCGGTCAACCACCATCTCGTCGGCCCCGAGATCGCCTGGATCGTCGCCGACTCCGGCGCCAGGGTGCTCATCGCGCACGAGCGGTTCGCCGACGCGGCACGCCGGGCCGCCGACGAGGCCGCACTCCCGGCCACTCACCGGTACGGCGTCGGCGCGGCCGACGGCTTCCGGCCCTACGCCGAACTCCTGGCCGCCGGGCCGGAGTCGGCCCCTGCCGGCCGCGAACTCGGCTGGGTCATGAACTACACCTCCGGCACGACCGGACGCCCGCGCGGCATCCGCCGCCCGCTGCCCGGCAAGCTGCCCGAGGAGTCGCACCTGGGCGGCTTTCTCGGCATCTTCGGCATCAGGCCGTTCGACGACAACGTCCACCTCGTCTGCTCGCCGCTGTACCACACGGCCGTCCTCCAGTTCGCCGGCGCGTCCCTGCACATCGGCCACCGCCTGGTGCTCATGGACAAGTGGACCCCCGAGGAGATGCTCCGCCTCATCGACACCCACAGATGCACGCACACCCATATGGTCCCGACCCAGTTCCACCGGCTGCTGGCGCTCCCGGACGAGGTGAAGGCCCGCCACGACGTCTCGTCCATGCGGCACGCCATCCACGGCGCCGCCCCCTGCCCGGACCATGTGAAGCGAGCCATGATCGACTGGTGGGGGCACTGCGTGGAGGAGTACTACGCGGCCAGCGAGGGCGGTGGCGCCTTCGCCACCGCCGAGGACTGGCTGAAGAAGCCCGGCACGGTCGGCAAGGCCTGGCCCATCAGCGAACTCGCGATCTTCGACGACGACGGCAACCGGCTCCCACCCGGCCGGCTCGGCACCGTCTACATGAAGATGAGCACCGGCGGCTTCGCCTATCACAAGGACGAGGCCAAGACCCGCGGGAACCGTATCGGCGACTTCTTCACCGTCGGCGATCTCGGCTGTCTGGACGAGGACGGCTACCTCTTCCTCCGCGACCGCAAGATCGACATGATCATCTCCGGCGGGGTCAACATCTACCCGGCCGAGATCGAGTCCGCGCTGCTCGCCCACCCGGCCGTCGCCGACGCCGCCGCCTTCGGCATCCCGCACGACGACTGGGGCGAGGAGGTCAAGGCCGTGGTCGAACCGGCCCCCGGGCACGAACCGGGGCCGCAGCTGGCGGCCGCCCTGCTCGCGCACTGCTCCGACCGGCTGGCCGGCTACAAGCGGCCGAGGAGCGTCGACTTCATCGCCGAGATGCCCCGCGATCCCAACGGCAAGCTGTACAAACGGCGGCTGCGCGAGCCGTACTGGCGGGGGCGTACCCGACCGGTGTGACCCGCACACAACGAGGCAGGCGAGTGACACCTGATCGCACCTCCGGCGCGGGTGGCAGGCATATGCCACAACGACCCGCTCGAGAAAACGAGGTGGACCATGACCGATACCGCGCGCCTCGCGGTCACGCAGGGGAAGGGTATGGGCTGGCTGCCGGACCGGCCCGACATCCGCGACTTCACCAAGAACTCCAACGGCGTCCCGCAGCTCGTCGAGCGCACGGGTGTCCTCAAGGCGGTCGGTGGGCCGCTCCCGGCCCGGATGGACCTGCGCGAGAAGTGTTCTCCGATCGTGGACCAGGCGAGCCTCGGGTCCTGCACGGCCAACGCCGCCGCCGGGGTTCTGGAGTACTTCGAACTCCAGGCCCACGGCGGCTACGCGCCCGCGTCCCGGCTGTTCATCTACAAGGCGACCCGCGACTACCTCCAGTGGACCGGCGACACCGGCGCGTACCTGCGCTCGACCATGGGCGCGCTGAGCCTCTTCGGGGCCCCGCCGGAGCGCTACTGGCCGTACGACACCGAGCTGTTCGACACCGAGCCCTCGTCGTTCTGCTACTCGTTCGCCAGCAACTTCCAGGCCCTCACCTACTACCGCCTGGATCCGGCGGGCATCTCCCGGCCGGACCTGCTCGCGGACATCAAGGCCCACGTCGTCTCCGGGCTGCCCGCGATGTTCGGGTTCACCGTCTACAACAGCATCGACGTCGCCACCGGCGGCGACATCCCCTACCCCGGCCGGCGCGACACGGTGGCCGGCGGACACGCCGTCGTGGTGGTCGGCTACGACGACGAGCGCGTCGTCACCAACCCCATCGACGGCAGCACCACCGAAGGCGCCCTGGTCATCCGCAACTCCTGGGGACAGCGCTGGGGCGACGGCGGATACGGCTACCTGCCCTACCGCTACGTCCACGACGGGCTGGCCGAGGACTTCTGGGTCCTCGTCAAGGCCGAGCACCTGGAGACGGGCAACTTCGACGAGTGAGCGTGCCGGGCCCGGTCTCCGGGTGCTTGACCGGCACCTCCGGCGGGCCCGAGGATCGGCTGTCATGACGCAGGGACACGGCAGCACGGTCGACGGGGTGCTGCGGCGCAGCGCCCGCCGCACCCCGGCACGGGTCGCGGTGGAGTACGGCGAGCGCGGGTGGACGTACGAGGAACTGGACGACGCCGTCTCCCGCGCGGCCGCGCTGCTGCGCGCGGAGGGCCTCGCGCCCGGCGACCGGGTCGCCGCCTACGGCCACAACTCCGACGCGTACCTGATCGCCTTCCTCGCCTGCGCCCGGGCGGGCCTGGTCCATGTACCGGTCAACCACAGCCTCACCGGCGACGACCTGGCCTACCTCATCGGCCAGTCGGGCAGCGCCCTGGTCCTCGCCGACCCGGACCTTGCCGGGCGACTGCCGGAGGGGGCGCGGATGCTGGCGCTGCGTGACACCGGCGACTCGCTGCTCGCCCGGCTCCCGGACACCACGCCGTACGAGGGTCCCGAACCCCGCACCGAGGACCTGGTGCAGCTGCTGTACACGTCCGGCACGACCGCCCTGCCCAAGGGCGCGATGATGACCCACCGGGCCCTGGTGCACGAGTACCTGAGCGCGATCACCGCGCTCGATCTGAGCGCCGGCGACCGGCCGGTGCACGCGCTGCCGCTGTACCACTCGGCGCAGCTGCACGTGTTCCTGCTGCCCTACCTGGCGGTCGGCGCCACGAACGTCATCCTGGACGCGCCGGACGGGGACCGGCTTTTCGACTTGATCGAAAACGGCCGCGTGGACAGCCTGTTCGCGCCGCCCACGGTGTGGATCGGCCTCGCCGGCCGGCCCGATTTCGCCACCCGCGACCTCGGCGGCCTGCGCAAGGCGTACTACGGCGCGTCCGTCATGCCGGTGCCCGTCCTGGAGCGGCTGCGGGCGCGCCTGCCGCGACTCGCCTTCTACAACTGCTTCGGGCAGAGCGAGATCGGCCCGCTGGCCACGGTCCTCGGCCCCGACGAGCACGAGGGCAGGCTGGACTCCTGCGGCCGCACCGTGCTCTTCGTGGACGCCCGGGTCGTGGACGAGGACGGCGCGGACGTGCCCGCCGGCACGCCCGGCGAAATCGTGTACCGCTCACCGCAGTTGTGCGAGGGGTACTGGGGCAAGCCCGAGGAGACCGCCGCGGCCTTCCGCGACGGCTGGTTCCACTCCGGGGACCTCGCGGTGCGGGACGCCGACGGCTACTTCACGATCGTGGACCGGGTGAAGGACGTCATCAACTCCGGTGGCGTGCTGGTGGCCTCACGCCAGGTCGAGGACGCCCTGTACACCCACGAGGCGGTCGCCGAGGCCGCGGTGATCGGCTTGCCCGACGAGCGGTGGATCGAGGCCGTCACGGCGGTCGTCGTGCCGCGCGGTGAAGTGACGGAGGATCAGCTCATCGCGCACGTGAAGGAGAAGCTCGCGCCGTTCAAGGCACCCAAGCGGGTGCTCTTCGTGCCCGGGCTGCCGCGCAACGCCAGCGGCAAGATCCTCAAGCGCGAACTGCGGGACCGCTTCGGCGGCCAGGGGGTACGCCGGATCGGGTCGACGGGTAGGGACGGCGCTTGTGGACCGACCTGAGCGGGGCTGATAGTGGCCCCCGGGCCGGGCCGGGTCAGATCTTCGGTCGCAGGTCCACGATCCGGCGGATCTTGCCCACGGACCGCTCCAGCGACTCCGGCTCGACGATCTCCACGTCGACCGACACCCCGATGCCGTCCTTGGCCGCCGCGGCGATGGACCGGGCCGCCGCCTCCCGGGCCTCCGGCGACGCGTCCGGGCGGGCCTCGGCCCGGACGGTCAGCGTGTCCAGGCGGCCCTCGCGGCCGAGGCGCAGCTGGAAGTGCGGCGCGACGCCGGGCGTGCGCAGCACGATCTCCTCGATCTGGGTCGGGAAGAGGTTGACCCCGCGCAGGATCACCATGTCGTCGCTGCGCCCGGTGATCTTCTCCACCCGCCGGAACGCCCGGGCCGTGCCGGGCAGCAGCCGCGTCAGGTCCCGCGTCCGGTACCGGACGATCGGCATGGCCTCCTTGGTCAGCGAGGTGAAGACCAGTTCGCCCCGCTCGCCCTCCGGCAGCACCTCACCGGTGATCGGATCCACGATCTCCGGGTAGAAGTGGTCCTCCCACACATGAAGGCCGTCCTTGGTCTCCACACACTCCTGGGCGACGCCGGGACCGATCACCTCGGACAGCCCGTAGATGTCGACGGCGTCGATCGCGAACCGTTCCTCGATCTCCCGCCGCATCTCCTCGGTCCAGGGCTCGGCCCCGAACACGCCCACCCGCAGCGAGGTGGAGCGCGGGTCCACGCCCTGCCGCTCGAACTCGTCCAGCAGCGTGAGCATGTAGGAGGGAGTCACCATGATGACGGACGGTTCCAGGTCCTGGATCAGCTGCACCTGGCGGGCCGTCATGCCGCCGGACGCCGGGACGACCGTACAGCCCAGGCGCTCGGCCCCGTAGTGGGCGCCCAGGCCACCGGTGAAGAGTCCATAGCCGTAGGCCACATGCACGATGTCACCGGGCCGGCCGCCGGCCGCCCGGATCGACCGGGCCACCATGTCGGCCCACATGGAAAGGTCGTTGTCCGTATAGCCGACCACCGTGGGGCGACCCGTGGTGCCACTGGAGGCGTGCAGCCGGCGGATCCGCTCCCGGGGGACGGCGAACATGCCGTACGGGTAGTTCTCCCGGAGGTC
Organism: Streptomyces sp. NPDC036984; assembly: GCF_055607665.1. NCBI lineage: Bacteria > Bacillati > Actinomycetota > Actinomycetes > Kitasatosporales > Streptomycetaceae > Streptomyces > Streptomyces sp. NPDC036984. Next base: position 166,166 of record NZ_JBVJRL010000013.1, read on the forward strand.
GGCCTTGGTGGTGAAAGGGAAGCGGGCGAGGTCGGCGAGTGAACGGCAGTCCTCCGGGCGGACGCCGGCCTTGTCGAAGGACTCCCGGTAGAACGGCACGCGCTCGTAGGCGTGCCGCAGCGAGGCGCGCAGCCGCTCCCACTGCAACGCCCGCAGCTCCTCGGGCCCGAGCCGTTCGCCCGCGTCGAGCAGGTCCGTCGCATCCGCCATCGGGACGCCTCCCTTGCCAGCCGCACATTCCGGACGACCGATCATTCGGTCGATCTGTTCGGGGTCAGTAATTCAGGCCCCTGCGCCTCCGGGCAAGAGGTCTGCGGAATTTTCCGGCGCCCCGGCCGCCAGCTGCCGCGAAAGGCGTTGCGGCGGGGCGAGGCCGCCGAGGATGATCAGTGCATGCCCACCTTCTTGGCGGCCGACGGCACCCGGCTCTCCTACCATCTGCGCGGGACCGGCGAGCCTCTCGCCGTCCTGCCCGGCGGCCCGATGCGCGCCTCCGCCTACCTCGAGGATCTCGGCGGGCTGACCGCGCACCGCCGACTGGCCCTGCTGGACCTGCGGGGCACCGGGGACTCGGAGAGGCCGGCGGACCCGGAGACGTACCGGTGTGACCGGATGGTCGAGGACGTGGAGCTATGGCGCGCCCACATGGGCCTGGAACACATGGATCTCCTCGCTCACTCGGCGGGCGCCGCCCTGGCGATGCTCTACGCGGCCGGGCACCCGCACCGGATACGGCGGCTCGTGCTGATCACCCCCAACCCCTCCGCCCTGGGCATGCGGGCCACGCCCGAGGACCGGCTGGCCGCGGCCCGGCTGCGCGCGGACGAGCCGTGGTTCCCGCGGGCGTACCCCGCCTTCCGGGCCTGGCTGGCGGGCGAGGCGGACTTCGACGAGGTGTTCCTGCCTTTCTTCCACGGCCGCTGGGACGACACCGCCCGGGCGCACACGGACGCCGAGCCGGAGCAGACCAACGAGGAGGCGGCGGAGCGCCACTTCGCCGAGGGCGCCTTCACCCCGGACGCCACCCGGGCCGCCCTCGCCGCCCTGGCCGCGCCGGTCCTCGTGTACGCGGGCGAAGTCGACGGCGGTCCGAGCCCGGCGCTCGCCCGCCGCACCGCCGAGGTCTTCCCGCACGCCGAGTGCACCGTCCAGCCCGGCGCCGCCCATTACCCCTGGCTGGACGACCCGGCACGGTTCCGGAGCCGGCTCGCCGCCTTCCTCGCCGAGCCCACGGTCAGCGCTCCGCCCCCGGCGAAATAGGCGGCCCGCACCCGCCTCGCCCGGTGGGCGCGCACCCGCACCGCCCGGATGACCCGCACCGGCCCCGCCCGGTGGGTGCGCACGGGTGCCGCCCGGACGGCGTGCCTGCCTCCCAGCCCGGCCGGCGTACACGCGTCCCGCCCGAAGGGTCCTCGCCCTGCCGACGGAGTTCCTCCGGCCGAGCCGGGTGCCCTCAGCCACGCCGAGGCCCGTACGCCGTCAGGAACCGGTCGCGGAAGGCGTCCATCGGCCGGACCGGGGCGTCCGGGGCCGGTTTGAGGCCCTCGGTCCAGCCCCAGCCGGAGATCCGCTCAAGGACCTTCGGGTCGCGGGCGACGATCGTCACGGGCACGTCCTTGCGGGGGCTGCCCCCGGTGACCGTCGGAACGGGCTGGTGGTCGCCGAGGAAGACCAGGACCGTGTTCCCGTCGCCGTAGCGGCGCAGGAACCCGACGAGACTGCGCAGCGAGTACTCGATCGACCTCCGGTACCCGGCGCGCACGCTCTGCGGGTTCTTCCAGACCTCCGCGGCGTCCTCGCCGTCCCGGCCGAGGCGGTGGAACACCGAGCCGTCGCCCAGGCCACGCCAGTCGGTCATACGGGGGACGGGCGCCCAGGGGTGATGGCTGGAGGTCAGGATGATCTCCGCCATCAGCGGGCCCCGGCCGCGCCGCCCGAACTCCAGTCGCCGGAAGGTCTCCAGGGTGAACTGGTCCGGCATGTGCGACCAGCCGAAGGCGGGGCCGTGATAGCCGAGACGGCCCCGGTCGTAGATGTGGTCCAGGCCGAAGAACCGGCCCTCCGGCCAGGCCCTGTCCACCCCGGGCGCGACAGCGACGGTCCGCCAGGCACCGGCCGTGCGGAAGGCGCCGGTGAGGGTCGTCCGGTCGCTGGAGGTGAGGGTGCGGAACCGCTGCTGATTGCTGATCCACAGCCCGGACAGGAACGTCGAGTGGGCCAGCCAGCTGCCGCCGCCCGTCACCGGCGAGCGCAGCCACCCGCTGCGCGCCTCGAAGCCGGCCGCCCGGAGAGCGGCGGTGCTCTCGGTCAGCACCGCGCCGATCCGAGGGCCCATCGCCGGATCCTCGATCGCGGAGCGGCCGTAGCTCTCGACGAAGGTGAACAGCACGTCCTTGCCGCGCAGACCGGTCAGCAGCCGGTCGGGCGGCGTGTGTGCGAACGCGTCGTGGGCGGCCTGGCGCCGGAAGGCCCGCGCGTCCGTGAGGGCCGCACGGACCTGCTGGACGCGTTCGCCGACGAGCTCCGCGTCGACCGCCGCGGCGACCGGTACCCCGTCGGCGCGCAGACCGAGCGTGACGCAGGTGATCCAGGCCGTGCCGAGCACCAGGGTGACGCCGAGCGCGCGCCGGCGGTGCCGGGCCGGCAGCGCCGTCAGCCGGACCGCCGCCAGCGCGGTCAGGGCGGGCACGGCGATCGCGACGGTGGCGCCCGCGGCGAGGGCGAGCAACTCCACGGTCCTGCCGGACGTCTCACGCACGTAGTCCGCCGCGTTCTCCAGCAGACCCCAGTCCAGCACCGGGTCGAACGGGCGGAGCAGCACCGCGTGGAATCCCATGTCCAGCCCCTTGAGCAGGGCGAGCAGCCCGATCAGGCAACCGGCCGCCACGGCGCCGGCCCGCCGCGCCCGGGGCGGCAGTACGAGCAGCAGTGCGGCGACCACCAGGCCCTCGACCGGGAGGCGGAGGAAGGCGCCCGGGGCGAGCCGGTCGAGCTGGTTGGGCAGCAGCAGCGCGCCGAGGAGGAGGGCGGCGGCGAGCACGGTCGTACTCACGCCCACGCACCGCGCCATGCGCGGGTGCCGACGGCGGAGCCGGGCGCCCCGGCCGGGACCGGGGTGCGCCGTCGCCCGCGCGCCGCGGTGCCCGGCCGCCGCGTCGCGGGTGTCCGGTTCCGCCGTGCCGTCCGGCAGGCGACCGGGCGAGAGGTGAGACACCCGAGGGTCCTTCCGTGCGGGGCCCGCAGCCGGTCACCCCGACGGAGCGGGCGGCCGGGCCTGTCGCCCCAGTCGGCCGTCACCGTAAGTCAGCGAGGCGACTCGGTTGTGCGCACAGAGTAATCCTCGCGGGCGGGAGCGGCGGCGGGACACCCCGGCGGTCACGGCTGCTCGGCGGCCACCGCCACCTCCCGGGCCCACCGGTAGTCGGCCTTGCCGCTCGGGGACCGCTGAACGGCGTCCGTGATCACCAGCTGGCGGGGAACCTTGTAACCGGCCAGGCGGGTACGGCAGTGGCTCTGGATATCGGCCAGCGAGAGGCGCGGCGCCCCCGCCCGCAGCTGCACCACGGCAGCCACATGGTTGCCCCACCGGGCGTCCGGCACGCCGGCGACCAGCGCGTCGTACACGTCCGGATGCGCCTTGAGCGCCTGCTCGACCTCCTCCGGGTACACCTTCTCGCCCCCGGTGTTGATGCACTGCGAGCCCCGCCCGAGGACGGTGACCACGCCGTCCTCGCCGACCGTGGCCATGTCGCCCAGCAGCACCCAGCGCCGCCCGTCCCGCTCGAAGAAGGTCTCGGCGGTCTTCGCCGGGTCGTTGTAGTAGCCGAGCGGCACGTGCCCGCACTGTGCGACCCGGCCCACCTCGCCCACCGCCGTCGGCTCGTATGTCACCGGATCCACCACCTGAGTACGGGAGTTGACCCGGATGCGGAAGCCGCGCTCGGGTCCCGCGTCCTCGGTCGCGGTGCCGTTGAAGCCGGACTCGGAGGAGCCGAAGTTGTTCAGCAGCAGGGCGTTCGGGACCAGCTCGCGGAACTGCCGGCGGACCGTCTCCGACATGATCGCGCCGGACGAGGAGACGCTGAACAGCGCCGAGCAGTCGGTGCCCTTCATCGGCCCCCTCAGCGCGTCGACCAGCGGCCGGAGCATCGCGTCACCGACCAGCGACATGCTGGTGACCCGCTCCCGCTCGACCGTCCGCAACACCTCCTCCGGTACGAACTTGCGGTGCAGTACGACCCGTTGACCGAAGTCGAAGCCGATGAAGGCGGTCAGGGTGGAGGTGCCGTGCATCAGCGGGGGAGTGGGGAAGAAGGTGATCCCGGCGCCGCCCGCCGCGACCCGCTCGGCCAGTTCCTCCGGCGCCTTCACCGGCTCTCCGGTCGGCGCCCCGCCGCCCAGACCCGCGAAGAACAGGTCTTCCTGACGCCACATCACCCCCTTGGGCATGCCGGTCGTACCGCCGGTGTAGATGATGAACTGGTCGTCCCCGGACCGCGCGGGAAAGCCCCGCCCGGGCGACCCGGCGGCCTCCGCCTCGGCGAACGGCACGGCCCCCGGCACCGCCTGCGCGGCCGGGGTGCCCACCCGCAGCAGACGGCGCAGCCGCGGCGCCCGCGGCAGCGCCCCCGCCACCCGGTCCTCGAACTCCGCGTCGAAGACCAGCGCGACCAGGTCCGCGTCCCGGTAGAGGTACGCCAGCTCCTCCTCGACATAGCGGTAGTTGACGTTCACCGGGACGATCCTGGCCTTCAGGCAGGCCAGCACCGTCTGGAGGTACTCGACGCCGTTGTACAGGTGCAGGCCCAGATGCTCCCCGGGCCGGACACCGCTGTCGATCAGGTGGTGGGCGATGCGGTTGGCGGCGGCGTCCAGGCCGGCGTACGTCAGCCGGCGCTCCGCGCCCGTGCCGGGATGGTCGAGGTACACGAGCGCCTCGCGGTCCGGAACCACGTCGACGACCGACTCGAACAGGTCGGCAAGGTTGTACTCCACCGCTTCCTCCTGACCCCGGCGGTCCTGGCGATGAGAGGCGCATGCGTCGGTTCGCCGGTCATCAGAGCAAAGCGCGCGGCAACTGGGAAGGGCCCGCACCAAGAAATCTGACTGGCTGTCAGAAAACCCTTGAAGTGCCCCCTCCCCTCCTGCAACCTGTTCTCGTTCTGACCGAGGGGAGATGGCCCATGGGTGGGACGGAACACCTCACCGTGCGGCGAGAAGGCGCCACACTGGTACTCACGCTCAACCGGCCCGACGCCAGGAACGCGCTCTCGCTCGCGATGCTCGTCGGCCTGTACGACGGCTGGCTGGAGGCCGACGAGGACGACACGGTCCGCTCGATCGTGCTCACCGGGGCCGGCGGCGCCTTCTGCGCCGGCATGGACCTCAAGGCGCTGGCCGGCGACGGCATGCAGGGGCAGCGGTACCGCGACCGGCTCAAGGCCGATCCCGACCTGCACTGGAAGGCGATGCTGCGCCACCACCGCCCGCGCAAGCCGGTGATCGCCGCCGTCGAGGGTCACTGCGTCGCGGGCGGCACCGAGATCCTCCAGGGCACCGACATCAGGGTCGCGGGCGAGTCCGCGACCTTCGGCCTGTTCGAGGTGAGACGCGGACTGTTCCCGATCGGCGGCTCCACCGTCCGCCTCCAGCGCCAGATCCCGCGCACCCACGCCCTGGAGATGCTGCTCACCGGCCGCCCGTACAGCGCACCGGAGGCCGCCGGCATCGGCCTGATCGGGCATGTCGTCCCCGACGGCACCGCCCTCGCCAAGGCCCTGGAGATCGCCGGACAGATCAACGCCTGCGGCCCGCTCGCCGTCGAGGCCGTCAAGGCGTCGGTGTACGAGACCGCCGAGATGACCGAGTCCGACGGGCTCGCCGCCGAACTCGCCTGCGGCTGGCCGGTCTTCGACACCGCCGACGCCAAGGAGGGCGCCCGCGCCTTCGCGGAGAAACGGCCCCCCGTCTACAAGCGCGCCTGACCCGAGGAGCACCCGATGCCCGAAGTCCTCTCCGCGCCACTCGTCGTCGAGTTCCCCTTCACCCGCTCCCTCGGCCCCGTCCAGAGCGCCTTCCTCACCGGCCTGCGCGAACGGGTCGTGCTCGGCGTGAGGACCACCGACGGCCGTACCCTCGTCCCGCCCGTCGAGTACGACCCCGCCACCGCCGAGGAGATCCGCGACCTGGTGGAGGTCGCGGCCACCGGCACGGTCACCACCTGGGCCTGGAACCACGCCCCCCGCCGCGGCCAGCCCCTCACCACCCCCTTCGCCTGGGTCCTGGTCCGGCTCGACGGCGCCGACACCGCCCTGCTGCACGCCCTCGACGCCCCCGGCCCCGAGGCGCTGCACACCGGCATGCGGGTGCGGATCCGCTGGGCCGAGGAGCGCACCGGCGCCATCACCGACATCGCCTGCTTCGAGCCCTACGACGGCGAACCGGAGCGACCCGGCGGCCACAGCGGTGAGTTCGCGGACCCGCTCACCGGGATCGTCGCCCACGCCCGCCTCGACTACACCTACTCACCCGGCCGCGCCCAGTCCGCCTACCTCGAGGCCCTCTCCGCACGGCGGACCGTCGGCGAACGCTGCCCGACCTGCCGCAAGGTGTACGTCCCGCCGAGGGGTGCCTGCCCCACATGCGGTGTGGCCACAGCGGAACAGGTCGAAGTGGGTCCCCGGGGCACGGTCACCACCTTCTGCATCGTCAACATCAAGGCTGCACATCCGGCGAACCTCGACATGGAAGTGCCGTACGTCTACGCGCACATCGCCCTCGACGGCGCCGACCTCGCCCTGCACGCCCGGATCGGCGGCATCCCCTACGACCGGGTGCGCATGGGCCTGCGCGTCGAGCCGGTGTGGACCGAGGGCGCCCGCCACCCCGACCACTACCGGCCCACCGGCGAACCCGACGCCGACTACGAGACGTACAAGGAGCTGCTGTGACCAGCGAAGAAGCCCCCGGCCCCCGGGACGTCGCCGTCGTCGCCTTCGCGCAGACCGACCACCGGCGCTCCACCGAGGAGTCCTCCGAGGTCGAGATGGTCATGCCGGTGCTGCACGACGTCCTGGCCCGAACCGGCCTGAAGACCGCCGACATCGGGTTCACCTGCTCCGGCTCCAGCGACTACCTCGCCGGCCGCGCCTTCTCCTTCACCCTCGCCCTCGACGGCGTCGGCGCCTGGCCGCCGATCTCCGAGTCGCACGTCGAGACGGACGGCGCCTGGGCGCTGTACGAGGCCTGGACCAAGCTGCTCACCGGGGACGCCGACACCGCGCTCGTCTACTCCTACGGCAAGTGCTCACCCGGTTCCGTCCGCGATGTGCTCACCCGCCAGCTCGACCCGTACTACCTCGCCCCCCTGTGGCCCGACGCGGTCGCCCTCGCCGCCCTCCAGGCACAGGCCCTCATCGACGCCGGGCACACCGACGAACCGGCCCTCGCCGCCGTCGGCGCCCGCAGCCGCGCCGACGCCACCGCCAACCCCCACGCCCAGCTCACCGGCCCGGTACCGCAGGGCGACTACGTCGTACGGCCGCTGCGCACCGGCGACTGCCCGCCCGTCGGCGACGGCGCCGCGGCCGTGATCCTCGCCGCGGGGGAGCGGGCCCGCCGGCTGTGCGAGCGGCCCGCCTGGATCCGGGGCATCGACCACCGCATCGAGGCCCACGGCCTCGGCGTGCGCGACCTCACCGACTCGCCCTCCGCCCGGCTCGCCGCCGAACGCGCAGGCGCCTTCGAACGCCCCGTCGACACCGCCGAGTTGCACGCGCCGTTCAGTGCGCAGGAGGTGGTCCTGCGCAGTGCGCTCCGGCTGGACGACAGCGTCTGCGTCAACCCCTCCGGCGGTGCCCTCGCCGCCAACCCGGTGATGGCCGCCGGACTCATCCGCATCGGCGAGGCCGCCGCCCGCATCCACCGCGGCGCCTCCGACCGCGCCCTCGCCCACGCCACCTCAGGACCCTGCCTCCAGCAGAACCTGGTCGCCGTACTCGAAGGGGATCCCCGATGAGCAAGGAGCCCGTGGCCGTCACCGGGATCGGCCAGACCAGGCACGTGGCCGCCCGCCGGGACGTGTCGATCGCCGGACTCGTCCGCGAGGCCGCCGGGCGTGCGCTCGCCGACGCGGAGTTGACGTGGGCCGACATCGACGCCGTCGTCATCGGCAAGGCGCCCGACTTCTTCGAGGGCGTGATGATGCCCGAGCTGTACCTCGCCGACGCGCTCGGCGCCGTCGGCAAGCCCATGCTCCGGGTCCACACCGCCGGCTCCGTCGGCGGGTCCACCGCCCTGGTCGCCGCGAACCTCGTCGCCGCCCGCGTCCACGGCACGGTCCTCACCCTCGCCTTCGAAAAACAGTCCGAGTCCAACGCCATGTGGGGCCTGTCCCTGCCCATCCCCTTCCAGCAGCCCCTGCTCGCCGGGGCCGGCGGCTTCTTCGCCCCCCATGTGCGCGCCTACATGCGGCGCAGCGGTGCCCCCGACACCATCGGTGCCCTCGTCGCCTACAAGGACCGGCGCAACGCCCTCAAGAACCCCTACGCCCACCTCCACGAACACGACATCACCCTCGAAAAGGTGTTGGCGTCACCCATGTTGTGGGACCCCATCCGCTACTCCGAGACCTGCCCGTCCTCCGACGGCGCCTGCGCCATGGTCCTCACCGACCGCGCCGGAGCGGCCCGCGCGCCTCGGCCGCCCGCGTGGCTGCTCGGCGGTGCCATGCGCAGCGAGCCGACCCTCTTCGCCGGCAAGGACTTCGTCTCCCCGCAGGCCGGCAAGGACTGCGCCGCCGACGTCTACCGGCAGGCCGGCATCACCGACCCGCGCCGGGACATCGACGCCGCCGAGATGTATGTGCCGTTCTCCTGGTACGAGCCCATGTGGCTGGAGAACCTGGGCTTCGCCGCGGAGGGCGAGGGCTGGAAGCTCACCGAGTCCGGGGTGACCGAACTCGACGGGGACCTGCCGGTCAACATGTCGGGCGGGGTGCTGTCCACCAATCCCATCGGCGCCTCCGGCATGATCCGCTTCGCCGAGGCCGCCCTCCAGGTGCGCGGACAGGCCGGAGCACACCAGGTCGACGGCGCCCGCAGGGTGCTCGGGCACGCCTACGGCGGCGGCTCGCAGTTCTTCTCCATGTGGCTGGTGGGCGCCGAGCCCCCCGCGACGTGACGGACCGGCCGCGGACGTCCGGCCGGACGGCGCGAAGGTCGTCCCCGCGTGCCCTGTCGGCCGTAGCGGCCGGTCGCTAGGCTGGCCCGCGGACGACGAACCGGGAGGAGCACGGACGTGGCCGAGAGCACCACCCAGCAGCAGCCGCTCGCGGGCTGGGACAAGCCGGAGCTGGACCTCAGCAGGGCCGAGTGGCAGTCCAGCAGCCGAGGCCTGGGCGATGTCCAGATCGCCTTTGTGGAGGGCTTCATCGCGATGCGCAACAGCGGCCGGGCGGAGAGCCCGTCCCTGATCTTCACCCCCGCCGAATGGGGCGCCTTCGTCTCCGGCGCGCGGGAGGGTGAGTTCGACCTCACCTGACCCGCCCTCGGCCTCCTCCGGCGCCGCACCCGGACCTCACCTGAACCGGGGGTGTTGCCGCCGGATTTCCGGACACGCGAGCGGCAGTGCCCTGCCCGGGCCGGACCTGAGCGAGGCTGGCCCCAGCAAGGGGAAGGTCGTGTTCCGGAGGTGAGGAAGCATGAGCGCTGCGCCGGTCGTCGCCGCGGTCGACGGGTCCGCGGACAGCCTGCGCGCCCTGGACTGGGCCCTGGACGCCGCCCGCCGCCGTACGGCACCGCTGCGGGTCGTGCACGTACGGCAGTACGCGGCCTGGGGCCAGGCCGACGTGCTGGTCGCCGCGCCGCCCGAGGCGGAGGGCGACCCGGTGCTCGACGAGGTGCGCACCCGGCTCGCGGGCCGTGCCGGGGACCCGGCCGTGGAGTACGTCGCCCTGGAGGGGGTACCGGGCGCCGTCCTGCCCGAACTGGGCGCCGACGCACAGCTGTTGGTGCTCGGCTCGCGCGGCCGCGGCGGCTTCGCCAGCCTGCTGCTCGGCTCCAACGGCCTCGCCGCCGCCCGGGACGCCGAGTGCCCGGTCGTCGTCGTACCGCGCCCGGACCGCGAGGTGCACGGAGACGGACCGGCCGAGCCCGGTCCCCGGGTGGTCGTCGGTCTGCACGCCGACAGCCCCGACGAGGCCCTGCTCGCCTTCGCCTTCGCCGAGGCCGCCCTGCGTGACGCCCGGCTCCAGGTGATCGCCGCCTACCCCTGGCCGGTGCAGACCTGGTCCGCGCCCGGACAGCTGGTGCCGCCGCCGCTCGACCAGGACGCCGTGGCGAACGAGACCCGAGCCCTCGCCGAGGGCTTCCTCGCACCGCACCGCGCACGGCACCCCGAGGTCCGCGCCGACGCCGAGGCGCTGCCCGGTGACGCGGCCGGCCACCTGGTCGCCGCATCCAAGGACGCCTACCTGGTCGTCGTCGGCCGGCACCGGCGGCGGCTGCTCGCCCCGGCCCGCATGATGGGCTCGGTCACCCAGGCCGTGCTGCTGCACGCGGCGAGCCCGGTCGCGGTGGTACCGCCGGCTCCGCCTGAGGACTGAGGCCGGCACCAAGCCGCCTAGCACACCCCACAGCGCCCTGCAATCCGTCCGGTGCCGACCGAGACACCTACGGCTGTGGTGCCCGGCGCCATGGTGCCCGGACACACCCCGAATCTATGGTTCCGCCACCCCCGGCACTCCAGGCGCCGTCCCCGCGCGGGAGCGGCCGGGACCCGTGTGTCCACCGAAGGAGCCGCCATGCCCCTGCCCTTGTCCAGCACGGCACCCGGAGCACCACCCCGCGCCCGCCTCCTGCTCCGTCTCCTCGCCGTCCTCGCCGTCGTCCTCGGCACCGCACTCGCCGGGCCCGTGCCCGCCGCCCGCGCCGCCGTGACGCTCACCAGGGTGAGCGACTTCGGCACCAACCCGGGCGCGCTGACCATGTACGTGTACCGGCCCGCCGACCTGCCGGCCCACCCGCCGGTCGTGGTGGCCCTGCACGGCTGCACACAGAGCGCCCAGGTCTACGCGGACAACTCAGGCCTGCCGCAACTCGCCGACCGGAAGGGCTTCCTGCTGGTCCTCGCCGAGACCGGCACCGCCAACAACCCCAGCAAGTGCTTCAACTGGTTCCAGAGCGCCGACAACCGGCGCGGCCAGGGCGAGGCCCTGTCCCTCCGGCAGATGGTGAGCCATGCCGTCACCGCCTACGGCGCCGACCCGGGGCGGGTCTACGCCACCGGGCTGTCCGCGGGCGGCGCGATGACCGCGGTCATGCTCGCCGCCTACCCCGACGTCTTCTCCGCGGGCGCGGTCGTCGCCGGGCTGCCCTACGACTGCACGAAGGACAACAGCCCCTACACCTGCATGAACCCGGGCGTCGACCTCAGCCCGGCCGCCTGGGCGCAGCGCGTGCGCGACGCCTACGCGTCGTACACCGGGCCATGGCCGCGCACCGCCATCTGGTACGGCGACCAGGACACGACGGTCGTCCCGCGCAACGCCACCGAACTGCGCGACCAGTGGACGGCACTGCACGGCCTGTCCCAGACCCCCACCCGGACGAGGAGCATCGGGACCGACGCCACCCGCCAGGACCAGTACCTGGCCGCCGACGGCACGGTCGCCGTCGAGGTCGACCGCGTCCCCGGCATCGGGCACGGCACTCCGGTCGACCCCGGCACCGGCAGCGAGCAGTGCGGCGCCACCGCAGCCCCGTACTTCCTCGACTCGATCTGCTCCAGCCGCTGGATCGCCCGCTTCTTCGGCCTGGACACCTCCGACCCGGGCGGCTCGGATCCGGGCGGCGGCACCGCCGCCTGCTGGACGGCGGGCAACTACGCCCAGGTGCAGGCGGGACGGGCCACCACCAGCGGCGGCTACACCTACGCCACCGGCTCCCACCAGAACATGGGCCTGTACAACACGTTCGTCACCCACACCTTGAAGGAGTCGCCCACGGGCTACTTCACCATCGCCGACACCGGCTGCCCCTGACCGGACGTCAGCGCCCGGAACCGGCCGCCATGGTGCCCGACGCCCCTGAACGGGCCGTCATCATGGCGGCCCCACACATGTCCGGAACCACCACACCACCCCTAGCCTCCAGCGCGTCCCCAGCCCGCCGTGGCGCCGCCCCGGCTCCACCCAACCCGCCGGAGGATCCGCATGCTTCCCCACCGCCCGACTCACCGCCGGCCCCACCCCACCTCACCACCCGGCCGCCCGGTCCGCCGTACCCTGATGGGCGCGCTGGCGCTCGCCGCCGTCTGCTCCCTCCCTGTCACCCCGGCCGGCGCGGCACCCGCCGGCCCGGGGACACCGGGCGCGCACTGCGCCGGCCGCGCCCAGCTGACGGTGCCCGGAGCCGCCCGCGCGCAGGCCGACTGCCTGGACGAACTGACCACCGCCGGGACCGTGGCCTCCGGCCACACCGACCCGGCCGACTATGCGGGGCTCACCCCCGAGGATCTGCCCATCCCCAGCGGCGTGGCCGGCATCCAGATCGACGGCTACTTCCCGGACGGCTCCACCACCAACACCAACCACGGCTGGCACCACGACTCCCAGTTCGTCATCCGGCTGCCCGACCACTGGAACGGCGGCCTGGTGGTCGCCGGGACCCCGGGCAACCGCGAGCAGTACGCGAACGACCGGGCGATCGCCGACTGGGTGCTCGCCCGCGGCTACGCCTACGCCGCCACCGACAAGGGCAACACCGGCACGGCCTTCTACCGTGACGGCCGCCGTCCCGGCGACGCCATCGCCGAATGGAACACCCGCCTCACCCAGCTGACCCGCGCCGCCCGCACCGTCGTCACCCAGCGCTACCACCGGCCCCCGGCCCGCACCCTGGCCACCGGCATGTCCAACGGCGGTTACCTGGTGCGCTGGCAGCTGGAGCACCACCCCGGGCTGTACGACGGCGGCGTCGACTGGGAAGGCACCCTCTGGCGTGCCGACGGCCCCCACCTGCTCACCTTCCTGCCGGCCGCGCTGCGCCACTACCCCGCCTTCGCCGCCGGCGGCCCCCAAGCCGCCGAGGCCGCGGAGGCACTGCACCGGGCCGGCTTCCCGGCCGGATCCGAGTTCCTCTGGCCGTACCACCACCGGGTCTACTGGGACCTCACCCAGCGCATCTACCGGGAGGAACTCGACCCCGGCTACGACGGCGACACCGAGGCCGGCACCCCGTACTGCGTCTCCGGCACCCCCTTCTGCGACGCCGACTACGCCTATCCGGGCCGGCCCGCCGTCCACCGGGCGGTCGACCGCATCGCCCTCACCGGACACATCGGCAAGCCGCTGATCACCCTCCAGGGCACCCTCGACGTGCTGCTGCCGATCAGCCAGGACTCCGACGTCTACGCACGCATGGTCCGGCAGGCCGGCCGCGGTTCCCTGCTGCGCTACTACCGCATCGAGGACGGCACCCACACCGACGCGCTCGCCGACGCCTTCCCCGACAGGCTCCGCCCGATGGTGCCCTGCCACCGCTCCGCCTTCACGGCACTGGAACGCTGGATCGCCGGAGCGGGCCGCCCGCCCGCCGGCCACACCGTCGCCCGCCCGGCCGGCGCGGACCCGGCGACCCTGCTCACCAGCTGCCCGCTGGGCTAGATGATCTTCCGGGCGCCCGCAGGTCACCCACCGGGGCACGGGCACGTACCATGGCCGCATGTCGTTCCTCCGCCGCCGCAGCGCGACCCCCGCCGGACCCGACTTCGACGTGCTGGCCATGGACCCGGGCGACTGGCCGGGCAACCTCGGCGCGGGTCTGCTGCCCGCCCCCGACGGCACCTGCCAGGGCGTCTTCCTGCGCTACGACCTGTTCGGCGGACGCGGCCCCGCCATGATCATCGGCAATCTCCCGGAGGGATCCCCGGCCCGCGAGGTCGCCGAGGGAGAGATCCCCTTCGAGGTGGGACAGCTGCTGGTGGCGCTGGAGAACGACGAGGAGATCACCGTCGTCGGCACCGAGGACACCCCGGTGCTCCAGGGCGACAACCTCCTCATCGTGCGGCGGCTGAAGCTCTCCGAGAGCCGGATCTCCTGCGTCCAGTTCGACCGCAGCGACGGTGTCCTCGTCACCATCGCCGCCTGGGACCGCCCCATCACCGACGACCTGTACGCCCTGCTGAAGCCGCTCCCGGCGGAGCTTTTCCAGCAGGGCTGAGACACCGCCCGGCCGCGGCTCAGCCGGCCGATCCCTCGAGCGTCACATCCGCGGCGCGGACGAAGCCGACCCGGTGGCCGTACTGGATCTCGTAGTACAGGTCCGTGCCCACCACCACCCGGTGCGAGTCGGTGGTGAAGGTGACCGCGTAGTAGTACTCGCCCGGCACCTCGTCACCGACCACGTACTTCTGCCCGGCCGGGATCGTGTAGGGCAGCGGAACCACCGACTGGGCGGGTACGCCCGCCGGGTACGCCTCCTTCTCCGGGTAGGCACGGCCGTACACCGGGACGCTCGCCAGGCCGTCCCTCGGCGTCACCACGAGGCCCTTCGCGGGCACCGCCGCGGGCTCCTCGCGCGGGTTGTGGAACCATGCCTTCTGGCCCAGGTACCAGATGGCCGTCCAGTCGCCCCAGCGGTCGGCGACCGCGTACTGCTGGCCGGTCGAGACCCGCGAGGACAGATCGTTCACCCCGTCGGTCGGGTCCTTCTTCAGGCCGATGTCCTTCACCAGCGGGGCGGTCACGTCATGGTCCGTGTACAGCCGCACCTCGCTGGAGCCGTGCGCGGTGCAGGGCTCGCCCTTGGTGGTGCAGCCGGTGTACACGGGCCGGTTCGAGGCGTAGTCCGGCAGGATCGTCACCGCGCCGGCGTGCCGGCCGGCCGTGCGCTGGAACGGGTGGCCCAGCAGCCGGAAGTAGTGCCGCCAGTCCCAGTACGGGCCCGGGTCCGTGTGCATGCCCGGGATGGTGGAGGCGGTCGGCCCGGGCACGTTGTCGTGGCCAAGGACGTGCTGCCGGTCCAGCGGGATGTCGTAGGTCCTGGCCAGGTAGCGCACGAGCCGCGCCGAGGACCGGTACATCGCCTCCGTGTACCAGGCGTCCGGGCTGGCGAGGAAGCCCTCGTGCTCGATGCCGATCGACTTGGCGTTGACGTACCAGTTGCCCGCGTGCCAGGCGACGTCCTTCGCCTTGACGTGCTGGGCGATCAGACCGTCGGTGGAGCGGATCGTGTAGTTCCACGACACATAGGTGGGGTCCTGGATCAGTTTCATGACCCCCTCCCAGGCGCCCTCCGTGTCATGGATGACGATGTACTTGATGCTCTGTGACGCCGGGCGGTCGCCGAGGTCGTGGTTGCCGTAGTCGTTGTCCCCGAACTCCGCGTACGGCGCGGGGACCGACGCGCAGGACACCGACTTCGGGCACTCGGTGCCGTCCGTCGGCAGGGTGCGCAGGCCGGCCCGCTGCAGCGGGGCGGTGTCGGCGGTGAGCCGCGGCTGGGCGGCCAGGGCGACCAGCTGGCCGTCGTCCGTGGTGCGTTCCTCGCCCGTGCGTAGTACGTCGTACACGTCGTCGGCGTACGCGGCGGCGGTCGCCGTGTCGTCGGCGCCGGAGAACCGGGCGACCGCGCCGTACCAGTCGGCCGGGTCGGTGCTCGGCGGCTCGCCCAGCTCCTTCTGCGCGGCGGCGAGCAGCGCGGCGCCGCCGGCCACGTTCGCCGCCGGGTCGGTGCGCAGCTCGCCGGCCGGAATGCCGGTCAGCTCCGCGGCCTTCGGCAGCGTCTTCAGGCGGGCCGGAAGCGCCGCCTCGGCCGGCGCCTCGACGGTGGGGTGCAGCGCGGCCCGTGCGGTGTCGCCCCGGGCGTCCTCCGCGCCGTCGGCGAAGTGTTCCGTGGTGGCGATCGCGGTCCGGGCGTCGGTGAGGTGCATGGGGCCGTAGCCGCCGATCACGCTCGGCGCGCCGCCGTGCGAGTCCCAGCGGGACTGGAGGTAGGAGACGGCCAGCAGAACGCTCTGCGGCACGTGGTGATCGGCCGCCGCGGTGGCGAAGGCGTGCTGGAGCCGGTGCGCGGAGGAGTCGGTGGCGGTGTGGGCCGGGGCCGCGCCGAGCAGGGGCAGCAGCAGGGCGACGGAGGCGAGCGGGACGGCGGTCCGCCGCAGTCGTCTGTGACCGGGTGTGGATGTGGGGTCGGTGGCGGATCCTCGCAATGCGGCCTCCTGTGACGGGCGGAGCGTGGCGGGGCGTGCGGCGCCGAGCTGGGTCAGTGGTACCGGCTTGCCGACGATCCGTCAATGATGCGCACCAACAGGCGATTTCCCACGTCACGAGGGTTTTCGGGCGAGTTTCGCGGCGGCGGTGCGCGGGCCTGCGAGGCGTCACTGGCATACACCAGTGGGCGCGCCGGGCGCGCCGGGAGAAACGGGCTCCAGGGCGGGCCTCCCGGGCCGCATGCGCCAGAGAGACGAAGGTCCGCGGTGCGCCGCCGCTCAGGGCGCACCGCGGAGCCGTCGTCCCCGTCAGCGAGTGCCGACCGCCGCGCGGACGGCCCTGCGGGCCATCTGGCAGTCGTCGTGCAGCCGCCTGAGCAGCAGCCGCTGTTCCTCGCCGGACGGCGCAGCACCCGGGTGGGCCGTGCCCGGTGCCGCCGGGGCCGTGTCGTGCATCGAACGCTGCACGGCCGTCTCGTACGTCCGGATCTCCCGGGTCAGCAGGAGCATCAGGTTCACCAGGAAGGCGTCCCGGGAGGCCGGGCCCGCCGACTGGGCGATCTGGCTGATCTGCCGACGGGCCACCGGCGCGTCCCCGAGGACCAGCCACAGCGTCGCCAGGTCGTAGCCCGGCAGATACCAGCC
This sequence comes from Streptomyces sp. NPDC036984, assembly GCF_055607665.1. Classification (NCBI taxonomy): domain Bacteria; kingdom Bacillati; phylum Actinomycetota; class Actinomycetes; order Kitasatosporales; family Streptomycetaceae; genus Streptomyces; species Streptomyces sp. NPDC036984. The sequence goes on from NZ_JBVJRL010000013.1 coordinate 183,020, forward strand.
CGCGTGCTCCCAGTCCACCAGCACTGGACCGGCCGGTGAGAGCAGGATGTTCGACAGCAGGGCGTCGCCGTGGCAGAACTGGAGCATGCCGTGCCGGCCCACCTCGTGGGCGATGCCGTGCAGCAGCTTCTGGAGGTCGCCGAGGTCCCGGTCGGTGAGCAGGCCCAGCTCGTGGTACCGGGAGATCCGGGCCGCGTAGTCCAGGGGCATGTCGAAGGTGCCCGCCGGCGGCCGCCAGGCGTTCAGCCGGCAGATCGCGCTGAGCGCGCCCCGGATGTCCGCGCGGGGCGGCGCCTCCGTCGGATGCCGCTGGAACGCCGCCGTCCGGCCCGCCATCCGCTCGATCACCAGCGTGCAGTTGTCCGGGTCCGCCGCGATCAGCCTCGGCACCCGGACCGGCGGCCGGTGCCGGACGAACGAGCGGTATGCGGCTATTTCGTGGCGGGCCCGCTCCGCCCAGGCGGGCGAGTGGTCCAGGAGACACTTGGCGACGGCCGTGCTGCGCCCTGTCGTCCCGACGAGGAGGACTGACCGTCCGCTGCGCCGCAGGACCTGCACCGGGGCGAACTCCGGGCAGATCCGGTGCACCGAGGCGAGCGCGGTGCGCAGCTGCGCGCCCTGGGGGCCGGACAAGTCGAGTCTCCCGCTGAGTGGTTGGGCCCCGGGCTGGCCCGGGATCCGCCGGGGCCGGCCAACGACCGGCACGGGTCCGCCCGGTCGCGCCGCCGGGTCGAGATACGGCCCGCCGCCCGCCGGGCGGGAGCGCAGCGGCCGGGGCGGGGCGGACACGGAGGACGATGCTGCGTACATGGGAGATACAGATCCCTTCGTGTGCCTGCGGTGCCTGCCTGTACGTCCGCGCTCCGAACCTCTGCTCCGGGTGTGACCCGTGAGCGTGGTTTCGAGAGCGTGCGCCCACCCGGCCCGGTCGTCCGGGCACACCCTGGGGAATGTGCCCGTCATATGCGGCCACAGGGGCCGTCCATGGGAGGTGGCGACCGGGTCGGGGTGGCTCGTTCCTACCTGACACCCGATGCCCAGTGGCACACCATCTGGCGGACCCTGGCGAACCCTGGCGAATAGTCGCCCGGCAACCTCCACCGGGCTACTGTCAACTCAGCCGAGAACCTGGGGGCTTGACGTGAGCGGACAACCCAACACCCGCCTTGCGGACCTGTTCGGCCTGGCCGGCTGGTCCAAGGGCGAACTCGCGAGACTGGTCAACCGGCAGGCGGCGGCCATGGGCCACCCCCAGCTGGCGACCGACACCTCCCGGGTGCGGCGGTGGATCGACACGGGAGAGATCCCGCGCGATCCCGTGCCGCGGGTGCTGGCGGTTCTGTTCACCGAGCGTCTCGGCCGTGTCGTGACCATCGAGGACCTCGGTCTGGTGCGGCACGGGCGTGCGGGGAGACGGCAGGGCGACGGGATCGAGGAACATCCCGACGGTGTGCCGTGGGCGCCCGAACGGACCGCCGCGGTCCTCACCGAATTCACGGGAATGGACCTCATGCTCAACCGACGCGGCTTGGTGGGCGCGGGTGCCGCGCTCGCCGCGGGATCCACACTCAGCAGCGCCATGTACGACTGGCTGCACACCGACCCGGCCCTGAAGGCCGACGCCCCTGTTCTCGACAACCCCCTGCACGCCGACCCCGCCGGGTTCGACCGCTACGAGGCCGCCCCCATCGGGTCGCAGGAGATCGAGGAGCTGGAGCGCTCGGTCGAGGTGTTCCGTGCCTGGGACGCGGCCCGTGGCGGCGGGCTCCAGCGCAAGGCGGTCGTGGGTCAGCTGAACGAAGTGGGCGGCATGCTCGCCTACCACCATCCACCCCACCTCCAGCGGCGCCTGTGGGGCGTCGCGGCCAACCTCGCCGTCCTCGCGGGCTGGATGTCACACGACGTCGGTCTGGAGCCCACGGCGCAGAAGTACTTCGTCATCGCCGCCCACGCCGCCCGGGAGGGCGGGGACCGGCCGCGCGCCGGCGAGGCGCTGTCCCGGGCGGCCAGGCAGATGGTGCACCTCGGCCGGCCGGACGACGCCCTGGACCTGATGAAGCTCGCCCAGTCCGGCGCCGGCGACCGGCTTCAGCCGCGGACGAAGGCGATGTTCCACACCATCGAGGCCTGGGCGCAGGCGTCGATGGGCAAGGGCCAGGCGATGCGCCGCACGCTCGGGCAGGCGGAGGACCTCTTCGTCTCCGACCGGCAGGACGTCGAACCGCCGGACTGGATGCAGACCTTCAAGGACGAGGATCTGTACGGCATGCAGGCGCTCGCCTACCGCACACTGGCGGAGTTCGATCCGAGTGCGGCCGTGCACGCCCAGTACTACGCGGACAAGGCCCTCGCCCTCCGGGTCGACGGACGGGAGCGGTCGAAGATCTTCGACCATCTCTCCATGGCCTCGGCCTGCTTCATCGCCGACGACCCCGAACAGGCCGACCGCTACGCACGGCTGGCCCTGATGTCGATGGGCTCGAACTCCTCCCGTCGCACCTGGGACCGGCTGCGTCAGATGTACCGGCTGACCGCGGAGTACGCGGGCTATCCGAAGATCCACCAGCTGCGGGAGGAGATCAGGCTCGTCCTGCCCAGGCCGAGGGCCAAGCAAGACGGCAACAGCGCACAGGCATAGGGGGGCCTGTGCGCCGCGCGATCCAACGGGTCGTATTCCGCGGTGACCTCGCGGTCGGTTCATGCGCTCAACGGGGCCGGTTCATGCCGTGATCTGGCGGTCGGTTCTTCCCGTCACCGCGCGGTCGGGTCACGCCGTGACCTTGGCGACGAGCACACAGGCGTCGTCCTCGCGCCCGGATCCGCCGAACTCCTCGACGACCGTGCGCACACAGTCCTGGGCGGTGCGCGCCGCGTCGAACCGTGGGGCGAGGCCGAGCAGCCGGTCCGCGGCCGCCGTCCCGCTGTGGCCCGACAGCAGCCCGTCGGTGTGCAGCAGGAGCAGGTCGCCCGGTTGCAGGGTGACGACGGACTGTCCGTAGACGGCGCCTGAGGAGGCGCCGAGGAGGACGCCGTCCGGTGTGTTCAGCATGCGCCCCGTCCCGTCGCGGTACAGCAGCGGGGCGGGGTGCCCTGCCTGCGCCCACACCAGGGTGCGGGTCTCGGGCCGGTAGCGGCAGCAGACGGCACTGCCGAGGGCGGGCTGTACGGTGGCGTCGAGTAACTGGTTGAGCATGGTGAGCAGCCGGCCGGGCTCCGCCCCGCCCATCGCCATGCCGCGTACGGCACCGAGCAGCATCGCCATGCCGGAGGCGACGGCCACGCCCTGTCCGGTGAGGTCGCCGACGCTGAGCAGGGTCTGCCCGTCGGACAGCTCCAGCGCGTCGTACCAGTCCCCTCCGAGCAGCGTCTCGGTCGCGGCCGGCAGGCGGTGGGCGGCGAGGTCGAGGGTCCCCGGCCCCTGCTGCGGGAGTCGCAGGGAGCCGCGCCATGGTGGTAGCACGGCTTCCTGCAGCTCTACCGCGATCCGGTGCTCGGTCTGCTCGCGCCGGCGGTGCCGGTGCAGCGAGTCACGGGTCTCGCTCACCGTCCGCTGGCTGCGGCGCAGTTCGCTGACGTCGCGCAGCACGGCCCACATGGAGGTCGTGCCGCCGTCGGCGCCGAGCACGGGTTCGCCCATCATGTGTACGGTCCGCGTCGAGCCGTCGGGCCGTACGACGCGGAACTCGCCGTCGATCGGCTTGGCGTCGACCAGGCAGTCCGTCACCATCGCGGTGAGTTTCGGCCGGTCCTCCTCCAGGATCAGCGAGGGCAGCTCGTCCAGGGTGAGGGCCGGGCGGGCCGGGTCGAGGCCGAGGATCTGGTAGAGCTCGCCGGACCAGCAGGCCTCGTCGGTCAGCAGGTTCCACTCGGCGCTGCCGACACGGCTGAGCAGCGCACCGCGCGGGGCGGCGGCCGGCGCGGGCCGGACGGCGGGCGGCTCGGCGGGTTCTGCCGGGGCGGGGGCCGGGCCGTCCCGCAGCTGGGCCAAGTGCGCGTCCAGGTCGTTCAGTTCGTGCAGGGCGAGGTCGTACAGGGCGCGCTGCCAGCGTTCCTCAGGGTCCGCACCGTCACTCCGGGTGTCCCGCCGCACGGCGTCCACGTCGCCCTTGAGCCGCCGCGTCTGCGTGATGAGCGCTTCGACCGAGCCGCGTCCGGGTGGCTGAGCGGCTGGGCGGTCCGCGGAGACTGGGGACGGCATGACGCACTCCGATGGGGGGGACGGTACGGCGGGGACGACGGGGGGACCGCTACGACTCTGGCACAGCCCGCGACGCCCTGTAAGGGATTTGGCAACACACGATACGGTGGTGCTTCCGGCATATGCCAGAGTCTTCCCGGAGTGATCCGGTGGTACGAATGACGTACGCGCTGCGGTGTCCAAGTCGTATGCCACTTACGCGAGTTGAGCCAGACAGGTCACCTGGGGGCGGCGCTCAATCGGATGTTCGACGCTTCTCTGTTCCAGGCGTCGAAGAGCGGCCGGTACCTGCCGAACTCTGACCGGATTTGGCGGCATGTGACGGGGCGCCGCCGACTCCTTAAAGGCATGGACATCACCGTCGAACAGTTCGCACTGGCCCGGCTCGTCACCGCCGAGGACCGGGAGGTCCCGGTGTCGGCCACGCTCCGCTACTCCGCGGGCGATCCCCTCGCCGTGTTCGTGGACTTCCCGGCGGAGGCCGCCCTGCACGGCGAGGAGGTCACCTGGACCTTCGCGCGCTCCCTGCTCGACCAGGGGCTGCGGGCCCCGGCCGGCCACGGGGACGTGCAGATATGGCCGTACGGCCGCACCCGGACGGTGCTGGAGTTCCACTCGCCGCACGGCATGGCCCTGCTGCTGTTCCAGGCGTCGACGCTGCGCCGCTTCCTGCTGCGCACCCACGAGGTGGTGGCGTGCGGGCAGGAGGACGTGGCGCAGGTCGTGGAGCGGGGGCTGAGCGCCCTGTTCGGCGGGGTCTGAGCCGGCCGCGGGCCGGCGCGGGGGCGTCCCGGGCCCGACTTTGACTCTTGTTCACTCCCGCCTCGCTGCCGGAGATCCCTGGCAGTGCCCGGACTCGTCGGCGAGCTCCGCACGGGTATGGACCCCGACGATCACCGCGGGCGCCCTGGCGCACGGTGTGCCGCAGGGGACCTCGTGCAGCGAGGACGGGGCGACCGTCGACTCCGACGCGACCTGGTCGCGCCGGTTCACCGGGCACCTGGAGACGGGTGCCGCCGGCGTCAGCGGCTGACCCCGGTGTACAGGTCCGGGCGCGAGGCGAGTTCGACGGCCACCCGGCCGCCGGTCTCCAGCGCCCGGACCCCCGCCTCGGCGACCACGGACGCCGCGTAGCCGTCCCAGACTCCCGGTCCGGTGACCTCCCCGCGCCGGGTGGCGTCGACCCATGCCTGCACCTCGCGGTCGTAGGCGTCGGCGAAGCGGACGAGATAGTCCTGCGCCACCTCCTCGCGGGCACCGCCCGCGGTGGTGACCACCATGGTGTGCTCGTCGCCGATCCGGGCGCTGCCCGCCTCGCACACCGCCTCACAGCGCACCTGATAGCCGAAGCCGCAGTTCACGAAGACCTCCACGTCCACCAGGGCGCCCCGCTCGGTCTCGAACAGCACGAACTGCGGGTCGAGCAGGCCCGCCGGCGCGCCCGCGGACGGCGTGGGCCGCAGCACGGTGACCGCCGTCAGCTCCTGGCCGAGCAGCCAGCGGGCCGCGTCGATCTCGTGCGAGACCGAGCTGTTGATCAGCATGGCGCTGGTGAAGCCGGCGGGGGAGGAGACGTTGCGGTGTGTGCAGTGCAGCATGAGGGGCCGGCCCAGACTGCCGCCGTCCAGCAGGGCCTTGAGCCGCCGGTACTCGGCGTCGTAGCGGCGCATGAAACCGATCTGCGTCAGCCGGCGGCCGAGCCGCGCCTCCGCCTCCATGACCCGCAGCGCGCCGGCGGAGTCCGGCACCATGGGCTTCTCGCACAGCACCGGCAGCCCGCGGGTGAACGCGGCGAGCAGTGCCTCCTCGTGCGCGGGCCCGGGGGAGGCGATCAGGACCGCCGCCACCCCGGGCGCGTCGAGCGCGGCCACCGGGTCCGTGTGCACGGTGACCCCGGCCAGGCCGGCCACCGCCTCCTCGGCCCGGTCGCGTTCGGGATCGGCCACGGCCGCGACCCTGGCACCGCTGATCACTTGGTCGACACGGCGTATATGGTCGGCCCCCATGTGGCCGGCGCCCAGTATCGCCACCCCCAGCAGGTCACCCATATACGCGCTCCCTCCCGTCGGCGCTCGCCGGCGATCACGCCGTAGCGTACGCCGACGGGAGAGGGGACCGGCGGGCGGCAGGACGCGTCAGGGTCCGTGAGGGCGCCCGTGCCCCTCAGTACCGCAGCACTCCGGCGATGCCGTCCGCGTCGCCCAGGGTGCCGTCGGGGACGAAGCGGACGTCGGCGCCGGTCTCCAGGCACTGCTCGACGATCTCGTCCACGATGTCCTCGCGGGCGTCCAGGTCCCCGAGCTCGGCGGGCAGCAGATGCTCGCCGACGTCGCGGACGGTCGCGCGGTAGTTCTCCTCCACGGCCAGCAGCCGGACCCGGCCCTCCCGGGCGCTCTGCCACAGCTCGTCCAGGCCGGCCGCGAAGGTCCGGTGACCGCGGGCGGAGGTCAGTTCCCGGACCACGGAGCCGGTGTCCCGCGCCGCCTCCTCCTCCAGGACCGGCCGGAGGGCCTGCCACACGGCGTCGGGGCCGGCGTGCGTGAGCCCGCCGTGCCGCACGTGCACCGCGGACTTGGCGACGCTGCCGACCTCGTCCAGCAGGGAGAGCGCGGCCTGCTCGCCGGTGACGTAGAGGGGGCGGGGCTGGTCGCGCAGGACCGTGCTCATCGCGGTGTCCGCCTCGCGCAGGAACTGGCGGGTGCCCTCGTCGCGGAAAGTGCTCGGCTGGTCGCCGATCTGCATCAGCCGCTCGGCGTCGAAGTTCTCCCGGACGTGGATCAGCGGAAAGCCGCCGGAGTGGTCCTCGACGACGCGGTCGGGGCCGCCGCTCCACAGCGTGACGCGGTCGGCGGAGAGTGACATCACCCAGAACGGCCGTTCGGCGGCCTGGGCGGCGACCAGGTTGCGCGTGAGGAAGGTGTCCGAGAGCACCACCCGCTCGGGGACTCTCCGGGCCAGGGACCAGACCTGGTGCTCGCCCGGCGCGGCGAAGATCGCCAGGCCGTCCTCGGCGTGCGTCAGGTCCACCTCCGCCAGGGCGCGGTCGAGCTGTGCCACGACCTCGGCGCGTCGCTCGCGGGTGACGGCGGGGTCGGACTCCAGGCGCTTGCGCGCCTCGGTCACCATGTTGCGCAGCCGGACCGGATCCTGGCCGCCTCCGCGTTCTCGACGGTGCGTCGGGGTCAGTACGGAGACCGCCGGGTAGGGGCGCGGGCGCCGCAGTTCGGCGAGGGTCGCGGGACTCAGTGCGTGCTCCATGACAGCACGATAGGGCGGATTCACCTGTCCGGCATTCGGGGTAATCCGGACTCATGTGACCATGCCCGGCCGCCATGGGAATTCCCTGGCGAAGGCCGGTGACGCGGGGCCGTGCGGCCGGTTACCGTACCCGTCAGTAACCAGTCCGTACCGCACCCCGGGAGGCCCCCATGCCGCAGCTCGACGTCGACGGAGCGACGCTGACGTACGACGACGAGGGTCCCCGCGACGCGGTGGAGGTGCCCCTGGTGTTCGTGCACGGCTGGACCGCCGACCGGCACCGCTGGGACCACCAGATGACGCACTTCTCCGCCCGGCGCCGGGTGGTCCGGCTGGACCTGCGCGGGCACGGGGAGAGCACGGGCGCCGGGGTGCGCACCATCGCGGAGCTGGCCCAGGACGTCCTCGCGTTGCTCGACCACCTCGGGATCGAGCGCTGCGCGCTGGTCGGCCACTCGATGGGCGGGATGATCGCCCAGACCATCGCGCTCGCGCAGCCGGCGCGGCTGGAGCGGTTGGTGCTGGTCAACTCCATCGGCCGGATGACGTACAACCGCGGCCGGGGCCTGCTGATGGCGGCCTCCACGCTGGTGCCGTTCAAGCTGTTCGTGGCCGCCAACATCCAGCGGGCCTTCGCGCCCGGGTACCCGCGCGAGGAGGTGCGGGCGCACATCCGGGCCTCCGCCGCCACCTCGCGCGAGGTCGTCATGACGCTCTACGGCGCCATGCGGGCCTTCGACGTCCTGGACCGGGCCGGCGAGATCTCCGTACCCACCCTGATGGTGCACGGTTACCACGATGTGCAGCTGCCGGTGCGGCAGATGCTCCGGATGGCCAAGGCCTATCCCGACGCGGTCGTGCGGATCCTGGACGCGGGGCACGAACTGCCGGTGGAGAAGCCGGCCGAACTCACCGGGGCTTTGGACTCGTTTCTGACCGCGAAGGCGTGACGCGCGAGCTGCTTGAGGAAGTTTTTGCTTGTGGCCGGTTTCTTTCCGCCCCGGCCCGGTGGCAGGTCCATCCGCTGATTTTGCTGAGGCAAAACGCGGCCGAAACCGTGGGGGCAGGGGGCCGGCCCGTGTTGCGGCCGCGTTGACCGCGCCGGGCGCCCGGCGGACGCTCGTCATATAGGTGCTCGATACAACTGGTTTGCCGGCCGGCCTTTCCCGCCCGCGACAGCACAGGTGGGACCGGGCGCCGGCCGGGAGCCGGAGGCGGGAGGTAGCGCATGTGCGGCATCACCGGGTGGGTCTCCTTCGACCGTGACCTGACCACCGAGGCCACCGCATTGCATGCGATGACCGAGACGATGGCCTGCCGGGGCCCGGACGACCGCGGCACCTGGGTCGAGGGTCCCGCCGCCCTGGGGCACCGCCGGCTCGCCATCATCGACCTCCCCGGCGGCCGTCAGCCGATGTCCCTGCCGGCCTCCGAGGGGACCGTGGCCCTCGTCTACTCCGGAGAGGCGTACAACTTCACCGAACTGCGCCGGGAACTGCGCGACCGTGGCCACCGGTTCAGCACCGACTCCGACACCGAGGTCGTGCTGCACGGCTATCTGGAGTGGGGCGACGCGGTCGCCGAACGCCTCAACGGCATGTACGCGTTCGCCGTCTGGGACGGCCGGCACGACAAGCTCGTGATGATCCGCGACCGCATGGGCATCAAGCCCTTCTACTACCACCCGACCGCCGACGGCGTCCTGTTCGGCTCCGAGCCCAAGGCGATCCTCGCCAACCCGCTGGTCCGGCCCCGCGTCGCGCTGGACGGTCTGCGCGAGCTGTTCGTCATGGTCAAGACCCCGGGACACGCCGTCTGGGACGGCATGCGCGAGGTGGAGCCCGGCACCGTCGTCACCGTCGACCGGTCCGGCCTGTCCACCCGCGTGTACTGGCGCCTGGAGACCCACCCGCACACCGACGACCGCGCCACCACCATCACTACCGTGCGCTCGCTCCTGGACGACATCGTGCGCCGCCAGCTCGTCGCCGACGTGCCGCGCTGCACCCTGCTCTCCGGCGGACTCGACTCCTCCGCCATGACCGCGCTCGCCGCCCGGCAACTCGCCGCGCAGGGCGAGAAGGTGCGCAGCTTCGCCGTCGACTTCGCCGGCCAGGCCGAACACTTCGTCGCCGACGAACTGCGCGGCACCCCCGACACCCCGTTCGTGCACGACGTCGCCCGGCTCGCCCGGACCGACCACCAGGACATCGTGCTCGACGCCCAGTCCCTCGCCGACCCCGCCGTCCGCGAGCGGGTGATCCGGGCCCGCGACCTGCCGGCCGGCTTCGGCGACATGGACGCCTCGCTGCTGCTGCTCTTCCGCGCCGTCCGGGAGAAGTCCACGGTGGCCCTGTCCGGCGAGTCCGCCGACGAGGTCTTCGGCGGCTACCTCCAGTTCTTCGACGAGGAGGCGCGCCGCGCGGACACCTTCCCGTGGCTCGCGACCATGGGCCGCCACTTCGGCGAGGACGCCGGAGTGGTGCGCGCCGACCTCGCCAAGTCCCTGGACCTGGACGGCTATGTGGCCGACGGCTACCGGACCGCCGTCGCCGGCATCGACCGGCTGGACGGCGAGAGCGACTTCGAGTACCGGATGCGGCAGATCAGCCATCTGCACCTGACCCGCTTCGTGCGGGCCCTGCTCGACCGCAAGGACCGGATGAGCATGGCCGTCGGCCTGGAGGTCCGGGTGCCGTTCTGCGACCACCGGCTGGTCGAGTACGTCTACAACGCGCCCTGGGCCCTGAAATCCTTCGACGGCCGCGAGAAGAGCCTGCTCCGGGAGGCGGCCGCGGACGTCCTGCCGCGCTCGGTGTACGAGCGGGTGAAGAGCCCGTACCCGTCCACGCAGGACCCGCGGTACGCCCGCGCGCTCCAGGAGCAGGTCAAGGAGTTGCTCGCCCGGCCCTCCCACCGCGTCTTCGACCTCGTCGACCGGGACCGGGTCCGTCGGGCGGCCGAGCGGAGCGCTCCGGTCAGCACCCAGGCGGCCCGGCGCGATCTCGAACGCACCCTGGACCTCGCGGGCTGGCTGGACCTCTACTCGCCGGAGCTGGTGCTCGACTGAGCCGTCCGCGCCGGTGCTCAGTCGAGCCCGATGATCCGGTCCGCGGCCGCCGCCGACCGCTGCCACCACGTGGTCACCGGCTCCCAGACGAGCACCTGCCGCCCGATGCCGAGCTGCGCGGCGGTGAAGGACCGGCCCCAGTGCGCGGCCGACGCCGCCACCGTGACCGCGTCCACCCGGCGGGCCTCGGGGTCCGCCGGGTCGGCGATGGTCCGCACGTCGGCGTGGGCCGTGCCGCCCGCGGCGAGCCGGTACGTCCCGGTGCCTCCCTCGGGCAGGGGCAGCGCGGCCCCGTCCAGGTCGCCGAAGGTCACCGTGGGCACGCGGTCGACGACGCAGGCGCGGGCGCCGCGGTTTTCGACGCTGACCCGCAGCACGGTCGGATCGCCGGCCGCGGCCTTGGCCCGCAGCGTCAGCGACTTCTCCGCGCAGCGGACGGGCCGGTCGTGGCCGGTGGCGGCCTGGCTCTGCGGAGCGGTCAGCAGCAGGGCCGCAGCGGCGGCCGAGACGGCGGGTACGGCGATGGCGGCGCGGATACGCATGGCGGTGTCCCCCAGGGGCAGTGGTTGACGGGATACGGCGGCCGAAGCGCGCCTGCCCAGTGTGACGAGCGCGGAGGCCGGCAGGTTGCCCCGGTTCGCGGCTGTTACCCGGTTGCGCCACTCCTGTCACCGGCCGGTCGTGTCCGTGCCCGTCAGCCGGTGGTGTCCGAGCTGCCGTCGTCGCCGGCCGCGGCCGCCGGGCAGGAGCTGCCGCTCGCGGGCAGCGAGCCGTACAGCAGGAAGTCGTTGACCTTGCGGTGCACGCATGTCGAGGAGGAGTACCCGGTGTGGCCCTCGCCCTTGTTGTCGAGCACCACCGCCGACGGGCCGAGCCGGCGGGCCGTCTCCACCGTCCACCGGTACGGCGTCGCCGGGTCGCCGCGCGTGCCGACGAGCAGCATCTTCGCCGAGTGCACGTTCCGCACCTCGTCACGGATGAAGTCGGTCCCCCTGGGCCGGCCGTAGCACATCAGCAACTGGGTGAGCCGGTAGCGGCCGAAGACCGGCGACGCCTGCTCGTAGGCGGCCCGCAGGTTCTTCAGGTCCTCGGTGAGCCGCGCCGCGGCCGGCCGGTCGGGATCGTCCGCGCAGTTGATCGCCATCAGCGCGGCCGGCAGATTGTCCGCCGGGACGTCCTGGGCGTCGACCAGCCCGCCGTCCCCGCGAGGCAGGCCGATGCCGCCCGTGGAGAAGGCCAGGACGCGCCGGGTGTCGCCGTCCTCGATCAGCGAGGCCAGCGCGCGCTCCAGCGAGGGCCACAGCTCCCTGCTGTAGAGAGCCTGCCCGATGGCGCCCACCAGGTCCTGGCCGGAGAACGAGCCGCCGAAATCCGTGGGCACCGGGTTCTCGTCGAGCGAGCGCACCAGCCGGAGCACCTCGTCCCCGGCCACGCGCCGGTCCTGACCGAACGGACAGCCGAGATCCGTCGCGCACCAGTCCAGGAAGTCGTCCAGCGCGGTCTGCTGCCCCTCGGCGCCCGCCACCCCCTGCTCCGACAGCGACTCGGTCAGCGTGTCCACGCCGTCGAGGACGAGCCGGCCCACCTTGCCGGGGAACTGCGCCGCGTACACCGCGCCGAGCCGGGTGCCGTAGGAGAAGCCGAGGTAGTTGAGTTTCTTGTCGCCGAGCGCCTGGCGGATCACATCCAGGTCGCGGGAGGCGTTCACGGTGCCGATGTGCGGCAGTACCGGGCCGGAGTTCCGGGCGCACTCGTCGGCGGCGTGCCGGAGCTGCTTGAGCAGCATCTGCGGATGGCTGATGTCGGCGTCCTCGTTCGTCACGGCCGAGGCTTCGTCACTGCCCTCGCCGCAGCTGACGGGGGAGGAGCGGCCGACGCCGCGCGGGTCGAAGGTGACCACGTCGTAGCCGTTGGTCAGGTCCATGAACTCGTTGCCGCTGGTGGCAAGTTCCGGGACGCCGGCACCGCCGGGGCCGCCGAAGTTCAGCACCACCGAGCCTCGCGACTTCCCGGTGGCGCGGTAGCGGGCCAGTGCCACGTCGAGCGTGCCCGCGCGCGGTCGCGCGTAGTCGAGCGGCACGGTGACCTTCGCGCACTGGAGATCCTTCGGCATGTCCGGGCCCGTGCAGGCGGCCCACGTCACCTTCTGCCGGTAGAACCGGGACAGGTCCGGCTCCGGCTGGTCGCCGGAAGCCGCGGGCAGCCCGGCGCCGAGCAGCGCGAGGGCGAGCGCCGAGGTGCCCGCGCAGCGCCGCACGGCGGGCCGTGTGGACAGCTTGACCAGCATCGATAGCCTCCCGGGGCGCCCGCAGCGGACCGGGACGGCGCCCTCGGATCACCATAAGCGGGCCCCGGACGGCCCGCCTCCGGACGAGCGGGACGGCACGCGCCGTCGTATCCTCCGCACCCTCCGTGGCGGTTGTCGATCATTCCGCGGCTTTACATCAGGTTCGATAACAGTGCCGCTCGATGGGGTGAAGGACCGATAAGGCATAACTCTGATGGTTCGCCGGCGTTTTAGGAGGTGCGGGCGAGTGCCCGCGACGATGTCTGGAAGGCAGGGAACCTATGAGACGGGCTACCCGAAACGGTGTGATCGCCGTCGCCGCCGCGTCCGGCGCGATGGCCGTGGCGATGCCGGTGTCCGCCGCCTTCGCGGCCGGCGGCGCCGACGCCCAGGGCTCGGCGGGCGGCTCGCCCGGGCTGGTCGCCGGCAACGGCATCCAGCTCCCGGTGCACGTGCCGGTGAACGTCTGCGGCAACACGGTGAACGTCGTGGGGCTGCTCAACCCGGCCGAGGGCAACGCCTGCGCGAACACCGGATCCGGCAAGGGCGCCGGATCCGGAAAGGACGGCGGGGCGTCCGCGTCCGGCGGGGCCTCCGCCCAGGGCCGCACCGCGGATTCGCCCGGAGTGCTCTCCGGCAACGGGGTCCAGCTCCCGGTCGACCTGCCGGTGAACGTCTCCGGCAACAGTGTCGACGTGGTCGGCCTGGGCAACCCGGCCCACGGCAACCAGTCGGTCAACGGCCCCGGCGACCACCCCAGCGCCCCGCACACCCCCGTGCCCACACCCCGGGCCCCCGAGCACCCGGCCCCCGCCCGCTCCCACCCCGTCCCGCACCCGCGCCCGGCGGCGTCAACGCTGGCCCACACCGGAGCGGACCTGACGGCCCCGGCCGTCGCCGGCAGCGCCGCGCTCCTTGTCACGGGCGCGATCCTCTACCGCCGCTTCCGCCCGGGCCGCCCCCACTGACCCGGACCCCGCACGGCCCCACCGGACACGCCGGTGGGGCCGGTCCGGGGCGGGCTCGGCGCGCGTCGGGCTCCCCGGCCGGGCCCGCCTGCCGTGCGGCCGTATCGGCCGTCGGATGCGGGCCGTGTCGGCCGATCTCCCCGTGGCGTCGCCCCCGTTGATCCGGAAGGATACTGCGGGCGGCCCGGCCGAGTGCCGTGCCGCACGACAGTCCGACCCTCACGGAAACGGAGCGCACCGATGACCGTTGCGGCCCCCCACGACCTCGTCGTCACGCAGGCCACCCTCGCCGACTGGCCGGTGATCAGCGCCTGGGCGGCGGCGGAGGGCTGGAATCCGGGGCTGTCCGACGGGCCCGCGTTCTTCGCCCAGGATCCCGACGGGTTCTTCCTCGGCCGGATCGACGGGGAGCCGGTCTCCGCCGTCTCCGTGGTCAACCACGGCCCCGCCTACGCCTTCCTGGGCTGCTACCTGGTCCGCCCCGACCTGCGCGGCCACGGCCACGGCCTCACCACCTGGAAGACCGCCCTGGCGCACGCCGGGGACCGGACCGTCGGCCTGGACGGAGTCGTCGCCCAGCAGGACAACTACCGCCAGTCCGGCTTCGAACTCGCCTACCGCACGATCCGGTTCACCGGCACCGCGCCGGAGAGCGAGACGCCCACCGGGGTCCGCCCCGCAGGCCCCGCCGACCTGGCCGCGCTCACCGCCTACGACAGCGCCTGCCACCCCGCCGACCGCCCCCGCTTCCTCGCCGCATGGCTCACCGCACCCGGCCACCACGCCCTGGTCCGCGAGGACGGCGGGCGCATCACCGGCTACGGCGTGCTCCGCCCCGGCCACGACACCCTGCGCATCGGCCCCCTCTTCGCGGACACCGCCGACGACGCCCGGGCCCTGTTCGCCGCCCTCACCGCCGGTGTCGCGGGCCGAGAGGTCGCCCTCGACGTGCCCGAGCCGAACGCGGCCGGCGTCGCCCTCGCCGAAGCGGCGGGACTCCGTCCCTCGTTCGAGACCGCCCGCATGTACACCGGGCCGGTGCGCGCCCATGCCAGGGAGCGTGTGTTCGGCGTCACCACCCTCGAACTGGGCTGACCGTCACGGCAGTTCGGCACGCCGGCCGGCCTGGACGCAGCGGTGCAGGTCCCGACCTCGTCCACCGGCTGCGGCACCGGCCCCGGCCCGGTCACGTGGGGCCCGGGCGCGCCGCCCGGCCGGGAAGGCGTACCGGCGCCCCGCCGCGACCGTCGCGAGCGCCAGCAGCACCGGCGGGAGCGCGGTCCACGGCAGCGCCCCGGCGCCCAGTGTGTCCAGCACCAGACCGCCGGTGAGCGAACCGGCCGCGATGCCCGCGTTGTACACCGTGGTCTGCAGCGAGGTCGCCACATCGGCGTGGACCGGCCCCGCCGCGTCGACCAGCGCGGTCTGGATCAGGGTGGGCGCCCCGCCGAAGGCCACGCCCCACAGCGCAACCGCACCGGCCGGCAGCCACGGCACCCCGGCGCCCCAGCCCAGGACCGGCAGCACGGCCGCGACCAGCGCGAGCGCCCCCAGCAGCGCGGGCCGCGGGTACCGGTCGACCAGCGCAGCCGTGAGCCAGATCCCCGCCACGGTGGCGGTCCCGAACAGCGCGAGCAGCAGGCCCGTACGGCCGCCGTACCCGGCGTGCGCGGCGAACGGGGCGACGTACGTGTACATCACCTGGTGGCCCAGCAGCAGGAACAGCGTCACGGACAGCACCGGGCGGATCCCGGGCCGGAGGGCGACCCGGACCAGCGGTACCCGCGCGTGCGCCGGCTCGCCGGGGAAGCCGGGCACCCGGAGCCTCACCCAGCCCACGAGCAGGACGGCGAGCACGGCGAGTGTCCCGAACGCCGCCCGCCAGCCCACCGCACCGGCCAGCGCGGTACCGGCGGGCACCCCCAGAGCCAGGGCCGGCGTGATCCCGGCCAGGACCACCGCGATGGCCCGGCCGCGCCGTTCGGCCGGCACCATCCGGGCCGCGTACCCGACGAGCATCGCCCAGAGCGTGCCGCCCATCACCCCGGCCAGCAGCCGGGCCGCGACGGTGAGCGGATACGACGACGACAGCGCGACCAGCGCGTTGCTCACGGCGAACCCCAGCAGGGCTCCGCACAGCACCGGCCGCCGGGGCAGCCCGCGCAGCGCCGCGGTGACCGGGATCGCGGCCACGAGGGAAGCGGCGGCATAGGCGGTGACGAGAAAACCGATCCGGGACCCGGCCACGCCCAGCGGGGCGGCCATCGCGGGCAGCAGGCCCGCCGGGAGCAGTTCAGTCAGCACGGCGGTGAAGGCGGCACAGGACAGGGCCAGCAGCCCCGACCACGGCAGGCGACCGCCCTTGGCCTGGGAGGACAACGTCATGCGACCATGGTCGAAGCCTCACATCAGTGTGAAGGTCAAGCGCGGTTCGAGGAGGCGGGTATGCGGATCGGTGAACTCTCCCGCCGTACGGGGGTCCCCACCCGGCTGCTGCGCTACTACGAGGAACAGCATCTGCTCCACCCCGAACGCAGCGGGAACGGCTACCGCAGCTACCCGGAGGCCGCGGTCGCGCAGGTGCAGCAGATCCGGGGCCTGCTGGACTCCGGGCTCACCACCGAGATGATCCGCGCGATCCTGCCGTACCTCTGCGGGCCCGGCCATCTCGTGCCGGCCCCGGAGAGCGTGCCGCCGGAGACGGCCGCCCTGCTCCAGGAACACATCGACCGCATTCAGGCCCGGATCGACTGCCTGGCCCGCAACCGCGACCGGCTCACCGCCTACCTGGCCGCCGTCCGGCCGGACGAGGGTGCCCGGAGCGGATAAGTCCGTTGCCTCACCCGCTGGTTCCTGATGAGGTGGCAGGCCATGGACCACAGCGCCCTTCTCGCCCGCTACGACCGTGACATGCGCGAGGGCGCCCGGCCCGACGGACCCGCGGCCAGGATCGAACGGGCCGGCGCGGTCGTGCGCCAGATCGCGGACCCACAGGGCTGGAACGGCGTGCTGTGGTCCGGTCTCGACGCGGCGGCCGCGGACCGGGCGATCCGTGACCAGGTCGCGTACTTCACCGGCCTGGGCCGGGACTGCGAGTGGAAGCTGTACGCCCACGACGAGCCGGCGGACCTCGGGGCTCGGCTGCTCGCCGCCGGCTTCCGGGCCGAGCCCGCGGAGACGCTGATGATCGGCGAGGTGGCCCGGCTCGCGCTCGACACCGCGCCCCCGGCCGGTGTCCGCTTCGTCCGGGTCACCGACCCGGTCGACGTCGACCTCGTCGTGGACGTGCACGAGAGGGCCTTCGGGACCGACGGCGGCCGGCTGCGGCACCGACTGCGCGCCCGCCTGGCCGCCGACCCCGGCACGGTCGTCGCCGTGGTCGCCCTCGCCGGCACCGAACCCGTCAGCTCCGCACGCATGGAGCTGGTGCCCGGCACCCCGTTCGCCGGACTCTGGGGCGGCGGCACGGTCGAGGCATGGCGGGGCCGGGGCATCTACCGCGCCCTGGTCGCCCACCGGGCCCGCGTCGCCGCCGCCCAGGGCTACCGCTACCTCCAGGTCGACGCCTCGCCCATGAGCCGCCCGATCCTGGAACGCCTCGGCTTCCGGCCACTGACCACCACGACGCCGTACCTGTACGAGAGCTGACTGGGCGGCGGGCCCGGGTGCCGTCCGGTGCGGCCAGCCCCAGGGCCGCCAGGGTGACCCGGACGAACCACTCGACCCGGCCGGGCCCCTTGGCGGATTCGGACTGCTGCTCACCGGAGCGGCCGTCCAGCTCGGCACCGGCACCCCCGCCCACGCGGCGACCACCCACCGGATCCTGTTCGACAACGCCCACGCCGAGACGGCCGGCAACGCCGACTGGATCATCTCCACCAGCCAGCCCGACCCGCTCGGCCAGGACTCCTCCCCGTCCGCCGAGACGGACTGGACCGGCGCCCTGTCCTCCTGGGGCGTGGCGCTCCAGAAGACCGGCAGCTACAGCCTGAGGACGCTGCCCTCCGGGTCCAGCCTCGCGTACGGCGGCACGTCCGCGACCGACCTGTCGAACTTCGACACGCTGGTCCTGCCCGAGCCCAACACGATGTTCACGGCGGCCGAGAAGACGGCGATCATGAACTTCGTGAAGAACGGCGGCGGCCTGTTCATGATCTCCGACCACACCGGCGCCGACCGCAACAACGACGGCTACGACGCGGTCGAGATCTTCAACGACCTGATGACGAACAACAGCGTCGACTCCACCGACCCGTTCGGCTTCTCCGTCGACTCGCTGAGCATCAGCTCCGACCACCCGTCGGCCATCAGCGGCAGCACCGACCCGGTGCTGCACGGCTCCTTCGGCACCGTCACCAAGAGCCTCATCGCGAGCGGCACGACCGCCACCCTGAAGCCCGCCGACAACTCCAGCGTCAAGGGCCTTCTCTACCGCACCGGTTACTCCGGCAACACCGGCGCCTTCTTCGCCACCAGCACCTTCGGCAGCGGCCGGGTGGCCTTCTGGGGCGACAGCTCCCCGATCGACGACGGCACCGGCCAGTCCGGCAACACCCTCTACGACGGCTGGAACGACTCCACCGCCACCAACGCGCCCCTCGCCCTCAACGCCACCGAGTGGCTGGCCGGTGCGGGCGGCAGCAGCGACGGCGGAGGCGGTGGCGGCACCTGTACGGCCGCCCAGCTGCTGGCCAACCCCGGCTTCGAGTCCGGCGCCACCTCCTGGACCGCGTCCAGCGGTGTCATCACCGACGACACCGGCGAGGCCGCCCGCACCGGCTCCTACAAGGCATGGCTGAACGGTTACGGCTCGGCCCACACCGACACCCTCGCGCAGACCGTGACCATCCCCGCGGGATGCACGAGCGCCACCCTCAGCTTCCACCTCCATGTCGACACCGCCGAGACGACCACCTCGACGGCCTACGACACCCTCAAGGCGCAGGTCCTGGGCAGCAGCGGAACGGTGCTGTCGACCCTCGCCACGTACTCGAACCTGAACGCGGCGAGCGGCTACACCCAGCGCAGCTTCAGCCTCGCGAGCTACGCGGGCCAGACGGTCACGATCAAGTTCACCGGTACCGAGGGCTCCACCCTCCAGACGTCGTTCGTCATCGACGACAGCGCGCTCGACGTCGGCTGAGCCACGTCGAGAGGGGGGTGGGCCGCGCCGGCCCACCCCCTGTCCCGCCGGGCCGGCCGGGTCACCCCGCCGGGACGGACCGCTGTGCCGTGTTCCAGCCCGAGACCCGCACCCCCGGTGCCGAGCCGTGCAGGTCGGCCGTCCGGTAGGCGGCGGTCAGCGTCACCGACTCACCCGGCCACACGCTCACCTCGTTGTCGGACCACCGCACCGGCAGCACCGGCCTGCCCTGCCCGTCGACCAGGTGGACATCCGTGAACAGAGCCGGGGTGGTGCCGGTCCCGGTGTTCCGGAGGGTCACCGTCGTGGTCGACATGCCGCCGGACGACTCGGTCGACGCCGTCGCCGACACCGGCACCCGAGCCATCGAGGCGAGCCCCTTGAGATCGGCGTAGCTCGTCGTCGGCGTGTGCCACCAGTCGGTGCCGGCCCAGTCGAGCTCGTCCGGCCGGGTGGAGAGCCAGTACACGTTCCGGCTCACCTCCCTGCCGCCGGCGTCGGTCAGCACCAGCCGGAGCAGGTGCGTCCGCGACAGACCGCTCACCGACACCGGCAGCGTGAGCGCCGGGGCGTGGGCGCCGTCGCCCGCGACCGTCATCCCGGTGACGGTCTTGTCGTACCTCTGCGTCCCGTCGGGGTCGAAGAGCGTGGCCCGGGCGGTGAGTCCCTGCTCGGCGGCATGCCGGTTGTTCACCACCACGACCGAGCGGTTGTCGTAGGAGTACTGGATGTGCAGCGGTTCGTTCGCCTTCTTCGCCCCGAAGTAGGCGCCGTTCTGGTCCAGATAGCGGTCCGTCAGCTGCCAGTGCAGGGACGTCCAGCCACTGTTGAACATCCAGTACACCACGCCGGTGGCGGGCTCGGCCGCGTCCGTGGCGTTGCGGCCGTACGCCTCGAACTGCGCGCGGACGGTCTCGTACTGGGCCAGCTGGGCCTTGCGTACGTAGTCGGTGAGGCCCGTGGGCGCGCCGTAGCGGCCGGAGAGGGCGTTGTCGTAGACCCTGAGCGTGCCGAAGACGGACGACGGCGAGCGGTGGTACTGCCTGGCCGCCGGGTCCTTCCACAGCGTGTCCAGTTCGACGGGCGTCAGCATCCGGCGCAGCGTGTCCAGGGTGGGGATGCTCGGGCCCGCGCTCGTCTCGGAGTTGAAGCCGGTGGCCCCGCCCTCGCGCTTGGCGTACCAGTAGCCGGGCGGCACCCAGTCGTAGGGGCCGGTCATCTTCATGCCCGAACGGCCCAGCTGGGGCGAGGACGCCTCGGAGGCCGCGGGAATCACGGGGACGGGCCAGTCGGCGGCCTTCAGGGCGTCCAGGTAGCCCTTCTCGATCGTCGCGTCGGGGGCGGAGTCGCTGCCGATCAGGAAGGAGAGCACGCTCGGATGGCCGCGCAGCCGGGCGGCCTCGGCGGCCATGGACGCCTTCGCCACGGCGTGGTCGGTGCCGGTCCACTTCTTCCCTGACCCGCTCGGGTTGACCTCGCCCTCCCATTTGTCGCAGCACTCCCAGCCCGGGAGGACGAGCACGCCGTGGCGGTCGGCCAGCTCGAAGAACTCGTCCGGCTCCAGGTGGCCCTCCAGGCGGAGGGTGTTCAGGCCCAGGTCGACGGCGTACTTCAGGCGGTCCTCGGCGTAGGTGCGGTCCCAGCGCAGGAACTCGTCCGGTGACCAGCCGCCGCCCTTGATCAGCAACTTGCGGCCGTTGATCCGGTACTGGCGGGCGCCGTCGGAGTTCAACGGCGCCCGCACGTCACGGATGCCGAAGGTCTCGTGCGCGGTGTCCGACGTCGTACCGGCGACGGTGGCGGTGAGGTCGAGGTCGTACAGCGGCTGGCCGCCCATGCCGGCCGGCCACCACACCTTCGGCGACGTGAGGTGGAGTCCGGGTACGTCGGCGGGGGAGAAGGTGACGGTCTTCGTCTCGTGGGCGGCCAGCGGCACCGTCCTGGTGAAGTGCGTGCCGCCGATGCTGCCGGAGATCTCCGCGGTGACCGCCGCGCCGGAGTCGTTGCGGGCCCGGGCCTTCACGGTCAGGTCGGCCGTGGCGAGCGAGGGCAGGGCCGGCTCGGTCACCACGTGCGCGTCGCGCAGCGCGACCGGGCCGCCCCGGCGCACCAGGACGTCCCGGACGAGGCCCATGTTGCGGTCGGGTGGCGGCTGGAGCCAGTCCAGCCAGCCCATGGTGAGGTGCTGGTTCGGGTCGTTGGGCCGGACCCGGAAGGCGACCGTGTTCGTCCCGGACCTGACCTGGGAGGTGATGTCCAGCTCGTGGTGGGTGTAGACACCGGTCACCTCGGCGGCCTCGGCCACCCGCCGGCCGTTCACATAGACGTCGGCTGCCGAGACGACGCCGCTGAAGTCCAGCAGGGTGCGCTGCCGGGTGTCCTCGACGGTGAAGTCCGACCGGTACCACCAGGGGACCTCGAAGGCGGCCTGCGGGATCCTCTGCTGGTTGGTGGAGTGGAACGGGTCGGCGTACACGCCGTTCGCCAGCAGTGCGGCCAGCACCGTGGAGCGGGGTCCCGCCGGGTACCAGCCCGTCGCCGGATAGCCGGGGGAGGACACGGCCGTCGCGGAGTCGCCCACCTTCGCGGTGGACTGGACGGCGTAGCCGGACAGCGGGGTGCCGGTGCCGGCGGCGGAGGGGACACGGGTGACCCGGGCGGGCCCGTGTGCGGGCGCCGGCTGCCGGTCGCCGGGCCAGGCGGCGGAGGTGAGTGTGCCGAGCAGACCGAGGACCAGGGCGGTGCGGACGTACCGGTATCCGGAGGCGGGGCGAGGGAACACGGGGCTCTCCAGGCTCGTAAAGTTAGGAAACTTTACTAATTTGACGCACGCTAGGGCGCTCCACGGCGGGCGTCAACGACCCGCGCCGGGGTGGCGCCGAAGCGGGGTCAGGTTCCGGCCGTCCGGCGCTCGAACACGATGTCCCGGGCGGTGTCCAGGGCCGTGGCCACCGCGCCCAGCAGGACGGCGTCCTCGCCGAGCCGGCCCGGCGCGATCCGGGGGCGCAGCGGGGTGAGGGCGCGCAACCGCTCCCGCACCGGCCCGAGCAGCGGGCCGACGCTGTGGCCGACCCCGCCGCCGAGCACCACGAGGTCCGGGTCGAGCACGGCGGCGGCCGCCGCCACGGTGTGCGCGATCCGCTCGCCCTCCAGCTCCACCGCCCGCGCGGCGGCCGCATGACCGTCGCGGGCCGCGTCGAACACGGCCTTCGCCGTGAGGGGCCCGCGCATCCCGAACTGCCGGGCGGCCTCCACCACCGCCACCCCCGACACCGCATCCTCCAGCCGCTCCGGCTTCAGCCGGCCGTGCCAGGGCAGGAAGCCGATCTCTCCGGCCAGCCCGTGCGCGCCGGTGAACAGCCGCCCGTCGCTGACCACCCCCATCCCGACCCCGGTGCCGATCAGGATGTACGCGAAGAGCCGGCTGCCCGCGCCGACACCGTACGTGTACTCGCCGAGCGCGGCCAGATTGGCGTCGTTGTGCACCTCCAGGGGGACGCCCAGCTCCGCGCGTATCCGGTCCACGAGCCCGGACCGCCCCCAGCCCGGCAGATGCATCGCGTACCGCACCCGCTTCTGCCTCGCGTCGTACACCCCGGGCGTGCCCAGCACCCCGTGCACCACCTCCCCGGGCTCCACACCCGAGTTCGCGATCACCTGACGGGCGGTGGTCACCACCAGGTCGAGCAGGGCGGCGGAGGTGCGGGCCCGATTGCGTACGTCGGCCCGGGCGACGACCGTGCCGTCCAGGTCGACCACCGCCACGCGCAGCCGGCCCCGGCCGATGTCGACACCGAGGGCGTACCCGGCGGCCGGGTCGGGGGCGTAGAGCACCGCGGTGCGGCCGCGCTCCGGGCTGTGCGTGCCGACCTCGTGCACCAGGCCGGCCGTCGCCAGCGAGGCCAGCGCGCTGGAGACCGTCGGCTTCGACAGACCGGTCTCCCGGGCCAGTTGGGCGCGCGAGGCGGCGCCGAGGGCGCGCAGCCGGTCCAGGAGCAGCCGCTCGTTGGTACTGCGCAGGCGCCGGCGGCTCCAGGGCTGTTCCTGCTGCTCTTCGACGTCGCCGGCGGTCATCCCACCATTCTCGTGCATGCCCGACGCATACTTGACGCCCCTAGTAAGGCTCCTTAACTTTATCGGCCTGCCGGCCTCCGCCGGGGTGCGGCCGGGCCCGTCGCGTCAGGAGTCCCCATGTCCGGTAGCCCGCCACCCACGGGTGGTTTCGTCCGTCGCGTCGGTCTGTTCCAGGCCACGGCGATCAACATGAGCCAGATGTGCGGCATCGGCCCGTTCGTCACCATTCCGCTGATGGTCGGCGCGTTCGGCGGTCCCCAAGCGGTCGTCGGGTTCGTCGCGGGCGCGGTCCTGGCGCTCTGTGACGGTCTGGTCTGGGCCGAGCTGGGCGCGTCCCTGCCCGGCTCCGGCGGCAGTTACGTGTATCTGCGCCAGGCCTTCCAGTACCGCACCGGCCGTCTGATGCCGTTCCTGTTCGTGTGGACGGCGATGCTCTTCATCCCGCTGATCATGTCCACGGGCGTGGTCGGCTTCGTGCAGTACCTGGGCTATCTCGCCCCCGGCCTGGGGCAGGCCACCGGCGACCTGATCGGCCTCGGCGTCATCGCCCTGGTGGTGATCCTGCTCTGGCGCGGCATCGAGCACATCGCCCGGATCACCGCCGTGATGTGGGCCGTGATGATCGCCTCGGTGGTGCTGGTGATCGCCGCCGCGGCCACCGACTTCAGCCCGCACCTCGCCTTCACCTACCCGGCCCATGCCTTCGACCCGGCCGGCGGCCACTTCTGGCCGGGCTTCGCCGCCGGCCTGACCATCGGCATCTACGACTACCTCGGCTACAACACCACCGCCTACATGGGCGCCGAGATCAAGGACCCGGGCCGCACGCTCCCGCGCTCCATCCTCTTCTCGATCCTCGGCATCATGGTGATCTACCTGCTGCTGCAGATCGGCACCCTCGGCGTCGTCGACTGGCACCGGATGACCGACCCGCACGACATCGCCTCCAGCTCGGTGGCCTCCGCGGTGCTGGAGGAGACCTGGGGCAAGGGAGCGGCCGACACGGTGACCGTGCTGATCCTGATCACCGCGTTCGCCTCCGTCTTCGCCGGGTTGCTGGGCGGCTCCCGGGTGCCCTGCGACGCCGCCCGCGACCGGGTCTTCTTCCGCCCGTACGAGAGGCTGCACCCGAAGCACCGCTTCCCGATGCTGGGCCTCGCGACCATGGGCGTGGTCACCGCCGCCGGCTTCCTGATCGGCCGCCACACCGATCTCGCCACCCTGATCCAGCTGCTCACCACGGTGATGGTGATCGTCCAGGCGCTCGCCCAGATCGTCGCGCTCACGGTCCTGCGCAAGCGGCAGCCGGCCCTGCGCCGCCCGTACCGGATGTGGCTGTACCCCCTGCCGGGCATCGTCGCCTTCGCCGGCTGGTGCGTGATCTACGGGTACGCGGACGAGAACTCCCCGGGCCGTCGTCCCGTCGAGTGGTCCCTGGCCTGGCTGGCGCTCGGCTGCGCGGCCTTCCTGGTCTGGGCCCGGCGGGAACGCGTCTGGCCGTTCGGCCCGAAGGAGATCGGCGAGGAGTACCTGACCCGTGAGGTGAGCGAGGAGCGCAACACCCCTGAAATGAGCTAGATTTACCGGCGTCGAAACGATCCTCCCCGGCCGGACCCGCGTCCGCCGGGGATGCTTTCGTTCATGACCGACATCCTCACCGACGCCATGACCGCGGACGTCGTCGTCCGCCCCGCCACCTCCGCCGACCGGCCCGCCGTGGACCGGCTGTGGCTGATGTTCCGGCACGACCTGTCCGAGTTCCGGGACGTCCTGCCCGCCGCCGACGGCGGCTTCCGCGCCGACCGCGTGGCGTCCGCCTTCACCGCGCCCGGCTGGGCGCCGTATCTGCTGACCTGCGGCGAGCATCCCGCGGGGTTCGCCTTCGTCCGTGGACTCGACGGTCCGGTACGCGTGCTGAACAGCTTCTTCGTGGTGCGCGGGGCCCGGCGCCGGGGCGTCGGGCTGCGGGCCGCGCGCGAGGTGCTGACCCGGCACCCGGGATCGTGGGAGATCGCCTTCCAGCACGACAACCCGGCCGCGGTGCGCTTCTGGCAACGGGTCGCCGAGGATCTCGCCGGCGCCGCGTGGACCCGCGAGGCCCGCCCGGTGCCCGGCCGGCCCGAGCTGCCCCCGGATCTGTGGGTCTCCTTCACCGTGCCGTCCGCGACAGGCGCGTAACCTTCGCGAGGAGCTCTACGACGACGGCGAGTGCTCGGGCGTCGCGTCCGGCCGGCCGTGTGGTCCCACCTCACGTCGTTGCTGGAGACCGGCCGGACCGCTGCCGCGGGAGCCGGGGCCGGTGCCGTCCCGCTTGCGTGCGGGCGGGCATGCGCGGGCCGGTCCGCACGGGCGGACCGGCCTGTGCCTTCCTTCCTTTCCTCGGTCTTCGCTCTTGCGGCCTGGGGGCGCCCTTCATCGCCCGTACCGGCGCATACCACTCCGAGGGCGAGAGCCAGGGCGCCGATGACGATGTTGTTGACGATCACGCCTGCGTCGGGGGCGCTGCCCACGATCCACGGAGCGATGATCATCCAGATGGCCATGGCGCACATGGCCCGGCTGAGGCCGTACATCCGCTCGGGGGCACGGGCGAATCCGAGTGCCAGCAGGCCAGTTTGCTCTCATCTTTCCCTTATGTTTCAGGGGCGTCCGAGGTTGCTGCGCAGTCGGCGCAGGCCCCGGCGCGCGTGGCTCTTGACCGTGCCCAGCGGCCACCCCGTGCGCTCGGCGATCTGGGTCTGGGTGAGGTCCTCGTAGTAGGCCAGGCGCAGCACGCACTGCTGGGGCGCGGGCAGCCGGGCCAGTTCCCGGCCGACCACGACACGGTCCAGGGCGGCCTCGGGCCGCCCGGCGGCGGACTCGGCCGGCGCCAGGGCCGCTCCGGCGGCCGCGATCAGCTCACCGCGGCGCGTCCGGGCGGACAGGGCGTCGGCGATCTTGCGGCGCGTGATGCCGACGATCCACCCCGCCACCGTCCCGCGCTCGGGCCGGTAGCCGGCGCATCCCCGCCAGACGCCGAGGAACACCTGCTGGGTGACGTCCTCCGCCTCCGCGGCGTCGCCCAGCGCGCGCCACGCCAACGCGTGCACCAGGCCCGACCAGCGGCGGTGGACCACACTGAGACATGCCTCGTCGCCGTCCACCAGGCCCCGGACGAGGAGCTCGTCGCTGAGGGCGTCGAGGGCGGAGGGCCCCGGCGGTGCACCGGCGGACCGGCCGGCGGGGGCCGCGATGCCGGGCGCGACGGCGGTCGCATACGGGCTCATGACGGCGGCTCCTTCGCGATACGTTCCGGGACGTGGCCCCGATGCGTTCATCGTGGGAGCCGGTGCTCCGCCGCTCCAACACGCATCGATTCTGCGTCGTATGGTCGTTGCATGGACGCGAGGGACGCGAGCGGTGCCGGGGCCGCCGAGCCGGGCGAGCCGAACCTGACGACCGGTGCGCTGGCCCGCCGGCTCGGCGTCTCGCCCACCACGCTCCGCTCCTGGGACCGCCGTTACGGCCTCGGCCCCGCCACCCGTGCCGAGGGCCGGCACCGGCGATGGACGCCCGAGGACGTGACGATGCTGGAGACCATGTGCCGGCTGACCGCGTCCGGCGTGCCGCCCGCCGAGGCCGCCCGGGCCGCCAAGGAGCGGGCGGCCTCGGCAGCCGCCCGGCGCCCGGCCGGCACCGCACCGCCCGGGCGTACCGGCCCGGCACCGGCCGCCGGCATGTCGCCGCCCGCCGACGCCCGGCAGGACGGCCGGGGCCTGGCCCGTGCCGCCGTCCGGCTCGACGCCCCGGCCGTCGGGGAGCGGCTGGAGGCCGCCGTGACCCGGTACGGCGTGGTGGCCGCCTGGCAGGACGTGATGGTGCCGACCCTGCACGCCGTGGGCCGCCGATGGGCCTCGGCGGGGGACCGGTACGTCGCCGTGGAGCACCTGCTGTCCTGGCACGTGTCCACCACCCTGCGCCGCCACACGCGGCAGTCGGCGGCGACGGCCGGCGCCCCGGGGGCGGGCCCGGTGCTCCTGGCCTGCGTCCCCGGCGAGCAGCACACCCTCCCGCTGGAGGCGCTCAACGCCGCACTGAGCCGGCTCGGTGTCCCGACCCGGATGTTCGGCGCCGCGGTGCCGCCGGACGCACTCGTGACGGCGGTACGGCGGCTGGGCCCGGCGGCCGTCGTGCTGTGGGCGCAGGCCCGCTCCACCGCGAGTCCGCCGCTGGCCGAGCACGTCGCCGCCATGGAGTGGGGCGTCAAGGGAGCGCGCTCGGCACCGCTGATGATGCTCGGCGGCCCCGGCTGGGCCGGCCGGCCCGCCCGCGGCGCACTCCGCCCGACCGCCCTGCCCGAGGCCCTCGACATCCTTGCGGCCACCTGCGGCACCGCGCCGGCCGACGGCCGCCGGACCGGCCCGCTCAGCCGCGGTCCCGGGCCCGCCTGAAGCGGGCCAGGCCGTCGGCGAGATCGATGACCGGGTCCGGATACGCGTCGGCGTGCGCCCGGTCCGCACCCCGCAGCTTCCACGGCTCGTGCACCGCCGCGCCCGCGACGTCCCGCAGCTCGGGCACCCAGCGCCGGACGTAGGCGCCGTCGGGGTCGTGCCGCTTGCCCTGGGTGACGGGGTTGAGGACCCGGTTCGGGCGGGTGTCCGTGCCGGTGCCCGCGACCCACTGCCAGTTCAGCTGGTTGTTGGCCACGTCCCCGTCGACCAGCAGGTCCAGGAAGTGCCGGGCCCCGACCCGCCAGTCGACGTACAGCGTCTTGGCCAGGAAGCTCGCCGCGAGCAGCCGGGCCCGGTTGTGCATCCACCCCTCGTACAGCAGCTGACGCATCGCCGCGTCGACCACCGGATAGCCGGTACGGCCCTGACGCCACGCCTCGATGTCGTCACCCGCCGTCCGCTCCGAGCGCCAGCGGTCGTGCTTGGTGCGGTAGTCGGCCACGGCCGCGCCGGGCCGCGCCGCCAGCACCTGCCGGTGGAAGTCCCGCCACGCGACCTGCCGTACGAACGCCTCCGCTCCAGGCCCGCCCGCGCGGCGCGCCCGGTGGACCAGCTCGACGGGGGAGAGGGTGCCGAAGTGCAGATGCGGCGAGAGCCGCGAGGTGGCGTCCCCGGCCAGGTCGTCGTGCCGGTCCTCGTAGGCGGCGACGCCGGAGCGGAGCCAGGCGGCGAGCCGCTTCCGTCCCGCCGTCTCGCCGCCCTCGGCCAGCCCCGGCGAGATCTCCGGCGGCGCGGCCCGCGACGGCAGTTCCTCGGAGCCGATGCCCGGCGGGACGCGGACCGAGCGGGGCGCGTCGAGCACGGCCCGCAGCGGCTGCTCCGACCACTGCCGGAAGTACGGCGTGAACACGGCGAAGTGGTCCGAGGAGGCGGGGGTCACCGCGCCGGGCGGCACCGCGGTGGTCACCGCGTCGTGCACGTACAGCCGGCGCCCCTCGGCCTCCAGGGCGCGCCGCAGCCGCCGTTCCCGGCGATGGGCGTAGGCACTCACGTCGGCCGCCATGTGCACCTCGTCGGCATCCGCCTCCGCGGCCACTCGGCACACCTCCGTCACGACGTCACCCGAGCGCACCACCAGCCGCCCGCCGCGCCGGCGCAGCCCGGCGTCCAGGTCCCGCAGGCAGTCGGCGAGGAACGCCGTCCGGTTGGGGGCCGCGAAACCCGCGCCGGCCACACCGGTGTCGCGGACGAACAGCGGGACCACCTCGCGGGGACCGGACAGCGCGGCCCGCAGGGGCGGGTGGTCCTGAAGGCGCAGGTCGGCGGTGAACAGGACGACCGAGACGTACATGGCGCGGCTCCGGGTCGGGGATGCGGACGCTGAGCGGTTCCGGTGTGCCGGGCCCGGCGGATGCACCCTCAGCGCACGGACCCGGGCGCCTGCCGGGCCGCCGCCCGCGCGATGTTGCGGGCCATCCCGCCGAACACCACGGCGTGGAACGGCGAGACACCCCACCAATAGGCGTGGCCGAGCAGCCCGCGCGGATGGAACAGGGCCCGCTGGCGGTACCGGCTGCGGCCGTCGCCGTCCGGCTCGGCGGACATCTCCAGCCAGGCCAGACCGGGCAGCCGCATCTCCGCCCGCAGCCGCAGCAGGTGACCCGGCTCGATCTCCTCCACCCGCCAGAAGTCCAGCGAATCACCGGCCCGCAGCCGCTCGGCGTCCCGGCGGCCCCGGCGCAGACCGACACCGCCGGCCAGCCGGTCCAGCCAGCCGCGCAGGCTCCAGGCGAGCGGGAAGGAGTACCAGCCGTTCTCCCCGCCCACGCCCTCGATCACCCGCCACAGCTCGTGCACCGGGGCGTCCACCACCGCCTCGCGCCGGTCGGTGTACAGGCTGCCGCCGGCCCAGGCGGGGTCGGTGGGCAACGGCTCGCTGGGCGCGCCGGGCACCGAGGCGGACGACCAGCGCGTGCTCACCGCCGCCTCGCGCACCCGGCGCAGGGCCAGCTGCACCGCCTGGTCGAAGCCGAGCGGATGCCCCGGCGGGTCCGGCAGGTACCGGGCGATGTCGTGCTCGTGGCAGACCACCTCGTGCCGCAGCGACTCGGTCAGCGGCCGCGCGATCGATGCGGGCACGGGCGTGACGAGCCCCACCCAGTGGCTGGACAGGCCCGGAGTGAGCACCGGCACGGACACGATGAGCCGCCGGGGGAGTCCCGCGACGCGCGCGTACCGGACCATCATGTCCCGGTACGTCAGGACGTCCGGCCCGCCGATGTCGAAGCAGCGGTTGACGTCCGCGGGCAGCCGCGCGCTGCCGGCGAGGAGGCGCAGCACGTCCCGGACGGCGATGGGCTGGATGCGGGTGCGCACCCAGCTGGGCGTGACCATCACCGGCAGCCGCTCGGTGAGATACCGCAGCATCTCGAAGGACGCGGAGCCCGAGCCGATGATGACGGCGGCACGCAGCACGGCGGTCGGCACGCCCGAGGCCAGCAGGATGCGGCCCACCTGCACGCGGGACCTCAGGTGCGGGGAGAGGCGGTCGTCGGGGACCTCGTCCGGGGCGAGAGCGCCGAGGTAGACGATGCGCCGCACGCCGGCCGCCTTCGCCTGTTCCCCGAAGATGCGGGCCGCGTGGCGGTCGGTCTCCTCGAAGCCCTTGCCGCTGCCGAGCGCGTGCACCAGGTAGTACGCCACGTCCACGTCCCGCATCGCCGCGGCGACCGACTCCGCGTCCGTGACATCGCCCCGCACCACCTCCGTCTCCCTCGCCCAGGGGTGGTCGCGCAGCTTGCCGGGGGAGCGGGCCAGGCAGCGCACCCGGTGCCCGGCGGCCAGCAGCTCGGGCACCAGCCGCCCGCCGATGTATCCGGTGGCACCGGTCACCAGGCAGCGGAGCGGGATCCCGTCCGCCGGGTCGTCGTGGTTCATCGCTTCCGGATCCTCCGTGTCGGCGGCCCCCTGTCATCACTTCCCCCCGCACCGGGTCCCCGGATGCGCTGCATCACCGGAACGGCGGCACGGGAATCGTCCGACATGTCCTCGCGGATCCGGGGCAGCCGAATCGGTACACGATGTACGTTTCCGTCCGGTCAGCGACGCAGGAGGTGGCCGCCGCCATGGGTGCGAGGGTGTTGGAGCGTTTTCCGGCAGGGGCTCCGCGGGGATCGTGGCCGGCGGAGGAGTACGCGGCGGCCCGGCGCGCCGAGGGTGAACCGGCGACCGTGGTGATGGACCTGAAGTCGGACGCTTTCCTCGTGGTGGTCGAGGGCCGCGAGGAGGACGGCGGCGCCTGAGCCCGGCCGTCACCCTCGTGCCGTGCAGAAGGCGCGGCCGCACAACATGGTTTCCACGGCCGCGCCTTCACGGAAAAGCAATGGTCCGCGATGCGGGACCGGCCGGGCCCTCCTTGACGGCCGTCACCGGCTGCTGCCACGATCGACGCCATGACCACGCGACTGGACCTCACGCGACGACGCCATGTCGACCTCGCGCGCGTCTCCAGCGCCTCCTGTCGCGTCGCGGCCTGATCGCGCGGCTCTTCGCCCGGTCCGCCGCGCTCACTTCCTTCCCGGCACCGCCTGAATTCCCCCGGACGACTCCGTTCCGTGTGGAATGCGGTACGTCCGGAAATCGGCACGGAGCAATTCCGCCACCGGAATTCCGCATGCCCGCGGCTCCCTGAAATCCGCCTGCTCCGCGGCCCTTTTCGTCCACGTCACCCGGCGGCAGGGCACCGCGCGGCAGCGGCGGTTCGCGGTGTCCGCAGGCCCTGGCGCCTCACACCCGCACCCATCGACGGCACGACCCGGCCCGCCGGACGATCCGGCACCCGGGCCGGTACGTGTGCAACGCAACCCGGCCGCCCCGGCACGGACTGCCCTGATCGGAGACCCGCGTGTCCCTCACCTTCCACTGGTTCCTGCCCACCAACGGCGACAGCCGCGATGTCGTCGGCGGCGGCCACGGCACCCCGGCGACCGCCTCCGGCCGGGACCGGCCGCCCACCGTCGGGTACCTGAGCCAGATCGCCCGGGCCGCCGAAGACCTGGGCTTCGTCGCCGCCCTCACCCCGACCGGCGCCTGGTGCGAGGACGCGTGGCTGACCACCGCCATGGTCAGCCGGCACACCGAACGGCTGAAGTTCCTGGTCGCGTTCCGGCCCGGCTTCGTCTCGCCCACGCTCGCCGCCCAGATGGCGTCCACCTTCCAGCGGCAGACCGGCGGACGGCTGCTGCTCAACGTCGTCACTGGCGGCGAGAGCCACGAGCAGCGGGCCTACGGCGACTTCCTCGACAAGGACGCCCGGTACCGCCGTACCGGCGAATTCCTGCACATCGTGCGGGAGTTGTGGGAAGGAAAGAGCGTCGACCTGCACGGGGAGCACCTCCGGGTCGAGGAGGCGAAGCTCAGCCGCTTGCCCGCTCCGGCGCCCGAGGTGTACTTCGGCGGTTCCTCGCCCGCCGCCGGCGAGGTCGCCGCCCGGTACGCCGACGTCTACCTCACCTGGGGCGAACCGCCTGCCCAGGTCGCCGAGAAGATCGCCTGGATCCGGAAGTCGGCCGCCGGGCACGGCCGTACCCTGCGCTTCGGGATCCGGCTGCACGTCATCGCCCGCGACACCGCGGCGCAGGCCTGGGCCGAGGCGGACCGGCTGCTCGCCGGGTTCGACCCGGAGACCGTACGGGCCGTACAGGCGGGCCTCGGCCGCAGCGAGTCGGAGGGCCAGCGGCGCATGCTCGCGCTGCACGGCGGCAGCCGGGCGAGCCTGGAGATCCACCCCAACCTGTGGGCCGGCATCGGGCTCGTACGCGGCGGCGCCGGCACGGCCCTGGTCGGCAGCCACGACGAGATCGCCGAGCGCATCGAGGAGTACCACGCCCTCGGCATCGACGAGTTCGTCCTCTCCGGCTATCCGCACCTGGAGGAGGCGTACTGGTTCGGCGAGGGTGTCCTGCCCCGGCTCGCCGCGCGGGGACTGTGGACGCACCCCGGCGCTGCGGCGGTCGCCGGCTCCGCGCAGGTGCCGTTCGCCGACTGAGCGCCACTGAGGGGCGGGCCGAACGGCGGTACGGGGGCCGTCACACAGCCGGCACCCCGCCGAGCGCGCGCAGGTGCGCCTCGCGTGACTCCGCCGTCTGGCCCTGCACCAGCAGGAACAGCCCCTCCCGGGCGAGGCGCTGGGCTCGGCTGGTCAGGGCCATCGCGCGGCCGCCGCCCGCCACCACCGCCGCCGTGGTGGCCGTGCGCAGCACCTCGTACGCCTCCGCGCGCACCGCCAGCCGCTCCCCGGCCCGCTCCTGCGGTGCCGGATGGTCGGCCAGGGCGTAGGCGCGGCGGCGCACGTCGGCGAGGCGGGAGCGGAGCGGGGCCGCCGTCTCGTCGTCCAGCAGGGACAGCGCGGCCGCCGCCACGCCGAAGACCGCCGGGTTGGTGTTCAGCGTCTTGGCCCGGTCCCCGGTGGCCCAGCGCTCGTGCGGTGCGCGCAGGGCCACCGCCTCGGCGGGCAGCCACAGGCCGTCCAGCTCCAGCGACACGGTGCGCGCGGCGGTGAGGGCCGCGAGCCGCATCGGCGGCGAGGCCCGCAGCCCCGGCTGCTCGCGTGCCTCGGCGAAGGCGAACAGCACCTCGCCGGAGTCGGTGACCCCGGCCAGCAGCATGACGTCGTTCAGACCCCACCCGGTGTACCAGGGGACGGTCCCGTCGAACCGCCAGCCGTCGCCCTCCCGGCGTACCCGCACCGGGCGGCGCGGATACGACCGCAGATGCGCGTACGCCACCCCGGACAGCAGCTCCCCGCGGGACAACGGACCCAACAGCCGCTCGCGAACCGGCAGTTCGCTCCGTGCCAGGGTCTGCACCGGAGTGTGGTGCTGGGTCTGGACGAACCAGGTCGCACAGCACGCCCCGGACAGGATCTCCGCTGTCTCGCGCAGTACGGCGGCCGGCGCCCCCGAGCCGCCGTGGTCCACCGGTGCCACCACCCCGAGCAGCCCCGACCGCTTGACCGCCTCGATGTGGCTCGCGGGCACGCCCTCCTGGTCGACGCGCTCGGCCTCGGGTACCAGCAGGTCGGCGGCGAGCCGGCGGGCGCGGACGACGAGCGGATGCGCGGTGATGTCCATGGGGGGATTCTTCCGGAGATCGTTTCCCCGGCCGTGGTGCGGGGTGTCGCGCGAGGCGGCCCCGGCCACCGAGCCGGGGAAGGGGTTCGGCCGTCGTGCGAGGCGTCGCGCGAAGCCGTCCCGGCCGGAGAGCCGGGCAGCGGGTGCCGGCTCTCCACCCGGGGCACACGTGACCCTCGTCACCCTCCGGCGCCTGGGAATGAACTTGAGTACCTGAAAGGTTGGCGTTTACATCTGTCCCACGAGACCCTAGGCTCGGGCCGAACCAGCCCGTGCACCCCAGCGAGGCACCCGTGAACCACCCTCACCCCGAGCAGCCCGCCGACGTCGTGGCCCGGCTGCGCGCCACCTTCGCCACCGGCCGCACGAAGCCCGTCGAGTGGCGCACCGACCAGCTGCGCCGGCTGCGCGCGATGCTCACGGAACGCGGCGCCGACCTCGCCGCCGCACTCCACGCCGACCTCGGCAAGAGCAGCGCCGAAGCCCATCGCACCGAGATCGACTTCACCGTCCGCGAGATCGACCACACCCTGGAGCACCTGGCGGACTGGCTGCGCCCGGAGCCCGCGCCCGTCCCGCCGCACCTCGGCGCCGACGCCACGGCCTGGACGCAGTACGACCCGCTGGGTGTCGTCCTCGTCATCGCCCCCTGGAATTACCCGGCGCAGCTCCTGCTCGCCCCCATGGTCGGCGCACTGGCCTCCGGCAACGCGGTCGTCGCCAAGCCGAGCGAGCTGGCCTCCGCCACCTCCGCCGCGCTGGCCGAGCTGATCCCGGCCTACCTGGACACCGACGCGGTCGCCGTGGTCGAGGGCGGCGTCCCGGAGACCACGGCCCTGCTGGCCGAGCGCTTCGACCACATCTTCTACACCGGCAACGGCGCCGTCGGCCGCATCGTCATGCGGGCCGCCGCAGAGCACCTCACCCCGGTCACCCTCGAACTGGGCGGCAAATCCCCGGTGTTCGTCGACCGCGGCACCGACCTGGGCGCGGTCGCGGACCGGCTCGTGCGCGGCAAGTTCCTCAACGCCGGCCAGACCTGTGTCGCCCCCGACTACGTGCTGACCGACCCGGAGACCGCCGCGGCGCTGGAGACCGCGCTGGTCCGCGTGGTCGAGGACCTGTTCGGCCCCGACCCGCAGCGCTCGCCGGAGTACGGCCGGATCATCAACGAGCGGCACTTCGACCGGCTGTCCGCCCTGCTCGGCTCGGGCCGCGTCGCCGTCGGCGGTGTCGGTGACCGGGCGGCGAAGTACCTCGCGCCCACCGTCCTCGCGGACGTCGACCCGGAGTCACCCGTGATGCAGGAGGAGATCTTCGGCCCCATCCTGCCCATCGTCACGGTGGCCGGCCTCGACGAGGCCATCGGCTTCATCAACGACCGCGACAAGCCCCTCGCGCTGTACGTCTTCAGCGAGTCCGACCAGACCCGTGAGCGCATCGCCGCCGAGACCTCCTCGGGGGGCCTCGGCCACGGCCTGCCGCTCGCCCATCTGACCGTCTCCGACCTGCCGTTCGGCGGGGTGGGGGAGAGCGGCATGGGCAACTACCACGGCCGCTACTCCATCGAGACGTTCAGCCACCGCAAGGCGGTCCTCGCCAAGCCGCTGAGCTGAGTTCCCCGCCCTCCCCGGGCCCGGCCGCATCCCGCGGCCGGGCCCGACTTCGGTGTGCCTCCGCGGAGTTCGCCCGCGCAACCGGTCGGCGATCGACTCATCTGCACCTGCACCCACGCCTGCCTGCGAAGCTCGTCGCCGGCAGGGGGTCAATCCGCGGAAACGTCTGCGGTGAGGGCGCTTACGGCCTCGCGGGTGTTGCCCGCTGCGAAGCGGATCTCACGTACCTCCCGGACCGGCTTCCCGGGTCTGGGTGCCACGGCGTACGGCTCGCGAAGCGTGAGGCTCAGCGTGGCGGAGTCGCCGACCGGCACCGCGAGGACACCGTCTGGACGCCTTGCGGGAGGCGGCCGCTGCGGGCAAGCGCATTGCCTCGATCTGCAGCGGCGCCTTCGTCCTCGCCCAGGCCGGGCTCCTCGACGGCCGTGCTGCCACCACCCACTGGGCCCTGGCCGAGGAACTGCAGCGCGCCTTCCCTTCGGTGCGCGTGGACGCCGACCGGCTGTTCGCCGAGGACGGACCGATCGTCACCGGTGCGGGCTCGGCCGCCGGGATCGACCTGTGCCTGCACCTGATCAGCTCCGACTACGGCGCGGCCGTGGCCAACGCGGCAGCCCGCGCCGCCGTCGTCACCCCAGTGCGCCACGGCGGGCAGGCGCAGTTCGTGCAGACCCCACTGCCGGCCAAGACCGACTCCTCATTGGACGCGGCCCGCATCTGGGCACTGCAGCATTTGGACCAGCCGATCTCCCTGCACGACCTGGCCGGTCAGGCCAAGGTCAGTGTGCGGACCCTGACCCGCCGCTTCACCACCGAGACTGGTGTGACCCCGTTCCAATGGCTGCTCCAGCAGCGGCTGCTGCGGGCCCGCGAGCTGCTGGAGACCACCGATCTCACCGTCGACCATGTGGCCCGCCGCAGCGGCCTCGGCTCCGGCGAGTCGCTCCGCCAGCACCTGAGCCGCCAGATCGGCATGACCCCGGCCGCCTACCGAGGCGCCTTCACTCACCGCCCGAGCGTGAAGACTGGTCGGTGACCGCGGGTGACTGGGCCGGACGTGGCGTTTCATAGGTGGTCGCCTGTGAAACACCGCGCCGCGCGGCGGCGGTCCACCTGCGGCGATCATGTCGCGGGCCGCGGCGGCGTGCTGGTGGGCCCGGCAAACCGTGGAATGTCCGCCCAGGTGCAGAGCCGGGTCACCGCCGGCGCTTCACCCAGATCCTCGGGGTCGCCCCGGGCGCGAACCAGCACTGCTGACGCCCGGCCGGGTGCCGTGTGCGAGACTCCGCCGATGACTGTCGAAACGATCACCGCGGACGCCTCCGGCACCTGGAAGCTCGGCGACCTGCCCGTCCACCGCATCGGCTTCGGTGCGATGCGGCTGACGGGCAGCGCCGCCTTCCACCTCGGCACCCCGAGCCGGCGGGAACGGTCGATCGCCGTCCTGCGCAAGGCCGTCGAACTCGGCGTGAACCACATCGACACGGCGGCCTTCTACTTCTCGTCGCTGCGGTCCGCCAACGAACTCATCAACACGGCGCTCTCCCCGTACCCCGACGACCTGGTCATCGCCACCAAGGTCGGCCCCTACCGCGACTACGACGGCGAGTGGGGCACCTCCGCCCGGCCCGATCAGCTGCGCGGGCACGTCGAGGAGAACCTGCGCCAGCTCGGGCGGGACCATCTCGACCTCGTCTATCTCCGCCGGATGCGCCAGGACTCCATCGCCGAAGACTTCGGCGCGCTCGCCGAGTTGCGGGAGGCGGGACTGATCCGGCACCTCGGGATCTCCGCCGTGGAACCCCGGCACCTCGCCGAGGCGCTGGACATCGCGCCGGTGGTGTCCGTGCAGAACCGGTACGCGGTGGACCGCTCCGACCCCCTCGACGACGAGGTCCTGCGGCTGTGCGGCGAGCACGGCATCGCCTTCGTCCCCTTCTACGCCGTGGCCGGAGCGGGAGGAGAGCACGGCGCGACAACCGCTCACGAGGACGCGGTGCTCTCCGTCGCCCGGGCCCGTGGCGTGAGCCCCGCCCAGGTCCGCATCGCCTGGACGCTGCACCAGGGCCCGCACGTCCTCGCCATTCCCGGCACCGGCGACCCCGGCCACCTGGTCGAGAACGTCGCCGCCGGAGCGCTCCGGCTCACCGACGAGGAACTGGCGCGGCTGAACCGCGCGCGGTGACGGCGTGACACGAGGAAAGTGAGCTGCGCGGCCGGCACCTGATGTCCGGGACGGAGATGCAGCGCCGCGGGGACGGAGGCGCGCGGCCGCGGGCGGCACGCGGATGACTACGGCCACCACCCCGCCCCGTGTGCCCTCCCGCACCGGAACGGCCGGCCTCCGCCACCCGGTGGCGGAGGCCGGCCGTTCCGGTGCGGGAGGCCCTGACGGAACCCCCGCCCCAGCCCCTCCGCGACGCGCGTAGAACAGGGACTGGCGCCGGTCGGGTTTTACGTATAACCTCACCCGCTAACCACCCCCACCGGAAGGTCACGATGCACCGCCTCGCCCTGGTCACCCTCGTCGTCGACGACTACGACGAGGCCATCCGCTTCTACACCGAGGCCCTCGGATTCCGTCTCGCCGAGGACGCCCCGCGCCCCGACGGCTCGCGCTGGGTCGTCGTGGAACCCGGCGGCGACGGACCCGGCACCGGACTGCTCCTGGCCCGCGCCAAGGGCGAGGACCAGCGGGCCCGGATCGGCGACCAGGCCGGTGGGCGAGTCGGCTTCTTCCTGCACACCGACGACTTCGACCGCGACCACGCCCGGATGACCGCCGCCGGCGTGACCTTCCTGGAGGAGCCGCGCCACGAGCCGTACGGCACGGTCGCCGTCTTCCAGGACCTGTACGGCAACCGCTGGGACCTGCTCCAGCCCGCCGGCTGATCCTCGTCCCGCCGCACCGAACCGCCCCGTTCAAGGAAAGACCCCGCCATGACTGCTACGCGCGTAGATGCCGATGTGATCCGCCGCCTCCCGAAGGCCGTCCTGCACGACCACCTCGACGGCGGCCTGCGCCCCGCCACTGTCGTCGAGCTCGCGGCCGCGGTCGGCCACCAGTTGCCGACCACCGACCCCGACGAGCTGGCCGCCTGGTACTTCGAGGCCGCCAACTCCGGCGACCTGGTCCGCTACATCGCCACCTTCGAGCACACCCTCGCCGTCATGCAGACCCGCGAGGGCCTGCTGCGCACCGCCGAGGAGTACGTCCTCGACCTCGCCGCCGACGGTGTCGTCTACGCCGAGGTGCGCTACGCCCCCGAGCTGAACACCAAGGGCGGGCTGACGATGAGCGAGGTGGTGGAGACCGTCCAGGAGGGCCTCGCCGCCGGTATGGCCAAGGCGGCCGCCGCCGGCACCCCCGTCCGCGTCGGCACCCTGCTCTGTGGCATGCGGATGTTCGACCGCGTCCGCGAGGCCGCCGACCTGGCCGTCGCCTACCGCGACGCCGGTGTCGTGGGCTTCGACATCGCCGGCGCCGAGGACGGCTTCCCGCCCGCCGACCACCTGGCGGCCTTCGAGCACCTGCGCCGCGAGAACGTGCCCTTCACCATCCACGCCGGCGAGGCGCACGGCCTGCCCAGCATCCACCAGGCGCTCCAGGTGTGCGGCGCCCAGCGCATCGGCCACGGTGTGCGGCTCACCGAGGACATCCCCGACCTCACGGCCGGCAAGCTCGGCCGCCTCGCCTCCTGGGTGCGCGACCGCCGCATCGCCCTGGAGATGTGCCCCACCTCCAACCTCCAGACGGGCTGCGCCACTTCGATCGCCGAGCACCCGATCACCGCGCTGAAGGACCTCGGCTTCCGGGTCACCCTGAACACCGACAACCGTCTGGTCTCCGGTACGACGATGACCCGCGAGATGTCCCTGCTGGTCGAGGAGGCCGGCTGGACGGTCGAGGACCTGCGCACGGTCACGGTGAACGCCCTCAAGAGCGCCTTCATCCCGTTCGACGAGCGCAAGTCCCTCATCGAGGACGTGGTCCTGCCGGGTTACGCGGCCGCGCTCTGAAGCAGCCCCCTGAGGTAGGCGGCCTGTCCGATGTGCTGAAGATCGTCGGACAGGACGCTCACCAGGCGGACCCCCAGCGTGACCGGGGGGTCCCAGCGTTCGTCCACGACGCGTTCCAGATCCTTGGCGGCCACGGAGCGCAGCGCGCCGAGGGTCTGGTCGTGGACGGCGTCGTAGTACTCGGCGAGCAGGTCCGCCGACTCGACCCGCACCTTCGCGACCTTCGCGGGGCTGTGCCCGTAGCCGGTGTCGTGCCGGGGCAGGTCGAGGCCGAAACGCTTCTCCCAGCCCTGGGAGAGCCACACCTGGTCGAGGTCGAAGGCGTCGGCGATGTGGTCGTCCTGCACCCGGGTGAGGTGCCAGACCAACCAGGCGATGGAGTTGGCGTCGGGGGCCGGGCGGTGGTGCAGTTCGTCCGGGCCGAGGCCGTCGAGGGCGGCATGGACTTCTTCCTGGATGCGGCCGTAGCCGTCGATGAGGATGTCCTTCGCATGCATACCGTCCACCATCGCAAATCGCCGCCGCTCACGCGTCCGGAATCGGGCTTCCGTGAAACCCCGGCGGCGCCCGCCCCGCCGGCCGCACCAGCCCCGTCGGCCGGCACCCGCCCGGCCGGCCGGCACCCGCGCCACCGGCTCGCAGGTGAAGTCCTGCACGGCGAGGATCACGGCAACCTTGTCGAATCCATGACAGCCATGCAGCCGAGTGCGAGGGCTGCTCCATGACCCGGACCGTGCCACTGGCGCCGTCAACGCGAGCGCAGCCCCCGCAGTCCGCAGTCGGCGCGGAGTGACGGCGGCCCGCTGCCGTAAGGAAGCCGCGACACCTCACCATGCGAGCTCACCGGTCCCGAGGCCGGTCGAGCCGATAGGCGTGCCCTCTCAGGGCCGGTACGTCTCCTGGAGTGCCAGGCTCCCGCTTTCCAGCAGGGTGACCAGTGCCCGGGCGGCCGGGCTCGTGGCGCGCTCCGGCGGCAGCAGGGCGACCGTCTCGTACCCCGCCTCGCCCCCGCCCTTCAGCGGCAGTGCCGTGAGCGCCGGCCGCTTGTGCCGGAAGTGCCGGGGTACGACGGCGATGCCCAGGTTCTCGTCCACCAGGTCCAGCAGGCTGTGCACGTCGTTGACCTCCAGTGCGACCGTGCGCCGGACACCGGCCGCGGCGAACGCGGCGTCGGTGGTGCGGCGCGGGCCCCAGTCCGGGTGGAAGTCGACGAAGACCTCCCCGGCGAGGTCGTCCGGGGCGAGCACGGCCGCGGCCGCGGCCAGCCGGTGGCTGGGGTGGCACAGCACGATCATCGGCTCGCTGGTCAGCGACACCGAGCGCAGCTGGTCGGTGTCGGCCTGGGTGCGGTAGGCGAAGGCCAGGTCGAGCCGCCCGGCCGCGACCTCCTCGGCCAGGGCGCCCGAGCCGGCCTGCCGCAGCCGGATCTCCACGTCCGGGTGCCGGCCGCGGAAGGCCGCCAGCAGCCGGGCCACGTGCACCCCGGCGATGCACTGCTCGGTGCCGAGCGAGAGCGTGCCGCGCAGCACGCCCTGTACCGCCGCCACCGCCTCGTGCGCCGCCCGCACCTGCGCGAGGATCCGCTCGGCCTCCACCAGCAGCGCCCGCCCCGCCTCGGTCAGGGTCACCCGGCGGGTGGTCCGCACGAACAACGGCGCCCGCAGCTCCCGCTCCAGCGCCCGGATGGACGCCGACAGACCCGACTGGGACACCATCAGACGTTCGGCGGCCCGGGTGAAATGCTGGTCCTCGGCGACCGCGACGAAGTGCTGGAGATGGCGCAGTTCCATGATTGAGAAGCGTAACCGCTGAATTCCATCGGATTCTTCTGTTGGACCGCTGTCCGCCGCCGGGGGAAGAGTGGAACAGGCAGACCGTGTGCCCACCCCCTCTGGAGTCGCGTTGTACACCGCACACCCCGACCGCTACGCCGACATGCCCTACCGGCGCACCGGCCGCAGCGGCCTGAAGCTCCCCGCACTGTCGCTCGGCCTCTGGCACAACTTCGGGCCCGACCGGCCCGTCGAGACACAGCGGGCCATCCTCCGCCGCGCCTTCGACCTCGGCATCACCCACTTCGACCTGGCCAACAACTACGGCCCGCCGCCCGGCGCCGCCGAGTCCGCCCTCGGTGGGGCGCTCGCGGCTGACTTCGCCGCCCACCGCGACGAGCTGGTCGTCTCCACCAAGGCCGGCTATCTGATGTGGCCCGGCCCGTACGGCGAGTGGGGCTCGCGCAAGTACCTGCTCTCCTCGCTCGACCAGAGCCTCAAGCGCATGGGCCTGGACTACGTCGACATCTTCTACTCGCACCGCCCCGACCCGGACACTCCGCTGGAGGAGACGATGGGCGCGCTGCACTCGGCGGTGCAGCAGGGCAAGGCGCTGTACGTCGGCGTCTCCAACTACTCGGCGGAGCAGACCCGCGAGGCCGCGCGCATCCTCGCCGACCTCGGCACCCCGCTCCTCATCCACCAGCCGCGCTACTCGATGCTGGACCGGCGCCCCGAGGACGAGGGTCTGCTCGACGCCCTGGACGAACTCCGGGCCGGCTCCATCGTGTACTCCCCGCTGGAGCAGGGCCTGCTCACCGGCCGCTACCTCGACGGCATCCCCGAGGACTCCCGGGCCGCGAGCGACAGCCCGTTCCTGAACACGGACGCGGTCACCGAGGACCTGGTCGCCCGGCTGCGCGCGCTGAACGAGGTGGCCGCGTCGCGCGGGCAGACCCTGGCCCAGCTGGCCCTGGCCTGGGTGCTCCGCGGCGGCCGGGTCACCTCCGCGCTGGTCGGCGCGAGCAGCCCACGGCAGCTGGAGGACAGCGTCGGCGCCCTGCGCAACCTTGACTTCGACGCCGACGAGCTGGCGCGGATCGACGCGATCGTCAAGCAGTGAGACCTTCGCCCGGCACCCGGAGGCGGCCCGCCGCCTCCGGGTCCCCCGCGCAGGGCCTCACGCACCGTCCGGCACCCGGTCGAGGAAACCGAGCACGGAGCGGATACGGCCGTCCGCGTCCAGCGTGATCACGTCGAAGCCGGCGACCGGAGCGGAGCCGTCGGCCCGGTTCACCAGCTCCCAGCCGAAGCGCGCCGTGTCGTGGTGCCCGTCGACCGCGCCGAGCGGACGGAACGTGAAACCGGGGAACTGCTCGTGGGCCGCCGCGATCACCGCCGCGATCTGCTCGTGCCCGCGGACGTCGGCGAGGGGATCGGTGTAGCCGCCGTCCGCGCTCCAGGCGGCGGCGACGGCCTTCTCGACGGCCTCCGGCCCGGTGGCGTTCCAGGCCGCGAAGTAACGGGCGGCGGCGCTCTCGTAACGGTCGGTGTGCACGGCCATGGTGAATCAGCCTCCATCGAGGTCGTCTGTGCTGGTCAGGGGCCGGATCCGGGGCTGCGTCGATCCGGTGTGACCACCATGCCGGAGGGAAGGGGCGGGGTCGATTACCTCCGAGGTCATGGCCGGACGGCCGCACAGCCCACCTCATTCCGGCCGAAACGGGCGGTGAATATGCCAACAGACTGGCCGGAAAGGCATGGTGACAGTGTTTCGGTAGTGGCGATACTCGAACGGCAGGGACACTTCACCGCACAGCAGCCGCACGGAAAGCGAGGGGCCGGCCGGCCAGTTGAGCGAGGCGACGGGGGAGTGAGGCGTGCACGACGAATTCCT
This sequence comes from Streptomyces sp. NPDC036984, assembly GCF_055607665.1. Lineage (NCBI taxonomy): Bacteria > Bacillati > Actinomycetota > Actinomycetes > Kitasatosporales > Streptomycetaceae > Streptomyces > Streptomyces sp. NPDC036984. The sequence goes on from NZ_JBVJRL010000013.1 coordinate 225,884, forward strand.
GTGCCATGTCACGGCGTACGGCATGTGCGACGGCCGGCGCATCGGCGTACCGCTCGGCACCTACCGCGCGCCGACCCTGGCCCTGGCCCTGTGGTGGCTGCGGGACCGGGCGTCCTGGATCGCGGAGCGGCTCGATCCGAGTCCGGAGGCCACCGCCTTCCCGGCCGGCGCGCTGGTGCCGGTCGCGGACACGGTGGCCGACGTACCCGCCCTGCTGCGCTCCTGGTGTGCGGACGACGTCCAGCAGGAACTGATCGCCGACGAGTTGGCGGGCGGGCGGCTGGTGCGGATCGCCGCCAGCGACGACACGACCGAGTACGAGCTGCTCGCCGAGTCCGTGGACGCCCTGCGGATGCAGCGCACCCTCCCGGCGCTCGTCGTGCCCGTCGCCTGACACGTGTCCACGGCGGTCCGCGGACCCGGACCGAGGGCGGCGCCCCGCTGGGCGAATCGGTACAATTCTGGCCATGGCGGAGCGGCCGGTCGCCCCGACGGCGCCCGCACTCGTCCTGGAGACCGAGGCGGGCTCCACAGTGCCGAGTCCGGGCCACGACCACCACGTCGGACGGGACCCATGGAGCGACATCGTTTTCGACGATGCCCGGGACCCCTGGTACCCCGCGGCGCCGCGTCGCGCCGACGGCCTGCCCGGGTCCGCCCGCCCGGCCGGGGCCGCGGTGCTCGGCACGATCACCTTCGGCCAGGCCCGTGGCGCTCACCCCGGCCGCCCCGCCGGGGGCCGGCCTGGACGCGGGCGTCCGGCTGCTCGGCCCGGCCGGGCCGCCGCTGCCGTCCGTGCCCGACGGATGGGCCGCCGCCCTGCCGCCGCACCGGCGGGGCCCGACCGTGATGCGGAAGCAGGCAGGCGATGACCCCTCGCGGATTCCGGCCCACGCACGTCGTCCCGCCGACCGGCCTGCCCGCCTGGGAGGCCCCGGACCCGGCACGGCCCACCGTGCCGCTGGACGCGCTGCTGCCGGTGGAGCTCGTCGAGCGGAGCGGCGACTGGGGACACATCCGCTGTGCCAACGGGTGGGCCGCCTGGGTCGACGGCCGCCGCCTCGTCGCCGTACCCGAGGACCCGCCCGCCACCGACGGCCCCGACGGCAGCGCCGATCCCCGGCCCCTGCTGGCCCGTGCCGAACAGGCGCTGGCCGACTACCGGTCCGCCGTGGAGGAACTGGCGGCCGGCGACCTGGACGGCGAGGCGTTCGAGGCCCGCACCCAGGGCCTGCGGATCGGGCTGGTGGTCGACGGCGAGTCCATGTGGCTGTACGACCCGCAGGAAGGGCGGTGGGTGTACGGCGACGGACGGCGGCTGACGACCTACGCCACCGACCGGGCGGTCACCGGCACGGACGACTCCGGGCACGCCCCGACCCGGACGGTCCCGCCCGAGGGTGAGCACTGATGCCGCGTCAGACCAGCTTGTTCTCCGGCCGTCCCTCGGAGCTGATCGGCCGGCAGGTGGCGAGCTACCTGATCGAGAGTGAGGTCGGGCGCGGGGGCATGGCCGTCGTCTACCGGGCCCGCGACCAGCGCCTGGGCCGCATCGTCGCGCTCAAACTGCTCGCCCCGGAACTGGCCCGCAACGACACCTTCCGCCGGCGCTTCACGCACGAGTCCCAGGTGGCCGCGTCGATCGACCATCCGCACATCGTGCCCGTCTTCGAGGCCGGCGAGACCGACGGGGTGCTCTACATCGCGATGCGGTACGTCTCCGGCAGCGACCTGCGCCACCTCCTCGACGTCCGCGGCCCGTTGCCGCCGCCGGACACGGTGCGGATCGCCGCCCAGGTGGCCTCCGCCCTGGACGCCGCCCACGAGCACGGCCTGGTGCACCGGGACGTCAAGCCGGGCAACATCCTGGTCGCCGAGGGCACCGACAGCGACCACCCCGAGCACGTGTACCTCACCGACTTCGGGCTCACCAAGAAGTCGCTGTCCCTGACCGGGTTCACCAGCGTCGGCCAGTTCGTCGGCACCCTCGACTACGTCGCCCCGGAGCAGATCTCCGGGCGCCCGGTCGACGGCCGCTGCGATGTCTACGGCCTCTCCTGCGTCGTCTACGAGACCCTCACCGGCCGTCCGCCGTTCCAGCGCGAGGACGACATGGCCCTGCTCTGGGCTCACCAGTACGACGAGCCGCCCCCGCCGAGCGGGGTATGCCCCGGTCTCGCCCGGGCCGTCGACGCCGTCTTCGCCAAGGCCCTGGCCAAGAGCCCGGACGACCGCTACGACAGCTGCCTGGATTTCGTCGCCGCCCTGCGCACGGCCGTGACCGCCGCACCCGCGAGCGGCGGCCCGGAGCAGGATCCGGACCCTGGGGTGCCCGCCGAGCCCGCTCCACCGCCCCCGGACTGGGCCGGGCCGGTGTTCCGGGAGTGAGGTGAGGGCCGGGCGAGCAGGTCCACCCGGAGTCAGGGCTACGGCGTGTCCACCGGGCCCCCGCGGCGCACCGGCCTGGCCGGCAGGCCGCCCAGGAAGCCGGCCACCAGTCCCCACAGTGCCCCCAGGCCCACCGCCTGCCACCGCCGGGGCTCCAGGAACACCTCTCCGGACAGGCCGCCGCCCAGGTCGCCGATGCCGTCGGCCCAGCAGGATCAGCGCGCAGGTCGTGCGGGCGTGCCCCTGGGTGGCGGCCGTGATCAGGGCGGCGATCAGACCGACGACGACGGAGCCGAGCAGCAGCTCCACCATCGCGTGCGCCGCCGGGCGCACCGCCTCCTGGCGGCGCAGCAGCCGCGTCGGCAGCGGAGCCCCGCGCGCCACCAGCAGGGCCAGCAGCAGCACACCGGTCAGCCAGGCCAGACCGAACAGCACGGTCCGCGGCACGTCCGTGGTGACCCCGACCCTCGGCGTCGCGTCGAACGATCCGGTGAGCTCGCTGAGGGTGCCGCTGCCCACGTCCACGGCGAACGTCTGCCGGGCACCGAAGGCCAGGCCGAACAGTACGAGCAGCCACGGCACCCCGAGCCGGGCCGCCCAGCCGGCCAGCTCCCCGGCCGAGGCGACCGCACGGTGCCGCAGTGGGCGCAGAAAGCCGGCGCCGAGCACCAGGGCACCGGCGAGCGTGACCGACAGCGGGAGCAGGGTGAGGCCGGCCTGGGTCCGGGCGAACACGCCCGCGTCGCCGGAGAACCGCACGCTGCCGCCGACCGCCGTGACCACGGTCGCGGCCACCACGCGCGGGAATGCGCCGTCCGGCAGATCCGCGGCACCGGCCGCCCACAGTCCCAGCGCCACCACCAGGACCATCACGGCCACCCCGGTCAGCACCGCGGCCACGCCCTGCGCCCAGCCGTGGCGGGCGACGGGCCGCGCGGGGACGGTCGGAGAGCTCACCCTTGCCACGCTAAGCAGCGGCCGGGCGCCCCGCCCGCCGGGCGCGCCGTCGGCGTCGGCTTGCGAGCCACCCGCCATCGCGGCACACAATAGGATCAATGTGCACCCAAATGCACCAAAAAGGGACTAACGGGATTATTTGATCAATGCCGCGCATCGCGACGGGAAGAAGTGCTCGTGAGCGTCGAACCTCCGTCATCCGGCCGCCCCACCGGGCCGCCCTCCGGACCGCTGTCGGGCTCCTCCAAGCCGCCCTCCGGCCCGCCGCCCGGGCAGCCGCCGGCCGGCGGCTTCGGGCACAGAGGGCCGCACGGGCCGTGGTGGAAGGCGGCACCCCGCGTCGCAGCGCTCACCGCCGCCCTGGTGGCCGCCGTGGTCCTCGCGGTGGTCTTCACCCGCCCGGGCGGTGGCGGATCCACCGCCAAGGGCGGCGAGGTCTTCCTGGAAGCCGCCAACAGTACGGGCCAGGACCCCTTCACGGAATCGACCGCGAAGGACGTTTCCCCGCAGTCCAAGCCTCCCACCGCCCCCGGCACCGGCACAGGCACCGCCCCCGGCACCGCCCCCGGCACCGGCACCAGCACAAGCAGAGGCACCGGCACCGCACCGAGCAGAGGCACCGGCACGTCGGCCTCCCAGGCACCCAGCGCCCCGGCCAACGCGCTCCGCGGGGTGCAGGGCGGAGCCCCCGGCCTGTACAGCGGCATCCGGAAGACGTCCAGCTGTGACGTCGAGAGGCAGATCCGGGCCCTCCAGGCCGACTCGGCCAAGAACCGGGCGTTCGCGGCGAAGGCCGGCGTACAGCCCTCCGCCGTCCCCGCCTACCTGCGCTCGCTCACGTCGGTGCAGCTGCGCGCGGACACCCGTGTCACCAACCACGGCTACCGGAACGGATCGACCACCACCTACCAGTCCGTCCTCCAGACCGGCACCGCCGTCCTGGTCGACGGGCACGGCATGCCCCGGCTGCGCTGCGCCTGCGGCAACCCGCTGGCCCAGCCGGTCGCCCAGCGCACCGCCCCGAAGGTGGTCGGCCGGCACTGGTCCTCGTACCGGCCCTCGAACGTCGTCGTGGTGACGCCGGCACCGGTGATCGTCAACGTCTTCGTCATCTACGACCCCCACCACCACGAGTGGCTGCACCGCCACCGCGGCGACGAGAACGGCCGCCACGACCAGCACGGCAAGCCGCCCCTGCACCCGCGTCCCTGGAACCAGTCGACCCCGTGCGCGCCCACCCCCGGTGCGACCAGGGCGCCCGGCTCCGGCCCGGCCTGCCCGCCGAGCTCGTCCGGGACCGGCCCCTCCACATCGACCTCGTCGTCCTCGACGTCCCCCTCGTCGTCGTCCTCCTCCCCCTCGTCCTCTTCGTCGTCGCCGTCCGAGAAGTCGTCGTCGCCGTCTTCCGAGTCCTCCTCGCCGTCCGAGAAGTCGTCGTCGCCGTCTTCCGAGTCCTCCTCGCCGTCCGAGAAGTCTTCCTCGCCGTCGTCCGAATCCTCCTCGCCGTCCGAGGAGTCCTCGTCGCCGTCCGAGAAGTCCTCCTCGCCCTCCGAGTCCACGTCCTCCTCGGAGCCGGAGACGACGTCACCGTCCGGTGAGACGCCGTCGAGCAAGACACCGTCCAGCGAGTCCTCGGCCCCGTCGCCGGGCTCTCCGTCGGAGGAGACGTCCGCCGTCACGCCCCCGTCCTCGGCGGGGTCCCTGCCGGAGTCCGGACCCGTCTCCTCGGTCGCCCCCGGAACCAGTGAGCAGGAGACCGGCGGCCAGCAGGAGGAGCCCGCCTCCCCGCCGGAGCGGCCCGGCTCTGACGAGACGTGAGCCGTCGCACCGCAGCGCCCGGCGCCGTGACTCTCGCCACTTCACCCGGTCGGCGAACGCATCGGGTGGACTGCCGGGCCCGGCTCGGGGTACGAGGACTGGTGCAACAGCGACCGGCCGGACCGGGTTTTCCGAGAGAGACAGCATGACCGAGCACCTGGGCGGGGCAGTGATACCGACTGGCTTCGACGTACCTGTGGAGCCGCTGAGGCGCGCGGCGCACTACACCGGAGAATCCGGATGCATCGCCGAGGCGCGCGCTTTCGCGGCCCAGTTCCTCCAGCAGCTGCGGACCGAGTGGTGCGCCGTCACCGACAGCCGCGCCGCCGGCGAGCTGCTCCTGCTGGTGAGCGAACTGGTCACCAACGCCGACCAGCACAGCAGTGGCCCCTACATCCTGGAGCTGGAGGGCACGGACGCCTCCGTCGCGGTGTCCGTGTACGACAGCAGCACGGCTCTGCCCCGCCGGTACCCGAAGGATCCCGCGCGTGTCGGGCGGCACGGTCTGGAGATCGTGCACGCCCTCGCCTCGCAGGTCACCGTGGAGCGCGTGCCCGTGGGCAAGCGGGTACGGGCCATCTTCCACCTCAAGCAGCGCTGAGGCGTCCCGGCCAGGGTCGGGGCGCCTCGCGGAGCCGCGTCACACGCGGTCGAGCTCGCCGAGCATCCCCTCGCGCAGCCGGGCGATGATCCGCTTGATCAGCCGGGAGACGTGCATCTGGGAGCAGCCGAGCCGCTCGCCGATCTCCGCCTGGGTGGCCTCCTCCACAAACCTCAGGTGGATGATCTGCCGGTCGCGGTCGCTGAGCTCCGCCATCAACGGGGCGAGTGCGTGGAAGTCCTCGACGAGCCGAAGCCCCTCCTCCTCCACGCCGATGAAGTCGGCGAGCACGGCCTCGCCGTCCTCGGGGCCGTCACCGGTGAGTGCGGCGTCCAGGGAGGCGGAGTTGTAGCCGTTGGAGGCGAGCTGGGCCTCGACCACCTCGGTCTCGGAGATGTTCATGAGCGTGGCCAGTTCGGCGACCGTCGGGTCCCGGTCCAGCCGGCTGGACAGCTCCTCGCGCGCCTTGGCCAGTTCGACCCGCAGCTCCTGGAGCCGGCGCGGCACATGGACGGCCCAGGTGGTGTCCCGGAAGAACCGCTTGATCTCCCCGACGATGTACGGCAGAGCGAAGGAGGTGAACTCGACCTCGCGCGCCAGTTCGAACCGGTCGATGGCCTTGATCAGGCCGATCATGCCGGTCTGGACGATGTCCTCCATGTCGTCGCCGCGCCCTCGGAACCGTCCGGCCGCGAACCGCACCAGCGACATGTTCATCTCGATGAGGGTGTTGCGCGCGTACTGGTACTCGTGCGTGCCCTCCTCCAGCTCGGCCAGTCGGCGGAAGAACTGGCGGGAAAGCTCGCGTGCGTCACGCGGGGCGACGGACGTCGGGTCCTCGATTCCAGGCAGTGATCCCTCGCCCGTCCTGTCCTGCTCGGTCTGCTCGACGACCTCTGCCTGCGACCGGATCCCGGCGGCGGTGTTCATTACCTCTCCCACGAAAGTCACGGTTCGACGTGTTCTGCGGCGGCCTCTGCGTGCTTGGTGCAGGTGGCGTGCCGTCGGGTACCCGGTAACCGGCGGTTTATGCGTCCTGCGGAGGAACTCACCGGGCGGGTACCCCCGGTGACGTTTCGCATGCACCCGTCGGCCCACAGTGGCGCGAAACGACCGCTCCGGGGCCGGCCGGCCCGGGGATTTCCCTCAGGGCGCAACGCGCCCACCTTGTCCCGGGCCGCACCGCTCCTAGGCTGACGGGATGACCAACCCGGTGAGCGACGAAGCCCGAGTGATCCCCCTGCGACCGGCGCCCGCACGCCCGGCCGCACCGGAACCGGAGCCTGCCCCCAGGGAACCCCTGTGGCGCGATCTGGTCGGTGAGGTGCTGCGCCGCGAGCGCCAGGAGCAGCAGCGCACCCTCAAGGACGTGGCCGGCGCGGCCCGGATCTCGCTGCCCTACCTGTCGGAGATCGAGCGGGGCCGCAAGGAGCCCTCCTCCGAGGTCCTCGCCGCCGCCGCCCACGCGCTCGGCCTGGGCCTCGGCGATCTTCTGTCGCTGGTGCACGGCGAGCTGACCCGGCGCACGGCCGAGCTGCGCCGGCCCGCCGCCGCGCCGCACCGGCCGTACCAGGGGCTCTGCCTGGCCGCCTGATCCCCGTACGGCTACCGCCGGCCGGTCAGCCACGCCGCAGCTGCCGGGAGAACGCCCGGACGTCCCCGACCAGCAGATCCGGCTCCTCAGATCCGGCTCCTCCGTGGCCGCGAACTGCCCGCCCCGGCCGAATTCCGTCCAATGATCCGGATGCCGGGCGGGCGCCCCCTCACCCGTTCGGATGATCCGGCGGCCCGCCCGATGAGTTTCGGCGCGCGCGGCGGTCGATACAGATGACCGCGTTCCACGCCCCAGGAGGTCCTCATGTCCACCGACGGTTTCACCACGTGTCTCTGGTTCGACGGCCAGGCCGAGGAGGCCGCGCACTTCTACGTGTCGGTCTTCAAGAACTCCGGCGTCGGCCGCACCGTCCGCTACCCCGAGACCGCGCCCGGTCCGACGGGTTCCGTGATGACCGTGGAGTTCACGGCCAACGGCCAGAAGTTCGTCGCGCTCAACGGCGGGCCGCAGTTCACTTTCAACGAGGCGGTCTCCTTCCAGATCTTCTGCGCCCACCAGCAGGAGATCGACTACTACTGGACGAAGCTCACCGAGAACGGCGGCGAGGGCGGCTCCTGCGGCTGGCTCAAGGACAGGTACGGCGTATCCTGGCAGGTCGTCTACGCTCCGCTGATCGACATGATCGCCGACCCCGACCCGGAGAAGGCCGCGCGCGCCACCCACGTCATGATGGGCATGGGAAAGCTGGACGCCGACGCGCTGGAGCGGGCGTACGCCGGCGCGTAGCGGGACGCACGGCCGGCCGCCGGCACTCGCCTCCCGTTCTCGACGACCGAGCGGCCCGCGCCGCCGTCACCCGGCCTCGGCGAGGATCTCGGCGATCACGTGCCGGGAGTTCTCGGCGAGGGCCGGGTTGGTGTGCCAGTAGTACGGCAGCTGGATCAGCGAGATCGACAGCGCCCAGCCTCGCCCGCGCGCCCACTCCGCGTCCCCGGCGCCGACGGCCTTGCGGAAGGTGTCCCGGGCGCTCGCGGGCAGCAGGTTCCAGGCCACGATCAGGTCCACGGCCGGGTCGCCGACCCCCGCACAGCCGAAGTCGATGACCGCGCTCAGCCGCCCGCCGTCGACCAGCACGTTCCCCGGGGACAGGTCCGCGTGCGCCCAGGCCGGCGGCCCGGAGTGCGCCGAGGCCCGGAGTGCCTGCTCCCACAGGGCCGTCACGGCCGCCGTGTCGATCCGGCCGGTGAGCTGCGCGAGCGCCGCGCGGGTCGGCGCGTCCCGGGTGGCGAGCGGCACGCCCCGGTGGGCGGACGGCCCGTCCCGCGGGTCGATCCGGCGCAGCGCCGCCACGAACGCCCCGAGCTCCTCGGCGAGGCGCTCCGGCTCCGCGACGGCACCGGCGGCCGGGTTGTGCCCGTCCAGCCAGCGGTACACCGACCAGGGCCACGGAAAGCCCTCGTCCGGCGCGCCCAGCCCGGCCGGCTCGGGCGTGGCGACCGGCAGCCGTGGGCCGAGGCGGGGCAGCCAGCGCTGCTCGTGGGTCACGTCGGCCACGGCACCGGGGTGCCGGGGCAGCCGTACCACCAGGTCGGTACCCAGCCGGAACATGGCGTTCTCCGTGCCGGAGGAGCTCAGGAGCCGCACGGGCCGTGCCGCCCACGCGGGAAACTGCCGGGCGATCAGCCGGCCGACCAGGGCCGGGTCGATGCCGACCTCGCCCTCACGCATCTTCACCGTATCCATCGGGGCCATCCCAGCGGGCCGCGGGCCCCGGTGTCGACCGATTTCCCGTCCGGCTCGGCGCGCGGCCCGGACGGCGGATGGCTAGCGTGACAAACGGGACACACAACACCAGGAGGGCCGCCAGCATGGCCGTGCAACCCGAAGGAACGCCCTGTTGGGCCGATGCGATGTTCAGCGACGTCGAGGGAGCGAAGAGGTTCTACGGCGACGTCCTCGGCTGGACCTTCGGCGAGTCGTCGTCGGAGTACGGCAACTACACGCAGGCCTACGTGGAGGGCAAGGCCGTCGCGGCCGTCGTCCCGCCGATGCCCGGCCAGGAGGGCCAGTCGCAGTGGTGCCTGTACCTCGCGTCGCCCGACGCCGCGGCCACCGCGGAGAAGATCCGGGAGAACGGCGGCGAGGTGCTGATGGAGCCGATGCAGGTCGGTGATTTCGGCACCATGTGCCTGGCCCGGGAGCCCAGCGGGGCCGTGTTCGGGGTGTGGCAGGCGGGCACGCACGAGGGCTTCGAGGCGACGGCCACGCCCGGCGCCTACTGCTGGGCCGAGGTCTTCACCCGCGAGCCGGACCAGGCGGACGCCTTCCTCTCCGGGGTCTTCCCGTACCGCATGAAGGAGATCGAGGACGACGCGGTGGACTTCCGGATGTTCGACGTCGGCGAGGACACCGTCCTCGGCCGGATGCGGATGACCGACGACTTCCCGCCCGAGGTGCCGTCCTACATCAACGTCTACTTCACCGTGGACGACTGCGACGCGGCCGTCACCCGGGCCGTCAAGCTCGGCGGGATCCTCCGCTTCGGGCCGATGAGCAGCCCCTTCGGCCGGTTCGCGGCGCTCAGCGACCCGCAGGGCGCGAACTTCTCGGTGATCGACATCACCACCACCGAGGGCGAGATGCCGAAGATCAAGGACGTCTGACCGGTCCCGGAACAGCGCCCCGCACGGCCATGGCATGATCGAGCGTATGCGTGAACGTGTGGTGGCCGCGTGCGACGGGGCTTCGAAGGGAAACCCCGGACCGGCCGGATGGGCGTGGGTGGTCTCGGACGACGACGAGCGGACCCCCGCCCGCTGGGCGGCGGGCCCGCTCGGCCGGGCCACCAACAACGTCGCCGAACTGACGGCCCTGGAGCGGCTGCTCACGGCCGTCGACCCGGACGTTCCGCTGGAGATCCGGATGGACTCCCAGTACGCCATGAAGGCCGTCACCACCTGGCTGCCCGGCTGGAAGCGCAACGGCTGGAAGACCGCCGCCGGCAAGCCCGTCGCCAACCAGGACCTGGTGGTCCGCATCGACGAGCTGCTCGACGGCCGGTCCGTGGAGTTCCGCTACGTGCCCGCCCACCAGGTCGACGGTGACCCGCTGAACGACTTCGCCGACCGCGCGGCCAGCCAGGCGGCCTCCGGGCAGGAGGCGGCCGGCAGCGCGCTCGGCTCGCCGGAACCCCCGCCGTCGCCCGACACCCCGGCGGCGGCCGGGGCGCCGCGCCGGAAGGCGCCCCGCCGCACCGGCGACGGCGCGTCCTCCCGCACCATCAAGGCGAAGTTCCCCGGCCGCTGCCTGTGCGGCCGTTCCTACGCGGCCGGCGAGAAGATCGCCAAGAACACGCAGGGCTGGGGCCACCCGGAGTGCCGTACCGCCGAGGCCTGATCAGACGTCGAACGTGTAGTGCGCGGTGTGGTCCAGCAGGTCCGCCGGGCGCACGTTGTTCCACGGCTTCATCGTGTCGTTGAGGTCCACCACGTCCGGCGTGCCGCCCGTCGGCACATAGCCGACGCCCGGGTGCCGCCGCTGCCACTCCGCCCACAGCTTGTCGATGTAGGCGTGGTGCAGCCAGAACACCGGATCGTTGGGGGAGACGCCGGTGGCCATCTGCCCGCCGACCCAGACGTGCACCCGGTTGTGCAGGTTGACCCCGCGCCAGCCCTCCAGGTGGTTGCGGAAGCCGTCCGAGGCGCTGTTGTAGGGCGCCATGTCGTACGTCGCCATCGAGAGCACCGACTCCACCTCGGCGCGCGTCGGCAGCTCGCGCACGCTCGTGCCGAGCGAGCGGCGCAGGAACGTACGGCCGTCCACGCGCACGTTGATCGGCCAGTTGCCGGTGGACGCGGCGAACGGCCCGTCCATCACCCGCCCGTCGGTGCTGCGCCCGGTGCCGCCGAGGAAGTCCGGCGCCCACAGCGAGGCACGCACCGTGCGGTCGGTGCTCCAGTCCCAGTAGGGCAGGGCGACCGAGGAGTCCACGGACTGGAGCGCCTGTTCGAAGTCGAGCAGGAATCTGCGGTGCCAGGGGAGGAAGGACGGGGAGCGGTGGCCGGTCCGCTCGCCGCCGTCGGTGTCCGCCATGATGAACTCGTTGTGCGTGCGGACGAAGTCGTCGTAGCGCCCGCTGCGCTTGAGTTCGATGACGGCGGCGACGAAACGCTTCTTCTCGTCGGCGGTCAGGGTGGCCTGGTTCTTGCGTACGGTCATGGTGCGGGGTGCTCCGGAAGTCCTTGCGAGGGCGGTCAGTTGGCGGGGAACGGCAGCAGGGGTGCGCCCTGGAGCTCGTCCACCGCGGCGCGGGCGGCGGCCCGCGGGGTGGGCACCGGGTCGTAGTGGCTGACGACGCTGATCCAGGTGCCGTCGGCGTTGCGCATCACGTGCAGCTGCACGCCGTCGATGAACACCTCGTAGCCGCCGCCGTGTTCGTGGTGGTGTCCGCCGCCGCTCGCCGCACGGCCCTGTATCCGGCGGCCCTTGTAGACCTCGTCGAAGGTGTCGGGCGCGGTGGGCGTGTGGTGGCCGGCGGCCGACGCGGCGGGTGCGACGAGCATGGCGGCCGAGGCCGTCGCGGCGACGGCGGCTGCCGCCGTGAGCGCGCGGCGCCGGGTGATGTCGGGCATGCGGGTCCTCCGGAAGAGTGGTTCGGTGGTGACGACGCATGCCTATCGGGACGTTCCGGAGCGGAAGAAATCGCCCGGAACGGGTTGGCTACGATCCGGACAATTACCCACATGTCATGCAGAGTTGAACAAAGATGATCTTGCTGTGGTGGTGGGTCGATCCGCCCCGGAACGGGGAATTCCTTGCCGGGGCGGCCGGGTTTCCGATGATCCTTTCCGGCTGCCGCCCGTCCGAGTGGCGCGGCTCACCGCGCCAAACTGACGCGATAGAGAGGGCCGCCACCCCTGCTGCCTGCCGTTTCCGATCGACCATGTCCGGTGACTGTCAGGGGTGTGCGCGTAAAGGTCGTCTGTGTCGGAGGCGGGCCCGCAGGCCTGTACCTCGCCATCCTGCTCAAGCGGCAGGACCCGTCGAACGGCTACGGTTACAGCGGCGACCACGGCATCCGCGTCGTCGAGTGCTCCCCGGAGACCTTCACCGGGCTCGGCCTGGGCCGGGCCGACCAGGTCGAGCTGCTCTCCGTGCGGAGTGCCGCCCGCTGGGGCGCCCAGTGGTACGAGAACCTGCCCCGTTGCATCGAGCTGCCCCCGCACCGGATGTTCGCTCTGCTCGGCCAGCGCACTCGCCGCTGCTGCCGTATGTCCCGCCGCAGCTCTACTGCGGCCTGGACAAGGTGGCCGGGCGGCTGGAGGTGCCGCGCCGGCTCAAGCGCCGGCTCGGCCCCCGCGCGGCCCGCGCCCTGCACGCCCGCTCCACGGCCCGCCGCGGCTGGCCGACTCCACCCCGCCGGGCCCGGCCGCCTCCGCGCTCGGCCGCACCGAAGACCCGCGTTCCGGGACACCGGTCCATTCGGCCCCCGAGAAGTTGGTGAATAGTCATTCACTCGATAGGGTGAATGACTATTCACCTCGCAGTCGTCCAAGGAGCGCCGATGGCAGAGCCCGGACCGATATCCCAGCCCACGGCCGATCAGCCCCGGCTGCGCGACCGGCTCACCGTTCCGGTGCTGGCCTCGGGCGGCATCCTCATGGCGGTCATGCAGACCGTGGTCGTCCCGCTGCTGCCCGACCTGCCCCGGCTCACCGGCTCCTCGGCCGCCACCGTCTCCTGGACCGTCACCGCGACCCTGCTCTCCGGCGCCGTCCTCACCCCCGTCCTCGGCCGCGCCGGCGACATGTACGGCAAGCGCCGGGTGCTCACCGCCGCGCTCGCCCTGATGACCGTCGGCTCGGTCATGTGCGCCCTGTCCTCCGACATCGGCGTACTCATCGCCGCCCGCGCCCTCCAGGGCGCCGCCGCCTCCGTCGTCCCGCTCTCCATCAGCATCCTGCGGGACGAACTCCCGCCGGAGCGCCGGGGCTCCGCGGTGGCGCTGATGAGCTCCACGGTCGGCATCGGCGCCGCGCTCGGCCTGCCGCTCGCCGCGCTGGTCGTGCAGTACGCCGACTGGCACACCATGTTCTGGCTGACCAGCGCCCTGGGCGCGCTGGGCGTGGCGGTGACCTGGTGGGCGGTGAGGGAGTCGCCGCTGCGCGAGCCCGGGCGGTTCGACGTCCTCGGCGCCCTCGGCCTCGCCGCCGGGCTGGTCTGCCTGCTGCTCGGCGTCTCCCAGGGCGGCACCTGGGGCTGGGGGAGCACCCGGGTGCTCGGCCTGTTCCTCGCGGCCGTCGTCGTCCTCGCCCTGTGGTGCCGGCAGCAGCTGCGCACCGTGCGGCCGCTGGTCGACCTGCGGCTGGTGTCCCGGCCGCGGGTGGGCCTGTCCCACGTGGCGGCCCTGCTGACGGGATTCGCCTTCTACGCCAACTCCCTGGTCACCGCCCAGCTGGTACAGGCGCCGAAGGCCACCGGGTACGGCCTCGGCCTGTCCATCGTCGCCACCGGACTGTGCCTGCTGCCCGGCGGGGTCACCATGCTGCTGTTCTCCCCGCTGTCGGCCCGTATCTCGGCCGCGCGCGGCCCGCGCATCACGCTCGCGCTCGGCGCCGCGGTCATCGCGTGCGGGTACGCGCTCCGCATCGCCGACAGCCGCGACCTGTGGATGGTCATCCTGGGGGCCACCGTGGTGGCGACCGGCACCACGCTCGCCTACTCCGCCCTGCCCACCCTGATCCTGCGCGCCGTACCGGCCGCCCAGACCGCCTCCGCCAATGGCGTCAACGTCCTCATGCGCACCGTCGGCCAGGCCGTCTCCAGCGCGGCCGTCGCCGCCGTCCTCGTCCACCACAGCAGCCCCGTCGACGGGGTCCCCGTGCCCACCCTGCACGGCTACCAGCTGGCCTTCGCCCTGGCCGGCGCCGTCGCGCTCGCGGGCTGCGCGGCGGCCCTGTCCATCCCCGGCGACGGCCCCGCCGGCGGCACCCGGCGCGCCCAGGGCGGCGCCCTGGGTGCTCGCGACGGGGCGATGGAGGGAGCATGAGGACCATGACCACACCCCCCGGCCGGGTGCCCACCCCCGCGCGCCGGGACGCCGAGGCCACCAAGGCCGCCATCCTCAAGGCCGCCCGCCGGCTCCTGGCCCGGCACCCGCACGCCGACATCACCCTCAAGGACATCGCCGAACGGGCCGGTGTCAGCCCGCCGTTGATCATGAAGTACTTCGGCAACAAGGACGCCCTGTTCGCCCGCGTGATGTCCTTCGACACCGACGCCGACGACCTGCTGGACGCCCCGCTGGACGACCTCGGCCGGCACATGGTCCGGCACGTCCTGTCCAGCCAGCGCGAGCGGGGCGCCGACCCGCTGCTGCGCATCGCCTTCGCCCCGCTGCACGGCGACCACGGCGACGTCCTGCGCGCCAACTTCCGCGCCCAGGTGACCGAGCGCCTCGCCGCCCGGCTTCCCGGCCCCGACGCGGGCCTGCGCGCCGAACTCGCCGTCGCCACTCTCGTCGGCCTCGGCGTGATGTACGGCATCGCCCGCGGACCGCACCTGCGCGCGACCGACCCCGACACCGTCGCCGACCGCTACGGGCCCGCCGTACAGGCGCAGTTGACACCAGGCGGCCGAGGCACCGGATGACGCCGGGACCGGCCGGCCGGCCCTGATCCGCACGACGGACGCGGGTCAGCGCAGCAGCCGGTCCAGGAAGGCGTTCCCGAACACCCGGTGCGGGTCCAGCCGGTCCAGGGCCGCGACCGCCTCCGCCCACACCCGGGGCCGAACGAGCCGGGCACGGCCGTGCCGAGCACCCGCGGGTCGCTCCAGGCCGCGTCGGCGGTGTACGCCCAGCCCTTGGACCACTCCACGCGCGCCAGGGTCTGACCGCCGTCGTGGCTCCCGAGCAGGAAGTCCTCCAGCTCGCTCAGGAACGCCTCGGCATACGGGGTGCCCGGCAGGGTCAGCACGTCCAGCCAGACCGCGGTGTCCCACTCGGGGCGGGCCGCGCTCGGCCGCAGCGCGGACAGCAGCGGGGCCCGCGCGCCCGGCACACCGGTGTCGGCCGGGTCGTCCAGACCCGTCACCCGGATCTCCACCGAGCCGTTGACCGGGAAGCGGCCGCGTGCCGCGTAGGCGGCGAGCCGCTTTTGGTAGAACCGGGTGAACTCGTGCACCACCCGCTGCACCCCGGCCCGCGGGGTGAGCACCGCGTACCCGTTGGCCGTCACCCGCAGGGTGGTCGGCCGCAGGTACAGCAGTGTGTTCTTCGACGGCCCCCACAGGTCGGCCGACCCCGTCGCGGCGAGCCCGAGCGAGGCCACCTGGAGCTGGGCCGCGCCGAGCAGTGGCGCCAGGGACCAGGCCGCGCCGGCGACGAGCCGCCCCACCAGGTCGGCGACCGGCTCCGGGACGCTGTCGGAGAAGGGGTAGTTGTACGGCGAGGTGACGTGCCGGGAGCCGGGCGGCCGGACCGGAGCCACGCTCCACTCCTTCAGCCACGGGAACTCGGTGAAGGCGAACCAGATCGCCTCCACCCGGCCAGAGCGCCGCAGGAAGCTCTCCAGGGTGCGCCCGCCCGAGCCGGGGGCCGCGAACAGCTCACGGGCCGGGACGTCGGTGCGGCTGACGCAGCGCAGGCTGCTGTCCGGGCCCACCCGCAGGACAGCCTCGGTGACGAAGGCCCGGCCGAGATGGGTCAGCAGCGCGGCACAGTCCGCCTCGTCCCGGCGAAAGGTGCGCAGCACATAGGCCCCGCGGTCCGCGTCCCACACCACCGCCGTCAGCTCCAGCACCCGGTTGCTCAGCGAGCCGTACGTGCTGCCGGGCGGCGGGCGTTCACCGTCGGCCGGTACGGCGGTGCCGTGCGCGTCGATGGCCAGGGCGCCGCCCAGGCTCAGATCACCGGGCGCGGGAGTGGCGGTGAGCCCGAGCCCGTGCCCTTCCAGAAAGGTGAGCAGGGCCTCCAGGGGGACCCCGGCGCCGGCCCGGACGGCCGTGGCGGACTCCAGCGCCAGGCCGGTCGGATGGGCCGTGGTGTCGACCAGCAGGACCCGGGCGGAGGCGGTCGTCCCGGCGGTGATCGTGAGCGGCGACCAGCCGTGCGAGCAGCCCCGGGCGCGCACCCGCCAGCCGTTGCGCCAGGCCCAGTTGACGACGGCGAGCAGCTGCTCCGGGCCGGCCGGGGCGCAGGCCCACAGTCCGTGGGCGGTGATCTCGCCCACCCAGTTGCGGTAGGCCGTGCGGTAGAGCCTCACCCGGTCCGGAAAGCCGGGGAGCGCGGCCGCGGCCACCGCCGGATCGGCCGGGACGGGCAGCGGGGTGGCGGCCAGCGCGGCGGCGGTCCGCAGCAGGGCACGGCGGTTCACTGAACGATCTTCCACCCGGTCACGCTAAGGGCCGCCCGGGCCGCGCCCGCAGTCCGCCGCCGCGTGCCACCCGTCCGAGTGAACCACGCGGGCGGAGCGGGCCGTTCCGCCGGACACGGTACCGGGTGACAGACTGGCGCCATGGACGAGCGCGTAATCGGCAGGTCGGGTCAGTGGGCATCGGTGGTCGGTCTCGGCACATGGCAGCTGGGCGCCGACTGGGGCGACGTGGACGACAAGGAGGCCCTGTCCGTCCTGGAGACGGCGGCCGAGGCCGGGGTCACCTTCTTCGACACGGCCGACGTGTACGGCGACGGGCGCAGCGAGGAGACCATCGCCTCGTTCCTGCGCGGCCGTCCCGACCTGCACGTGTTCGTGGCCACCAAGATGGGCCGCCGGGCCGAGCAGACCCCCGGGAACTACGTCCTGGACAACTTCCGCGCCTGGAACGACCGCTCGCGCCGCAACCTCGGCGTCGACCGGATCGACCTGGTGCAGCTGCACTGCCCGCCCACCCCGGTCTACTCCTCGGACGCGGTGTTCGATGCCCTGGACACCCTGGTCGAGGAGGAGCGCATCGCCGCGTACGGGGTGAGCGTGGAGACCTGCGCGCAGGCGCTCACCGCGATCGCCCGGCCGAACGTGGCGAGCGTGCAGATCATCCTCAACCCGTTCCGCATGAAGCCCCTGTACGAGGTGCTGCCCGCCGCCCGCGAGGCCGGCGTCGGCATCATCGCGCGCGTGCCGCTCGCCTCCGGGCTGCTGTCCGGCAAGTACACCGAGGACACGGTGTTCGCGGCCAACGACCACCGCACCTTCAACCGGCACGGCGAGGCCTTCGACCAGGGCGAGACCTTCTCCGGCGTCGACTACGCCACGGGCGTCGAGGCCGCCGCCGAGTTCGCCGCGCTCGCCCCCGAGGGGTACACCCCGGCCCAGCTGGCGCTGCGCTGGATCATCGAGCAGGACGGGGTGACCACGGTCATCCCCGGCGCCCGCAACCCGGAGCAGGCCCGCGCCAACGCCGCGGCGGCCAAGCTGCCGCCGCTGCCGCAGGAGACGTTCACCGCGATCCGGGAGCTGTACGACCGGCGGATCAAGGACCAGGTCGAGCACCGCTGGTAGGCGCGGGACCTCGGACCGTTTGAACGAACGGCCCGGCGGTTACACGCACCGCATGACGCAGGACGGACGGCGCAGGGGGCGCAATGAGACCGAGGAGGAGCGGGCCGACCGGATGTGGGGCGAACTCATCCAGGAGGTCCGCGTGGCCCAGACGGGCGTACAGATCCTGTTCGGCTTCCTGCTGACAGTGGTCTTCCAGCCGAAGTACGACCGCTTGGCCTTCGCCGACCAGATGATCTACATCGTGACCGTGGTGCTGGGCGCCTGCGCGACAGGCGCCCTCATCGGCCCGGTGTCCCTGCACCGCCTGGTCTCCGGCCGCCGGGTCAAACCCCAGGCGGTACGGCTGGCCTCCCGGATGACCCTGGTCGGCCTGGCACTGCTGCTCGTCACGATGGCGTCGTCCCTGCTGCTGATCCTCCGGGTGGCCACACACGACGGCTATGTGCCGTACCTGGTGGCGGCCGTCGTCGCCTGGTACCTCCTGGGCTGGTACGGCCTGCCCCTGTGGGCCCGCCACAGGTACTCCTCCCGGTCGGACGACTAGGCCGGCCTCGTCCGCCGGGACCGCCTCCTCAGGCCGGCTCGGCGGTCCACGGCCAAGCGGCCTCGCGGCCGGCCTCGATGAGGCCGACCATCCGGAACGCGGCGTCCGTGAGGCCGCCGAAGGTGTGCCGGTGGCGGCCCGTGGGGCCGCCGGCGGGCCGGTACCCCGCCAGGTTCCACGTGTAGACGGGGATGCCGGCCGGGACCGGTTCGGCCGGCCCGCCGGGGCCGTAGGGGGCGGCCTGTTCGTCGGTGACGATGAGGACCCGGTCGTGTCCCCGGTAATGGGTCCGCACCGCCTTCGCGGTGTGGGTGCCTCCGAGACTGTGGAACCGTTTCAGCACCTCGAGCACCGGCTCGCCCGGCTCGAACGACACGTCTGCGCTGCGCCAGCCGAACTCCACCAGATCCGCCTGCTCGGCACGCATGGCCAGCGCGGTGCCGAACACGGCCGCCGCGTCCGCCCGGGTCAGCTTGGACCGTTCGGAGACGGTGTCCCAGAACATGGAGTCGGACCGGTCCACCAGGATCAGAGTCCGGCCGGGCAGGGGCGGTACGTTGGCCAGGGAGTAGCCCAGTGCCCGTTCCAGCGCGGCTGCCCAGCGCTGCGACGGCGCGTGCTGGTGGGCGGCCAGGTAGCGGAAGGGGAACTGCCGGGACCGGGCGACCTCGGAGGCGTCGGAGAGCCGTGCGGCGACGCGGGCCGCGACGTCGTCCGAGATCCCCGCCTCGTCGAAGTTCCGCAGGTTCCGCAGGAGCGCCATCGGCCCCATCGTGGGGATCACGGCTTCCCAGACGGCGGCGTCCATCGGTCCGTGGAGCCAGCCTGCCAGGGCCTCCCAGGTCATGCCCGCCGCGGCCAGCCGCTCGGGGCCGCCCGGCCCGGTCACCACCGCCCGCCGCTCGTCCGCAGCCGACTCCATCAGCGCGCGGTGGGCGGTCAGCAGGTGGTCGGAGGCCGGCGGAACAGCCTGCTCCGGGTGGTGGCGGCGGTCCAGGGCGTACCGGAAGAGCGCGCCCTGCCAGGGCTTGGCCGGATCGGGGGAGGCGTGCACCAGGTTGAGCACGTCGCCGAAGCGGAAGCCCTTGGACGCGGTGTCGTACTTGAGCAGGGACCGGGACGTGTACAGCCGGCGTACGCCGTCGGCGATGCCCCGCTTCACGGGTTGTGGCACGTTCCGCCCGTACACCGAGATCCAGTGGGCGAGCAGTTCGCCGGGCTCGTCGGCGCGCTGGAGCACCGAGTCGATCACGGAGCGGTTGGACGGGCCTTCGGACGCCCCGGCCTCGAGCCGGGCCCTCACATACGCGGCGGCACCCACCAGGGACGCCGTGCGCATGTTGCCCTCGCCGCGAAGCCAGCGCAGCAGGCCGGCCGTCCACACGGGGTCCTGGACGGCGAGCTCACCGACGAGACGGGCGTACCGGTCGTCCCGCTCCTCACCGCTCTCGTAAAAGGTCCGCTGGGAGACGAAGTTGCCGACCGCAAGGAGGAAGAGCTCCTCGCGGGGCTCCCGGACGAAGGCCGGGCCGCCTTCGTAGGTGCGGAAGTCCGGCCCGGCGGATTCGTGAGGGAGCCGTTGCGGGGTCAGGGAACGGGCGGCCGCCGAGACGTGCGGGGCCACGAGCATCACGGACCACATTTTGGAGACGCGTGGGGTGTGACGAGGCAGCGAATCCCCCCGGATTCAACGTATGGGACGGCCCCGGCCAGGGGTTTGGCGAGGCGAAGACGACCGCACCTGCCGAGATCCAAGAGGGCGGCGGCGTCACTTGGTTGTCAGAAGGAAGTAGCCGCAGCCGAGCGCATCGGAGGCGCGGTCGCGACGCCAACCTACAGGGGCCACCGGGCCGCACACCAGCGAATTGATTCGGGTCCGTTCTCGGTCTTCCGCCGCGTCTAACTGATCGTTTCAGAATGAAGTTCGTTGTAGAGCTTGGCAGTTGAGTCGTGTGTCGGCAGGATCTGTTGGGTGTCTGCTGATCTTGTCCCTGATG
>NZ_JBVJRL010000014.1:0-243688 GCF_055607665.1 Streptomyces sp. NPDC036984
CAGCAGCCGGCAGATCAAACGCAAGGCACCAGGGCCAGTCGTATCGCGGGCCAGACCACCACCCAAGGCGGCACCCCAACATCCTCACAGTCGTAGCGGGTGGCCACGGCCCGATGGCGCTTGAGGCGATTGATCCCGCATTTGACCGCGTGCCTCTCGCGGTAGTCGGCCTTGTCGAACGTCGGCGGCCGGCCGCCGCGGGAGCCGAGCTTCTTACGGTTGCGAACCGGGTGCTTCTTCTCCGGGATCGTGCACCGGATCCCACGTCGGCGCAGGTAGGCACGGCTCTTCCGGGAGCCGTACGCCTTGTCGGCACGCACTGTGTCCGGCCGCTTGCGGGGACGCCCCAGTCCCTGCCGTGGCACCCGGATGTTCTCCAGGACCGGTTCGAACTGCGGGGAATCCCCGCGCTGCCCGGCCGTGATCACAATCGACATGGGCTTCTGCCCCTGCTCGACCGCGAGATGGACCTTGGTGGTCAGCCCACCTCGCGAGCGACCGAGACCGTGGTCGTCCGGCTCGACCTCAACGCCGCCGGGCGGCTCCTTCTGACGTTCCCCCTTTTGACCGCTCCGGCGGCGTGCTGGTGGGCGCGGCAGATCGTCGAGTCGACACTGACATCCCAGGTGATCAGGTCCTTCGCGTCCGCCTGGGCCTGTAGTTCGGTGAAGACTCGCTTCCACGTGCCGTCGCGCTGGCGGCGCCGGAACAGGTCGTAGACCCGATCCCACGGCCCGTACCGCTCGGGACATCCCGCCACGGCGTCCCGGTCCGGGACCGCCACCGTATGCCGTCGACCAGCTGCCGCCTCGGCCGTATCGGCGGCCGGCCAGGCTTGATGCCCTTCGGCGACAACGGCTCCAGCCTGGCCCACTGGTCGTCCGTCCCGCATCGGTGCCGGAGGCGGCGGTACGCCGGCACACCTCGTCGCCGTGCATCCTGGGCAGGTCACGGTCGAGCACCATCACGTCGTACGCGTTGACGGCCAGGCGTTCCATGGCCGCCTCTCCGTCGTGTACGACGTCCACCGCGAACGCATCCTGCCGCAGTCCCTGCGCGATCGCGTCGGCGAGCATCTCCTCGTCCTCCACGACCAGAATGCGGATGCCGTCCTCCCACCCTCGTGCGCCGTCGTCGTGCTCCGGGTGCCCGCGGCGCGCGGGCACCCGTATCTGTGCAGAGGAGACGGCGTGAGCGGAGCGGGCGTTCGCTCATGGACCGCCTCAAGGTCCCGGCAGCACGCTTGACACGAGGGCCGCGCCCTGGCGTCAAGCTGGCCCGGTTGTCGGTGAAGGCCACACAGCCCGACGGCGACGTACGCCAGCGCCTGCGCCAGGTGTGCGCGGAGGACGCGGGCAGCCTGATCGCCGTGGCACAGGTCGTCGCCACCGAGTCGCCACCATTGCGGCAGCCAACGGGTACTGGCGCTGATGGAGCCCGGCATGAAGGCCCTCCGGCTGTCCGAGCAGCCCTGCTTCGCCCTTTACAGCGTGGTCAACGCCATCGCACGCGCGTATCGCCCCCTAATCGATCCCCTGGGGCTCACCTATGCGCAGTACGTCGCGATGACGTCGCTTTGGGAGGACGGGGTCCGCAGCGGGCCCCTCTTGTCTCCGACGGCACGACACCCTACGCTCACTCTCCGTACCGACTAGACGGTATGCTCGGCAAGAGGGTCGGTACGCGATGACGGCAGCCTGTCGGCCGTGCCGACCGCCGATGCAAGGCGACCGTCGAAGGAGCCGCCGGAGATGAGCAGGAAGATCGCGGACCGACCGGGCCAAGGGGAGAGAGAAATCCGGTGAAGGCACTGACCTACCACGGCCGTCACGACATCCGCTACGGGGATGTCCCCGACCCGGCCGTCACCAGCCCCACCGACGCGGTGGTGCAGGTGACCGCGGCCGGCATCTGCGGCAGCGACCTGCACATCTACCGCGGCAACCCGTTCACCGAGGAAGTGGGCTACACACCGGGGCACGAGTGCGTCGGCGTGGTGGTCGACACCGGCGGCCAGGTCACCCGCTTCAGGCCCGGCGACCGGGTTCTGGTGCCCGCCTCTGTCGGCTGTGCCCACTGCCGGTCGTGTGCGGCCGGGTTCACCGCCCGGTGCGAGCGCGCCACGTCCAGCACGGACCTCTGCTACGGAGTGAGCCCGCAGCTCCCGGGCAGCCAGGCCCAGGTCCTGGCGGTGCCGTACGCCGACGTCAATCTGGTGCACTTGCCCGAGGGCATCTCCGACGAGGCCGCCGTAGTCCTGACGGACAACGCTCCCACGGCCTGGTACGGCTGCCGCCGTGCCCGCATCCAGCCCGGTGAGACCGTCCTGATCATCGGCCTCGGCCCGGTCGGCCTCATGGCCGCCCAGTCCGCCTTCGCGATGGGCGCCGCGCGAGTGCTGGGCGCGGACCTGGTCGCGGAGCGCCGCGCCTTCGCCGCCACCCTGGGTGTCGAGCCGGTCGAGGGCGGGGACGCGCGGACGGCCATACGGGAGATGACCGACGGACGCGGGCCGGACGCCGTGGTGGAGGCCGTGGGCTCGGACGCCACCATCGAGCTCGCCCTCAAGGCCGTACGGCAGGCCGGCCGGGTCAGCGTCGTCGGGGTCAGCCAGAGCAAGGCATTCCCCTTCCACATGGGAATGGCGCAGATCAAGGAACTGGAGTTCGCCATCGGGCTGTGCTCGGTGCACTACGAACTGCCTCCCTTGATCGCCCTCACCCGTGCCGGCCGAATCAAGCCCGAGGTC
Organism: Streptomyces sp. NPDC036984; assembly: GCF_055607665.1. Classification (NCBI taxonomy): domain Bacteria; kingdom Bacillati; phylum Actinomycetota; class Actinomycetes; order Kitasatosporales; family Streptomycetaceae; genus Streptomyces; species Streptomyces sp. NPDC036984. The sequence goes on from NZ_JBVJRL010000014.1 coordinate 2,750, forward strand.
GTGGTCTCCCACCGCTTCGCCCTCTCCGAAGGCCCGGCGGCGTACGGACTGTTCGCAGACCGCTCCGACGGCGTCCGCAAGATCCTTCTCGACCCCACCCGCTGACCCTCCTGCGCAGGCCCGCCTCGTCCGGCCGCCAGCGGCAGGCCCTTCAACCCCAGGGTGGCCGCTGGAGGCCGGTTCCGGGCACGGCCAGGGCGTGCGGGCCGTCGTGCCGCATCCGGGCGGTCCCGTCCCCACTTGTGCCGGGCCGCCGGGGCTGCGCGCGGACGACGGGCCTTGATCGCCAGGTGTCCGGCGCCGTCGCGCCCTGGCCTGGTGTCCCTCCCCAGGGCTCGCCCCGCGGCACCACCGCCATCGCGCCTTGGCGAGACGGCTCCGCCGGGAGCCGCGAGGCATCATCGGCGGTCGCACAGGCAATCCGGCCACTCGCTGATGGTGGTGCCGCCGACATCGTGGGGCCGCCCGGGCCGCTGCACGCGAATCGCGGTGCCCAAGGGCTTCTCGGCCTCCGCGGCGCCGCTCGAGCATGCCCGCCGCGTGGTGGCTGCCGGTCATGCGTGGCACACGCCCCGGGAAGAGCACGTAAGCGACGTCGAGACCGTGGCCGCAGTCCGAGTGCGGTCAGCGCAGGTGGCGAGACGCGGCTGACGCCCGCTCAGCCGAGCAGTTGCGCGCTGCTGACCGGTTCGCGCCGCTGCTGTCCGTTGATGCGGTGCCGTTCGATGGACGAGCGCCGGTACACCTCCTGCCGCACCCGCTGGATCTCGCCGATGGGCCGGTGCTCCTCGCGTGAGCGCCACGGTGTGATCGAGGTGCCGTCGGCGGCCGCCAGGTTGTCGTCTCCGCCGATGTCCTGGCGCGGGAGGTCCACACGGGCGACGGTCACCCAGGGGGACAGTTCCTCGGGCCACTTCACGGAGGTGTTGTCCACCGGCATACGGGCCAGATCGGTGTTGAGCTGCACCTGGAGTGCGAAGGAGTGGTCTTGTTCCGCGGCCTCGGCAACGAGGGTGCGGCGGAACGCCTCGTTGTCCGCGCGCACGTCAACGATCTGGTGCGTGAGGGAGGCCAGGGACTCGGACGTCGGCACGGTACGGATCTTGGCGATGTGGTCGCCGTACCGGAAGGCGCCCATGCTGTTGTAGGTGTACGACAGCAGGTTCCTGCGCGGCACGGTGGTGAACGACAGCATGGCGAACAGTTCGTCCCACAGCCAGCTGTCCGGATCGGTGAGCGTTCCCCTGCGGGTGAGGAACTCCGCCATCCAGGTCTTGCGGCGGGCGGGGTTCACCAGTGCCTCGGGCAGCTCCGCGAACAGCTCCTCGATGACCATGTAGTCGTAGGCGGTGTTCGCGAAGAAGACCTCGTTGTTGATCAGGTTGAGGTCGAACGTACCGCTGTCCGCTTCGTCGTCCAGCAGTGAGGGGCCGGGCACCCCGAACAGTTTGATGCCCATCCCGCACGCCGCGCCCAGCTGGTGGTCGGGGCGCTGGTGACCCAGGCCGTTGGAGTAGCGGACGACGGCGTCGTACACCGCGGGCCGGGCGAAGATACCCTGGCCGTGGAATCCCGGGTTGTCACCGATCGTGACGGTGGCCCTGAGGAGGCCGTAGGTCTTTCCGTGGGCGGTGCGGACGGCGCGGCCGACGGCCTCGCGCTCGACGGAGGCGCGGGTGCGTTGCGCGACCTGGGCGACCACTGCCTCCAACTCCGCGTGGTAGTTCGGACGTTCGGCGGGGCGGTAGTCCTCGTAACGGACGGGATCCATGGTGGTGCCTCCCTGTGCGGTGGTGTCGATCTCCGACGCTAGCGAGCAATTAAATTGCGCACAACATAACTGCCTGTGGTGAATCACACGTATGCCAGTGCAACCACATGGAGGAGCACCGCGCCCCGAGGGCCGACGCATGCGGTGCTCGAAGGCGGACCGGGCGGCCGGATCGGCCCTTTCCCCGCTCAGCACGGAGCCGATCCCATCCGGACGCGAAGGCCAGGGGGAAGGCGCTGTCGCGGCCGGCGTCGCCCAAGGCGTGCCGCACAGACGTGCGGGTGCAGCGGGGCAGCGGGGCAGCGGATTGAGACGACGCTGCGTGGAGTGCGTATCCCTTCACAGAGCAACCCATGAGCCCACGCCGTAGCCGACCTCTTCCCCACGGAGCCCGACCCGCACCGATGACCCCGCACTCGAGCCCACCCGGTCGCCTCGGCCGAACGTCCAGGTGTCCGACGGGGCACTCCACGAATGTTGCCCAAGGAGGACTGCCGATGGGACTTCCCGACGCCGAACCGCGCCAAGGCCTCACGCCCGGGGGCGGTCCCGCGCAAGAAATCAGGGACTCCTTCCAGGCCGTTCTGGACGCCTTGGACGCCGCACGGGCCGACCTGCGCGCGCTGAACCCACAGCACCGTCGCCTCGGCGACACGGCCTACGACAGCGCCGGTTCCGCTCAGCTGCGCCGGATTCCGCACGAAGCCGTGGTCGAGCCGCTGTGGTCACGCGGCACCCGACCAGCTGCGATTACGCCACGGAAGGCGGGGGGACTCCCCACGACGAGCGGCGGCGGCCCGGCGCCAGCCGAGCCGCCGGCAGCCGTGCCGCCCTCCGCTCCTTCACCAGGGGACTGGGACCGCGGAACCGACCCGCCCGCGGACACTCCGCGCTTTGCCCTCCCGCAACGGTGGGATGCGCCTGCGGCCCCGCTCGCCGCCTCGCCCTCCGATGCGCCCGTGCCCCCAGAATTCGTCCGCGCGCCCAAGCGGCAAGGAAACCGGGGACATGGCCGCTTCATCGACCGGCGGCGCACCCATGTCGCCGGAGCCCTCGGATTGGGCGCCGTGAGCGGATTGATCCTCGCCTCGGCCCTGCTCGGCAACGAGCACACCGCGCCGGCGGAACCCCCCGCATCCATGGAGGAACCGGACCGGCCGCTTCCCAGCGATTCCGCGCCCCCCGAGATCCCGGGCACCGGCGTGCTGCGCGAGGGCGACAGCGGCCATGGGGTGTACGAGTTACAGGTGCGTCTGCTCCAGCTCCCGAGCATCTACGCCGGCGGCGCCATCAGCGGCCGCTACGACACGCAAGTCCGGCAGGCCGTAGCCCGATTCCAGAAGCGATACGGCATCCAGGGGGACGAGAGCGGTGTCTACGGGGACAACACCCGCCTCGCTCTCATGCTGCGCACGAAGTAGTACCGGCAGCCATGCGGCAGACATCGGCCTCTTCCGGCAATGGTCGGCGAGGCCCTGCGGCGCGACACGGGGTGCGGCCGAGGGTCGGATCCGGATACCACAGTTGTCTCGCACAGGATGCACTGCTCTTGTGCCGGCTGGTGGCATCCGAAACCACCGCTCCCTTACCGCCCGCACGCCGTGGACATCGAGACGTACGCGCCCGCGACAACACCGACATGATCCGTCTGCAGCGAGCCCTACTGCGGTCCCTGCGCGCGGCATGCGCGCGGGCCGGCATCGAGTGGCACAGGTACGGGCCGCCAGGCGCAAGGTGACGGCTATCTGCTCGTGTTCGAGCCGGGCGTCGACGAGACCCGGTTAGTGCCGGATCTCCTGGACGGCCTCGCCTCGGCGCCGGCCGAGACCAATGCCGCCGCCCGTCCCCCGCAGCGCGTCCGGATGAGGGCCTGCCTGCACCAGGGCATCGTCCACGAGGCGGACAGCGCGTACGCGGGTTTCGCGGTGGTCACCCTGTTCCGTGTCCTCGACTCCGAGCCCGTGCGCCGTGCCCTCGCCGACACCCCCGCGACCCACCTGGTCGCCGCCTTCTCGGACGGCCTCTACCAAGACCTCGTCTCCCACGGCTACAGCGGTCTGACCGCCACGGGTTTCCGCCGCGCGGAAGTCCACGTGCCGGCCAAGAACTTCACCGGCGTGGCCTGGATCCGGGCACTCCCCACTCCGGTGCCGCAGGAGAGCCGGGCACGTCAACGTCCGGCAGCGGCAGCGGCAGCGGCAGCGGCAGCGGCAGCGGCAGCGGCAGCGGCAGCGGCAGCGGCAGCGGCAGGATGATGCCGTCCGCCACCGCACCCTCCGTTGTCCGACCTGGAGATCGGCTACTCGCGCTGACCGCTCCGCTGAACAGCCCTGGCTGCCTCGCGGGGATACGGACCGAGAGGCAGCCAGGCGCGCGATCGGTGGGTCAGCCTTGGACGACGAACGTCTTGGCCTTGCCGGAGCGGTTGGAGCAGGACCGCTTCTCCTCGGCGGTCATCTTCCTGGACTTGACGACCACCGCGTTGCTCTGGCCGTCTGTCCCGTTCGGGGCAGGGCCCGTGATGACATCCGGGACGAACCAGAAGTAGTGATCCCATTTCCGGTTGTCGTAGTGGGTCTGCCATGTGCCGGAGACGGTCTGCATCACCTGCGCACGGGGAATCCAGCCGACTTCACCGGGTTTCACCGTCATGTTGACGGAGCTGGCCTCCGAGTGGGTGCTCGGCCAGGTGTGGCTGTAGGTCGCCGTCACGCTGACGTCGATGATGCCCGCCATCTTGCCGCCGGCGGCCACGGATAGTCCCACCGAGTTCGTGGAACCGACCGTGTCGGACCAGGTCATCGACTGGGTGGCAGGCCAGGTGCTGCAGTTGTAGAGCGAGTCGGAGACCCGATGGAAGCTTCCGAGATACGCCTGGCCCAACTCGGGGTCGTTGAAGGTGCACTTCCCTTCACCCGAGTCGCAGTCGGCTATGAGCTGTGCCCGGGTGGGCTGGTCATCGGCCGAGGCCGGAGCGGCTACCGCCGCGACCATGCCCAGGGCAGCCGCTGAGAGCGCCAGTGTCCGTCCGCCGTGGCGCATCCTGCGGTTGTTCGCCATACATGTGCCTTTCGCTGTGCATGAGGGGGGTCGGCGATCGCTGGAAGAACAACTGAGGAGTCACCGCGATCACCGCCCACGGCACACCTCGGCGCGGCGTCACCGGACTTCGCGGACAAGGCGCGGGACGCACTCGTACGTGACCACTGGCTCCGCCGGGACACACCGGGTCCCGGAGCCGGTGCCGGCAGTCCCGGAGCGTCACCGGGCCGGCCGGGCTTCAATTGGACGCTGTCCCTGCTGCGTGAACACCCCGTCGTCCTCCGGGCACTGGGCCTGATCTTCGAGCTCCGGCTCGGCCCGGGCGCGGCCGGCGACCCGCCCGCCGGAACGGTGCGGGTGCTGTGGCCGGACCGCCCCGCCGCACTGCCCGGCATCGTCTTCCCCCGCACGGCGTTCGGCGGGGACTTCCGGCCGGCCGCCACGGACCGGCTGGACGGGGGCGTGGTCGACCTCGACCAGCGGGACCGGAGCGGGAGACCGCGCTGGCAGGTCGCGGGAGACCGCGCTGGCAGGTCGCGACCGTGGACGTGGACGTGGCCGCCCAACGGATGCGGGAAGCCGCCCACGCACTCGCCGCGCGTCCCGGCGAGCCGCCCGCCCTGCCCGCCCTGCGCTCCAACGGACTCCAGCTGGTGCTGAGAGGCCGGGGCGAGGACATGACGGCACGGCGCGACAGGGGAGTACGCGCTCGAGGGGGAGAGCCGGACGTGCTCACCGCCGACGACCTGGTCCTCGGCTACCGGGTCGACGTCCTTCCCGAACTCGGCGGGGACGAATGGTTCTCGCTGCACCGCCGCACGGCCACCTACCGGGTCCACGAACGGCGCCCCGACGGCGGACTGTCCGAGGACTCCACCGTCATCGGCGGGGACGGGGAGGGCAGGGGCCTGCCCGAGGAAGGGCACCTCAAGGCGAACGCCGCGATCCACGACCACGACGGCCTGCACGCCGACGAGATCGTGGCCGGCCGGCGGGGCTGGAGCCTGGCCGTCCCCCGGCCGTCGTTCGACGCCACGCCCCAGCCGTCGCCACCGCCTGCACCGGGCATGAACATCAGCATGTCCTTCGAGGCGGAGGACGGCACGCTGCCCCGGCTGCGCTTCGGCCGCCACTGCTCCCTGCGGGCACGAGTGGCGGACGTCGCGGGCGGCGGGCTCGGGCCCGACGACCCGGCAGCCGACCGGCACACGACGGCGCCCGAGTTCTACGGGCGCTACGAGCCGCTGTGCGCCCCGGAGGTCTCGTACCCGGAGGGGACGGACCCGGCCCGCTCCGGTCCCGGGGAGTCGGTCGATCAGGTGGTCGTGCGCAGCGATCCCCTGCTGGGAATGGACGTCGAGGAGTTCGCCGGGTCGGTGGACTACGCCCTGAACGACGAGCGGGTGCTGCATCCGCCGGGCAGCACCGTGGCCGCCGCCGAGCAGCACGGGGCGTTCGACGGCGATGGCGACACGGCCGAGCAGGACCGGTTGACCTGGGAATGGGTACGTCGCGCACTCGCCGCCGCGGACCCGGAGGCGTCCGAGGGTGCCCGGCCCCTGCCCGGCCCGGCCGCCGGCGGGATCGTGGCGGCCCGCGCCGAGCCGAACGCCCCCATGCCGACGAGGGCCTGGGAGGAGCGCTGGCCCGACCTGGCGCCCAAGAAGCTGTGGCTGACCACTCCATCCGCCGGACGTCCCACGGTCGGCTGGGAGGGCGACCGACTGGTGGTCCGCCTCGCACCGGCCGAGCGGATCACCCTCGACCTGCCGACGTTCCCCCGCGAGGACATCGCCGACGACTTCGCGCTGCACGCGGCCGACCCCCCGGAGAACTCGGTGAAAGCCCTTCGGCAGGGCCGCCACCCGATGGTCACGCCCGCCCGCACCCTCGCCCTCGTGCACGCGGTCCAGCACCCGATCAAACCGCCGGACACCGCCCTGACCGTCGCCCGCGACCCGAACGCGACGTCGGCGGCCTTCGCCCCGCAGTCCGACGTGTTCGACCCGAGGAGCACCGCCCAACTGGAGATCACCGCGAGCTGGTCCGACCAGGTGGACGAGGTTCCGCACCAGGTCGGTGACGTGCCGGTCGACACCCTCACCGGCGCCCCGGACGGACCGGCCCGCCCGCCGACGCTGTTCCGGCAGGATTTCGGCGACACCCGCCACCGCACGGTGACCTACACGCTCCCGGCCGTCAGCCGCTTCCGCGCCTGCTTCCACGACTCCGGGCGTCCCGACGACTTCACCGTGACGAGGCAACTTCCGCCGGTGGTCGTCCGCAGCACCGCCCGTCCCGCGCCCCCGGTGGTCGTCTCCACCCGTCCCGCGTTCCTCTGGAACCGGACCGGGGACCTCGATGCGGCCACCCACGTGCTCGTCCACGAGCGTCTGGGAAACCGCGTGCGGGTCGCCCTCCAGCGGCCGTGGCACACCACCGGGGCCGGTGAACTGCTGGCCGTGGTCGTGCGACCCGAATCCGAGGCCACCACTGCGGGGCTCGCCCCCTTCGTCACCCAGGCGGGCCTCGATCCCCTCTACCCCACCAAGGGCATCCCCATGGGCTCACCGTTCGCCCGCCACATCACCAGCGCCGCGGGCGCGGAGGAGCGACTGCGGCTCGACGAGGCCGGCGCGGACGTGGTGGTCGTGCCGCACCGGCCGGAGCACTCCCCCGACGGGCAGTGCTGGATGGGTGACGTGGCGTTCACCGGATCGGACAACACATCCTTCAACTGCGGCTTCGTACGGCTCGCCGTCACCCGGTACCAGCCGAACAGCCTGGACGGCCTCTCGCTGTCACCGGTGGTGCGCACCGACCCGATGCCCCTCTTCCCCGACCGGACCCTGCGCGTGACCCGCCTCACCGACACGTACGAGGTCAAACTGACCGGATCCGTCTCACCGGCCCCCGCCGTCAACAGGGTGGACATGATCCTGGAGCGCTGCACCCAGCCAGGGGGTCTCCCGGCCGACAAGGTGGACCTCATCGGGTTCGACACGGTGGCCGGCGTACCGGCGTGGCAGAGCGTGAACGTGCGCCGGCCGGAGCCCAGACGAATCGGCCTCTCACCCGTCCTCAAGGAATGGAAGGCAGAGTTCCTCCTGCCACCGGACGCCGGTCCCTTCCGGGTGCGAGTCCGCGAGGTGGAGTTCCTCCCCAACAACCAGCCGCGCCCCGGGACGTTCCTGCAGTCCGGCACGCCGGGAGAAGTCACCGAACGAACGGTCTTCACGGACACGGTGCTGCTGCCCCCGCTGTGACCCCCGACGGCGCTTCGGCTCGGAGCCGGCCGTTCTCGGGACTGGCGCATGCCCGCAGCCGCAGCGCGAATCGCCTCCCGCGCGTTCCCCACTGCCGCACTGGCCAGCCCTCGGTGACGCGCTCGGCATGCGTGACCTTCGCCATAATTTACCCATTTTTGGATGGAGGCCGCCTATATGTATTTTTAAAGGCTGATTGCACCCTTTCGGTGATCAGTGCAGAAATGCAAAGACCAGCGGCATGGAGAAGCGTTTGATCACGCTCTATAAGCGACGCACCGGGCTGGCGGCTGTGGCCGGCGTACTCGGCGGCGTACTCGCAGTCACGGCTCTCGGCGGTACCAGCAACGCTGCCACCAGCGGCAATGAGCCCGGGAAAGATCCGACATCGCAGGCGCGGGTGAAGCAGGCGGGCGCCCAGGAAGCCTCCGACGCCCGAATAGAGATCACGCCGAGGCAAGGTGCCCACGGCGTAGGGATCAACGGCCCGGTCGGTGTCACCGTCAGTAACGGCAAGCTCACCAAGGTGACCATGACCGCCGTCGCGACCGGTGCCGAGATCCCGGGCACCCTGTCCGCGGACGGCACCTCCTGGAAGCCGGACGGCCGGCTGGAGCGTGCCACCAGGTATCAGATCGCCGCAGAGGCCCAGGACGCCAAGGGCCGCTCCGCCACCGGTAACGCCACGATCACCACGGTCTCCCCGGCCAACGACTTCGTCGGGCACGTCTCCCCCGAGGACGGCTCGACCGTCGGCGTGGGCATGCCCGTGACGGTCGACTTCGACAAGGCGGTCAGCGACAAGGCCGCCGTGGAGTCCGAGATCCAGGTCAGCTCCAGCAGCGGCCAGCAGGTCGCCGGTCACTGGTTCAACGCCCACCGACTGGACTTCCGCCCCGAGAAGTACTGGAAGCCCGGCTCCACCGTCACCGTCACGCTCAACCACCACGGCATCCAGAAGACGGTCACGTTCAAGATCGGCCGGAGCCAGATCAGCACCGTGGACGCGAAGACGAAGCGGATGACCGTCGTCCGGGACGGCAAGACGATCAAGACCATCCCGATCTCGTCAGGCAGCCCCGAGCACCCGACGTACAACGGTCAGATGGTGATCTCCGAGAAGTTCAGGCAGATCCATATGAACGGTGCGAGCGTCGGCCTCACGGAGAAGGACGGCAAGCCCTCGTACGACATCAAGGCCGTACCGCACGCCATGCGCCTGACCGACTCGGGCACGTTCATCCACGGCAACTACTGGGGTGCCGACTCGGTCTTCGGCAAGGCCAACACCAGCCACGGCTGCATAGGCCTGAAGGACGTCAGGGGCGGCGGCGACGGCAGGCAGCCCGCCGCGTGGTTCTTCGACCACTCGATGACCGGTGACGTCGTGATCGTCAAAAACTCTGACGACAAGACCACCCTGGCCCCGGACAACGGCCTCAGCGATTGGAACATGTCGTGGAGCGAGTGGGTCGCGGGCAGCCCCACCACCTGACGGGGAGCGGGTATGCCGCGTTCGGCGCGCTGCGGCCCTCGTCACTGCGTCAAGCCCTCCACCGGCCGGTCCTGGACATCCGGAGTGCCCGGCGCCGCCCGTCGCGCCGCCTCGGCGTTCGCGTGAGTTCCGCCCGGACGCCCTCCGGGCGGAGCCAGCCGTAACCGGCGTACCGCAGGCGGTCCGAGAGCCGGTGGAAGGCGGAGGTGTCCGGGCCGTACTCGTCGAGGAACATGTCGAGGTAGGGTCGGGCGCCCTCGTCCCAGTCGGCCGCCTCATGGGCCGCGAGTTCCCAGTCCAGGCCCCAGACCCAGACCGTGCCGTCGCGCGTTGCCGTCGCGGCGCGCCGGCCGTCCTCGCTGAGGCTCACCGCCGCCACCTCGCCGGCGTGTCCCTCCAGCACCTGCAGGCAGCGGCCCTCGCGCAGGTCCCAGATCCGTGCCGTCTGATCCATGCTGCCGGAGAGGGCGAACCGCCCGTCCGCGGTGACGTCCAAGGCGTTCACCGGGTGCGTGTGCGCTTCGAGAACCCGTAGGCACGCCCCGGTGGCCAGATCCCAGTAGCGGACCGTGCTGTCCCACCCGCCCGACACCGCGAACCGGGCGTCACCAGTCGTCACCACCGTGTCGACGCGCTGTCCGTGCCCGGTCAGAGGCGGCAGCTGCCGCCGTCGGCGCGTGTTCCACCTCAGCACCTCACCGGACTGGAGGGCTACGAGGGCCAGCCGTCCGTCGGCGCTGAGGCACACGCGACGAACCTCCACCGGTTCACGCCGTGGCGGGCCCTCAGCCATCGTGACCATCTCGGTGGGGCCCTTGAGTCTGCCCACCGAGCGTCCCGATGTGGTGTTCCACAACCTGGGCACTCCGTCGGCACCGATCGTGAGCGCCCGTGTGCCCGCCCGGCTGAGTGACACGGAGTGACCGTCGGCATCCCGAACGCCGAGCTTCAGCAGACGTCGGCCCGTGCGGACATCCCACAACTGAACCCTGCCGTAGGCGTCGGCGCACAGCGCGTGGGAGGCGTCGGGAGTCATGTCGACCGCCACGCCTTGCACGGGCTCCTCGGGATCCGCGTAGGTGCGCGCCAGGCGGCCGGTGTCCAGGTCCCACAGGGCCATCGTCGCCGTACGGTGCGTCGTCAGGGCGAATCGTCCGTCCGCGGAGAGCCGGAGCGCGGGGTACCAGAAGTCGTCGGGATCCGGTCCGGTGACCCGCAAGGTGCGGATCGGCCACGCCGATCGCAGCCCGGTCCGGGTCGTGGCCAGGGACAGCCGCTGCCAGGCCGCCACCAGCGACGAGTCCCGCTCGTACCCAGGCACCGTGCGTGCCTGCGACAGGCGGTCCAGGGCGACGCGGTAACGCTGTCGGGAGAGCGCCTCCTCGGCCTCGTCGTGCAGGGTGCGTACGCGCATTTCCAGTTCCCGCATCCGGGTGTGCGGCCGCGGCCGGCACACGTGCAGGGGTGCGGCGTACCCCGTAGGAAGTGCCCAGGTCCTCGCGACGTCGCCATTGGCGACCGACACGGCGCGCCGCCCGTCCGGAGAGACCCGGACCGGCACACTCAGCGACTCGGTGCTGAACAGTCTGCGCGCGGCCTCGGCCGGATGCCCTTCGAACGTACGCAGGCACCGGCCGCTTCCCAGGTCCCACAGCCACATCCGACCGGTCCACCTGCTACTGCCGAGCGCCAGCCGCCCGTCGCCGGAGAGCGAGAGCCACTCGATCCGCGCGGCGAACTCATGGCGGCAGTCACCGCCCGAGAGATCCGGCGTCAGCGACCACACCCGGGTCGTGTCACCGCCCGTGACGGCGGTCCTCGCATCGGCACTCAGCTCGACCACCCCCAACTGTCCGGGATGTTCCAGGAGACCGACACACCTGCCGGTGCGCACGTCCCACAACCGGATGGTGCCCTTCCTGTGTGCCGACGCCAGGATCCTGCCGCCGGCGGAGAAGCTCAGCGACACGCCCGGCGCGTCCTTGTCCAGGAGGTGCAGACATGTGCCGGTGGCGACATCCCACACGCAGATCGCGGATCCCACTCCGGCGGAGGCCAGCAGCCGCCCGTCGGAGCTGAACCGCAGCACGGTCGGAAGATCCGAGTGCCCTGGGAGCGCCCGTGAACACCGCCCGGTGGCCAGGTCCCAGAGTCGGATCGTGCCGCCGGCGTCGCCCGTCGCAGCGAGGCGTCCGTCGGCGCTCACATCCACGGCGGACACACCCTGGTCGTGCCCCTCCAGTACGTGTCGACTGCCGCCGCTGCCCACATCTGTGACATGGACGCGCCGATGTATGGGGCGGTCCTGACCGGACAGGATGTCCTGATCGGTACGGCGGACCGGCTCGCGGGATTCCCGTGCGGTCACCACGAGCCGGGCGTCCTGGCCGATGGCCGCTGCCGTCACCCTTCCGGTGCCGCCGGCCAACCGATGCTCCCTGCGCGCCCCGGCCGGCTCGCCCGCGCGGGCCCGGCGCAGCGTCGCGGCCACCTCGCGGTCGCCGGGCACCGCCCGGGCCGCCTCGACCAGCAGGGGCAGTGCGCTGTCCAGATCGCCTCGTTCCAGGTGCACCAGCCCGAGCAGGTAGCTGCCCTGCCACCGGTCGCGTGAGCCGGCTCTGGCCGCCGACAGGTCGGCGACGAGCCGCTCGTCGGAGATCTCGCCGCGGCGCCAGCGCAGCAGCCCGGCGTTGAACGTGACCTCGGGGTGATTCGGATCCACCCGCAGCGCAGCGGCGAACGCCGCCTCGGCCGCGGTGACATCACCGAGGTCGAGCAGGGACAGCGCGCGATTGTTCAGTTCGTCGGCGCGCAGCCCGGCAGGCTCGGGCGTTGATCTGGGGTAGGGCCGACGGACGCTCTCGGCGTAGATGTCGCACAGTTCGCCGGCGATCGCGTCCATGCTCGCGGGCCGCCGGGCGGGGTCCGGGCGCAGGCATCGGTCCAGGAGTCCGGCCAGTGGAGTGGGCAGCAGGCCGTTCCGGGCGTGGGTGGCCAGCACCTGGTCGGCCGGCCGGTCGGCAGACCAGGTCACACCGCCGGCGCACATGTCCAGCACGGACAGGGCGAAGCTCCAGACGTCCGTGCGTCGCCCCACCGGATCGCCCGCCAACTGCTCCGGCGACGCGTACGCCGGGGTGAACCCGCCCGCACTGACCAGCACGGTCTCTGTCGGCCGGCCGTCCTGTCGAGGCGCCGCCGCGTCACGGACCCGGGCCAGTCCGAAGTCCGTCAGCTTGGCCGTGCCGTCGGCGCCGAGCAGGATGTTGGCCGGCTTCACGTCTCTGTGCACCACTCCACGGCGGTGTGCGTGTTCCAGTCCCCAGGCCGTTTGGATCGCCAGGTCGAGCAGTCGCGCGAGTCTGTCCCCCGGCTCCCCGCGCTGCAGTCGTCCGCTGTCGATCAGTTCACGCAGGCTGCCGCCGTCGGCGTACTCGGCGAACACCCTCGGCACGTCGTCGATCGTGCGCACGTAGTAGCAGGTGCAGACGTGCGGGTGCATCTCCAGCGCCATCCAGGTCTGCGCCTCGGCCACGAACTGTCGGCGGCCATCCGGATGCCGGATCAGCGCGGGCCGCGGCGTCTTCACCGCCAGGTCGACGTCCCAGCCCAAGTGGCGTACCCGGTACACCAGCCCCATGCCGCCTTGCGCGTGCACCTCCGTCACCCGGTAGAGACCGGCGACTACATCTCCGACGTGCCACCTCTGCCCCCTGGCCACCTCGCCACGGTACCGAACGCCGCCGGCCGGATCCGGCGGATGCAGCCGGCGGCCGTGATCGGTTCGGGCATACTCGGGTGTCCGGGATGCGTGTGTCCGAGGGGTGGGGTGACTGTGTCGTTCCGGTACTACCTCTACATCAGTGACAGCAAGGTCGACATGCTGCTGCCGCAGATCGACCCCGGCTTCAGGACCAGGCGCACCTCGGAGATCGGTGTGGATCTCAAGGTGCTGACGGCGAAGCGCACGGCGGAGTCGGTGTCCGCGGACCGCACCGCCCGACTGGAGCGGGTCGTGCGCCACTTGCAGGACTTCGGCGACCTCGGGTCGGTCGACGAGCCGGGACAGTTCTTCTGGGGTCTGCTGCCGATGCGGTGGGGGCCGCTCCCCAGCGAGGCCGGGCCCTCGCCGGTGTTCTTCGGCGGCCGGACCGAACGCACCGTCGTCGGCCTCGGCGGTTCCGGTCGGCATCTGATCGGCTCGGTGCCCGGCGTCGACCAGGACGGTGCCACCTTCTCGCTGATGCCGTCTCTCCTGCACGGGTTGGGCGCGGGCTCGGAACTGGAGGACGAATTCCTGGTCGACGTGATCCACGACGGTGCTGAGGACCGTTCCGCGCTCGCCACCGTTCAGCGGGCCGTGACGCGACTCAAGGGCCCTGCGCAGAACGTCGAGTTCGTGGCCAAGCGCCTGCTGGACGGACCCAGTCCGTTCCCGGAGTCGGCCGGGATGTCGGTCTTGCTGGGCTCGCCGGTGTACATCGCCCTGGTGGACTGAGCGACGCCTGAAGGCCGTTCTCGACACGTCCTCCCGCGAGCCAGTCCGACCGGGCAGCGAGGGCACGCCCGGGAACGAGGACGGTGGGATTCCGGATCCTCATGGCCGGGGCACCGCCGTCCAACCGGGCAGGAGGAGGCCGGCCCTCGCTGACGCCCGACTTCTCCAGCATCAGGCCCTTGTCCGGCCTCGGTACGGGTGGGCCCTCGTATGTCAAGACGAGTCAGTTCGTCGTCTGGACGGCGCAGACTTCGGCCGCGCCGTTGAAGACCTGCCACCAGAGGGTCTGCCTGTCGGTGCGCCGGGGGCAGCTGCCGCCGTCCAGTACCGCCGTGATCACCTGATCGCGTTGTTGCCGCTCGGCACCTGCGTCCGGTCGCAGCTCCATACGCTGAACAACTGGCCCGCGCCATGGAGGGACCCGTCGGCCTGTCTGCTCAGTTTCGCGGGGAAGCACTGCCCCGCGGCGAAGACGCGGGGCAGGCACAGGGCGACGGACGATCCGTCGTCGTTAAGGTGACCCCCCCATCGGCCGACGCCCCCAGGGCAGTTCGAGGCGGACTTCGTCACCATGGTCACCTTCGAGAAGGCGAAGTCGGCACCGCAGTCGACGGCGACCGGCCGCTCGCGGTTCAGCTTGCCCCAGCCGCTGTCGTACGCGTCGAGGCAGGTACCGACTCCGACGGACGCGAACGCCACGTCCGCCGGATCCGGCGGGTCGGGGGTCGCGGAGACACTCGGGGTGGGCCTGGGGGAGGTTTCCGGGCCCTTCAGCTCCTCGTCGTCCTCGCCCGCGGACGTCGGCTCCCGATACGGTGCGGATGTCGCGGAGGCTCCCCCCGGGGGACCGCGGTCCGATCGCGGTCTCCGTACGGTCCCGTTCACCCGTCGCCGCCGTTTCCCGCCACGGCTGCCACGTACCGAGGAGGACCACGAGGGCGGCGAGCGCCGCCGACGAGGCACTGACGAACCAGGTGGTGTTGAGGTCACGTCCAGCCATGGTGACCTTGGACCGGCCGTCCGCTCGCGCGCTGATGCGGGTCCCCCCACCGTCGGCGCCGTCCCGACTCGAAATCGGCTCGGTGATTCACCAGCCAGCTGAGATGGAAATCTCCGAGTGCAACGGAGCATGGTCGGCACCAGGTCAGCACGGGAGGGGTGAAGACGGGTGATGACGTGGGCCTTCGGTCGGCACCAGACCAGCACGGGAGTCGGCACCGCATCAACGAATCATCCCGAACTACGCGCCCCGGACAGCGCTCGTTCCAACCACCTCCCCTGAATCGCCCTTCCCGAGCCGGTATGGTGGCCGCACGCATAGCCACGCCCCGAACTATGTTGCCCCACCACATGTGCCCCTGACCTGCATCTTCCTACGGTGTGCCGACACGTACCCGTCCCCACCGCACACGAGGAAGTGGCGCACATGGCCTCCGGAACCACCGCTCCCCCACCCCCCGCCAGCCTCCCCAGAATCGTCGCCGCCAGCCTCATCGGCACCACCATCGAGTGGTACGACTTCTTCCTCTACGGCTCGGCCGCCGCGCTGGTGTTCAACAAGCTGTTCTTTCCGGACTCCGATCCGCTCGTCGGAACGCTGCTGTCGTTTCTGACGTACGCCGTCGGGTTCGCGGCCCGCCCGCTGGGGGCGCTCGTGTTCGGGCACTACGGTGACCGGCTGGGGCGCAAGAAGCTGCTGGTGCTGAGCCTGGTGCTGATGGGCGGAGCGACCTTCGCCATCGGGTTGCTGCCCACCCACGCCACTGTCGGGGCCGCCGCGCCCGTGCTGCTCACCACGTTGCGGCTGGTGCAGGGGTTCGCGCTCGGCGGTGAGTGGGGCGGCGCTGTCCTGCTGGTGTCGGAGCACGGGGACGCGCGGCGGCGCGGCTTCTGGGCCTCGTGGCCGCAGACCGGAGCGCCGGCCGGACAACTGCTCGCGACAGGCGTGCTGTCGCTGCTCACCGCCGTACTCTCCGACGACGCCTTCGGCTCCTGGGGATGGCGGATTCCGTTCCTGCTCTCCGGGGTGCTCGTGCTCGTCGGTCTGTGGATTCGTCTGTCCGTCGATGAATCGCCTGTCTTCAAGGAGGCGTTGGAGCGGGCCGAGGCACGCCGGGGCCACGAGGACGAGAAGCCGCCCCTGGTCTCGGTGCTGCGGTACCACTGGCGGGACGTGCTCGTCGCGATGGGCGCCCGCATGGCGGAGAACATCAGCTACTACGTCATCACCGCGTTCATCCTCGTCTACGCCACCACCTCGGCCGGCGTCACCAAGCAGACCGCGCTCAACGCCGTACTCATCGGCTCCGCCGTGCACTTCGCCGTCATCCCGGCCTGGGGCGCGCTCTCCGACCGGGTGGGGCGGCGGCCCGTGTACCTGCTCGGCGCGGCCGGCGTCGGTCTGTGGATGTTCCCGTTCTTCTCGCTGGTCGACACCGGCGAGTTCGGGTCCCTGGTGCTCGCCGTGACCGTCGGACTGGTGCTGCACGGCGCGATGTACGCACCCCAGGCCGCGTTCTTCGCCGAGATGTTCGGCACCCGGATGCGGTACTCGGGTGCGTCCATCGGCGCCCAGTTCGCCTCCGTGGCGGCCGGTGCGCCCGCCCCGCTCATCGCCACCGCGCTGCTGTCCGACTACGACAGCTCCACCCCGATCGCCCTCTACGTGATCGCCGCCGCCGTGCTGACCCTGGTCGCGGTGGCTCTCGGCCGGGAGACCCGGCACCGTGATCTCGCCCAGATCGTGGACGAGGGCGGGGAGCCCTCCGAGGCGAGTCCGGCCGCCGGGGCGCGGACCGTCTGACCGGCGGCTGCCCGCGGCTGCACCGACCGGCCCCCGTGCGGGGCCGGTCAGCGCCGTCCCGGCGCCGCCAACCGGTGGAGTCTCAGCGCGAGTTGGATCTCCAGGGCCCGGGCGGGCGTCTGCCAGTCCGCGCCGAGCAGGCGGCCCACCCGCTCCAGTCGCTGCGCCACCGTGTTCACGTGCACGTGCAGCGCGTCCTTGGTGCGGGCCGGGCTCATTCCGCCTTCGAAGTACGCGTCCATGGTCCGCAGCAGGTCCGTGCCGCGCCGCTCGTCGTACGCCACCACCGGGCCGATGGTCCGGTCGACGAAGCCGGCGATGTCCCGTTCGCCCGCGAGCAGCAGGCCGAGGAAGCCGAAGTCCTCGGCCGCCGCGCCGTCCCCGGCCCGGCCCAGCAGGTGCAGCGCGTCCAGGCAGCGGCGGCCCTCGGCATAGGCGGCGGCCACGGTCTCGGGGTGCCGGGCGAGGTCGGTGACGGGGGCGGAGGCGCCCACGGTGACGGGCTGGTGGACGGCCGTGCCCAGGTGGCGGGCGGTGCGGCGGGCCACTTCCGTGGCGGTGTCGCCGGCGCCGAGCGGCAGCAGCAGGACGGTGCCGCCGTCGCGGGCCGCGGCCAGACCGTGCCGGGTGGCCGCGAGGTGGGAGGCGGCGGACCACAGCCGGCGGCGGGCCGCGGCCTCCTCGTCGGCGTCGGCCGCCGGGCCGTCGAGGCGGGCGGCGAGGACGAGATGGGTGGCGGCCAGGTCCGCGTGGAGGCGGCTCGCGCGTTCGCGCAGCAGGCGGGGGTCCCGGTCGCGCGCGTCCAGCAGGTCGTCCAGCAGCTCGCCGCGCACGCGCTGTTCGGCCTCCGCAGCCGAGCGGCGGGCGAGCAGCAGCAGGGAGGTGACCATCGCCGCGCGCTCCAGGGTGCGCTGGTCGACGGGGTCCAGGCCGGGGTGGCCGCGCAGCACCAGGGCGCCGAGGAGTTCACCGCCCGCGGCCACGGCCGCGATCCAGTCGCTGCCGTGCCGTACGACGTGCCCCTCGGCGCGGGACGCCTCCAGCGCCTGGGCCGGTGCGGCCGCGGCCTCGGTGAACTCGACGGTGCCGGCGAGGACCTGGGAGACGGCGGCGGCCACGTCGTGGACTCCCCCGCCGCGCAGGACGAGTTCGGCGAGCCGGTCGTGGACCTCGGACGCACGCTCGATGACGGCGCTGCGGTCCCGGATGATCTCGTTGGCGCGCTCCAGCCCGGCCAGCGCGGAGCGGGTCTCGGTGAGCAGGTTGGCGGTGTCGATGGCCGCCGCGGCGAGCGCGGCGAAGGAGCCGAGCAGGGCGATCTGCTCGCGTTCGAAGACCCTCGCCCGCCGGTCGGCCGCGAAGAGGACACCGATCACGTGCGGGCCCAGCATCAGGGGGACGCCGAGGATGGCGACCAGGCCCTCGTCGCGGACGCCGGCGTCGATGGTGAGCGTGTGCTGGAAGCGGTCGTCCTTGAAGTAGTCGTCGGTGACGTACGGCCGCGCGGTCTGGGCGACGAGTCCGCCGAGCCCCTCTCCCATGCCGAGGCGCAGCTGCTGGAAGCGGGCGGAGACGGAGCCCTCCGTGACCCTCATGTAGGTGTCGCCGCGCGCCGGGTCGTTGAGGCTGAGATAGGCGACATCCGTGCCGAGCAGGGAGCGGGCGCGCTGCACGATCGCCTGGAGGACGGCGTCGAGATCGCGGAGTCCGGCGAGGTCGTGGGCGGTCTCGAAGAGCGCCGACAGCTCCGCCTCGCGCCGCCGGCGCCCCTCCAGTTCCGCCCGCACGCGCAGGGCGAGCAGTCTGGCCTCTTCCAGTGCGGCGATCCGGCCGGCCGGCGCGCCTTCGGCTCGCGCGAGCAGGACGGGCTGCTCGTACGCCTCGACGGAGGCGTCGCGGGCCAGCAGGTCGAGATACGGGGCCTCGGCGCTGCCGCTGGGTGCCGGCTGAAGGTGATCGCGGGACATGGTCACAGGATTCCGTATCGGCCGCCCGGCCCGGCAGGCCTGTGGACAACTCCCGGAGCCGGTGCCGCGGCGCCGGTCAGTGGGCCGTCCACCCGCCGTCCAGGACGAGCGAGGTACCGGTGACGAAGGACGCCTGCGGGCTGCACAGGTAGGCCACGGCCTCGGCGACCTCCTCGGGTTCGATGAGCCGCCGCAGCGCGCTGTCCTTCAGCAGGACCTCGGACAGCACGCGCTCCTCGGGAATGCCGTGCGCCTGTGCCTGGTCGGCGATCTGCTTCTCGACCAGTGGGGTACGCACGTAGGCCGGGTTCACACAGTTGGAGGTCACTCCATGGGTGGCGCCTTCCAGGGCGGCCGTCTTGGACAGTCCTTCGAGGCCGTGTTTGGCGGCCACATAGGCGGACTTGAAGGCGGAGGCGCGCAGACCATGGACGGAGGACACATTGACGATCCGGCCCCAGCCCCGCGCGTACATGTGCGGGAGGGCGCCGCGGATGAGGCGGAACGGTGCCTCCAGCATCACGGTCAGTACCGTGTGGAACACCTCGGGCGGGAACTCCTCGATGGGCCGCACGAGTTGCAGCCCGGCGTTGTTGACCAGCACATCCGTGCCGGCGGCGACGCGTTCGGCGGCGTCCAGGTCGGTGAGGTCCACGACCCGCGGTACGACGGTGCCCGCGAGGTCGCCGGCCAGTTCCGCCTGCCGGGCCAGCTCGGCCAGGCCGGCCGCGTCCCGGTCGACGGCGCGCACCTCGGCTCCGGCGGCGGCCAGCCGCAGTGCGCAGGCACGGCCGATGCCGCTGGCGGCACCGGTGACGAGGGCGGTGCAGCCGTCGAGGTCGAGAGCGAGGGGCTGGGGCGGCCGGGGGCCGGGCAGGGGGGTGGGCGAGGTCATGTGCCGACCCTAAGCGGGACCGCAGAGTCACCACATGTGGCGACCACACATACTTCAGCCGACAGTCGTAGGGTCAAACCATGTGGGTGCCTCCGACATGGCTTGCTTGATCCGGAAGAGCCCGAACTCGTGCAGCTGCGGCAGCGCGTCCACCGCGAACCAGCCGACCTCCAGCGACTCGTCGTCGTTGACCCGGGCCTCGCCGCCCACAGCCCGGCAGCGGATGGTGATGTCCATGTACTGGCACGTGTCGCCGTTGGGGTAGGTGACCGGGTCCAGGGCCTGGACCAGGACGATTCGCTCGGCGACGCAGTGCACCGCCGTCTCCTCGAACACCTCCCGCACGGCACAGGCCGCGGGCTGCTCGCCCGGCTCCGGGATGCCGCCGATCACCGACCACTTGCGCGTGTCGGACCTCCGGCCGAGCAGCACCCTGCCCTCGTCGTCGAAGACGACCGCGGTGACACCGGGGAGCCAGATCAGCTGCTGCCCCGCGGACGCCCTGAGTGTGCGGAGGAATTCGGGAATCGCCATGACCAGACCTTAACCGGCAGGTGCGCCGCACACCGGCTGCTTCCGGGGGCGTACGGCACGCGTACGGCTACGCGTCACCGGTGCGCCGGGCCCGCAGGCCCGACCCGACGGCCCAGCCGATACCGCCCGCGGCGACCAGCACCAGGGCGATCTCCGGAAGGATGCCCAGCTCGGTGGCGGGGGTGGTGGACGTGCGCAGCGGCACCTTCTGGACCAGGTAGGCGGGCACGAACATGCCGGTCTTCTGGGTGATCTTCCCGTCCGGCATGATGACCGCGCTGACGCCGCTGGTCACCGGCACGGTCACGGTGCGGCTGTGTTCGACGGCGCGGATGCGGGACATGGCGAGCTGCTGGTAGGTCATCTCGCTGCGGTCGAAGGTGGCGTTGTTGCTCGGTACGGAAATCATCTCCGCGCCGTGCGTCACGGTGTCCCGCACCGCCCAGTCGAAGGCGGCCTCGTAGCAGGTGGCGAGGCCCACCTTGGCGCCGTCGATGTCGAACACGCCCGGCTCGGTGCCCCGGCTGAAGTCCTGGTGAGCCATGGCGGTCCAGTCCTTGTTGATCGCTCCGACGAGCGAGCGCAGGGGAAGGAACTCGCCGAAGGGCTGGATCTGCCGCTTGTCGTAGGTCTGCGTCGGTCCCTTGACCGGGTCCCACAGGATCTGCTCGTTGAGGAGCTTGCCGTCCCTCTCGACCACCCCGCCGACGGAGACGGGCACGCCGACGTCCTTGGCGGCCTGCTCGATGACGACGGCGGCGTCCGGGTACGCGAACGGGTCGATGTCGGAGGAGTTCTCCGGCCACAGGACGTAGTCCGGCTTGGGGACCTTGCCCGCCTTGATGTCGGCGGCGAGCTTGTGCGTCTCGCGCGCGTGGTAGTCGAGCACGGCCCGCCGCTGGGCGTTGAACTCCAGCCCGGAGCGCGGCACGTTGCCCTGGACGAGCGCCACGGTCGCGGTGCCGTCCTCCGCCACGTCGCTCACCAGCGCGCGGGCCGCGACCGCGCCCGCCACCGGTACGGCGACGCTGAGCAGCGCGGCGGCCGCGGCGGCGCGCCGCACGGCCCCGGTCCGGCGCCGCTCGGCGATCAGCCGGCCGGCTTCGTACAGGCCGAATCCGCACAGGACGACCGCGAAGCCGAGCACGGGGGTGCCGCCCACCGCGGCGAGCGGCAGGAAGACACCGTCCGCCTGACCGAAGGCGATCTTGCCCCAGGGGAAACCCCGGAACGGTACACGCGCGCGTGCCGCTTCGCCCGCGATCCACACGGCTGCGGCCCACACCGGCCAGGCGGGCAGCCGGGAGACGGCGGCGACACCCACGCCGACCAGGGCGACGAAGACCGCCTCGATGGCGACCAGGGCCAGCCAGGGCCCCGGACCCACCTCCACGCCGGTCCACACCAGCAGCGGCAGCAGGAAGCCCAGCCCGAACAGGTAGCCGAGGCCGAGGGCTGCCTTCCGGCTCCGGCCGCGCAGGACCCAGCCGAAGCCGGCGAAGGCGGGCAGGGCCAGCCACCACAGGGTGCGCGGCGGGAAGCTGACGTACAGCAGCACTCCGCAGAGCGCGGAGGCGGCGGCCGGGACCAGGCGCAGCAGGCGGCCGCCGCGCGCACCGGAGGCGGGGCGCGGCTCGAGCTGGTCCTGCTGGTCCACGGAAGGTGCGGTGACGGTCACCCGGGTGAGTGTACGGCGGTCGACGTCACCGCCGACAGCACGGTCCGGCGCCGGGGCAGCGGCGGTTGGCGCTGGTAAGCGCCTGTCCCGGGAGACCGCCGGCACCCGGCGGAAGCATCGTGTTCCGCCGCGCCCCGTGCCCGAACCGGTCGTCAGCCGTTACGGTGTGCCCAGCCTCGGCGGCGCGGCCGGTTCCGGCGCGCGGCCCTGGCATGCCACAGGTCGGGGGACCGGGTACGAGGGGCGACGGGTGGGGTCGACGGGGACGGGATCCGCGACCGGTGTGTCCGGTGCGGACGCCTACAGCACGCGAAGAAGCGTTTCCGACGGGACGGGCATGATCCTGTTGGGGGCCTGCGCCGGGTGGTCGCTGATCACCGCGGCGGCCCACGGCGGACGGCCGGAGGGCATGCTGCTCGCGGTGCTCGCCGTGACCGCCGGCTATGCCGCGGGCCGGGTCTCCGGCGCGCTGCTGCCGGTGGCCGCGCCCTGCGCCGGTGCGGCGGCCGGCCTCGCGCTGGCCGTGGCGCTGCCCGCGCTCTCCACCGGCCCCTGGTACGCCGCCCCGCCCGGGCACGCCGGTGCCACGGCCGCCCTGCTGGTGCTGGCCACCGGGGCGGCGTGTGGTGCCGCCTGGGCGACGGACGTCCCGGCGCTGCGGCTCGCCCTGCGGGTGCTGGCCTGCGCCATCGTGCCGGCCGGGGCCGTGCTGGGGTCGACGGCCGGGTGCGCGGCCGGCGCGGCGGTCCTGCTCTGCTCGCTCGCCGCGGGCTCGGCCCGCCGCCGGGGTAGGTGGCTGACCGGCCTGGCCGGGGCGGCGGTCCTGGTGGCGATCACGGTCTGGGCGGTCGCCGCTGAGGCGCTGCCCGACGGCCTCGCCGGGGCGGTCGAAGACCGGTTCACGGCGCACCGGGTCGGGCGGTGGCGGGACGCCCTGCGGCTGGCGGACCGGAACAGCGGCCTGGGGGTCGGCCCCGGCCGGTTCGGTGAGCTGAGCCCGGTCACGCTCCGGACGCCGCCGAGCGACGCCACACCGCACTCGGCCCCGCTGCAGCAGGCGGCCGAGCAGGGACTGGTCGGGCTGTTCCTGCTGGCCGCGGTATTCTGCTGGGTGCTGTACGCACTGTGGCGCAGCCCCCGCTCCACACCGGTGGCCCTCACCGCGGGCGCGGCCCTGACGGCGCTGGCCGCCCTCGCTTCGGTGGGCAACGCGCTGAGCTTCACGACGGTGACGGCAGGCGCGGGACTCCTGGCCGGCTGGGCGACGGCCCGGCCATGGTCGGGCGACGGCACGCCCTGGCTGTGAGCGGGGCCCGGCGTAGAGCACGTACGGCACGCTGCGTCGGCCGGCCTCGGCGGGCATACCCGGCGTACCGGGCATGGGCGGCACGCCGCGTCGCTCGGCCTCGGCGAGCCGTCTCAGCCGGCCGTCCCCGGTGTGATCGTCCGCAGCCGCTCCCGGATCACCCGTACCGCCGACTCCGCGTTGTCAACGGTGATCGTGAACGTGTGGCCGTCCCACAGGCGCAGCACGATGCCCTCACCCTTGCGTACGACGACCGCGGTGCCCTTCTCGGGGCGCCAGCGGTAGCCCCAGCCGCCCCAGTGCCGGGGGGTGACGTGGGCGGTGAAGTCGGCGCCGGCCACATGGGCGAGCGGGATACGGCGGCGCGGGAGCCCCATGTGCCCGCAGCGCACTTCGACGCACTCCTTGTCGAGCTTGAGGTCGACGTGCACGAAGGCGAGCGTCCCGAAGAGGACCAGCAGGCCGGCCGCGATGCAGCCCACGACGGACATCACCAGCGGGGCGATGCCGGAGGTCCACGCCGAGTCGACGGCCAGTTCGATGCCGAGCGCCATGCACGCGGCGCCCACCAGGGCCAGCAGCCACTGGACCCGGTTCGTGGCGCGTCCGGTCCAGACGTCCGGGAGCCGGTTGTCGTCGGCCTCGGGGTGGTCCCTCATGTCTACGAGGTTACTCAGGTTTCGCTGCGCGGGTAGGGCGTGGCGCAGGGTGACTGGCCCGGGCGGAGCATGCTGGACCGGGCTGCCGGACCCGTTCCGCGCCGGTCAGCGGACGGGGCTGACGGCCTGGAGGAAGCGGCCTTCCTCGTAGGACAGCGCCGTGTCGGGGAGCGTGGCGTCACGTCCGCTCAGCAGCACCGTGAGGGTGGTGTCGGCGACGGCGGTCGGGGCCGGCTCCACGCCGATGCGGCGCAGCGCCTGGGCGGCCACCGCTCCCGCGGTGCCGTGCAGGACGAGGGGCGGGCGGCCGGGCTGCTGGACGGCCGCCCGGATGCGGTCGGCGACCAGCTCGTAGTTGGTGCAGCCGAGGACGACGGTGGTCACGTCGTCCGGGGTGCGGGCGGCGGCCGAGGCGATCGCCGCGTCGATGGCCGCGTCGTCCGCGTGGTGGACGGCATCCGCGAGGCCGGGGCACGCCACCTCGGTCACGGCCACGCCCGCGGCGAACTGCTCGATCAATCCGCGCTGATAGGCGCTGCCCGTGGTGGCCGGGGTCGCCCAGATCGCGACGGGCCCGCCGCCCGCGGCCGCCGGCTTGATCGCCGGGACCGTACCGATGATCGGAAGGGTCGGCTCGAAGCGGGCCCGCATCGCGGGCAGGGAGTGCACCGACGCGGTGTTGCACGCGACGATCAGGACATCGGGCTCATGCAGGGCGGCGGCCCCGGCGACGGCGATGGCCCGCTCGGTGATGTCTTCCGGGGTACGCGGCCCCCACGGCATTCCGTCCGGGTCCCACGACAGCACGAGTTCCGCGTCGGGCCGCAGCCGACGTACCGCGGCAGCGGCGGGAAGCAGGCCGATTCCGGAGTCCATGAGCGCGATCTTCACCCGGCCACGATAGACGATGCGCCCTTGGGAGCCGGTCCGGTGGGGCAGACTGCGGCCGTGAGCGCCTTCCTGTGGATCACCGTCGTATCACTGGCCGCCTGGTGCTGGCTGCTGCTGGGCCAGGGCTTCTTCTGGCGCACGGACGTCCGGCTGCCGCACCGTCGGGAGCCGGACGAGTGGCCGTCGGTGTGTGTGGTCGTACCGGCCCGCGACGAGGCCGCCGTGCTGCCGGCCAGTCTGCCGTCGCTGCTGGCGCAGGACTATCCGGGGCGGGCGGAGGTCTTCCTGGTGGACGACGGGAGCACGGACGGCACCGGGGAGCTGGCCCGCGACCTGTCCCGGCGGCACGGCGGGCTGCCGCTCACGGTGGGGTCGCCGGGTGAGCCGCCCGCGGACTGGACGGGCAAGCTGTGGGCGGTGCGGTACGGCATCGGGCTGGCACGCGCGCGTGAACCCGCGTACCTGCTGCTGACGGACGCGGACATCGCGCACGCGCCGGACAGTCTGCGCGAGCTGGTGGCGGCGGCCCGCACCGGAGGCTTCGACGTGGTGTCGCAGATGGCGCGGCTACGGGTGGCGAGCCGGTGGGAGCGGCTCGTGGTCCCGGCGTTCGTGTACTTCTTCGCGCAGCTGTATCCCTTCCGGTGGATCGGCCGGAGGGGCTCGCGTACGGCCGCGGCGGCGGGCGGCTGCGTGCTGCTGCACGCCGGTATGGCGGAGCAGGCGCGCATCCCGGACGCCATCCGGCACGCCGTCATCGACGACGTGGCGCTCGCGCGCGCGGTGAAGGACGCGGGAGGTCGCGTCTGGCTGGGGCTGGCGGACCGGGTGGACAGCGTGCGCCCCTACCCGCGGCTGGGCGATCTGTGGCGGATGGTCTCGCGCAGCGCCTACGCACAGCTGCGCCACCATCCACTGCTGCTCCTCGGAACGGTCGCCGGGCTCGCGCTGGTCTACCTGGTGCCGCCGGCCGCCGTGGCCGTGGGCGCGGCCGGCGGCGGTACGGCGACCGCGCTCGCCGGGGCGTCGGCCTGGGCGGTGATGGCGGGGACGTACGTGCCGATGCTGCGCTACTACCGGCAGCCGCTGTGGCTCGCTCCGCTCCTGCCGTTCACCGCCTTGCTCTACCTGCTGATGACGGTCGACTCAGCGGTGCAGCACTACCAGGGGCGCGGCGCCGCCTGGAAGGGCCGCACCTACGCCCGCCCGGACGCCGTGCCCGACGAGGGCTGAGATCGGTCACTTGCGGCCGGGTGTCCAGTTCATGCCCCAGCCGTAGGCGCGGTCTATGGTCCGCTGCGGGCTCGATCCGCGCTCCGGCACCAGGTACCGCGCCTCGCGCTGGACGACGAGGTCGCCGCCTGTGTTGGTGATCAGGGCGAGCGCGCACACCGGGGAGGCGACGGTGCACTCGTCCAGCGAGAACTCGATGGGCGCGCCGTGCTGCGGCTGGAGGGTGACGGTGGCGTGCAGGTCGGCGAAGGAACTCGCGCCCTCGTAGATGGTGACGAAGACGAGAATGCGCCGGAGGTCCTGCTTGTGGTCGAGGTTGACGGTGAGGTTCTCGCCGCTCGCCACGGCTCCGCTGCGGTCGTCGCCGTCGAGATGGATGTACGGCGGCCGGTGGAGCGAGCCGAAGGAGTTGCCGAGCGCCTGGACGACTCCCTTGCGGCCGTCGGTGAGTTCGTACAGCGCGCACAGGTCGAGGTCGACGTCGCCGCCACCGCCCCACCTGCCCCAGCCCGGGAACTGTTTGCGCATCTGCCAGTTGAGGTTCACCCGCAGGGCACCGGAGGTGCCGCCCTGCTTGGCCAGCGAGACGGACGGGGACGCCTTCGTGAGGGTGACCTTGGACAGCCGGACCGGCTGGGCGGCGGGTACGGGAGGAGCCGCGGGCGGCGGGGCCGCCGCCGTGACGGGACGGGGTGGCGCGGCCGGGGCGGTTGTGCCCGGACGCGGTGGCGTGGCCGCGGGGGCCGTGGCGGGACTCGGTGGCGTGGTCGCGGGGGCCGTGGGCGGTGCGGCGTGCTGCGGTTCGTCCACGGTGATGCCGAAGTCCGTGGCCAGACCTTGGAGGCCGCTGCTGTAGCCCTGGCCGACGGCGCGGAACTTCCAGCCGCCCTGGCGGCGGTAGAACTCGCCGAGCACGAAGGCCGTCTCGACGGTCGCACCGGGGCTGTCGAAGCGGGCGACCACCTGGCCTGACGCGGCGTCGGTCACCTCGATGCAGAGGTCCGGAACCTGTCCGAACGTTCCGCCGTCCGCGGAAGCGGCGAGGACGATCCGCTCGATGGCGCCTTCCACGCGCGCGAGGTCGACCGTCAGGGTGTCGGTGACGCGTCCGCCGGCCGTCCGCTTGCCCTCGTGGCGCACCGCACCGGAGGGATGGGCGGACTGGTTGTAGAAGACGAAGTCCCCGTCGGAACGGACTTTTCCGGCGGCGAGCAGCAGCGCCGAGGCATCGGCGTCCGGCACTCCCGGGCCGGAGCGCCAGCCCAATGCGACGCGCAGCGCCGTGGCCGGCACCGGCGTGTTCGAACCTTTCGGCATTGACATGTCCGCCCCCTCGCGTGTCGGCTTCCGGGTTTCGCCCGGCGGTCCGGGTCATCCCTACCCGCACAACCTATTCCCGGGTACGGCGCACACCCCCGAACGGCGCAGCAAGATCGCCGGTCAACCGCCGGTAACCCCGGAGGAACCCGCCTTTTACGCGATTCAAACGTTGATCGGCGTCCCTTTTTGCCGAGTTCGCTCGGATTGGGGATCCCAGGCTCCTGCCGACACGGAAAACAACCCTCTTATCGGTCTCCCCAACCAGCACATCGTGGGCTTAACTTATGTGCCATGACCTCCCCCCGCTCCACCTATGGCGGCGGCTACTACTCCGCCTCCTTCCCGGACACCCCGATCTACGACTCGCTCGTGGCCGAGCGGGGCACCCCGCAGATCGCCCCGATCCGGGTCCCCGCCGCCTACGACACGGGCAGCAGCCTGCCCGCCCTGCCGTCGGCCCTCCCCGCTCTCCCGGCGGCCCCGTCCCCGCAGCAGCCCGGCTACGGCTACCCTCAGGCGCCGCAGCCCGCACCGCTGCAGCATGCGCCCACGGCGTACATCCCGCAGCAGGCGAGCGCCCCGCGCGGCTACCCGGGTACGCAGGCCCCGCAGCCCCAGCGGCCGATGGCGTCCGGCGCCGGGTACGAGGCCATGCGCCCGGCCGCGCCGCGGCCCGCACCGGCTCCCTACCACGACCCGTACAACAACCAGCAGCAGTACCGCGGCTACTAGAGCCGGCGCACCCTGGCTGTCGGTGCCGCCTGGCACGATGGCGGCATGGGAAACGCCGAAGTGCAGTCGCTCCATGTCCATCCGGTCAAGGCGTTCCGGGGCATGTCGCCCAGGGAGGCCGTGGTGGAGCCCTGGGGCCTGGCCGGGGACCGACGCTGGACACTGATCGACCACGGGGGAAAGGTCGTCACACAGCGTGAGCAGCCGCGGCTCGCGCTGGCCGCCGCCGAGCCACTGGCCGGCGGCGGCGTTCGTCTGTCCGCGCCCGGCCGGGCGCCGCTGACCGTCGAAGTGCCGCAGCCGGTGACGACCGTGCCGGTCAATGTTTTCGGCACGAAGGTCGAGGCGGTCCCGGCCGCCGCGGCCGCGCACGACTGGTGCAGTGCCTATCTGGGTGTCGAGGTCCGCCTGGTCCACATGGACGACCCGGCCCACCGCCGCCCGGTCGAGCCCGAGTACGCCCTGCCCGGCGAGACGGTGAGCTTCGCCGACGGTTACCCCCTGCTGATCACCACGGTTGCCTCGCTGGAGGCGCTGAACTCCCTGATAGCCGAGGGCCCGCATGCCCACGAGGGCCCGCTGCCCATGAACCGCTTCCGGCCCAACGTCGTCGTGGCCGGCACCGAGCCCTGGGCCGAGGACCACTGGCAGCGGATCTCCGTCGGCGAGGTGGTCTTCCGAGCCCCCAAGCCGAGCGCGCGGTGTGTCGTGACGACCACCGACCAGAACACCGCCGCGCGCGGCCGGGAACCGCTGTACACCCTGGCCCGCCACCGCAGGATCGACGCGAAGCTGCTGTTCGGGAAGAACCTCGTGCCCGTCTCCGCCGGCACGATCAGGGTCGGCGACCCGGTCCGGGTGCTCGACTAGTACGCGGCCACCGGCTCGTCCGTCACCTCGCGCAGACCGCTCGGCCGGGAACCCGGGGCGGTGACCCGGTCGTTGAGAGGGCGTGAGAAATTCGTGAGGCCGCGTGCGTCACAAGCCGCGGCGGACGTGATGTCGCTCTCTCTCGGTCCGGACCGCGAGCGGGCGCCGTCGCCGGGGGTTATGACGGACCGGAAGGGGGGTGGGGGCATGCGGGCACTCAGTGGGCTGTGGCGCTGGCGGCGCAATCCGCTGCGCCGCACGACCGATCTGGCCGAGGCGTGGGTGGCCCTCGTGTCGCTGCTGCTGATCGTCGTGGCCGCACCCGTGACGGGTTGTCTGGTCGGTTTCACGGCCCAGGACTCGCTCCAGCGGTCCGTACGGCAGCAGCAGCACGCGCGCCACGTCGTCACGGCCACCGTGGTGCGGGACCTGGGCGGGGTCCTGCCGGAGGCCGATCCGGACACCTCCTCCGCGCGCGAGGCCCGCAGTCGCGTCCTCGCGAACTGGACGGCGCCGGACGGCACCCGGCAGCACGGCCCCGTCCTCGCGGAACTGAAGTCACCGCGCCCGGGGGACCACTTCGGCCTCTGGACCGACCCGCACGGCCGAATAACGACCCGTCCGCTGGACTCCGCCACCGCGACGGCGCACGCCGTGCTCGCCGGATTCGGCGCGGCCCTGCTGACCGCGGCCCTGGTCGAGAGCGTCCGGCGCCTGACCGTCTGGCGCCTGGTCCGCCGGCGGTACGCGCGCTGGGACCAGGCCTGGGACCGGGCGGGCCCGGACTGGGGCAAGGCGGGCACCGGCAGCTGACCGCCTTCCGGCTCTGGTCCACTCGGCGTGCACGCACGCGCTACGGTGGACCGGCCGAAGCGCTTTCGGCGACAACCCGCGGGGGCCGTGAACCCCGGAGCGCAGGTTTCCCGTGAGCGCGAACGCGCTCACGCCCCGGGGCCGAGCACGGTCGCGGTGCCGCCACCGGCGGCAGCGCCCCGGCGGGCAGCGAGCCATCAGTACGACGAGGTGGGGGCACAGCAACGCCATGGCACAGGGCACGGTCCAGGTGACGCACACCGGTACCTCGCGGTGGCGGCGCCGCACGGGTGAGTACGCTTCGCTCGCCGCCGCCCTGGAGGCCGCCGCCGACGGCGACGTCCTCACGATCGCCCCCGGCACCTACCGGGAAAATCTCGTCGTCCAGCGGGCGGTGACACTCCGTGGGCCCGAGGGCTCACCCGGCTCGGTGCGGATCGCGCCCGTGGACGGGGTGCCGCTCACCGTGCGGGCCTCGGCCGTGGTGCAGGACGTGCACGTGGAGGGCCAGGACGCGGCGGCGCCCGCGCTGCTGGTCGAGGAGGGCACGCCCGAGCTGATGGACGTGCGGATCGTCACGCGGTCGGCCGCCGGTATCGAGGTGCGCGGCGGCGCCCGCCCGACCGTGCGCCGCTGCACCGTCGACAACCCGGCCGGCATCGGCATCGCCGTACTCGACGGCGGGGGCGGGGTGTTCGAGGAGTGCGAGGTCGTCGCGGCCGGGCAGGCGGGCGTGGCGGTGCGCGGCGGGGCACATCCGCGCCTGGACCGCTGCCGGGTGCACCACGCCTCCGGGCCCGGACTGACCGCGACCGGCGAGAACACCTCGCTGGAGGCGGTGGGCTGCGAGATCTACGAGGTGCGCGGCTCCGGGGTGCAGGTCACCCAGCGGGCCACCGCGCACCTGACCGACTGCGAGGTGCACCGCACCACCGCCGACGGCATCACGCTGGACACGGACGCGGTGCTCACGCTCGCCGACTGCCACATTCACGACATCCCGGAGAACGCGGTCGACCTGCGCTCCCGTTCGGTGCTCACCCTGACCCGGACGACGGTCCGTCAGTTCGGGCGCAACGGCCTGTCGGTGTGGGACCCGGGCACCCGGGTGGACGCCAACCAGTGCGAGATCTTCGACAGCACCGGCGACTACCCGGCGGTGTGGGTCAGCGACGGCGCCACCGCCGTGCTCGACTCCTGCCGGGTGCACGACGTGCCGGACGCGCTGTTCGTGCTGGACCGGGGTTCCCGCGCGGACGTCGTGGACAGCGATCTGTCGCAGGTGCGCAACACGGCCGTGTCGGTGAGCGACGGGGCCACCGCCCAGCTGGACGACTGCCGGATCAGGGAGGCGGCCACCGGCGCCTGGTTCCGTGACCACGGCAGCGGCGGCACGCTCAACAACTGCACGCTGGACGGCACCCAGACCGGTGTGATCGTCACCAAGGGCGCCGACCCGACCATCGAGCGCTGCACGGTGGACTCCCCCGCCGAGGCCGGTTTCTACGTCTCCGCGGGCGGCCGCGGCAGCTTCCTCGGCTGCCGGGTCAGCGGCAGCGGCGGCTACGGCTTCCATGTGATCGACGGCTGCCGTACGACGTTGCGCAAGTGCCGCACGGAGCGCTGCGCGCGCGGTGGGTACGAGTTCGCCGACGGCGGCCCGGACGCGGGATCCGGATCGGGGCCGGTCGTGGAGGACTGCACCAGCGACGAGAGCGGCGGTCCGCGGACGCCGGCGGCCCGGGAGGCGGCCGTGCAGACAGTGGCGCAGTCCGTCGGCCTGCTGGGCTCGATCCCCGGGCAGCAGGCGGCCCGGCAGGAGCCGCTCGTCGCCGTGCCGGAGCCGGAGACGTCGCAGCGGACGTCGAAGGACGTGCTCGGGGAACTCGACGCGCTGGTGGGTCTGGAAAGCGTCAAGCGCGAGGTGCGGGCGCTGACCGACATGATCGAGGTGGGCCGGCGCCGGCAGCGGGCCGGGTTGAAGGCGGCCTCCGTCAAACGGCATCTGGTCTTCACCGGCTCCCCCGGCACCGGCAAGACGACGGTCGCCCGGCTCTACGGCGAGATCCTCGCCTCGCTGGGCGTGCTGGAGAAGGGCCACCTGGTGGAGGTGTCGCGCGTCGACCTGGTCGGCGAGCACATCGGTTCCACGGCGATCCGCACCCAGGAGGCGTTCGAACGGGCCCGCGGCGGTGTGCTGTTCGTCGACGAGGCGTACGCGCTGTCCCCGGAGGACGCCGGGCGGGATTTCGGCAAGGAGGCCATCGACACGCTGGTGAAGTTGATGGAGGACCACCGGGACGCCGTGGTGGTGATCGTCGCCGGATACACGGCGGAGATGGAACGCTTCCTGTCCGTCAATCCGGGTGTGGCCTCCCGCTTCTCCCGCACCATCACCTTCGGCGACTACGGCCCCGAGGAGTTGCTGCGGATCGTGGAGCAGCAGGCCGACGAGCACGAGTACCGGCTCACGCCGGGCGCGTCCGAGGCGCTGCTGAAGTACTTCACGGCGATCCCGAAGGGCCCCGCGTTCGGCAACGGCCGTACGGCCCGGCAGACGTTCGAGGCGATGGTGGAGCGCCACGCGGGCCGGGTCGCCCAGTTCACCGACCCGACGACCGACGACCTGACCCTGCTGTACGCGGAGGACCTGCCGGAACTGCCCTGAGTCCGTCGGGCACCGCGCTCAGCCCGCTTCGGCGCCGCCCTGGCCCGGCTCCGGGCGCTGGGCCGGCAGCTCGGGGCACAGGCGGGCCAGGAGGTGGGCGCGTTCGCGCCTGAAGGCGGGGTCCGCCTGATAGTCGGAGTGGCCGAGGATCGGGTCCGGGAGCGGGTGGTCGAGGGTGCGGCCGTAGACACGGGGGTCCGGCAGGGGCTCGTGGTCGACGTCCGGGGTGGCGTCGCCGGGCACGCGGACGGGGCCGCC
This sequence comes from Streptomyces sp. NPDC036984, assembly GCF_055607665.1. NCBI lineage: Bacteria > Bacillati > Actinomycetota > Actinomycetes > Kitasatosporales > Streptomycetaceae > Streptomyces > Streptomyces sp. NPDC036984. Next base: position 35,449 of record NZ_JBVJRL010000014.1, read on the forward strand.
GATGGGATCGGTGCGGCGGTAGAGGTTGCGCCAGCAGACGACGTCGTGGTGCAGGGCGGCGAGCGCCGGCGGGCCGAAGTGGGCCGGGAACCAGCGGCCGTACAGGCGCTCCAGTGGTGAGCCGTAGGTGAGCAGGGCGACCCGGCCGCGTACGGACTGCGGCAGCTGCCAGGCCGCCGCGGCGGCGAGGACGCTGCCCTGGGAATGGCCGGACAGGACCAGCCGGCCTCCGGTGTGCCGGGTCCAGGTGGCGATGCGCCAGGTCAGATCCGGTACGGCGCGCTCGGCGTAGCAGGGTGGCGCGAAGGGGTGGGCGGCGCGCGGCCAGAAGGTGCCGACGTCCCAGAGGATGCCGACGGTGCGCCGGGCCGAGGCGTCCTTGTAGGCCCGCCTGCCCCAGGTCACGAAGAGCAGGAAGCCGAATCCGACCAGCCAGGAGCCCAGAGCCTGCGAGGTCTCGGCCACGGCCTGGACGAGGTGGTGGGCGGGGCGGGCCGCTCCCTCGGGGGTCTCCCGGGTGGCCAGGGCTCCGGCCAGCGCCGCGCCACCCAGCAACAGGGTGGTGGCGGTGAGCACGGCGACGATGAGGGGCGCCTGGTCGGTGAGGGTCGCCATGGCCCGGGCGTGGGCGATGGCGCGGGTGCGGGACGGGTCCTCGGGTTCGCCCGGGTGCTCGCGGCGGACGCGGTCGCGTTCGGCGCGGGCGAGCCTGCCGGTGCTCAGCGCGAGCAGGGCGGCCAGGAGGAGCAGGACCACGAGAAGCGGCGGGATGGCGGACGCCTGCCAGGTCAGCAGGACGGGCGGCCCGGGGAGCAGGGCGCGGGTGCCGTCCAGCCAGTCGGCGACGCGCTGCGCGAGCCCGCCGGAGATCACCCCGCCCAGCGCACAGGCGAGCAGGGCGACGGCGGGACCGCCGAGGCCGCGCATCCCGGCGCGCGGGTCGGGGCGGCGCCGGTACAGATGCCGGGCCACGGCTGCCAGGGCGAGGACGAGCAGGCCCTGGGTCAGCATGAGGGCGCCGAAGGCCGGGTCTCCTGGGAGTCGTCCGGTGGACTGCCAGCCGGGCCGGGCCCAGCCGGCGTACAGCAGGCCGAGCAGCAGCAGGGTGAGCGCGCCGAGCGGCAGGAGGCGGCCGAGGTGCCGGTCGAGCCGCTGGTCGAGCCGGTTCTCGCTGCGCCCCCGGCGGCAGACCACGCCGACCACCACCGCCGCCCAGGCGAGCAGGGCCCCGGCCAGCAGCCAGCCGGCGGCGTCGAGCGCGGCGGGTCCGCCTGGCCGGTGGTCGAAGCGGGTCGGTGGGGTGACGACGGCGGCGGCCACCGTGAGCAGGCCCGCCGCGGTGTGGGCCGCGCGCAGCCGGGCGACCAGGCGGCGCCCGTACCAGAAGCCGGGGCGGGCCAGCGCACTGGCGTGGGTGTCGGGGTCGGGGTCGTCGGTGTCCGGCCCGCGGTCATCGGTGCCCGGATCGGGGTCGTCGGTGCCCGGATCGGGGTCGTCGACGAATAACGGCCGGTGGGACTCGTACGCGCTCCAGGTGCGGTGCGAGAGGTACCAGAGGAGGCAGGTCAGCGCGGTCGGCACCACCGCGGCGAGCGCGAGCCGGCGGCCCGGCGCGCTCCACCAGCCACCGGCTGCGGCGGGCGCTCCGGGGGCCGCGGGTGCCAGGAAGTCCAGCCAGGAGTGGCGGCGGACACAGGCCTGGACGCCGGCGCACTGCCAGGCGACCAGGTCCAGGGCCACCTCGCAGACGGCGGCCACCAGGAGCACCGTCAGGGTGAGGGCGGCCAGCCGTACGAGGAGACCGTAGAGCCGGGCGGTGCGCGGCCTGCCGGGCGCGGCGGGCCGCATCCAGTGGGCGAGGTTGACCACCATGAACGGCAGCAGCAGCAGCCACAGGGCGCGGCTGCCGTCGCCGGAGGTCAGGTTGCACCAGACGTACGCCTCCCGGATCGGCCCCTTCCGCGGTGTCTCCCCGGTCTCGGCGTCCTCTGCGCGCCGGAACACGGCGGCCGTGTCGTCGCCGGTGACCCGGACGGTGCGCGGGTCACCGAGCATTTTGTCGGGTGTGGTGCCGCCGACCCCGTGCACCAGCAGTTCCAGATCGGTCTCCGGCCCCGCGCGCCCGTCTGTGTGCTGCCCGGCGGGGCGGTTCTCGTGCCGGTCGGTGGTGCGTTCCGTTGCGCGTTCCACTGTTCTCGCACTTCCCCCGTGACGCCCTGACGTCTGTGTCGTGCGCGCTCCAGGATGTCCGGTCCGGGGGTCGTGTACACCTCTCGTCACGAAATCTCCCCGATCCGTGTGACGGCGGGCGGGCGAGCGCGTCCCCGGTCGTCGGCATCCGGGCGGGCAGGTGGTGGCGCAACCGGCACCGACCCGTGAAAAGATGGGACGCCCGCGCGCTACCGGACGTATGGAACCTCCAGGTCGGAGCCGGTACGCCGGGCGGGTCGGACGGTTTGCGGCGAAAGGACCGGAGCGTACGTGAGTGAGAATCAGAACCTCCTCGCGGAGCAGCGCCGCGCCCTGATCCTGGACGAGGTCCGGCGCCGGGGCGGGGTACGGGTCAACGAGCTGACCCGCAAGCTCGGTGTCTCGGACATGACCGTGCGCCGTGACCTGGACGCGCTCGCCCGCCAGGGTGTGCTGGAGAAGGTGCACGGCGGTGCGGTGCCGGTGGTCGAGGCGAGCACCCACGAGCCTGGGTTCGAGGCGAAGTCCGGGCTGGAGCTGAGCGCCAAGGAGGACATCGCGCGCGCCGCCGCCCGGTTGGTCAGCCCGGGCGCGGCGATCGCCCTGTCCGGCGGTACGACGACGTACGCCCTCGCCCAGCACCTGCTGGAGGTGCCCGATCTGACCGTGGTGACGAACTCGGTGCGGGTCGCGGACGTCTTCCACGCGGCGCAGCGCACCTCGGGGCAGCGGCAGGGGGCGGCCACGGTGGTGCTGACCGGCGGGGTGCGCACTCCGTCGGACTCGCTGGTGGGGCCGGTGGCCGACCAGGCGATCGCCACGCTCCACTTCGATCTGCTCTTCCTCGGCGTGCACGGCATATCGGCGGAGGCCGGCCTGTCCACGCCGAACCTCGCGGAGGCCGAGACCAACCGGCGGCTGGTGCACTCCGCGCGCCGGGTCGTGGTGGTGGCCGACCACACCAAGTGGGGCACGGTGGGCTTGAGTTCCTTTGCCACACTGGAGCAGGTGGACACCCTGGTCACCGACGCGGGCCTGCCCGCCGAGGCGCGCGAGGAGATCTCCGAGCACCTGCGTGTGCTGGTGGCGGGCGAACCCGCGGAAGAGGCCGCAGACATCTGAGGGGCCGTCAGCTATGGTGGCCCCGCCCGGTCGGCCGCGCTGCCGGAGTGACACCAGGGGGGCTCGTCCATGGCTCGTCGTCTGCGCCCGGTGGGAACCGACTTCGTCGGGTCCGCACCCGTACGTCTGGTCTTCGCGCGGGAGATCTCCGCGTCCCCGGAGCGGGTCTTCCACGCACTCGCCGAGGACGTGCCCGGCTGGACGCAGTGGTTCTCGGCGGTGGCCTTCGCCCGGGCCACCCACGGCGGCGCCGGGCGGGAGATCCGGCTCAGGGGCGGGACGCGGTTCGAGGAGACGGTGCTCGTGGCGCGGGCGCCCGAGGTGTACGCCTACCGCGTCGACGTCACCAACGCGCCGGGGGCCCATGCCCTGGCCGAGGAGTGGCGCCTTGCTCCTTGCGGCACGGGCACGCAGGTGCAGTGGGTCTTCGCCGCGGACGGGACGGCGCCGTTCCGGTTCGTCCTCGGGCTGGCCCGGGCGGGCCTGGGGCGCGCCTTCCGCGATGCGGTTTCCTCCTTGGACCGGCGCCTGGCGAAGCCCTGATCAGCCGGTGCCGCGGGCCCGCTGCGACTCGGTCACCACCGCTGCCATCAGCTCCGCGTCCAGCGCGGAGACGTCGGCCAGGCGGGAGGCGGCGGACAGCGAGTTGAGCAGGGTCTTGGTGACGCGCAGGGCCGCCGGCGGGCGGCGGACGATGGGCCTGGCCCAGTCGGCGACGGCCGCGTCCAGCTCGTGCGCGGGGACGACCCTTTGCAGGATGGACAGGGACTGGGCCTCGGCCGCGGTGAAGGCGCGTCCGGTGAGGACGAGTTCACGGACGCGGGCGGCGCCGACCTCGCTGATGAGGCGGGGCAGGAGGCCGCCCCAGGCGGTGGGCAGCCCGAGGGCGAGTTCGGGCAGCCGGAAGGTCGCGTCCTCGGCTCCGACCCGCAGGTCGCAGGCGAGCGCCAGGGCGAGGCCCGCCCCGATGGCCTTGCCGTGGACGCGGGCGATGGTGACGGCCGGGTTCGCGGTCAGGGCGTCGCAGACGCGCCGCGCCTTGGCCCCCGACAGGCGGATGCCGCCGCCCGTGGGGTCGTGGGCGAGCTGCCGGGTGAACTCGCTGCGGTCCCCGCCGAGGCAGAAGTCGTCGCCGCTCCCGGAGAGCACGACCACCCGGACCGCCGGGTCCTGGTCCTGGAGGACCGCCAGGAGGTCGTCCAGCAGGGCGTCGGTGACGGTGTTGCCCTGCTCGGGGGTGTTCAGCTCGACGGTGAGGACGGGGCCCTCCCGGTGCGTCCGCAGAGTCTGCCGCAGGGCACCGGTCGGGAGAGCCTTGAGGGGGAGGGTGGTCATGTCGTCACTTTCAGGGAGGTGATGCGCCGGAAAACCATCCGGTTCGCGTAGGTCGGGCGCGCGGTCGGCCGCAGGGTGGGGAATCGTTCCAGCAGCTGGGTGAGCAGGAGGCGGGCCTCCAGGCGGGCCAGCGTCGTGCCGAGGCAGTAGTGCACGCCGCCGCCGAACGTGAGGTGGCCGCCCTTGCGGCGGATGTCGAAGACGTGGGGCTCCGGGTTGCGGCGCGGGTCGTGGTTGGCGGCGCCGTACAGGACGTGGACGGTGGTGTCCTTGGCGATGGGGACGCCGGCGAGGACGGTGTCGTCCGCGGCGAAGCGGGAGTTGAGGTGGATCGGCGGGTCGTACCGCAGCGCCTCCTCGATCGCGTCGTCGACGTGTTCGGGGTGCCGGCGCAGCCAGTCGGCCTGGACGGGGTCCTGGGTCAGGAACCACACGAGGTTGGCCAGCAGGGTCGCGGTGGTCTCCAGGGAGGCGATGGTGATGAACATCGTCAGGTCGTACAGCATCTGGTCCGCTGCCGCGCGGTCGTCGGGGTAGTGGGCGTCCCAGTAGCGGATCCAGCCCGAGAGGATGTCGTTGCCGGGGTGGGCGCGGCGGTGCGCGAGGAGGTCGGTGAAGAAGGCCCTCATCTCCAGGGTGGCCTGGGCCGAGATCGCCAGTTCGCTCTTGGTGGGGATCAGTTCCTGGGCGTGGACCTGCCGGTGGGTGAAGTCCAGGATGTGCGGGTAGTGCTCGGCCGGGATGGCGAGCCAGTGGCCGACGGTGTGGATCGGGAGCTGGTCGGCGACCGTGCCGACGAAGTCGGCCTCGCCGTTGGCGTGCACCTCTGCGTCCAGTCGGTCCAGGAGCCGGGTGACGTGGGCGGCGATGTGCGGCCGCAGGGCCTCGAGGGTGCCGCGGTCGAAGAGGTTGCCCAGGGCGCGGCGCCGGAGGGTGTGCTCCGGCGGGTTGAGCCGGGAGAGCGTCCGCGTCATCTCCCGCGTCGCCGGGTCCTGCCAGCGTGCCGGGTCCGGCCGGCGCTGCTGCCAGTCGAAGTCCGGTACGAGCCAGTTCCTGCCGCGCAGGATCTCGCTGCAGAGCTCGAAGCCGGTCACGAAGTACCCGCCCCAGGGAGCAGGCACCACTTCCCCCAGGGCGCGCAGCTCGTCCCAGACGGGCAGGGGATCGGCCTGGCCCTCCTCGGAGCGGAGGCGACGAAGGAGGGGGATGACGGCTCGGCGGTCGGTGGGGGTACCGCGTATGACGCCAACGGCGGTCACGCGAAGCTCCTTTATGGCTGGGCGCTACCGTTACCGCCGGAACCTACCCTTCCCCTCTCCTTCATCATGCGCCTGACAATGTTGCTCCCGTCACATGCCGCACATCAGACCCGGAAGATGTCCAAGAACGTACTCCAGAAGCCCTTCTTCCTGGCCGGTTCCTGACGGGTGGCGGGCGCCGGAGCCGAGTGGAGCGGCTGCTCCGCCGCGGCGGTGACGGTCCGGTTCTGGAGCGCGGAGACCATGCGGGTGGCCGGCGTCGGGCTGAACGCCACGGGCAGCGTGACCAGTGCCCGGTGGAACGGACCCGGCCGCCACTCCAGCTCCTTCTCGTGGACGGCCAGCGTCAGGTCGGGCAGCGCGTTGAGGATCTTCTCGATCGCGGTGACGGCGATGACCTGTGCCGGGTCCTTGGCCGGGCAGGCGTGCGGACCGGCTCCCCACGCCAGGTGGGCGCCCTTGCTGTGCGTCCGTCGGGCCTCGGCCAGCGCCGGATCGCTGTTGGCCGCGGCGAAGCTGATGACGACCGGGGTGCCCGCCTCCGCCACCACTCCCCCGAGGTCCACGTCCTGGACCGGGTAGTGGGTGGCGTAGTTGGCGATCGGCGTCTGGTTCCACAGCACGTGATCGATCGCCTCCTCGATCAGCAGCCCGGAGTCGCGTCCGCTCGTGTCGGGTGACAGCAGCAGGAGCAGGGCGTTGCCGATGAGGTTGCGCTCGGGTTCCACGCCGGCGCCCATCAGCATGACCAGCTGGTCCTTGAGCTCCTCGTCGGTCAGGCCCGCGGGGTGCTGGATCAGCCAGGAGGTGACGTCGTCGCCGGGCCGACGGCGCTTGAGTGCGATCAGCTCCATGAGGCAGGCGGTGAGTTCCTCGTTGGCCCGCAGGGCGTCCTTGCCGTCGAAGATCGCCGACATGGAGCTGGTGAGGGTGTCACCGATGTCCGCCGGGCAGCCGAAGAGCTTGTTGAACAGCAGCAGCGGCAGCAGTTTGGCGTAGTCGTTGAGGAGGTCGGCCCGGCCGCGCTCGCTGAACTGGTCGATGAGGTAGTCGGCGATGGGCTCGACGTCCCTGCGGATCCGGGTGATGTTGAGCCGGGCCAGGCTGTCCGTGACGGCCTTGCGCAGCCGCAGATGCACGGCTCCGTCGGTGAACAGGCAGTTGGGCCGGTACGCCATCATCGGCAGCACCGGGTGGTCCAGCCCGATGCGCCCTTCGGCCAGCGCCTTCCAGCGGCGGGCGTCCCGGGCGAAGAGCGTGGAGTTCTGCAACACGCGCAGAGCCGTCTCGTGCCCGACGACCAGGGTCGCGTCGATACCGGGCGCGAGTTCGACCGGCCCGGCCGGGCCCTGGGCGCGCAGCCGGTCGTAGACCTGGTGGGGGTCGGCGGCGAACGCGGCGTCGTGCATGGGGCATCTGGCCCCGGTGGGAGCGGGGACTGACTGGCGGTCCATGGGGTTCCTTCTGCTGGCTCCGGGCCGATGGTCCGGGCGGATTGGCGTGTCAGGCGACTCGGGTGAGCAGGTGCCGCACGAGCGCGATCAGCGCGCGGGCGGAGGACTGCCGGTCGCGGGCGTCGCAGTAGACGACGGGAGTGTCCGGGAGCAGGTCGAGGGCCTCGCGGACCTCCGCCTCCTCGTACGCCTTGCCCTGCTCGAAGCTGTTGACCGCGATGGCGTACTCGAGGCCGTATCCCTCGACGAGGTCGATGACGGGGAAGGTCTCCTCCAGCCGGCCTGGGTCGACCAGCAACAGTGCCCCCAGCGCACCGCGGGCCATGTCCTCCCACAGCTGCATGAAACGCTGCTGTCCGGGGGTGCCGAACAGATACAGCACGAGTTCGTCGCTGAGGGTCAGACGGCCGAAGTCCAGGGCCACGGTGGTGGTGGTCTTGTCCGTCACGCCCCTGAGGTCGTCCACATGGAGGGACGCCTGCGTCATCTTCTCCTCGGTGCGCAGCGGGGTGATCTCCGACAGCGAGCCGATGAAGGTCGTCTTGCCCACCGCGAAGTGCCCGACGACGAGGATCTTCGCAGCGTTGGTCACCGCGCTGGAGACGTAGATGGATCCCGGGGCCGTCTCAGCTGATGAGGGATTGGAGTCCATGCAGAACCTTCTCGAGGGTCGCTCTGTCAACGTTCTGAGCCCGGGGCGGCTCGGCGCGGCGCAGCAGGTGGCCCTGCTCGAATAAGTCGGTCAGCAGCAGCCTGGCCACGCCCACCGGCAGCGCCAGGTGGCCGGCCACCTCGGCGACCGACAGGTAGCCGCCCGCGCACAGCTGCCAGATGGCCATCACCTCGGGGCCGGCCCCCAGCGGAGGGGTCCGCTCGGGAGCCAGCGTGACCAGGGTGTGCAGCGCCAGGTCGTCCGAGGCCGGCAGCCTGCGGCCGCCGGTGATGACGTAGGAGCGGACGAAGTCGCTGGTGACGGAAGCTTCCTCGCCGGGCGTCGTCATGCGCCGGCACCATGGTCCGTGCGCGGCGCCACGCTCATCGCCTTGCTCAGACCGGCCACCGTCTTCTGCATGCGGAACGACATGGCCTCCATGTCGACGTCCAGCGCGGCCGAGACGGCGAGGTACGACCCCTGACCGGCGGCGATGAGGAAGATCCAGCCGCCGTCGTACTCCAGCAGCGTCTGCTTCCAGATGCCGTGCCCCGCTCCCACGAACCCGGCGACGGCGCGGCTCAGCGACTGCATCGAGCTCATCGCGGCGGCGTTCGTCTCGGCGTCGTCCCGCGCGATGTCGTCCGACCGCTGCAGCAGCAGGCCGTCGCCCGAGACGAGGATCGCGTGCCGGGCTCCGCGTACCTCGAGCACGTCGTTCAGCACCCAGGACAGGTCGGTCTTCACTTGTTGTCAGGTCCTTCCGTGGTGTTCGTGGTGCGGCCGAGCTGTGTTCCGCGCGCGAACGCCCCGAGCCGTGACGCCGTGACCTCGCTGGCCGGCTCCTGGGCCCCGTCCTGGCCGGCGGCGTCGAGGGCGGGGACCACCGTGACGGGGCCACCCCGTCGCCGGCGCTTGGGCAGACCTCCGGAGGTCGTGCCCACCACGTGCGAAGGGCCCACGACCGGGACCGGCGCCAGTCGCTGGGGGGCCGCCTCCGGGTCCGCGGTGTCCTGCACGTCGGCCGCGGGGGAAGGAACGTCGGCCGCCAGGAGACTTTCGGGCACACGAATCACTGCACGCACTCCGCCGTAGGGGGACACGGAACCGACGGAGACGGCGAAGCCGTAGCGGGCGGCGAGCATGCCGCACACGGCGAAGCCGAACCGCGGCGGATCGCCGAGACCGGTGATGTCGACGGGGCCGTCGACGGACAGCAGAGCCGCCGCCCGGTCCTTGGTCTCCTGGTCCATGCCGAGGCCGGCGTCGTCCACGATGAAGCAGACACCGGTCGGTACGGCCTGGATGTTGACCTCGACCGGCGTTCCGGGCGCACTGTAGTTCGTCGCGTTGTCCAGCAGCTCGGCCAGCACGACGGCCACCGGCTCGACGGCCTTGCCGACGAGCGAGACGTTGACCTGCGAGTGGACGCTGACCCGGTTGAAGTCCTTGATCCTGCCCTGGGCGCTGCGGGCGACGTCGTAGACCGTGGCCGCGCCCTCCCGCCTGCCCAGCCAGCCGCCGCACAGCACGGAGATGCCCTTGGCGCGGCGGCCGAACTGGCTGCCGGTGTGGTCGACCGTCATCAGGTCGGCCAGCATCTCCGTGGTGTCGCCGTACTTCTTCAGCAGGTCGTCCAGGAGTACCTGCTGCTCCTCGGCGAGCGACTGGAGCGTTCCCATCGCGGATTTCAGCACCGCTTTGGTCGCCGCCTCCGCGTCCGCCCGTACGTCCGCGAGGTCGCGCTGATGCTGTGCGGTCAGCGCGGCGATGTGGGTGTGCAGTTGGCCGACATCGCCGCGGGCCTCCCCCAGCCCTGCCTCCAGGTCCCTCCTCGTTCTTCGGAGCGCCATGTTGGTTCTCCGGGCCCGCATCACTGCGACGACCGCAGCGATGAGCACCACCAGCAAGATCCACAGCAGTGGATCCTGGGTCAATGACGTCATGAGACTCTCTTCAAGTCGCATCGCGCCCAGAGCGTGCGTGCGCGATGGTGCCTTTGAGACTGTCCCCCCGAACGCGTCCATGACACGCCGTCAGCCCACTCAAAAGTGCGATGATCTTATCAGCCGCACAGGCACAACCCGCTTGCCCAGAGCCTCAATTGAGCCGTCACCGAACCCACACGTCACCGCCACCCACCCGTCAGACAGCGGTTGCCGGGGGGAAGACCCGGCTCATTCCGGCCACACGCCCGTCGCCAGCAGCGAGTCGATCGCCGCGGAGTACGGCGCGATGTCCAGCCCCTGCTCCACGAGCCACGCGTCCGAGTAGTACTTGTCGAGGTAGCGGTCGCCCGGGTCGCACAGCAGGGTCACGACGCTGCCCGTACGGCCCTCGGCCACCATCTCGGAAACGATCTTCAGCGAACTCCACAGGCCGGTGCCGGTCGAGCCGCCCGCCTTGCGGCCGATGGCCTGCTCCAGCGCGCGGACGGCGGCGACGCTGGCCGCGTCCGGGACCTTCATCATCCGGTCGATCGCGCCGGGCACGAAGCTGGGCTCCATGCGCGGCCGGCCGATGCCCTCGATCCGGGAGCCGCAGTCACAGGTGACGTCCGGGTCGCCGGTGGTCCAGCCCTCGAAGAAACAGGAGTTGTCCGGGTCGGCGACACAGATCCGGGTGTCGTACTGCATGTAGTGGACGTAGCGGGCGAGGGTCGCCGAGGTGCCGCCGGTGCCCGCCGTGGCGACGATCCAGGCCGGCTCCGGGAACCGCTCCAGGCGCAGCTGCCGGAAGATGGACTCGGCGATGTTGTTGTTGCCGCGCCAGTCCGTCGCCCGCTCGGCGTAGGTGAACTGGTCCATGTAGTGGCCGCCGGTCTCCACCGCGAGGCGGGCGGATTCCTCGTACATCTTGCGGGAGTCGTCCACGAAGTGGCACTGTCCGCCGTGGAACTCGATCAGGCGGATCTTCTCGGCGCTGGTCGTGCGCGGCATGACCGCGATGAAGGGGACGCCGATCAGCTTGGCGAAGTACGCCTCGGAGACCGCCGTCGAGCCGCTGGACGCCTCGATCACCGGGCGGTCCGGACGGATCCAGCCATTGCAGAGGCCGTAGAGGAACAGGGAACGGGCGAGCCGGTGCTTGAGGCTGCCGGTGGGGTGCGTGGACTCGTCCTTGAGATAAAGGTCGATGCCCCAGCGCTCGGGCAGCGGGAAGCGCAGAAGGTGCGTGTCCGCCGATCGGTTGGCGTCGGCCTGGACCTTGCGAACGGCTTCTTTCAGCCAACTGCGGTAGGCGGCGTCACTGCGGTCGACGTCGAGGGTGGCGCCGGTCCTGGTCTGGTGGGTGGTGCTCACGGCGGGGCTCCTTACGGTGATCACCGACGGCGCCTCGCGCGGGCCGGCATATCGAGCATAGGCACCTTTCACACCGCTTCCCACCTGCATAAACGCATCTTTGGGCCAACCAAAGACGCCCTGGGGCACAGACGTGCGAGCCATCCGGGGGCGCATGGGCGTGAGTGCTCCGGGTGCCGGTCGCAGACGTATCGTGCGTACTGGTGCTCCTCGCCGCGCCGGGGCAGACTGCACGCGACGGGACCACCGTCCCGGACGGGGGCGCACCAACGAACCACGGGGAGACCGCAAGGGGGCGGCGAAACATGGCGGAGCCGGAGTTCACGGCCACAGGCGTGCGAATCGGCAAACGTCTGCGTTCGCTCACCCGGGCCGGGCAGGTCCGGATCAGCGACGGCAGGCTCCAGTTGCTCAACAGCTACGGCAGCGAGATCGACAGCGCGCCGGTGCAGGCGGTGCGCGCCTCCAGGCCGTGGTTCGCGCCGGACGACCGGGCGCTGGCCGACGTCAACGGCACGCGGTATCTGCTCACGCTGGGCGAGCACGACCCGGCGCCGGGCCGGCCGGGGCCGCCCGCGGCACGGCGGTTCATCGAGGCGGTCCGCCAGGCGGCGGGACGCGGCGGCTGAGCAGCACACCGTCGCGGCGAGTTGCGTGAGCGCATCCGCTGCGTCACGCTGGTCACACGTCACTCTGGGTTTACCGGCGATAACGCTGCGAACCAGCCCGCCGGCCATGACAGCAGGCGGACGTTTGGACGCAAGCACCCTGCTGGATCCGTTGTTCTCCGTGTTCTTCCGGTTCGTCCCGGACCTCACATCGGGGAGTCGCAGCCGTGATCAGTCACCCAAGCAGGCACTGCACGGTGGAGCTCCAAGCCCTGCCGTCGCGGATCGGCCAGGTCCGCAGAATCGTATCTGCGCAGTTGCGCTACTGGCATCTGGACCCCTTGATAGACCGAGCCGCGCTCGGTGTGACGGAGCTGCTGAGCAACGTCCACCGGCACGCCAGGCCCGACAAGTCGTGCACCGTCGAGCTGGAGCTGCTGCCGGACCGGCTCACCGTCTCGGTACGCGATCACGATCCGCGCCTTCCGGTACCCGCCGATGTCACGGATGTCACGGACGTCACGGACACGGCGGACGACACCCCGCTGGCCACGTGCGGGCGGGGGCTTGCGATGGTGGCCGCGGTGAGCGAGAGCTGGGGCGCGCGGCCGGACGGCGAGAACGGCAAGGTCGTGTGGTTCACGCTGCTGCCGGCCTCGGCAGCGAACGGCAGCCATCCCGCCCGCTCACCACGGAGCACGGTACGACCGACAGCGAGGCCGACACCTGTCGCGGCGGGGGCCGTGGTGCCGGCGAGTGCCTCCGTGCCGTCGAGCGCTTCCGTGCCGGCGGGGCATACAGCTCCTGTGCCGGCGAACGCTTCGGTGGCGGCGGATGCGGCCCCTGTGCCGGCGAGCGCTTCGGTGGCGTCCGTCGGAAGGTCGACGGTTGTCGCGAGGTCGGCGGCTGTCGCGAGGTCGGCGGCTGTCGCGAGGTCGGCAGCGGTCAGTGGTACGGAGCACGTCGAAACGCAGGCGTCCGCCGTCACGTCGACACCGGTTGCGAGTGCAACGCCCGTCACCAGTGCGGCAGCCGTCGAACCATCGGCGGCGGCCGTCACGCCGGCGCCCGTCCCGCCGGCGACGCCCCCCAGCAGTACGGCTCCCGTCGAAAGGACGGCGCCGGCCGGGAGGCCGGCACAGGCCGCGAGTGCGGCCCCCGTCCCCGCTACGGCTCCCGCGCCCGCCTCCTCCAAGGCCGGAACACCGGCTCCCACCCGGTCGGCTGTCGCCGGCTGACCGGGCACGCCGTCACCTTCGGCGACGACAGATCCGGCACATGAGCCCCGGGACCCGGGTCCCGGGACCAGCGTGTCAACGGCTGCGGCTTTCTCGCCCCGCCGCTTTCCGGGCGGGGGCGTCCTCCTGGTGGCGGGCTTCCCATCGGCAACCGGATGATTCCGCCGCACGGGTGGCCGCCCGCGCGGTCATGCCACACCGCCCTTGCCCGCGCGGCCGAACTGCTCCTCCAGAACGGACAGCCGGCGCCAGTACTCGTCCTCGTCGATCTCGCCGGAGGCGAAGCGGCGGCCGAGTACCGCGAGCGGTGAGTCGCCCGCCGGGCGTCCCGTGTCGACCGGCCGCCAGGAGCCGCCGCGCCCGCGCCAGGCGGTGCGGCGCAGGACGGTGACGGCGCCGATCACGACGGCCGCCCAGATCGGCGGGAAGAACAGGATCCAGGGTCCGGGTCCGCCGTCCCAGTTCGCCAGGGTCTGCATCTCGGGTCGTCTCCCTCGTCGTTCGGGTCTTCGGGTGATGTCCCGAGACTCCCTCGGGAGGCGGGTCCTGGTCGTCGTGCGGCCGGCGGCAGGACGCGTACCCCCCAGGGAGTACGGCGGTCACGCGCGGCTGCTCCGGGGGGACCGCGCGACGCGCGCACGGATGGACTGGCGGGCTGTACCTACTGGTATGTACAGTGAGGACATGAGCACCTCGGAACGACTCGTCGAGTCCGCCCGCGAGCTGCTGTGGGACCGCGGGTACGTGGGCACCAGCCCCAAGGCGATCCTGGAGCGCGCGGGTGCCGGGCAGGGCAGCATGTACCACCACTTCAAGGGCAAGCCGGATCTCGCCCTGGCGGCGATCCGGCGCACCGCCGAGGAGCTGCGGGCCACCGCCGAGGGCGTCCTCCGCGGGCCGGGCACGCCGTACGAGCGCATCGAGGCGTATCTGCTGCGCGAGCGTGACGTGCTGCGGGGATGCCCGGTCGGCCGGCTGACCATGGACCCGGAGGTGATCGCGAACGAGGAACTGCGCGCGCCGGTCGGCGAGACGATCGCCGCCATCCGCGAGCTGATCGCCCAGACCGTCGAAGAGGGCAAGCGGCAGGGGCAGTTCGCCCCCGGACTGGACGGCGCGGAGATCGGCGCCGCCGTCCTGGCCACCGTACAGGGCGGTTATGTCCTCGCCCGCGCCTCCGGCACGCCGGCCGCTTTCGACGCCGGCGTGCGCGGACTGCTCTCCCTGCTCACACCGTCGACTCCCGGACAGGAGAACTGACTCGCATGCACATCACCAGGCGGCGTCCCGACACCCAGCAGGGCTCGGCCGAGAATTTCACCGGCACGGTCTGGCTGGACGAGATAGCCGTCCCCGAAGCCCCGTCCCGGCTGCGCGTCTTCAACGTCCACTTCACACCGGGCGCGCGCACGGCCTGGCACCTGCACCCGCACGGCCAGGTGCTGCACGTCCTGGCGGGCGAGGGGCTGGTGCAGTGCAAGGGCGGTGAGGTGCAGGAGATCCGCGCGGGCGACACCGTGTGGATCGAGCCGGACGAATGGCACTGGCACGGTGCCGGGCCGCGCACCTTCATGACGCACCTCGCGGTCACGGAGGCCGCCGAGGACGACACCGTCGCCGTGTGGGGCTGCCATGTGTCCGCCGCCGACTATCCGGGCTGAGCAGGCCCATCACATGTAAGGAACGCCTGATGCAGGCCATGCAGTACGAGTTGACCCTGCCCGCCGACTACGACATGGGCATCATCCGTGCCCGGGTCACCCGTGTCAGTCCCGCGCTGGAGGACTGGGAAGGGCTCGGCTTCAAGACGTACCTGATGCGCGAACGGGGCGTGCAGGGCTCGCCGGTGAACCAGTACGCGCCGTTCTACCTGTGGAACACGATCGAGGGCATGAACCGCTTCCTGTGGGGCGGCGCCTTCCAGCACCTCGTCGACGACTTCGGCCGGCCTGCGGTGCACCAGTGGACCGGCCTGGCCTACGCCGAGGGCACCGCCGCCCGACCCGCCTTCGCCGTGCGCCGACGCCAAACGGTCCCGGAGGGAGCCGAGTTGACGGCACTGATGGCGGACGCGGTGGCCGAGGCGGAGCGCCGGGCCGCGGAGGAGGGGGTCGTGCTCGCCGCGGCGGCCGTGGACCCGCACCGCTGGGAGCTGGTGCACTTCTCGCTCTGGGAGCACGACGCGCCCAAGGCGGAGGGCGAGGTCTTCCAGGTGCTGCACCTGTCCGCACCCGGGCGGAACCTGGTTGCACACGGACGCCAGTGGTGAGGCACGTCCGTACGGTCCACGGCGACATCCGGCCGGAAGAGCTGGGCGTGTGCGACGCGCACGACCATCTCTTCCTGCGTAGCCCGCAGTTGCCGGGGCAGGAGCTGGCCGACGTCTCCGCCGCCCGGGCCGAGCTGGAGGCGTTCCGCGCGGCGGGCGGAGCGGCCGTCGTGCAGTGGACGCCGTTCGGCATGGGACGGCGGGCGGCGGACCTGCCGGCGCTGTCCCGGGCCGCCGGGGTACGGATCGTCTGCGCCACCGGACTGCACCAGGCGGCGCACTACGCGCCGGAGTTGCTCACCGGACTGCGCGGCGGACGGCTGGCCGGCCTGTTCGTCTCCGAACTCACCGAGGGCATAGGCGCGACCGGTGTGCGCGCCGGTCTCATCAAGGTGGCGGGCGGCTTCCACGGTCTGGACGCGCACGCCCGCTGGACCATGACGGCGGCGGCCGAGGCGCACCACGCCACCGGCGCGCCGATCGCCGTGCACCTGGAGCTGGGCACCGGCGCCCTGGATGTACTCGACCTGCTGTGCGGCGAGTTGGGCGTGCCGGGTGAGCGGGTGATCCTCGGGCATCTGAACCGCTCCCCGGACTCGGTGGTCCACCGGCAGGCCGCCGCGTCGGGCTGCTGGCTCGCCTTCGACGGGCCGTCCCGCGCCCACCACGCCACCGACTGGCGGATGCCGGAGGCGGTACGGGCTCTGGCGGAGGCGGGGTTCGGGGACCGGCTGCTGCTCGGTGGGGACACGGTGGTCGCCGGGGCGCGCTCGGTCGACGGCGGTCCCGGGATGCCGTATCTGCTGCGCCGGGTCCGGCAGCGGCTGGCGGAGGCGGTGGGCGCGGAGCTGGTGGACCGGGTCCTCACGGAGCATCCGGGAAAGGCGTTCGGGGCCGACTGGACCTGAGGACGTCCGTGGCCCGATCCCGTGGATCTCTGTCCCGCCGGACGGTTTCGACGCCGGCCCCTGTCCGGAGGATGGGAGGGACAGGACACCGACGCGCCCGCGAGGAGACGAGACCCCATGGCCCTGGAGATGCGCACCCGCTGCGAACGCTGCGAGACCGCCGAGCTGCCGCCGGACGGCCCGGCCCGCATCTGCTCGTACGAGTGCACGTTCTGCGAGGCGTGCGCAGCGGCCCTCGGTCAGATCTGCCCCAACTGCGGCGGCGAACTGGTGCCGAGGCCGCGCCGCACGCCCGCGGCCGCCTGAGAAGGTGAGGGCGGCAGGGGCCACCACCGGCACGGCGCGAGGCAGACGCAGTGGCACGCATCGGATCACCGGCGTCGGCCCTCGCGTGGGCAGGCCGCCGGATTCCGGCCCGGATGCCTTGTCGGTGCCGTGTCCTACCCTGCCCATGATCGGTGAGAGTGCGGCGAAAGGCCTTGGGGTGGGCGGCAACGAATGGTGGCAGGTGGGGCCGTATCAGCGTGATCTGGCGGCGGCCTTCCGGCGCGAGCAGGAGCGCGAGCTGGCGAGCGACGACCACGGCTTTCCGGGACGCACCGTCGAGGAACTGTGGGACGACCCGGACTGGATGGAATACATCTTCACCGGAGGTACGGCCTCGGTCCTCGACCAGGCGATCATGGTGGAGCCCACGGACGGCAAAGGCGGGCCCTTCATGCGGCCGTTGACCGACGCCGAGATCAGATCCTGGGCCCCGGACGGCCGGCCCACGCATGCCGCATGGCACGACGCGCTGGAGTCCGGCCGGCTGCCCTTCCCCGGGCGGGCCTGCGGCAACTGCACGGTGCTGTACGACGGGGACGGTCCCGCGCACATAGCGTACTGGGGCACCACCGCGGACTAGGCGCCCCCGGCCAGCGCCCCCAGCGGATCGTCCAGTACCGGCTGCCAGGCCAGTTCCGCCGCTCCGACCAGGCTGTTGTGGTCCAGGGTGCACGGCAGGATGGGGACGCCGCCGCTCTGGCCCCACAGGCTGCGGTCGGCGACCACGGCGCGCAGCCGGCCGGGGTCCGCGTCCAGCAGGGTGCGGTGCAGGCCGCCCAGGATGATGCGGTCCGGGTTGAGGATGTTGACCAGGCCGGCCAGGCCGAGGCCGAGGCGGTCGATGAGGGCTTCGGCGGCACTGCGGACGGCCGGGTCCTCGTACTGGGTACGCAGCAGGTCGTTGGCCTGCTGGAGCAGCGACACCTCCGGGCCGGGCTCCCGGCCGGCCTCCACCAGCAGGGCCAGCGGGTCCGCCTCGACGTCGAGGCAGCCGCGGCTGCCGCAGTGGCAGGGGCGGCCCTCCGGGTTCACCGTGAGATGGCCGACCTCCAGCGCGAGACCCGAACTGCCGCTGTGCAGGCGGCCGTCCAGGACGAGCGCGCCGCCGACCCCGCGGTGCCCGGTGGCCACGCACAGCAGGTCCCGTGCGCCCCGGCCCGCACCGTGCCGGTGTTCCGCGAGCGCGGCGAGGTTGACGTCGTTGGCCGCGAACGCGGGCCCGGCGATGCCGGCGGCGCGCACACACTCGGCGAAGATCTGTCTGACGGGCGCGCCGACGGGCCAGGCCACGTGCAGGGGGTTGAGCGCCAGACCACCGGGCTCCGCGACGGCGGACGGCACGGCGAGCCCGGCACCGACGCAGCGCCGGCCGGTCGTGCGCAGCAGCTCGGCACCCGCCTCGACCACGGAGCCGAGCACCTTGGCCGGGTCGGCGTCGACGGTCTCGCAGCCGGGCGCGGTCGCCACGATACGCCCGCCCAGGCCGACCAGCGCGGCCCGGAAGCCGTCGGCGTGGATCTGTGCCGCGAGCGCCACCGGCCCGTCCTCGGCGACCTCCAGCCGGTGCGAGGGGCGGCCCTGGGAGCCGGCCGCCGAGCCGGGCCGGGCGTCCACCCGGATCAGGCCCAGCGCCTCCAGCTCGGCGGCCACCGCGCCGGCCGTGGCCCGGGTGACGCCGAGTTCGGCGGTGAGCACGGCCCGGGTCGGCGCCCGCCCGGTGTGCACCAGCTCCAGCGCGGGTCCGAGGGCACCGCGCCCCCGGTCCAGCCGCGCCCTCGAGGTGGTCCTCTCCCCCGCTGTCCGGGGATCCGCCTTGCCGCTCATGAGGGCGAGTCTCCCATGATCCGCACCCGGGGTGGCCGGCGCCGTCGGCCGGGTCCTGTCGTCACGCTCCCGTCGTCCGCCCGAAGGGCGGCCCGCGCGGCGTCAGGTGCGTGCTCCGGGGGTCCTCCGGCCGAAGGCCGGGGAGTGCCGGGCCCTGGCCCTCGTACGGGATCTACTTGGGGCAGGGCCCGGTGCGACCTGGCCCTCGTACGGGATGTACTTGAGGCAGGGCCCGGTGCGGCAGGAGTGCGTGCATGGCGTCGCGGGGCAGGCGGGAGTGTGACGACAGGGCCTAGAGGCCGCTCACCCGCAGGGTGATGTTCAGCCGTCCGGCCAGGCCCAGCCAGTCCGGTGCCGTGCCCGGGCGGACGCGCGGCACACCGTGGTAGGCCGGCCGGGACGGGCCGCCGAAGACGAACAGGTCACCGCTGCGCAGCTCGATGTCGGTGTACGGCTTCGCGCGTGTCTCGGCGTTGCCGAAGCGGAACACACAGCCGTCGCCGAGGCTCAGCGAGACCACCGGCGCGTCCGCCTTCTCGTCGCCGTCGCGGTGCATGCCCATGCGGGCGTCGCCGTCGTAGAAGTTGATCAGCGCGATGTCGTACGGCGCGGCCGGTACGGCGTCCGGGCCGAGCGCGTCGGCCACCGCACGGCGGCCCAGCTCGCCGAGCCAGTCCGGGAAGGGTTTCACGGGCATGCCGTCGCCGTCGACGGCGGTGCGGGCGTAGGCGTACGGGTACCAGTGCCAGCCCAGGCAGACCTGGCGCGCGGTCATCGTGCCGCCGCCCGGGGTGCGGACCGTGCGCAGCCCGGCCGGCGGCCGCGCCCACTCCCGGCAGGCGGCGAGCAGGGCGCGCTGCCGGTCGGCGGTCAGCCAGTCCGGGACGTGCACGGCGCCCGGCGCGACCTTTGTGCGCTCCCGGGGAAACAGCTCGGCCTCCATGGCCCCATCCTGCCCCACGGCCTCTGATCTGCGGCTCCGCTAGCCTGGACGCACGATGAGCGACCGTATGACGACACCGTGGGGCGAGGTCGAGCTGACCCGCTTCCCCGAGGATCCCCACGACCGGCTGCGTGCCTGGGACGCGTCCGACGCGTACCTGCTGCGCCATCTCGCCGAGGAGAGAGTGCCGCTCACGGGCGAGGTCGTGGTGGTCGGGGACCGCTGGGGCACCCTGGTCACCGCGCTGGCGGAGCACCGGCCGACGCAGATCACCGACTCCTTCCTGAGCCAGGAGGCGAGCCGGGCGAACCTGGCGCGGGCGGGTGTGGAGCCGGGTGCCGTACGGCTGCTCACCACGCAGGACCCGCCGCCGGAGCGGGTGGACGTGCTGCTGGTCCGGGTGCCGAAGAGCCTGGCGCTGCTGGAGGACCAGTTGCTGCGGCTGGCTCCCGGCGTGCACGCGGGCACGGTCGTGGTCGGCACCGGGATGGTGAAGGAGATCCACAACTCGACGCTTCAGCTGTTCGAGCGGATCCTCGGGCCGACCCGGACCTCGCTGGCCCGGCAGAAGGCCCGGCTGATCTTCTGCACCCCGGACCCGGCGCTGGAGCGGCCCGCGAACCCGTGGCCGTACAGCTACGCCCTCCCGGACGGCGTCGGCGTGGTCTCGGGGCGCACGGTGGTCAACCACGCGGGCGTCTTCTGCGCCGACCGGCTGGACATCGGCACCCGTTTCTTCCTCCAGCACCTGCCGGGCCCGGGGGCCGGGCGCGTGGTGGACCTGGGCTGCGGCAACGGCGTGGTCGGTACGGCGGTGGCGCTGGCCGATCCGGCGGCCGAGGTGCTGTTCGTGGACGAGTCGTTCCAGGCGGTGGCCTCGGCGGAGGCGACGTACAAGGCGAACGGGGTGCCGGGGCACGCCGAGTTCCGGGTCGGGGACGGACTGGCCGGGGTGGCGCCCGGCAGCGTGGACCTGGTCCTGAACAACCCGCCGTTCCACTCCCACCAGGCGACCACGGACGCGACGGCGTGGCGGATGTTCACCGGGGCGAAGCGCGCGCTGCGGCCGGGCGGCGAGCTGTGGGTGATCGGCAACCGGCACCTCGGCTACCACGTGAAGCTGAAGCGGCTCTTCGGCAACAGCCGACTCGTCGCCAGCGACCCGAAGTTCGTCGTGCTGAAGGCCGTCAAGAGGGGCTAGGGGGTTTCGTTTGGATCAGGTCGGATCAGGCCGCGGCGCATGGTGCGGTGCATCGCAAGGCGGAGGATCACCCGCGTACTGGGCGTACTCGGGTGGTCCGACAACGCGGCGAGGTGCCGTGCCGGGCGTCGCGGACCCGGGCTGATCCAAACGAAGCCCCCTAGGTGCAGTACGGCGGAGGACGCCGACGATCCGGGCCACCTCGCGGGCCATCGCCTCCCGGCCGACGCTGAGGTACTTGCGGGAGTCGACGGCCTCCGGGTGGGCGGCGAGGAAGGCGCGGATGGCCCCGGTCATGGCGACGTTGAGGGCGGTCCCGACGTTGACCTTGGCGATGCCGCCGCCCACGGCCGCCACCAGTCCGTCGTCCGGCACGCCGGAGGAGCCGTGCAGCACGAGCGGTACCCTCAGCGCGGCGGACAGCCGCTCGAGCAGGCCGTGGTCGAGCACGGCGGTGCGGGTGGTCATGGCGTGCACGCTGCCGATCGCGACGGCCAGGGCGTCGACGCCGGTGCCGGCGACGAAGTCCCGCGCCCGGCCGGGTTCGGTACGGGCGCCGGGCGCGTGCGCGTCCAGCGGAGGGCAGCCGTCCTTGCCGCCGACCTGTCCCAACTCGGCCTCGATCCACAGCCCTTGGCTGTGCGCCCAGTCGGCGGCGGCGCGGGTCGCGGCGAGGTTCTCGGCGTACGGCAGGCGTGCCGCGTCGTACATCACCGAGCCGAACCCGGCTTCGGGCGCCTGGCGCAGCAGGTCGTCGCTCTGCACATGGTCCAGGTGCAGAGCGACGGGTACGGTGGCTCGTTCGGCGGCGGCGACCGCTGCGCGGGCCAGCGGCAGGAGCCGTCCGTAGCGGAACCTGACCGCGTTTTCGCTGACTTGGAGGACCACGGGTGAGCCGGCCGACTCGGCGCCGGCGATGACGGCCTCGATGTGTTCCAGAGTGATGACGTTGAACGCGGCGACGGCTGAGCGGGCGGCGGAGGCCCGGGTGACCAGCTCGCCGGTGGACGCGAGGGGCACGTGAGATGTCCTTCCGGGACGGGGCCGGCGGGCTCAGGGGGCGAGGATCACCGAGCGGGTGAGGTGCCGCGGCTGGTCGGGGTCGAGTCCCCGGGCGGCGGCGACGGCGACGGCGAGCCGCTGGACGCGGACGAGTTCGGCGAGCGGGTCGAGCTCTCCCTCGATCCACAGCGCCCCGGTGGCGCGGACCTGTTCGGCGAGTCCGCCGGGCGCCGCGCCGAGCATCCAGGTGGCCGTGCCCTCGGTGGTGACGCTGATCGGGCCGTGCCGGTACTCCATCGCCGGATACGCCTCGGTCCAGGAGAGGGATGCCTCGCGCATCTTCAGGCCGGCTTCGTTGGCGAGTCCCACGGTCCAGCCGCGCCCGAGAAAGGTGAACTGCGTGCAGGCGACCAGCCCTTGGGGCAAGGGAGTGTCGAGGGCGGTGCGCGCGTCGGCGACGACGGCGTCGGTGTGCAGCCCGAGATGGGCGCGCAGGAGGGTGAGTGCGGTGGTCGCGAACCGGGTCTGCACGACGGACCGCTCGTCGGCGAAGTCCAGGACGACGAGGTCGTCGGCGGCGTCCACGACCGGGGTGCCGGGGTCGGCGGTGACGGCGGTGGTGCGCGCACGCCCCCGCAACCGGCCCAGTAGTTCGAGGACTTCGGTGGTGGTGCCGGAGCGGGTCAGGGCGACGACCCGGTCGTACGGTCGCCCGTACGGGAACTCGGACGCGGCGAACGCGTCGGTCTCGCCCTGCCCGGCACCCTCGCGCAGCGCGGCGACCGCCTGGGCCATGAAGTACGACGTCCCGCACCCGACGACGGCGACCCGCTCCCCCGCCTCCGGCAGCGCCCTCCGGTGCCGCCCCGTCTGCTCGGCCGCCCGTATCCAGCACTCGGGCTGGCTGTTCAGCTCGTTCTCGACATGGGTCATGCCCATACCCTCCCCTTGCTGATTGTTCCTGCAAGATATAGCGAGGTTTCGAGCACAATCAAGCATTCGGACGCAGGGCGGGGTGCGCTAGGGTCGCCGGGAGATCGGAGACGACCGAAGAGCCGATCGGAGAACGGAGGCTGCGGATGTCGCGGGACGCCCGCTGGAAGGCGCTGCTGGAACTGCTCGTGGAGCGCGGCCGGCTGGAGGTCGAGGAGGCGGCGGCCGAACTGGCGGTGTCGGCGGCGACGATCCGCCGGGACTTCGACCAGCTGGCCGAACAGCAGATGCTGGTCCGCACCCGGGGCGGAGCGGTGGTGCACGGGGTGTCGTACGAACTCCCGCTGCGCTACAAGACCGCCCGCCGCGCCTCGGAGAAGCAGCGCATCGCCAGGGCGGTGGCCGAACTCGTCGCACCGGGTGAGGCGGTGGGGCTGACGGGCGGTACGACGACCACGGAGGTGGCCCGCGCGCTGGCCGTACGCGGCGACCTCGCCACCGGCTCGCCGGCCCTGACCATCGTCACCAACGCGCTCAACATCGCCAACGAGCTCGCCGTACGCCCCCAGTTCAAGATCGTGGTGACGGGCGGGGTGGCGCGTGCGCAGTCCTACGAGCTCATCGGCCCGCTCGCGGACGGCGTGCTGAGCCAGATCACGCTGGACGTGGCCGTGCTCGGGGTCGTCGGCTTCGACGCCACGCACGGGGCGGCGGCACACGACGAGGCGGAGGCCGCCATCAACCGTCTGCTGTGCGAGCGCGCCGAACGCGTGGTGGTCGCCGCCGACTCCAGCAAGCTGGGCCGCCGGGCGTTCGCCCGCATCTGCGGAGCGGAACTGGTGAACACGCTCGTGACGGACACGGCGGTCGACCAGGACACGGTACGGCGGTTCGAGGAGGCGGGCGTCAGGGTGCTGACCGTGTGAGAGGCGGCGGCTGCGACCACGACCGAGGGCGTACTACTGCTCAGGTTGTACCGCTGAGGTCGGCCGACACGCCCCGGGCCGTCTCAGATGCCGCCGAGGTCGGCCTTCACGAACCCCGCGCCCCGCTGGTCGTTGCAGCCGACCACCGGGCGGTCCCCCGGGTCGGGCCACGTCTGCTGCGCCTGAAGCGCCACGCTCACCAGCGTCAGCAGCAAGTCGACGTCGCTCGCGGCGTCCAGGCGCAGGGTCACCCACTGCGAGCCGGGCACGATCCTTATCGCCCCCGAGCACTTGAGGTTCTTGGCGAACCGCCGGATGGCCCGGTCGGTGAGCCGCAGGTCGACATCACGCTCGGAATGGAAATGGGCGATCTCCCCCTCGGCCGAACTCACCGCCTCTCCCAGGCCGCAGCTCGGCACGGCCTGTCTCAGGTCCGGCCATGTCGCCAGTTGCGCGAGTGCGCGCGAGGCCAACGTCATGGGGCCATCATGGCGCGCTCACCCGCCCGCAACCAGCTCGTGAGCAAGCATTAACCGACCTGTATCCGCCACGCGCCCCGGAGCCCGCACGCACATCCCCACGTCGAACAGGCCCGCCCCGACGGCGATTGCCGCCACACGACGGACATCCCCCGCAGAACCACAGGTAGACCCACCCACGGCAAGGCGACCGCCCGTGCCCCGCCGCCCCGACACCGACCGGCCCGCCCCGCACACCACCCATGCGTGTGCAATCAGGCATAGCAGAGGCGCGTCAACGGACCGCTGACACCGCTCATGTCGCTGAAGGTCCAAGACCACGCCGGCCCGGCCATGGAGCAAGCCGGAAAGACCGATGGAGCGGCAGGCTCACTCTGGCTGTCGCGGGGGCCCAGCGAGTCCGACCGCTCTCGTCGCGGCTGCGCAGCCGTTCCGGCCTGAGGCAAATGCCTCGTGCAGCGATCGGCCTGTGGGTAATGTGCCTGCGTTGCCAGGCAGGGCGGGGAGGGGCAGCCATGACCGAAGTGCGCCGTGAGCAGTACGACGCTCTCGTGGACCACCTGACGGAGCATTGGCTCGGACCCCCTGAACGGGAACTTCCCCGAGGGGCCCGGGCGAACCTGATCGGTGAGCGTGCTCTCGACGCCTATGAGAACACCGGCGACGATCAGGCTCTTCTCGCTGCGGTTGCCGCGCTCAGCGCTGCCGACGCCCTCGGGTCCACAGCTACTGTGCTGCGCTCACGGCTCAGGCGTCTCCAGCACCGGTCGGGACGGGCCGATGTCCTTCCGGTACTCACCGAAGATCACTCCGACACTGACGGGCTCGACGACTTGCCCAGTCTGCTGGTGGCGCTGGAGTCGGAAGAGGGGAGCCGGACGGCATTCCAGGCGCCTCGGCCTGCCGCTCTGGATGCCGCCGACGGCTACACCGGCGAGATTTCCACGTCCCTTCTCCTGCCTTGCGTGATCGTGATCCGAGACGCGCTCGACGCATCGCTTCCCCTTGCCGACGACCCTGATCTCGCGATGTACGCCCGGCTCGCCTCCCGAGGTCGTTCTTGGCTCTCCCATGCCTCTCGCTCTCGCACCCCCGATGACCTGGGCCAGGCCGTCGACATGCTCAGGGAAGCGATCGAGTCCTTCACGGATGCAGCACCCCCCTGGCGGTGGAGTCTCGTACTCGGCGACTTGGCTCAGGCGTTGCTGTTGCGCCACGACGTCAACGGGCAGTCGGAGGACCTCACCCGTGCGGTCGACCACGCGAGGACGGCCGTCCAGATCGCTCGTGCGGCCGAGGAACCGAAACACTTGGTGACGTGGCTGAGCCTGCTGGGCACAGTGCTCTGGACGCGGTACGACACCGAGGGTGATCCGGCCGACCTCGGGGCGGCGGCCGACGCGCTGTGGGAGGCGGCAGACCCTGGTCGGGTCACTGCCGCACCGCTGACCGGCCGCTCAACACGATTGGAGTGGTTACGCCTGGTCGGTGCAGTGCAGCGACAGCATTACGCGACCTCGCGTCACTCCACCTACCTGGACCGGGCTCTCCGACTGCACCGTTTCATCGACGAGGAGCCACAGTTCCTTGGGCGTCCTGCCACTCCGTCGGCCATGCACGCCAGTCTCGGCTACACCTGGCTCAGTGTGCACAACAGTTCGGGAGAACCGCTGGCTCTTGACAGCGCAGTGTGGGCTCTGGGACAAGCCGTAGCAGAAGGCCGGGAGCGCAACCCAGCCGAGTGGGGCGAGTGGACCGGCATCCTCGTTTCCGCGCTGAGACTCCGCTTCGCACAGCGCGGCGACCAGGACAGCCTGGAGAGTTTGGTGCGGGCCGGCGCAAAGGCCCTGGATGCTCTGCCCGAAGGGACTCCTGAGCACGTATCGTTGCTCGGCCGTCTCGGAGAGGCTCTGCTGTGGAGGTACCTTCTCACCAGTGCGGACGGCGATTTGAGGACAGCCCGCACCCTTCTGGAAGAAGGCGATGACCGGGCGGCTCTGGCCGCGGCGCTCCACGCGGAGTATCTACGGAGCAGCGACCTGCGCGCCCTGGACACAGCCGTACGCATCGCAGCCGAAGAACTCCGTGCGACAGCAGGACGGGACGGCGCTCATCTCGCCACCGCTTTTGACCTCGCCCAGTACCTCCTTTCCCGTGCCGAGGTGCTGCGTGCGTCAGCCGATGCAAAATGCGCGTCACGGCTCCTCGATCATTGTGTGAAGTGGCCAGGGCAGACCCGGGGGCAACTCGCCTTCCTGAGAGTCGAGTACGGCCGCGCACAGCTGATCCTTGCCGAGGTACACGCGATGACGCCGGCGGCCTCCGTAATGAACGACCACGGGGACGATCCACTCGAGGACGCCGCAGCGGCTTTGCTGAACGTCTTGGACAGCCACGACGCCGACGAGACTCTCACGGCCGAGGCGGCCGATTTGCTGGCACGTGCGATGACGGCGATCCTCGACGAGGCATATCGCTTGAGGCAGTTCGACCATGACGCGCGCCCAGTCCGTCTGGACCGTCCCGTGTGGCAACGAGCCCGGGCTCTGCTTGGCAAGCGAGCCGTCGA
The DNA here is from genome assembly GCF_055607665.1 of Streptomyces sp. NPDC036984. Lineage (NCBI taxonomy): Bacteria > Bacillati > Actinomycetota > Actinomycetes > Kitasatosporales > Streptomycetaceae > Streptomyces > Streptomyces sp. NPDC036984. The sequence continues at coordinate 61,990 of NZ_JBVJRL010000014.1, forward strand.
GACCGGCCGTCATCGTCGGCCGCGGACCTTCGATGTTCTCCGTCAAAGCCCTCAAACGGTCCGCGACGAGCTGTGCCACCGTGTGGTCGACGTCGTGACGCGGCATCCCCGGGCCAGCGCTGTCGAACAGGCTCGGCACATCACACGGGAAGCGACAGCATTGGCTCGGTGGTGTCTGGAGGCCGGCGAGCCCCGCATGGCATTCGAAGTCGCCGAATCGGGTCGTGCGGTGATCACGAACGCGGCCACCGGAGCAGACTCGATCGCCGACCGGCTCGCAAGACGGGGGTTTCCGCTGCAGAACGCCCACCGGCTGCGGCCTCTGGAAGCGGCCAGTGTTCCCTTCGGCGGCGATCGCCCCTCATTGCCCCGGTTCCTCCCCACAGACCCTGTCCCCGCCCTGCCGCACGGCCTGACCGGCACCGTGCAAAACGCTTTGGACGAGTTCAGGAGCGCACCCACGCCCGAGGCTGTAGCCGCGCTGTGCCGGTCTCTCTCCATCGACGCCGTAGTGCATCTCCTCCCAGGACGGAACCACGGGTGGGCTCTCATGGTGCACCGGGACGGACGCATCGTTTCGCTGAAACTTCCTCTCCTCCGCCCCGACCATCCCGATCTGGCCGCCTTCGCAGCCGAACACGACAAGCTGTTGCGCTCCCCCACTGCCGGTCCCTCCCGCACCTGGCGGGCCGCGCTACGCAGAGTCTGTGACTGGGCCTGGACAGCGGCAATCAAAGAACTCTCCAGGCATCTCGTGTCCCTGAGAGTCGGCGGAACGCCCCGTATCGTCCTCATCCCGTCCGGAACGCTCGCGCTGGTCCCGTGGCACGCGGCCCGTCGGCGCGTGAAGGGGTCCGGCGGTTGGGTGCACCGCTTCGCCATCGAGTCGATGGCGATCAGCTACGCGCCGTCGGCGTCCGCGCTGTCCTGGTTCACCGGTCGGTCGCTCGCGCCGCTCGCCGACAATGGCTTGGTGGTCGTAGACCCGACTCGGGACCTGCCGCACGCCCGTCAGGAGGGCGAGGACATTCACCGCTGGTACTACCCCAAAGGACAGCGTCTCGGCGCATCCGGTGAGGAGGGAGCGACACCCGCGACACCCCGTGCCGTGCTCGCCGCACTGAGCGATGCAGGATCCGGGTCGGCCTCTCCGGTGGCCCATTTCGCTTGCCACGCAATGAGCCGGATACCCGCCACCGATTCGTATCTGCGGCTGGCCAACGGGCAGCGGCTGAGTGTCGCCCGGCTTCTTGAGCAAGCGGAGCGGGAGGACAACGGGCCGCGGTTCAAGCCGCTCGTCGTCCTGTCCGCATGTGCCACAGCCGTTCCCGGAACTCACTACGACGGTGCTCTGAGCCTGACCACGGCGTTCGCCGCGGCAGGGGCGGCGGCAGTGGTGGGCTCCTTATGGACAGTCGAGGACGCGGCGACCGCCGCGCTGATGCGAGACTTTCACGCGATGCTCCACCTGGACGGCATGCCGCCCGCCGAGGCGTTACGCACCGCGCAACTCCGGGCACTGCGGGAAGGGCGTGCCAGGGCCATGGCAAGCGGGCCCAAGGCTAGGACTGCGGCCGGAGACCCCACATCATGGGCCGCTTTCGTCCATCAGGGCCTCGGGCATCCCGCCGAGACGTCCAGAATCCCCTCTGGGTCCGCAGTCGCCGACCTGCCCGATGCCACGGATTTTCCGGTTGAGACCTCTGCCGGCGTTTCGCGGTTTCGGATGCCGATCTTCCCGAGTCTCCCGGGTCCGGAACCATCCACGTTCAAGTGGACATGCCCGGTCCCCGACTGCTCCGAGGAAGCACCCGGCGACACGGACTCCCCGTTTGATGCCGATTGCTGCCCGGCGCATCCCTACGACGCGTTCGTTCTCACGTAGGCGGCGGCCATGGGCGGTCTGGTAAAGGGGCTTATCGAGCCGATCGCGAAGCGATGGAGCGCCGCAATGGGCGGTCCTCTGCTGATGTTCTGGCTCGCGGGCACGCTGATCTTGCTCTGGCCCAGAAGCGCCCGTGTACGTCCGTGCCACGCATCGATGGTTCCAGCGAACAAGCTGTGCACCATGGCCGGGCAGGGCGCTGTCGGCCCGATCGTCCTCTCCTCGACAGCGACCGCACTCGTCGTGGTCTCCGCGTGGGCCCTGTCCTCATCGGCCAGCTTCGTGCTCGAAATACTCGCGGGCCACTGGGGTACCTCCCGACTCGCCTTGGCACACACCCGGCGTCGAACCGCCCGTCACCACGCCCGTCGCACCGCCCTCGCTTCTGTCCGTCAGGCACCTCCGGGACTGAGCGGCGATCACCTCGATGCTTGGCGTGTGCAGAGCGGCTGGCGCTCCGCGAGAAGGCGAGCGGCGTCGGCACGGTATCCACGCCCGCGCGACCCCGAACCGCTGCTGCCCACCGCACTCGGAAACGCGCTCATCTCACTGTCCGCGGAGATACGCCGCAGGTACGGGCTCGATCTGGGAGTTTGCTGGGATCCCTTCGTCAAGACGCTGGAAGCTCCCGTGCGCGATGAGTTGACGGCTGCCGCGACCCGTGTGCTGGCCCGCGTGCAGGGGATTATCTGCGCAGCTGGTGCCTGTGTTTGGGGCGTACTCCTGCCAGGGTTCTGGCCGCGACTGGTCTGGGTAGCGGGATGCTCGATGCTCGTCTGGGGTGCGCATCGGGCGCTGCGGGCAGGGGTCGACTCGTACAGCCGTCATGTCGGCGATCTGTTCGCCCTTCACCGGATCCGGCTCTACCGAGCGTTAGGGTTCGTCCCGCCGGCGTCGACGGCGGACGAGGTGCAATGCGGGGAGACTCTGAGTGCGTTCTTGTCCCGCACTCTTCCTCCTAGCTCCGCCCCCATGCCGTACGACTGGCCTACTGCGTGATGATTCCGGGCAACTGTGCAAGAGGCTCTTTTCCTGGGCGCGACGCCGTCTGACGTAGGCACCAAAGCTTGCGTTTAGGGTGGCATACCAAAGGTTCCGTGGGGCGACGCGTGGGGCAGGCTGCCGTGAACGCGCTGCGCACCCTTCTCGAAGACCACGATCACACCGTTCAGGAGATATCCGGGCAGGGCGACCTCGGGGATGATCTCTGCGTCACCTTCACCCAACGGGGACGTCACGAGCGACACGATCATGCTCCAGGGTGGGAAACGCCGGAGCAGAGGAATCGGCTATGCGGTGCCTGTCGTCCTCAATCCGCCACGCTTCATCGGCGTCAGACCCGACACGCTGCTGGATGACACCGCCATGGAGTTTTTTCGACCCTGCGGACCACGTTCTGCATTCGTCAACGGCGACGTGGCACGCGTCATCCACGCTTACGTCCTCGCCTGCCTTCTCGACCGGATCGAGACAGTGCCCGGTCTGACGCAGCAGTCGCTGTTTGCCATGCGGGAGGACGACGAGCTCGAAACGGAGATCGTCGCAGTGCTCGGCCCTCTCAGTGATGGTCGGCCTCGGCTACCTCTTGACGAATAGGGTTGAATTCTCCGGCGAATCACCAAGCCCAAATCCACGGCGTCCAAGGTGGTCGGGAACAGTGGGCTCAGTGCCTTCGGCGGTCCGCGCGCTGGTGAGGGGGCCGCGCCGTTGCGAGGGCCAGCCCTGTCGTCGCTGCCCGCGACCTGACGGGAGCGGGCGGGAACCACTCACGGTGGCTTGGACGTTTGGTGTATGAGTGGGGGCGGTGTTCCTACGCCAGGTCTTTCGTAGCCGCGAGTATCGGGGGATCGAGTGAGCGCTGAGATCGTGCGGTTGGTGGAGCAGGCGGGGCCGTATCTGACGACTGCGGTGAGTGCGTACGGGGTGGCCGTGTTCTCCCGGGCGGAGAGTGCGGCCGTGGACGCGACGGCGAACCTGGGTCGGCGCGTCCTGCTGGCGGTGTGGCGCCGTCGGGACGCACAAGGCCGGGCGGAGTTGGAGGCGGCGGTCCAGGACGCTGCGGAAGCGCCGGAGGATGCGGACGCGGCGGCGGCTGTGCGCCAGCAGATCAAGCGCGCTCTGCGTGACGATGCCGAGTTGCTGGCCGAGCTGGCCCGGCTGCTGCCCGCTGCTGGTGAGACGGTGAACGTGACGGCGTCGGGCGAGCGGTCCGTCGCCGCCAAGACCATCGGCATCGCCGTCACCGGGGACAACGCGACCATCCGGCGATGACGGACGGTCCCGTGTCCGGGGGCGGCGGTCCGCAGGCGGCGGGTGCGCGGTCCATATCGGTGGGCGGCGGTGTCGGCGTGGCGATCACCGGGGACGGCGCCCAGGTGGTGATGCTGCCGGCCGAGGCCGTGCGCTGGGCCAAGGAGGTCGCCGCACCGCCGGCGGCCGGAAACCTCCCCGGGTCCGCGTCCGGCGTTTTCGTCGGACGCCAGGACGAACTCGCCGAGCTGCGGCGGCTGCTGGCCGCCGGGGGTGAGGCCGCGGTCACCCAGGTGTCCGGGACGCGGGCGATCCACGGGCTGGGCGGGATCGGCAAGAGCACGCTCACCCTGCACTACGCGCACACCTTTCGGCGCGCGTACACGCTGGTGTGGTGGATCAACGCCACAAGCAGCGAGCAGATCGTCATCAGCCTGGCCGGCCTCGCCATGCGGCTGTGTCCGCAGTGGGCCTCGACCACCGGCGTACAGGAGCGGGCGGCGTGGGCGATCCTGTGGCTCCAGTGGCATCCCGGCTGGCTGCTGGTGTTCGACAACGTCGAGGACCCCGCCGTCCTGCGCCACTACCTGGGCGCGCTCCCGGACGGGCATCACCTGGCCACCAGCCGTACCGCGACCGGCTGGCACGCCATCGCCCCCACCATGCCCCTGGGCCTGCTCGACGCCGAGGCAGCCACGAGCCTGCTGTGCACCCTGGCCCTGGGGCCGGAGCACGCCCCTACACGACAGCAGCGTAGCGACGCCTTGGCGCTTGGCACCGAACTCGGCTTCCTGCCACTGGCGTTGGAACAGGCCGGCGCCTACCTCTTCGAGACCGGAACCTCGTTGGCCCACTACCGGGACATGCTGGGGCAGGTCATGGACACGGCCGCGGGCGGCATCGACCCCGAACGCACCATCGCCCGCATCTGGCACCACACCCTGGCCGCCGTCGAACGCCGCAATCCGCAGGCCGTTACGCTCCTCAACGCCATGGCCTGGCTGGCACCCGACGGCATCCCCCGCACCCTGCTCGCCCCCCTCTGCCCCGACCCACGCAGACTCGGCGAGACCCTGGGAGCTTTGTACGCGTACAACATGATCTCGTACAGCGCAGACCGTCAGAGCATCAGCGTCCACCGCCTCGTACAGACCGTCCTGCGCCACCGGCCCGCCACCGAAGCAGAGGGATACCCGCCCGGCCGGCAAGACGCCGAACACCTCATCCAGCTGGCCGTCCCTGGCGATGACTCGGACACTGCGCAGTGGGATCAGCTCCTGCCCCATGCCATGGTGGTCGCCGACTCGACTCCGTCCCGCAGTCCAGCATCGATCGAGACGGCCCACGCCTACCACGCCGCCGCGCAGTATCTGTACGGGCAGGGACGCGACGCCCACACCATCCGCCTGCGCACCGTCGCCCACGCTCAGTACAAGCGGATCCTGGGCGATACCCACCCCACCACCCTGACCAGCCGCAACAACCTCGCCGGCGCCTACAAGTCAGCCGGAGACCTCACGCGGGCCATCCCTCTCTACGAGATCACCCTCGCCCAACGCGAGGAGATCCTGGGCAGCACCCATCCCCAGACCCTGATCAGCCGCAGCAACCTCACCCAAGCACGCCGTATCGCCCACGCCGGACAGCGAGGAAGGGCAGCAACCCCAACAGCCGCAACGCCCCCTCACCAATCGTCTGCGAACGGTTGATCAGCCCCGAGACCTCACTGCTCTTCCAGAGGGCTTGACCTGCGTCGTCGGCACAGGCGCCGCCTCGGCCGGAGTCGGTCCAGCCGCGCCGAAGCGAGGGGACGCGCGCACACCCCCCGTGACGCCGGTGCCGCCGCGCACAGCCCTCCCAGCCGCCGTCGCGGCCAGCCTCGCCCCTTGCTCACCTCCCCGACCACCCCTACGCTGAGTTTGTGCCGCAAATAAACAAAACCCGTTCGCACACCGTCGTGCCGGGTCCGAGTCTCACCGCGCTGCGCGCGGCCATCACCGCCTTCTTCGCGCTGGACGGTTTCATCTTCGCGGGGTGGGTTGTCCGCATCCCCGACATCAAGCACCAGACGCACGCGTCCGCCGGCGCCCTCGGCCTCGCGCTGCTCGGGGTCTCCGCGGGTGCCGTCCTCACCATGACGCTGACCGGCCGCCTGTGCCGCCGCTATGGCAGCCACCCGGTGACCGTGGTCTGCATGGCGGTGCTGGCGCTCAGCGTCGCGCTGCCCCCGCTGACCCACTCCGCGGCAGCACTGGGGGCCGTCCTGCTGCTGTTCGGCGCTGCCTACGGCGGCGTCAACGTGGCCTTCAACAGTGCCGCCGTCGACCTGGTCGCCGCCCTGCGCAGGCCGATCATGCCCAGCTTCCACGCCGCTTTCAGCCTGGGTGGCATGATCGGGGCCGGCCTCGGCGGGCTGGTCGCCGATGTCCTCTCCCCCACCCGTCATCTGCTCGGCCTCACCCTGATCGGGATGCTCGTCACGGCCGTCGCCGGGCGCAGCCTGCTCCGGCACGAGCCGCCGGCGCCGCCGGAGCGAACACCGGCGTCGGAGGCGGCGACGCAGCGGGACAGCGGTGCGCCGGGCGGGCGCGGGCTGGTCGTCGTCTTCGGGCTCGTCGCGCTGTGCACGGCGTACGGGGAGGGCGCGATGGCCGACTGGGGCGCGCTCCATCTCCAGCAGGACCTCGCCGCGTCCGCCGGCACGGCGGCTGCCGGGTACGCGTGTTTCGCGCTCGCCATGACCATCGGCCGACTGTCGGGGACGGCTCTGCTGGGGCGCCTCGGCCGGGCCCGTACCGTGATCGCCGGAGGCACCGTCGCGGCGGCGGGCATGCTGCTCGGCGCGCTCGCGCCCTCCGTGTGGGCCGCGCTGACCGGCTTCGCGGTCACGGGGCTCGGACTCGCCAACCTGTTCCCGGTCGCCGTGGAGCGGGCGGGCGCGCTGGCTGGTCCGTCCGGTGTCGCCGTCGCCTCCACGCTGGGCTACGGCGGCATGCTCCTCGGGCCGCCCGCGATCGGATTCATGGCCGACTGGTTCTCCCTGCCCGCCGCCCTCACCAGCGTGGCCGCGCTGGCCGCCGTGGCCGCCGGCATCGGGGTGTCGACGCGGCGGGTGCTGGGCCGCTGACGTCGTAGCGGGGCCCGTGCGGGTCCGGCCCCGGCGCACACCCTTCCGGCCGGCTTGCCCCGGCGGTCATCCGGCCCGCTTGCCCCGGCGGTCATCCGGCCGGCTTGTCCCGGCGGTCATCCGGTCGGCTTGTCCCGGCGATCAGGAGGGGAGCCCCGATCACCAGGGCGGCCACGGTGACGGTTCAGTGGTCGGTCACCGCGGCAGCCGCCCATGTCACTGCCATGCCGGCAGATGGCGCCATCTTCGCGGTCCGCCGCAGCGGCGATCCGGATTGTCAGTGCCGTGATGTTCACTGAGCCCATGGAGGATTCAGCCGTGGTCACCGCCATCCGCGAGGCCGTCGAATCGCCCGCCGTGGGCGGCTCACCGGTGATTCTCGAGGCGCCGGAGGGCTTGGGCCTGACAGAACTGGCGGCCGAAGTCGGCCGGTGGGCAGGCAGACCCCGTAACATCGCCGCCGGCGGTTTCACCGACCCGTCGCTCACCGAGGCCACCGGACTGCCGCTCGTCGAGCCGTTCGGGGAGGGGCTGCTGGAGATGCGGGGCTGGGCCCACCGGTCTCACTGGTTCGGTTGCGGCCTTGTGGCCACGCCGGATCGAGAGCGCACGGTGGTGGTCGTGGCGAGACGGGCGGATCCTGCCTTCACAGGTTTCCCCGAGGGCGCCTCCTGGGCCGAAAAGCTGCGCACGCTCACCGGCTGGGAACCGGTGCCGCGGCCGGCCGTCGACTGGCCTGCCGTCGAGGCCGATCTGGGTACCGCGCTGCCGGGCGACTACAAGGAGATCGTGGACCTCTTCGGTCCGGGCGGATTCGACGAGTATGTCGGCCTCCTCGCGCCGGGAGCCCGGGGCATGGATCTCGTGGACTGGGCCAAGAGGTACGGGGAGGAGGGGATCTTGCGGTGGGGATCGTCGGAGGAGGGGTGGGACTTCGTCTGGCAGACAGGGGCGGCCGACCCGGACCACTGGCCCGTCCTCCTGGGCCAGTTCGGTGACTGGGAACGATTCGACTGCGGTCTGGGGGAGTTCCTCGTCCGCATGCTCACGGACCGCATGTACGGATTCCCGCCAAGCCGCCTGGAAGGTCACGTCTTTCGCCGTCACGATCTGGGATCCGTCGAGGGTGAAGTGCACTCCATCCGGCAGACTCACCCTCATGGAGACTTCCGACTTCCTTGAAACCTTGGACCGTGAGGGCCAGTTGCTGGCGGCGGCTGCCGCTGTGGCGGGGCCCGAGGCCAAGGTGCCGACCTGCCCCGAGTGGCAGGTCCGCGACCTGCTGCGGCACACCGGCACGGTGCACCGGTGGGCCGCCACCCTCGTCGCCGAGGGGCTCACCGCGCCCCGGCCCATGGGCGAGGCGCCGGAGCTGGACGGCGCCGCGCTGGTGGGCTGGTACCGGGACAGCCACCGCCTGCTGCTGGACACCCTGGCCGCCGCCCCCGCCGACCTGGAGTGCTGGACCTTCCATCCCGCGCCCAACCCGTCGCCGCTTGCGTTCTGGACCCGGCGCCAGGCACACGAGACGACCCTGCACCGGTACGACGCCGAGGCGGCGCGCGGCGGTACGCCGTCCCCGATCGCACCTGACTTCGCGGTGGACGGTATCGACGAGCTGCTGCGCGGCTTCCACGCCCGTTCCCGGAGCCGGGTGCGCAGCGAGGAACCACGGGTGCTGCGGGTGCGCGCGCTGGACGCGGCGGCGGACGCGGTGTGGACCGTACGGCTCACCGCCGAGCCGCCCGTGACCGCGCGAGCGGCGGAGGGGGCGGCCGATGCCGAACTGTCCGGCCCGGCCGATCAGTTGTACCTGGCGCTGTGGAACCGGACGGAAGTACCGCAGGTGACCGGCGAGCCGGCACTCGCGGCCCTGTGGAAGGAGCTCTCGGCGATCTGACGCCCGGTCAGTCGCCGTCGACGAGCATCCGCGCCAACACCGCGCGCTGCACCGGCCGTACCTCGCCGTGCAGCGCGCGTCCCTTCGCCGTGAGCGCCACGCGCACCCCGCGCCGGTCCTCCGGACACATGGCCCGCTCGACCAGGCCGTCCTTTTCCAGGCGGCCGATGAGCCGGGACAGCGCACTCTGGCTGAGATGGACCCGGTCGGAGATCTCCTGGACGCGGTAGGCACAGCCGCCGTCCGCCGCCGCGCCCTCGGCCAGCAGGTCGAGCACCTCGAAGTCGCTTGCGCACAGGCCGTGCCCGTGCAGCGCCCGGTCCAATTCGCACTGCGTGCGGGCATGCAGCGCCAGGATGTCCCGCCACTGGTCCACGAGCGCCTGCTCGGCCTTCGTCGCCGCCATGAGCGCACGGTAGCAGAGAAACGCGATCGTTGCACCGTAATTAAATGCGCTTGCATTCGATGCATGCGCATGTAGTCTCGTCGGCATGACCTCTCCGCTCACCACCTCCGCGGTTCCGTCCCCGGCGGCTCGCTGGACCCCCCGGCTGTGGGGCACCCTGCTGGTGCTGTGCGCCGCGATGTTCCTGGACGCCCTGGACGTGTCGATGGTCGGCGTCGCGCTGCCGTCCATCGGTTCCGATCTGCACCTGTCCACGTCGGCCCTCCAGTGGGTCGTCAGCGGCTACATCCTCGGTTACGGCGGCCTGCTCCTCCTCGGCGGCCGGACCGCCGACCTGCTCGGCCGGCGCCAGGTGTTCCTGGTCGCGCTCGGTGTCTTCGCGGTGGCCTCGCTGCTCGGCGGACTCGTGGACTCGGGGCCGCTGCTGATCGCCAGCCGCTTCATCAAGGGTCTGAGCGCGGCCTTCACGGCACCGGCGGGCCTGTCGATCATCACGACGACGTTCCCGGAGGGCCCCCTGCGCAACCGGGCTCTGTCGATCTACACCACCTGCGGCGCCACCGGCTACTCCATGGGACTCGTGTTCTCCGGCCTGCTCACCGAGGCCAGCTGGCGGTTCACCATGCTGCTGCCCGCACCGGTCGCGCTGCTCGCCCTGCTCGTCGGCATGAAGCTGCTGCCGCGCACCGAGCGCGAACGCGGCCAGGGCGGCTACGACATCCCGGGTGCCGTCCTCGGCACCGCCTCGATGCTGCTGCTGGTCTTCACCGTCGTCCAGGCGCCCGAAGCCGGCTGGGCCTCGGCCCGCACGATCCTTTCCTTCCTCGCCGTCGCCGTCATGCTGGCCGTCTTCGTCCTCGTCGAGCTGCGCAGCCCGAGCCCGCTGATCCGGCTCGGGGTGCTGCGCTCCGGCCCCCAGGTCCGGGCCCAGCTGGGCGCGTTGACGTTCGTCGGCAGCTACATGGGCTTCCAGTTCCTGGTCACGCTCTACATGCAGCAGGTGCTGGGCTGGTCGGCGCTGCACACCGCGCTCGCCTTCCTGCCGGCCGGCGCGCTGGTGGCGCTCTCCGCGACCAAGGTCGGCGCGGTCATCGACCGGTTCGGCACCCCGCGCCTCATCGTGCTCGGCTTCATCTTCATGGCAGCCGGATACGCGCTGTTCCTGCGCGTCGACCTGAACCCGGTCTACGCGGCCGTGATCCTGCCGACCATGCTGCTGGTCGGCCTGGGCTTCGCGGTGACCTTCCCGTCCCTCAACGTCCAGGCCACCAACGGCGTGGACGAGCACGAGCAGGGCATGGTCTCCGGTCTGCTCAACACCTCGGTGCAGGTGGGCGGCGCGATCTTCCTGGCCGTCGTGACGGCCGTGATCACCGCGCACGCCCCCGAGAAGGCCACGCCGCAGGCCGTCCTGGACAGCTACCGGCCCGGTCTGGTCGTGGTCACGCTCATCGCCGTCGTGGGGCTGCTGCTGTCGCTGAGCGGACTGCGCCGGTCCCGGCAGGGGCAGTCCGTCGTGGTCGCCAAGTCCACCGTGCGGGAGGCGGACGCGGAGCGCGTGCCGGTCCGTGACTAGGGGGACCGCCTCCACGAGTGCGCCCGGCGGGAGTTCCTTGCCCCGCCGGGCGCACGCCTGTGAAACTGAGGGAATGTACGCACACGGGGGCCGCCGTACCACGGCGGAGCGGGACGCGGCGACAGTCGAGATCGGCTACGCGCTGGTCAGCGCCGCGTTCGCGGCGGCGGTGCTGTACGGCGCGGTGGCCGGGCCCGCGCTGCTCCTCGCCCTGCCCGGACTGCTCGCCGCGGCCCTGCTGCGGCTGGGTCTGACCGGCGCCGCGGTGGTGTTCGTGGCTCGGGTGGTGAGCGTCCTGGTGCGCTTCCGGCAGCAGTCCCGCTCCGGCCTGCCGCGGCCGGGAGAGGAGACCTAGCCCAGCCAGCCCGGTCGCACCAGCCCCGACTCGTAGGCCATGACCACGAGTTGGGCGCGGTCGCGGGCGCCCAGTTTCACCATCGTCCGGCTCACATGTGTCTTTGCGGTGAGCGGGCTCACCACCAGCCGGCGGGCGATCTCCTCGTTGGACAGGCCGATGCCGACCAGCGCCATCACCTCCCGCTCCCGTTCGGTGAGCCGGGTGAGGGCCCCGGCCGCCGCGGGCTGTTTGGAGCGGGCCGCGAACTCGGCGATCAGCCGGCGGGTGACGCCGGGCGACAGCAGTGCGTCACCGTCGACCACCGACCGTACGGCGCGCAGGAGTTCGTCGGGCTCGGTGTCTTTCACCAGAAAGCCCGAGGCGCCCGCGCGAATCGCCTCGAAGACGTACTCGTCCAGTTCGAACGTGGTGAGCATGACCACCTTCACCTCGGCCGGCCCGGCGTCGGAGGTGATGCGCCGGGTCGCGGCGAGGCCGTCCAGCAGCGGCATGCGGATGTCCATGAGGACGACGTCCGGCCGGAGTTCGCGCACCCGGCGCACCGCCTCCTCGCCGTCGGCCGCCTCGCCGGCCACCTCGATGTCCGGCTGTGCGTCGAGCAGCGCCCTGAAACCGGCCCGCACCAGCGACTGGTCGTCGGCGAGCAGTACCCGGATCACTGGCCCTCCCTGAGGTGCGACGGCAGAACGGCGAGCACCCGGAAGCCGCCGTCGGGGCGCGGGCCCGCCTCGATGGTGCCACCCAGCGCGGCGGCCCGCTCCCGCATGCCGGCCAGCCCGTTCCCGCTGCCCCCGGCGTCCGCGCCGGTCGCCGGTCCGTCGTCGTCGACCCGCAGCCGCAACTCGCCGTCGCCGTAGCCAAAGCGCACGCGCGCGTGCCGCGATCCGGAATGCCGTACGACGTTGGTCAGGGCCTCCTGAAGGATGCGGAAGGCGGCCAGGTCGGCGCCGGGCGGCAGCCGTGGCGGCTCGCCCTCGGTCGCGACGGTCAGGCCGGCGGCCGCGGCCTGTTCCACCAGCTCCGGCAGCCGGTCCAGGCCGGGCGCGGGGGCGCGGGGTGCGGCGCCCGGCGCGCGCAGCGTGCCGAGGACCTGGCGCACCTCCCCCAGCGCTTCCTTGCTGGCGGCCTTGATGGTGGTGAGCGCCGCCCGCGCCTGCTCGGGGTCGCTGTCGAGCAGCGCGAGGCCCATGCTCGCCTGGACGTTGATGACGGAGATGCTGTGCGCGAGGACGTCGTGCAGCTCGCGGGCCATGCGCAGCCGTTCCTCGTCCGCGCGCCGGCGCGCCGCCTGGGCGCGGTCCGCGCGCTCCCGGGCCCACTGCTCGCGCCGCACGCGGGCCAGTTCGGAGAGGGCGACGACGGCGAGCACCCAGGTGGCGACCACGATCTCCTGGCCCAGGCCGGCGGCGCGATCCCCGGCGGGCGGGAGCCGGCGGTAGAGCCGGAGCGCGATGAGGACGTGGCCGGCCCACAGCAGCCCGACGGCCGCCCAGGCGGCCCGCCGGTGTCCGGCGGCCACCGCGCCGAAGCAGCCGACGGCGACGGTCAGGAACACGGGTCCGTACGGGTAGCCCGCGGCCAGATAGCCGAGGGCCACGCCCGCCGTGCCGAAGGCCACGGCCACGGGGTGGCGGTGCCGCCACAGGAGCGGGAGACAGGCGAGGACCAGCAGCACGCGCGCGTAGCCGTCGAGGGGCACCCGGTGGTGCTGGACGTGTGCGGAGAAACTGGTGCCGATCAGCACGAAGACGGTGATCAGCAGGGTGGAGCGCCACGGCCGGCGGTCGGGGTGCGGCTCCGGGTCGTCCGGGGCGTTGTGCCACGGGGGCCCGTGCCGCCACCACGGCCCGGGGGCGTGCTGCTCTTCCATGGACGCCACGCTAGACGCCGTCCGGCCGGGAGGGCGTCAGCCGGTCGAGGTGCTCGCTCGTACTCCCGGGGAAGTACACGGCGGCACGTCCGGGCGGGGGCGCGGGGCCGCGCCGTACGGCCCCGGTTCCCGGCCCGGGTGAGTGCCGTCCCACCACGGACTCACCGCTGCCGCGCCGGGGCCCGGCGGCGGTGGAAGTGCCTACCGCAGCCCCACGCCCTCGGCGAGCCGTGCCACCGCGTGCCGGAAGAAGGCCGGCCGGTCCTCGACCACGTTGGTGAACTGGCCGAACAGCTCGAAGCTGACCAGCCCGAACAGCTGGGCCCAGGCGGCGATCAGGGCCGCCATCACCTGCGGCGGGAGTTCCGGCGCAAGGTCGGCGGCCATGCGCTCGGCCTCGGGACGCAACTCGGCCGGGAGGGACGGCTCGGCGAGGCCGCGGCCCTGGTGGGCTTCCCGGACGATGCCGATGAAGACGAGGCCGACCCGGGCCGCGGCCGGGACGGTGGTCTCGGGCGCGGAGTAACCGGGCACGGGTGAGCCGTAGATCAGCGCGTACTCGTGCGGGTGGGCGAGCGCCCAGCCGCGCACCGCCTCGCACACGGCCGCCCAGCGGGCCGTCGGCGGGGCGTCAAAGGTGGCGTCCCGGGCCTTTTCCGCGGCTTCGCCGAGGGAGTCGTAGGCGTCGATGATCAGGGCGGTGAGCAGGTCGTCGCGGCTCGGGAAGTAGCGGTAGACGGCCGAGGAGACCATGCCCAGCTCGCGGGCGACGGCCCGCAGGGAGAGCTTGGCCGCGCCCTCCGCCGCCAGCTGGCGGCGCGCCGCCTCCTTGATGGCCGCGGTGATTTCCTGCCTGGCCCGTGCGCGGGCGCCCTGTGCGGTGCTCATGCCGGCAGTGTCCCACGAAAGGAGAGCGGTGCACACGAACGAGATCACCGAGCAAAAAAGAGAGCACTGCTCTTGCTCTAGGGCACTTGCCTGCCCCAGACTGGAGTCAACCGAGAGCACTGCTCTCCCGATCGGCCGTGGGGGTCACGATGTCGTCTTCGCCGTACTACCTCAAGGGCAGCCCGCTCAACGTCCGCCTCAACAGCCTGATCGGCTGGCTCGCCCGGCACGGGCTCAGCCTCGCCGGCAGCGCCGAGATGTCCGTGCCCGGCCGCAAGAGCGGCAAGATGCAGCGGATCCCGGTCAACCCGCACACGTACGACGGCGGGCAGTATCTGGTCTCCGCGCGCGGACACTCGCAGTGGGTGCGGAACATGCGCGCCGCCGGCGGCGGCGAACTGCGCGTCGGCCGCAAGGTGCGCACCTTCACCGCGGTGGAGCTTCCCGACACCGAGAAGCTCCCCCTCCTGCGGACCTACCTGGAGAAGTGGGGCTGGGAGGTCAACCAGTACTTCGACGGGGTGACGGCCAAGTCGTCCGACACGGAGATCATCGCCTGCGCGCCCGACCACCCGGTCTTCCGCATCACCGTCACGAACTGACGGGTTCCTCCGCCGAAACGGCCGGGCCCCGGTCCAGCGCGGCCAGGGCACGCTGGGCGATCGGGTGGGAGCGGACGAGCTCGCCCAGCGAGGTCGAGCCCTGCGTGATGTCCCTGAACGCCCGCCAGGCCGGACGGAAGCCGGTGAGGGCCGCATGGAAGAGGCCGGGGCGCTTCTCGAACACGGTCAGCAGCCGCTTGCCGACGGCCATCTCGACGCCGAGCCCGGCCTTGATCGCGAACGCGTAGTTCAGTGCCTGGCGCCGGGTGTCCACGGCGTCGTGCGCCTCGGCGATCCGGACCGCCCACTCCCCCGCCAGCCGGCCCGAGCGCAGCGCGAAGGAGATGCCCTCGCGGGTCCACGGCTCCAGCAGTCCCGCCGCGTCCCCGCAGACCAGCACCCGGCCCCGGGACAGCGGTGAGTCGTCGGCGCGACAGCGGGTCAGGTGCCCGGAGGAGATGGCGGGCTCGAAGCCGGCGAGGCCCAGGCGCGCGATGAAGTCCTCCAAGTACCGCTTGGTGGCGGCGCCCTCACCTCGCGCGGAGATCACGCCGACGGTCAGCGTGTCACCCTTGGGGAACACCCAGCCGTAACTGCCCGGCATCGGGCCCCAGTCGATGAGGACCCGGCCCTGCCAGTCCTCGGCGACCGTCTCCGGCACCGGGATCTCCGCCTCCAGGCCGAGGTCGACCCGGTCGAGCTTCACGCCGACGTGGGCCCCTATCCGGCTGGCGCTGCCGTCGGCGCCGACGACCGCGCGGGCCAGCACCGTCTCCCCGCCCTGGAGGACGACGGCGACCGTGCGCCGGTCCGGCACCGCCGAGCCGTGCTGCTCGACCCGCTGCACGGTGACGCCCGTACGCAGCTCGGCGCCCGCCTTCTGCGCGTGCTCGACCAGCTGCTGGTCGAACTCGGGGCGGTTGATCAGGCCGAACAGCATCTGCTTGGAGCGGCGGGTGCGGGTGAAGCGGCCGTTGTGGGAGAAGGTGACCGCGTGCACGCGGTCCCGGAAGGGCAGCTCGAAGCCGGGCGGCAGCGCGTCGCGCGAGGGGCCGATGATGCCGCCGCCGCATGTCTTGTAGCGAGGCAACTCGGCCTTCTCCAGCAACAGCACGCGCCGTCCCGCGACGGCCGCCGCGTACGCGGCCGAGGCGCCCGCGGGTCCGGCGCCCACCACGACGACGTCCCAGACCCGCCGCACGTCGTCCGCTGAAGAGTTCTCGCCGCTCACGATGGTCTACCGCTCCGATCAAGCCGCTGCCAGTGTCCTGTCGCATCCTACGGCGGCCGTCCCTGCGAACCGCTGTGGGAGGATCGGTGTACTCACCCCGTACAACGTCGCACCCACGAGGAGCGTGCCCATGCCGTCGAATCCGGTCGCCGAGACCGTCGCCTCGCTGCTGCCCCGGGCGAAGGCGGAGCTGACCGAGCTGGTCGCCTTCAAGTCGGTGGCCGACTTCGCGCAGTTCCCGAAGAGCGAGAGCGAGGCCGCCGCCAGCTGGATC
This sequence comes from Streptomyces sp. NPDC036984, assembly GCF_055607665.1. Classification (NCBI taxonomy): domain Bacteria; kingdom Bacillati; phylum Actinomycetota; class Actinomycetes; order Kitasatosporales; family Streptomycetaceae; genus Streptomyces; species Streptomyces sp. NPDC036984. The sequence goes on from NZ_JBVJRL010000014.1 coordinate 78,357, forward strand.
GCCGACGCGCTGCGCGCCGAGGGCTTCACGGACGTGGCCCTGCTGGACACCCCGGACGGCACGCAGTCGGTGTACGGCTATCTGCCGGGCCCGGAGGGTGCGAAAACGGTTCTGCTCTACGCGCACTACGACGTCCAGCCCCCGCTGGACGAGGCCGGCTGGGCCACCCCGCCGTTCGAGCTGACCGAGCGGGACGGCCGCTGGTACGGCCGCGGGACCGCCGACTGCAAGGGCGGCTTCATCATGCACCTGCTCGCGCTGCGCGCCCTCAGGGCGAACGGCGGCGTCCCGGTCAACGTGAAGGTGATCGTGGAGGGCTCGGAGGAGCAGGGCACGGGCGGCCTGGAGCGGTACGCCGAGCAGCACCCCGAGTTGCTGGCGGCGGACACGATCGTCATCGGCGACACGGGCAACTTCCGGGTCGGCCTGCCGACGGTCACCACCACCCTGCGCGGCATGACCCTGATCCGGGTGCAGGTCGACACCCTGGCCGGCAATCTGCACTCGGGCCAGTTCGGCGGTGCCGCCCCGGACGCGCTGGCCGCGCTGATCCGGGCCCTGGACTCGCTGCGCGCCGAGGACGGCTCGACCACCGTCGACGGCCTGGACGCCCTCGCGAAGTGGGACGGCCTGGAGTACACGGAGGAGCAGTTCCGCACGGACGCCAAGGTGCTGGAGGGCGTCGAGCTGATCGGTGACGGCTCGGTCGCCGACCGCATCTGGGCCCGCCCGGCCGTCACCGTCCTCGGCATCGACTGCCCGCCGGTGGTCGGCGCCACCCCGTCGGTGCAGGCCGCCGCCCGCGCCTTGATCAGCCTGCGCGTGCCGCCGGGCGTGGACGCGGCGGAGGCCACCAAGCTGCTCCAGGCGCACATCGAGGCGCACACCCCGTGGGGTGCCCGGGTCACCACCGAGCAGATCGGCCAGGGCCAGCCGTTCCGCGCCGACACCTCCAGCCCCGCCTACCAGGCGATGGCCGACGCGATGGCGGTGGCCTACCCGGGCGAGACCATGCAGTACGCCGGCCAGGGCGGCTCGATCCCGCTGTGCAACACCCTCGCCGGCCTGTACCCGCGGGCGGAGATCCTGCTCATCGGGCTGAGCGAGCCGGAGGCGCAGATCCACGCGGTCAACGAGAGCGTGTCCCCCGAGGAGCTGGAGCGGCTGTCGGTCGCCGAGGCGCTGTTCCTGCGCAACTACGCGGCGGGCTGAACCGTTCTGCCGATGGCAGAGGGCCCTCGCCGACGGGCGGGGGCCCTCCCTACGGTAAGCGCATGGACGTCATCGAACTGCTTCCGCGGCTGCACCTGCTGCGCTTCCCGGTCGGTCAGGCCTATCTCTGGCGCGACGGCGACGAGTTGACCCTGATCGACGCGGGCCCGATCGGCTCCGGCCGGACGATCGCCGAGGCGATCAGGGGGCTGGGGCGCGCGCCGGAGGACGTACGGCGCGTCGTCCTGACCCATTTCCACGAGGATCACGCGGGCGGCGCGGGCGAGTTCGCCGCGCTGAGCGGGGCCGAGGTGCTGGCGCACCACCTGGACGCCCCGTTCGTACGCGGTGAACTGCCCGGCCCGCCGCCGAAGTTCGCGGACTGGGAGCTTCCGCTGCATGCGGAGGCGGTCCGGCAGCTGCCCGCGGGCCCGCCGGTGCCCCCGCCCTCGGTCACCGGCGTGGCGGACGGCGACGTGCTCGGCTTCGGCGGCGGCGCACGCGTGGTCCACGTCCCGGGGCACACGGACGGCAGCATCGCGCTGTTCCTGCCCGCCGAGGGGGTGCTGTTCACCGGGGACACGGTGGCGGCGGCTCCCACCGACGGGACGCCGATGCCGGGGGTGTTCAATCTCGACCGGACCCGGCTCCTCGCCTCGGTGGTCCGGTTGGCGGGCCTCGGTGCGCAGGTGGCGTGTTTCGGTCACGGCGACCCGGTCATGGCGGGCGCCACCGCCGCACTCCGCGCGCTCACCGCGGCGCCCGGTCAGCCGACCGGCACACCGGCCTCCAGATAGAGCGCGGTGCCCCGCTCCCGCGCGCGCAGCGCCCAGCGCAGCCGCTCGTAGCGGACCGGCGGCAGCATCGCGGCGGCCTCCTCCTCCGTGGCGAACCGCCAGGCGCGCAGCTCCGGGCCCGGCAGCAGCACCCGGGACGCCTCGCCGGACGCCAGCCGGCCACCGTCGAACAGCAGCCGCAGCCCGCCGAAGCCGGGCGGGGCGGGCCGCTCCCAGTCCACGACCAGCAGCCGGGGCACCTCCCGCAGCCGTATCCCGGTCTCCTCGGCGACCTCGCGCATCCCGGCGCGGGCCGGGGCCTCACCCCGCTCCACCACGCCCCCGGGGAACTCCCAGCCGGGTTTGTACGTGGGGTCGACGAGCAGCACCCGGTCCTGCTCGTCGAAGAGCAGCACCCCGGCGGCGAGCGTCTCGGCGGTCGGCTCGGGGGTCTGCACGATGTCGCAGGCGGGTACGGCACCACTGCCGACGGCGTCGGCGATGCGCACGGCGGTCTCGTACGGGGTCAGGGCGCTCGTGTCGAGCGGGTGGGCGTCGGCGGTGAGCCAGGAGGCGAGGGCGGCACGGTAGGGCTCGATGTGGTCGTACGACCACTGCCGCGTGCGTATCTCGCCGTCGGGCAGGTCGGGCGGGACCTCCCGCGCGGCTATCCGCTCGCGCAGGATCGTTTCGGCCGGGGCGAGGAGCAGATGGTGCACGGGTATCCGGCGGGCGGCGAGGCCGCCGAAGATCTCGTCGCGGTACTCCTGGCGGAGCAGGGTCATGGGCACCACGAGAGTGCCGCCCAGCTCGGCGAGCATCGCGGCGGCGGTGTCGACCACCAGCCGGCGCCAGATCGGCAGGTCCTGGAAGTCACCGACTTCGGCGAGACGCTTGGGCGGCAGCAGGTGCGCGAGCGCCCCGCCGATGACCTCGGGGTCGAAGAGCGCGCTGTTCGGGATCAGTTCGATCAGTTCCCGTGCGGTGGTGGTCTTCCCCGCACCGAACGCGCCGTTGATCCAGACGACGGTCACGGACTCCCCCTCTTCTGTTGGCCCCCTGGGGCTTGCCCGCTCCACCCTGCCACGGAAACCCTCTCCCGTTGAGGGCGCCCGTCCGCGCGCACACGGGAGTGCCGGTGCCCCCCTGTGGCGGGGGCACCGGCACACACGGCGCACAGCGGCGGCTCTAGTCCTGGTCGAGAGGGTCGTCCAAGGCCAGGCTGCCGTCGCCGACGAGGTGACCGGCCGAGTCGAGGGTGTCCGAGATGTTGAGGGCGCCGAGGGGTCCGTCGTCCGCCGCGTGGGACGGGGTGACGGCGGCCACGACGAATCCGGCGGCGAGGGTGGCGATGGCAAGCATGCTGCGCTTCTTCATGCGCTGATCAACTGCGCGGACGGCCAGGAGTCACGCGGAGCACCGCGGTTGCCCTCTTCGGGTCGACGGTCGTGCGGTGCGAGCCCGGTGGCGGAGATCAGCTGTGGAGGTCGCGCCCGGGCGCGCACAGGGGGTTCCCGCTGCGGCGTCACGGCGGACGAAGATCGCGGATTCGCCGCCGCTGACCGGGATCGCCCACGGGATGCCGCAGGTCATGCGCCCCCGACGCCTCCAGACAGCCGAGCACCGCTGTCACGGGAGCGGGGAAGGCAACGCCCTTGAGCGTGCACGCACATGAGTTCCCCCACGATCAACCTCAGTCGCCCTGGCCCCAGTCGGGCCGATCAAGCTGCATCAGACGAAACGTACCGGCTGTCCGGGTCCCGTGCTCATGCTGCACGAACAGGTCGGCCGTCCCTGCGGAGGCAAGCGAACACATCCGAACGGCCGATCAGCCATCCGGCAGGGAGCATTGGCCTCAACACCGCCCGTTCAGCCATTCAGGACGCACCTCTTCCAACACACTCCGACAGGTCCTACCGTAAACGCGCACCGATGACGCGTACATGCAGTCCGGCATGCCGGTCCGGGCCGGCGCATGCCGTCATCCCGCCTTTCGCGAGTCGGAGGAACGTCGACGATGCGTCACCCTCACACCCGCACCACCCGCCGCAGACTGGCCGGAGCACTCACCGCAGGGTTCCTGTGCGCGGCGGGCCTCGCCACACCCGCCGTCGCCGCACCCGCCCTCGCGGCGCCCGCGCACGCCCCCGCCGCGCCCGCCCTGGCCGACGGCCTCGCCCTCACGCCGCCCATGGGCTTCAACAACTGGAACTCCACGCACTGCCGCGCCGAGTTCAACGAGGACATGGTCAAGGGCATCGCGGACCTCTTCGTGGACAAGGGCCTGAAGCAGGCGGGCTACCAGTACGTCAACCTGGACGACTGCTGGGCCCTGCCGAACCGAGACGCGAACGGCCGGCTGGTGCCGGACCCGGTGCGCTTCCCGGGCGGCATCAAGGCGGTCGCGGACTACGTCCACGCCAAGGGCCTCAAGCTCGGCATCTACACCAGCGCCGGCACCAAGACGTGCAACAGCGCGGGGTTTCCGGGCGCCCTGGGCCACGAGTACAGCGACGCCCGGCAGTTCGCCGACTGGGGCGTGGACTACCTGAAGTACGACAACTGCAATAACCAGGGTGTGGACGCCAAGCAGCGCTACCGGACCATGCGGGACGCGCTCCAGGCGACCGGGCGGCCCATCGTCTACAGCATCTGCGAATGGGGCGAGAACAGGCCCTGGGAGTGGGCCGCGGACGTCGGCCACCTGTGGCGGACCACCGGTGACATCAGCGACAGCTGGAGCTCGATGCTGTCCCTCCTGAAGCAGAACCTCCCGCTCGCGCCGTACGCCGGCCCCGGCCACTGGAACGACCCCGACATGCTGGAGGTCGGCAACGGCGGCATGACGGACACCGAGTACCGCTCGCACTTCTCGCTCTGGTCGGTCATGGCCGCTCCGCTGCTGATCGGCACCGACCTGCGCAAGGCATCGCAGGCGACCTTCGACATCCTGGGCAACAAGGAGGTCATCGCCGTCGACCAGGACCCGCTCGGCAAGCAGGGCGCGGTCGTCTCCTCCGCGGGCGGGCGCTGGGTCGTCGCCAAGGAGATGAAGGACGGCAGCCGCGCGGTGGCCCTGTTCAACGAATCGGGCACCGCCCAGCGGATCGCCACCAGCGCGAGCGCCGTCGGCCTGCCGGACGCCGACGCCTACACCCTGCGGGACCTGTGGCAGCACCGCACGTACAACACCGCCGGCACCATAGCGGCCACCGTCCCGGCCCACGGCACGGTCCTGCTGCGCGTCGCGGCCGACCCGGGCTGGGCCGCCCACCCGCCCGCCGTCGAACTCGGCCTGGACGGCAGCCCCTTGCTGGCGGCGGGCACCCCGGCCACGCTGACCAGCACCGTCACCGGCCTCGGCCGCACCCCTGCGCGGCAGGTTTCCGTGGCCCTGACCGGCCCCGCCGGCTGGACCGTACGGCCCACCTCGGCGACCTCGGCCGCCGGACTCGCCACCGGCAGGACGCTCGGCACGGGCTGGCGGGTGACCGCACCGGCCGGGACCCCCGCCGGCTCCTACGGCCTCACGCTCCGGACGAGCTACCGCTCACCGTCCGGAACGCCGGTCACCATCGCGCTCCCGCTCACCGCGTCCGTCGTCGTGCCGCCGCCCTCCGGGACGTCGCACCTCGGCGACCTGCCCTGGCTGTCGGCCACCAGCGGCTGGGGGCCGGTGGAACGCGACACCAGCAACGGCGAGAGCGCCGCGGGCGACGGGCATCCGCTCACCATCGGCGGGACGGTGTACGCCAAGGGGCTCGGCGTCCACGCGCTCAGCGACATCTCCTTCTACACGGGCAAGGCCTGCGAGAAGGTCACCGCCGACGCCGGCGTGGACGACGAGAAGGGCACGAAGGGCACCGTCGCCTTCGAGATCTGGGCCGACGGCACGAAGGCCGCCGCCACCGGCGTCGTCACCAACGCGCTGCCCGCCCAGCCGGTCACCGCCGACGTCACCGGCGCCCAGGTGGTCCGGCTCGTCGTCACCGACGGCGGCGACGGCGTCGACTCCGACCACGCGGACTGGGCGAACGCGACGCTCAGCTGCTGACTCCTACCGGCTCACCGCGGCCGCGACCGGCCTGCGCGCCAGCGCGGCCGCGGCGGCGCCGACCAGGCCCGCGTCCGTGCCCGTCTGCGCGGGTACGACGGTGAGCCGCCGTACGAAGGACAGGGTCGCGTAGTCGGTGAGGGCCTTGCGCAGGGGCGTGAACAGGACGTCGCCCGCCTTGCCGACGCCCCCGCCGATCACCGCGATGTCGATCTCGACCAGGGTGGCGGTGGCCGCGATGCCGGCGGCCAGCGCCTGCGCGGCCCGCTCGAAGGAGGCCACCGCGACCGGGTCTCCCGCGCGGGCCGCGGCGGCCACCGCGGCCGCCGACGTGTCGCCGTCGGGCCCGGGGCGCCAGCCCTGCTCCAGGGCCCGGCGGGCGATGTTGGGCCCGCTCGCGATGCGCTCCACACAGCCGCGCGAGCCGCACGGACAGGGATCGCCGTCCAGGTCGACGCTGATGTGGCCGATGTGCCCGGCGTTCCCGGTCGGACCGGAATGCAGTCGGCCGCCCAGCACCAGGCCGCCGCCGACGCCGGTGGAGACCACCATGCACAGCGCGTTGTCGTGGCCGCGCGCGGCGCCCTGCCAGTGCTCGGCCGCCGTGATCGCGACACCGTCGCCGATCAGCTCCACCGGCAGGCCCTCCGTGGCCGCACGCACCCGGTCGACCAGCGGAAAGTCACGCCAGCCCGGCACGTTCACCGGGCTGACGGTGCCCGTGGAGGCGTCCACCGGGCCTGCGCTGCCGATACCCAGCGAGCCGGTGCGTCCCCACAGCGGCGACCCGGCGAGCTCGCCGAGCACCTCCTCCACCGCCCGCATGACCGTTTCGCCGTCCTGCTGGGCAGGCGTGGCGCGCTGAGCCCGGGCCAGTATCCGTCCGTCGCCGTCCACCAGCGCGCCGGCGATCTTGGTACCGCCGATGTCCAGGGCCGCCACGAGGTCGGTGTGCATCAGAGTCAGATCTCCCCGTTGAAGCTTGAAAACCAGAGAATCGCAGGCCGGTCAAGCGGTGGGGGCGCAGGCCGGAGACAGCGGTGGACAGTCTCTCTCGCATCTGACAACGTTGTCCAGGCTCTATGCTCGACGCCACATCCTCATACAAGCCCATGGTCCGTACGCAAGGCCATGGTGTGACGGACGAGAGACAGGACAGCCCACGTGCCCGAGACCACCCGCCGCGCAGACCGCCTCACCGGCACCCGGTACGGCAACCGCCCCACCATGAAGGACGTGGCGGCGCGTGCCGGGGTGGGGCTGAAGACGGTCTCCCGGGTGGTCAACGGCGAGCCCGGGGTCACCCCGGACACCGAGCGCCGGGTGCAGGAGGCGATCGAGGCGCTCGGATTCCGCCGCAACGACAGCGCCCGGGTGCTGCGCAAGGGCCGTACGGCGAGCATCGGGCTGGTCCTGGAGGACCTCGCGGACCCGTTCTACGGCCCGCTGAGCCGCGCCGTCGAGGAGGTGGCCCGCGCCCACGGCGCCCTGCTGATCAACGGCTCCAGCGCTGAGGACCCCGAGCGCGAGCAGGAGCTGGCGCTGGCCCTGTGCGCGCGCCGGGTGGACGGTCTCGTGGTCATCCCGGCCGGGGACGACCACCGCTATCTGGAACCGGAGATCAAGGCCGGGGTGGCGACCGTGTTCGTGGACCGGCCGGCCGGCCGGATCGACGCCGACGTGGTCCTGTCCGACAACTACGGCGGTGCCCGTGACGGCGTCGCCCACCTGATCGCGCACGGCCACCGCCGGATCGGGTTCATCGGCGACATGCCCCGCATCCACACCGCCGCCGAGCGGCTGCGCGGCTACCGGGCGGCCATGGACGACGCCGGCATAGCGGTCGAGGAGCGCTGGATGTCCCTCGGGGCGACGAACCCGGAGCGGGTGCGGAACGCGGCGGAGGACATGCTGTCCGGCCCCGACCCGGTCACCGCGATCTTCACCGGCAACAACCGGGTGACGGTCACCGTGATCCGGGTCCTCGCCGAGCAGTCCCGGCGGGTCGCGCTGGTCGGCTTCGACGACATCGAGCTCGCGGATCTGCTCCAGCCGGGCGTCACGGTCGTCGCGCAGGATGCGGCCACTCTCGGCCGTACCGCCGCCGAGCGCCTCTTCCGCCAGCTGGACGGCACCCTCGTGACCCCCGAGCGGATCGAGCTGCCCACCCGGCTGATCACCCGCGGCTCGGGCGAGCTGCCGCCCGCGGACTGAGCATGGCCACCCTGGAGGAACTGGGCCTCGCCGTGGCGCCGCGCGACCATCCGCTGGCCTATCCCGGCGCGTGGCCCGCCGATTCCGGGCTGCTGCACGGCGACCGGATGCTCCCGCTGGACCGCCTGGTGTACGCCGACCGGGTGCCGGTACTGACCGTCGGCTCCAACGCCTGCCCCGGCCAACTGCACCACAAGCTGGAGGAGTTCGGGATCGACTCGCCCCTGCCGATGGTGCGGGCCCGGGTGACCGGCGTCGACGTGGGTGTCTCGGCGCACGTCAGCCGCCTGGGATACGTCTCCGCGTCCCCCGTGAGATCCCCTCGCGCGTTACGCGACCTGTTCGTCCTCTGGCTGGACCGCGAGCAGCTGGAGGTGATCGACGCCAGCGAGGGCGTACCCCTGCCCAACGGGAATTTCCAGCGGGTCTGGCTGCCCGCTCCGGACGTAGGAATCGAGTTCGCCGACGGTACGGTGCTCGCGGGCGTGTATGCGTACGTCAACCGGCACGGGGTGCTGCACAACGGCGCGGGAGCGCCTCGCGGCCATCCCGGGCAACGCGCGCTCCTCACCCAGCTCCTCGTGGCATCGGCCGCGTTACGGAAGCTGTTCGGGGTGACGCCGGAGGAGTTCTCGGCCCGGGCGCGGGGTGACGCGGAGCTCTGCGCCCGGGGCACACTGCTGTTCGCCGAGCAGAAATGGGTGACGGAGTCGGGGCTGGAGCGGTACGCCGACGGCAACGGAGCACCGGGACCCGGCCGCGGGTGAGGGCTCATCCGATCCCGGACGCACCGCCGCCCCGTTCCTGCGTCGCCTCCTCCGGCTCTCGGTGAGTGCCGTGCGCAGGACGGGGCGGGGTGGCGGCCGGGGGCGCCGGTCGGCGCGTGGCGCGAGGCCGCTACTGCGCGGAGGCCGTCAGGTCGCCGCGCCGGGGTGCCGCGAAGGCCTCCAGGTCCGCGCGGGTCAGGCCGCTGAGCCGGGCGACCTCGGCGATGTCCAGGGCGCCGCAGTCCAGACCGCGCAGCAGGTAGCCGCTGAGGGCCTTGGCGGTGGCGGGCTCGTCCATGACGTCGCCGCCGGCCCGGTTGGCGTACCGGGCGAGGCGGCCCGCCGCCTGCTCGAAGCCCTCGCGGTAGAAGGCGAAGACGGCCGCGTAGCGGGTGGGGATGTGGCCGGGGTGCATGTCCCAGCCCTGGTAGTAGGCGCGGGCGAGGGCACGGCGGGTGAGGCCGTAGTGGAGGCGCCAGGCGTCGTGGACCTTGGCGGTCGGGCCGACCGGGAGGACGTTGGTCGAGCCGTCCGAGACGCGGACGCCGGTGCCGGCCGCCGCGACCTGCATGATCGCCTTCGCGTGGTCGGCGGCCGGGTGGTCGCTGGCCTGGTAGGCGGCGGAGACGCCGAGGCAGGCGCTGTAGTCGAAGGTGCCGTAGTGCAGACCGGTGGCGCGGCCCTCGGCGGCCTGGATCATACGGGCGACGGTGGCGGTGCCGTCGGTGGCGAGGATGGCCTGGCTGGTCTCGATCTGGATCTCGAAGCCCAGGCGCCCGGCGTCCAGGCCGTGCGTCTTCTCGAAGGCCTCCAGGAGCCGGACGAAGGCGCCGACCTGCTCGGGGTACGTCACCTTCGGCAGCGTGAGGACCAGGCCCTCGGGCAGGCCGCCGGCCTCCATCAGGCCGGTGAGGAAGACGTCGAGGGTGCGGATCCCCCGGTCGCGTACGGCGGCCTCCATGCACTTCATGCGGATGCCCATGTACGGCGCCGCCGTTCCGTTCTCGTACGCCTCGGCGATCAGGCGGGCCGCGCGGGCCGCCGTCTCGTCCTCCTCGGCGTCGGGGCGGGGGCCGTAGCCGTCCTCGAAGTCGACGCGCAGGTCCTCGATGGGCTCGCGCTCCAGCTTGGCCCGGACGCGGGAGTAGACCGGCTCGGCGAGGTCGTCGGCGAGGCCCAGGACGGCCGCGAAGGACGTGGCGTCGGGGGCGTGTGCGTCGAGCAGGGCGAGGGCCTGGTCGCCCCAGGTCCGGAGGGTGTCGGCGGCGAAGGCGTCACCGGGGACGTAGACGGTGTGGACGGGCTGCCGGGTGCCGGGGTCCCCGGGGTAGCGGCGCTCCAGCTCCGCGTCGACCGGTGCGAGGGAAGCGCTGATCTCCTCGCTGACGGCGCCCGCGAGACTCGTCGCCACCTTCTCCTGCTGACCCATCCCACACCCTCCAAGCTTTCCGCTTTACGGAATCAACAATCCGTATGGCGAAGTTATCCGGCAACCTTCCCGCTGGTCAACACCGCCTCGCGTTCGCTCCACTCCGTCATATCGGCATGTTCACCTCCATCTGGCAGCGTGCGGGCCGCACACTCCTACCGCACAGCGCATCAGCACCGACTCGTCCGGAAGCCGTCGCAGAAGGAGCACCCGTGCCGACCCGCAGCCGCCTCACGCGCCGTATGGGCCTCAGGACCGCGTTGGCCGCCACCGTCGCCGTACCCCTGTCCAGTACAGCACTCTCCGCCGACCCCGCCTCGGCGGGCGAACACCACGGCGGTCCCCTCCGTGTGATGTCGTTCAACCTGCGCTACGCGAGCACCGCCGAGCCCCACAGCTGGGCCGCCCGCAGACCCGTGACGCGCGCCCTGCTGCGCCGCGAGCGGCTGCACGTCATCGGCACGCAGGAGGGCCTCTACCAGCAGCTGCGCGATATCGAGGCCGACCTCGGAGCCCCTTACGACTGGATCGGCACCGGACGCGCGGGCGGCACCCGCGACGAGTTCGTGGCGGTCTTCTACGACACCCGCCGGCTCGCTCCGCAGGAGTACGACCACTTCTGGCTCTCCGACACCCCGGACGTGATCGGATCGAACACCTGGGGCGGCGGCTCCATCCGGATGGTGACCTGGGTCCGCTTCCGGGATCTGCGCGACGGCGGCCGGGAGTTCTACCTCCTGAACACCCACCTGGACAACCGGAGTCGGACCGCACGCGCGCGTGGCGCCGCGCTGATCGTCCAGCACCTTGCCGGACTCGACCGCTCGCTCCCGCTCCTCGTCACCGGCGACTTCAACGTCGCCGCCCACAGGAACCCGGTGTACGACACGATGCTGGGCGCCGGCCTGGTCGACACCTGGGACACCGCGGCCGAGCGGAGCAGGCTGTACGGGACCTTCCACGGTTACCGGCCGCTGACGCCCGACGGCGACCGCATCGACTGGATCCTGGCCACCCCCGGGGTCACGGCACACCGGGCCACGATCAACACCTTCTCGGTGGACGGCCGGTTCCCCAGCGATCACCTGCCGGTGCAGGCTTCCCTGTCGCTGGGATGAGCCGAGGCCCCCGTGACCGGCTGTGCGGTCACGGGGGCCTCGTTCGGCGAAGGCGGAGCTCAGCCCTTGCGGGTCTTGATCTCCTCGGTCAGCTGCGGGACGACGTCGAAGAGGTCGCCGACCACACCGAAGTCGACCAGCTCGAAGATCGGGGCCTCGGCGTCCTTGTTGACGGCCACGATCGTCTTCGAGGTCTGCATACCGGCGCGGTGCTGGATCGCACCGGAGATGCCGTTGGCGATGTACAGCTGCGGCGAGACCGACTTACCCGTCTGGCCGACCTGGTTGGTGTGCGGGTACCAGCCGGCGTCGACGGCGGCACGCGAGGCGCCGACGGCCGCACCGAGCTGGTCGGCGAGCGCCTCGATGATCGAGAAGTTCTCGGCGCCGTTCACACCGCGGCCACCGGAGACCACGATCGCGGCCTCGGTCAGCTCCGGGCGGCCCGTCGACTCACGCGGCGTACGGCCGGTGATCTTCGTGCCGGTCGCCTTGTCGGAGAAGGTCACCGACAGGGCCTCGACCGCACCGGCGGCCGGGGCGGCCTCGACGGAGGCGCTGTTCGGCTTGACCGTGATGACCGGGGTGCCCTTGATGACACGGGACTTGGTGGTGAAGGACGCGGCGAACACCGACTGGGTGGCCACCGGGCCCTCGTCGCCGGCCTCGAGGTCGACGGCGTCGGTGATGATGCCGGAGCCGATGCGCAGCGCCAGACGGGCGGCGATCTCCTTGCCCTCGGCGGAGGACGGGACCAGCACGGCGGCCGGGGAGACGGCCTCGTAGGCGGCCTGAAGGGCGTCCACCTTCGGCACGACCAGGTACTCGGCGTACTCGGACGCGTCGTGGGTGAGGACCTTCACCGCGCCGTGCTCGGCGAGCGTGGCGGCGGTGTCGGCGGCGCCGTTGCCCAGCGCGACGGCGACGGGCTCGCCGAGGCGGCGGGCCAGGGTCAGCAGCTCCAGGGTGGGCTTGCGGACGGCACCGTCCACGTGGTCGACGTAGACGAGGACTTCAGCCATGGGATTGCTCTCCTGCGTAACGAAGTTGAGGGGCGGTCAGCGGGGGCGAGCCCTTAGATGAACTTCTGGCTCGCGAGGAACTCAGCGAGCTGCTTGCCGCCCTCGCCCTCGTCCTTGACGATGGTGCCGGCCGTGCGGGCCGGACGCTCGGCCACGGCCTCGACCTTGGTGAACGCGCCGTCGAGACCGACCTCCTCGGCCTCGATGTCCAGGTCGGACAGGTCCCAGGACTCCACCGGCTTCTTCTTGGCCGCCATGATGCCCTTGAAGGACGGGTAGCGGGCCTCGCCGGACTGGTCGGTCACGGAGACGATCGCCGGGAGCGCGGCCTCCAGCTGCTCCGAGGCGGCGTCGCCGTCGCGGCGGCCCTTGACCACGCCGTCCTCGACGGAGACCTCGGACAGCAGGGTGACCTGCGGGACGCCGAGACGCTCGGCGACCAGCGCCGGGACGACACCCATCGTGCCGTCGGTGGACGCCATGCCGGAGACGACCAGGTCGTAACCGGCCTTCTCGATGGCCTTGGCCAGCACCAGGGAGGTGCCGATGGCGTCGGTGCCGTGCAGGTCCTCGTCGTCGACGTGGATGGCCTTGTCGGCACCCATCGACAGGGCCTTGCGGAGCGCGTCCTTGGCGTCCTCGGGGCCGACCGTCAGGACGGTGACCTCGACGTCGTCGTCCGAGTTCTCCGCGATCTGAAGCGCCTGCTCGACCGCGTACTCGTCCAGCTCGGAGAGCAGACCGTCCACGTCGTCGCGGTCGACGGTCAGGTCATCGGCGAAGTGCCGGTCGCCAGTGGCGTCGGGCACGTACTTCACAGTGACAACGATCCTCAAGCTCACGCCGGCTCTCCTACTGCATCGTTATTTCCTGGCTGCCTCTTGGAGGCAGCATAGGCGCCTCAAGCGGCCGATCCCGGTCGGGGCGTCCGCGCGCTCCGACCGAAATATTACTCGTCAGTACACCCAGTTCCTGCCCGCTAAGCAAGCGCTTTGAACTGTGACCTTCGCAACGCAGCGTAACCGGAACTCGACGGCTCCGCAGGGCGCGGACCGCGTGATCAATCCCGCAGGCCGTTGAAGCTGCCCTGGTGGTAGAGAAGCGGACGGCCGACGCCCGAGGGGTCGCCGATGACCACCTCGGCGAGCACGATCCGGTGATCACCGGCCGGGATCCGCCCGACGATCCGGCACACCAGCCAGGCGAGCACGCCGTCCAGCACCGGCACGCCCTCCGGGCCGTCCCGCCAGGCGGTCGGCGCGCCGAAGCGGTCGGCGCCGCTGCGGGCGAAGGTGGCGGCCAGGTCGCTCTGGTGCTCGCCGAGGATGTGCACGCCGACGTGGTCGGCCTCGGCTATCGCGGGCCAGCTGGAGGCGCCCGTGCCGACGCCGAAGGAGACGAGCGGCGGCTCGGCGGAGACCGAGGTGAGGGAGGTGGCGGTGAAACCGACCGGGCCGGCGGGTCCGCGCGCTGTGATCACCGCGACGCCGGCCGCGTGCCGGCGGAAGGTCGAGCGCAGCAGTTCGGGGGAGGCGAGCTGAGGGGTGCCGAGATCGGGCGTGGCCGTCATGGAGTTGTCCTTCTGCTGGGGAAGAGGCGGGTCCGTTGCTGCTCAGCAGCCGGGACAGCGCGCACTCGCGGTGCGGGCCAGATCGACATGGACCCGCCCGTAGAGAAGGAGTTCGGTCGGCATACGGTCAGGCTGACGATGGCTGGCATGCACAGTCAAGTCGGTTCCGGGATCTGGAAGCCGGCTCACCATGCCCTGAGGGCCGCTCACACCGCCTCCCCGAGCGCCGCGATGACGTCGGCCTTGCGGGGCTGCCCGGTGGCGCGCCGCACCACCCGGCCGCCGGCGTCCAGCACCAGGACGGTCGGCGTCTTGAGGATGTCCAGGTCGCGTACGAGGTCCAGGTGGGCCTCGGCGTCGATCTCGACGTGGGTCACGCCCGGAACAATCGCGGCGACCTCGCCGAGGACGCGCCGGGTGGCCCGGCAGGGTGCGCAGAAGGCGCTGGAGAACTGCACGAGCGTGGCACGCTCCCCCAGTTCGCCCCCGAGGTCGGCCGCCTCCAGCCGTTTGCCGTCGTCGCGCCCGCGCACCCGCATTCTCCCGTTCCGCCGCTTGTGCAGCACTCCGTAGACGCTTGCCGCCGCGAGCACCGCCAGGCATACCACCAGTCCGGTCATCCTCCGCACAAGCGTTCACGCGACTGCAGAGATTCCCGCTCCCGGCAGAGTTTTCCATGCGGAGTGCCGGCTTCATGGACATCGATGTGCGCGGGCCGCGGCTCGGGGCGGCCGCCGAAGGAGTTCGAGCCGCCGCAGCCGCCACGGTTCGCGCAGGCGGTCGGGCTGCTGTTCGCCGGACTCGGCCTCGTCGGCTTCACCCTCGGCCCCGTCTGGCTCGGCTGGCGGCGACCGCCGCGCTCGCCGCCGCCTTCCTGAACGCGGTCTTCGGGTACTGCCTGGGATGCGAGATGTTGCTGCTTCTGAAGAGAGTGACGGTCCGCGCGGGGTAAAAGGGGCCTAAAGATCGAGGTCGAGTGTAGGCCGACGTGACGAGGATCTCGCCGCCGCGAGGCACCAGGACTGGCTACCCATCCGTTCTTGGGGCACGATCTGCGAGACGCCGTTACCTACGGCTGCGTAACTTTTCCGCCGGGATCCCCTTTCCCGAGCAGAGCAGAAAGGGTCCACCCCGCCCATGGCAGAGCTGGTCTACCGTCCCGTCGTCGGTTTCGCGAAGACGCTGTTCAAGGTCTGGGATCTGAAGATCGACTGCCAGGGGTCGGAGAACATCCCGCGCGCGGGCGGCGCCGTGCTGGTGAGCAATCACATCAGCTACCTCGACTTCGTCTTCAACGGCCTCGCGGCGCTGCCGCAGAAGCGCCTGGTGCGCTTCATGGCGAAGGAGTCCGTCTTCCGGCACAAGGTCTCCGGTCCGCTGATGCGCGGCATGAAGCACATCCCGGTGGACCGCAAGCAGGGCGAGGCGGCGTACGCGCACGCGCTGGACTCGCTGCGCTCCGGCGAGATCATCGGGGTGTTCCCGGAGGCCACGATCTCGCAGTCCTTCACGCTGAAGACCTTCAAGTCCGGCGCGGCCCGGCTGGCGCAGGAGGCGGGCGTTCCGCTCATCCCGATGGCGGTGTGGGGCACCCAGCGGATCTGGACGAAGGGCCAGCCGCGCAACTTCAAGCGCAGCCACCTGCCCATCACCATCCGCGTCGGCGAGGCGGTGGAGGCACCCCGCGACCAGTACGCCGGCGCCATCACCCGCCGCCTGCGCGAACGCGTCCAGGAACTGCTGGAGGCCGCCCAGCGCGCCTACCCGGCCCGCCCCAAGGGTCCGGAGGACTCCTGGTGGCTGCCCGCGCACCTGGGCGGTACGGCACCGACGCTGGAGCAGCTGCGCACGGCGGAGGCACGCTGAGCCCTGCGGCGCTTCGCCGGGTGACCCGGCCGCATGGTGCGGCCTGCCCAAGAGGCTCCGTCCACTGCACGCGTGACCCGTCTCAGAGGGCGCTGGGGAGCGTCTTCCAGAGGTACGGCCGGTCGGGGGCGGCCCGCAGGGCGGCGAGGACGACCGGGTGCGGTGCGGCGTACAGGACCGGATAGTCGATCTCGTCGGACGCGGGGTCCGGGATCCAGGCCAGCCGCTCGCCGTCGAGCGAGAACCGGGCGTCGACGCCCGGCCTGTTGCCGCGGGGGTCCTGTCGGTGCCAGGCCCCGTTGAAGCGGACGGCGACCAGACCGTGGACCGCATGACCGCCCTCGTCGTCGGCCAGACGCTGGTAGCACAGGGCGGTCGGGATGTCCTCCGCCCGCAACAGGGCGGCCAGCGCGTGGGACTTGGCGTAGCAGATGCCGGTGCGCAGGGACAGCACGTCGGAGGCGCGCCAGGTGACGCGGAGATCGCCGGAGTCCTGGGAGTGCGGGATCGTGTCGCGCACGAATTCGAAAGCGGCCCTCGCATATTCATACGAGTCATCGGCATCTGCGGCCAGACGGGCGGCGGTCGCCCGGACCACCGGATGATGGTGGTCGATCACCTCGTCGGCGACCAGGTACGCGGATAGGTCGGCGGTTTTCTGGATCAGCTCCATGCCCGCAGAGCATAGGAATGCGATCACCCGAGCGTCAATGACTTTTCAGGTGATCGCATACCTATGCAGAACCGGGGAGCTAGCGGGCGATCGCCGCCATCTCCTCCTTGAGTGCCGCCACGAACATGTCGACGTCGTCCTCCGTGGTGTCGAAGGAGCACATCCAGCGCACCACCCCGGCGCCCTCGTCCCAGAAGTAGAAGCGGAACCGCTTCTGGAGCCGCTCGCTCACGTCGTGCGGGAGCTTGGCGAAGACGCCGTTGGCCTGCACCGGGTAGAGGATCTCCACCCCGTGCACCGCGCGGACGCCCTCGGCGAGCCGCTGGGCCATCTCGTTGGAGTGCCGGGCGTTGCGCAGCCACAGGTCCTTGGCGAAGAGGGCCTCCAGCTGCACGGAGACGAAGCGCATCTTCGAGGCCAGCTGCATCGACATCTTGCGCAGGTGCTTCATCTGCCGCACCGCGTCCTGGTTGATGACGACGACCGCCTCGCCGAACAGCGCGCCGTTCTTCGTCCCGCCCAGCGAGAGGATGTCGACGCCGACCGCGTTGGTGAACGTCCGCATGGGCACGTCCAGGGAGGCGGCGGCGTTGGCTATCCGGGAGCCGTCCAGGTGCACCTTCATGCCGCGCGCGTGGGCGTGCTCGCAGATCGCGCGGATCTCCCCGGGCGTGTAGAGGGTGCCCAGCTCCGTGCTCTGGGTGATCGACACGACCTGCGGCATCGCGCGGTGCTCGTCCTCCCAGCCCCAGGCCTGCCGGTCGATCAGCTCGGGCGTGAGCTTGCCGTCCGGCGTGGGCACGGTGAGCAGCTTCAGACCGCCCATGCGCTCGGGCGCGCCGCCCTCGTCGACGTTGATGTGCGCGCTCTCGGCGCAGATCACCGCGCCCCAGCGGTCGGTGACCGCCTGGAGCGCGACGACGTTCGCGCCGGTGCCGTTGAAGACCGGGAAGGCCTCCGCGGTGGCCCCGAAGTGGCTCCGGATGATCCGCTGGAGGTTCTCGGTGTAGTCGTCCTCGCCGTACGCCACCTGGTGGCCGCCGTTGGCCAGGGCCAGGGCGGCCAGCACCTCCGGATGGGCTCCGGCGTAGTTGTCACTGGCGAAACCGCGGACCTGCGGGTCGTGATGGCGACGCGCGTCGGTCTTCGGAGGGTTCACGGCTTCTCGGTCAGCCACAGACGGTTTCCGTTCACTTCCGCGGCGGGCTTGTCCCAGACGCCCTCGATGGCCTCGGCCAGGTCCTTGACGTCCGTGAAGCCCGCGAACTTCGCGTTGGGGCGTTCCGCGCGCATCGCGTCATGCACCAGCGCCTTCACCACCAGGATGGCAGCCGCCGAGCGCGGACCCTCCTCGCCCCCCGCCTTGCGGAAGCCGTCGGCCATCGCGAGCGTCCAGGCCTCCGCGGCCGCCTTGGCCGCGGAGTACGCCGCGTTGCCCGCCGTCGGCTTCGACGCGCCGGCGGCGCTGATGAGCAGGTACCGGCCGCGGTCGCTGCGCTGGAGGGCGTCGTAGAACGCGAGGGAGGTGTGCTGGACCGTGCGGACCAGCAGCTTCTCCAGCAGGTCCCAGTCGGCGAGGTCGGTCTCGGCGAAGGTCGCGCCGCCGCGCCAGCCGCCGACGAGGTGGACCAAGCCGTCGATCCGGCCGTGGTCCTTCTCGATGCGCGCGGCCCAGGCCCGGGTGTCCTCCAGGTCGAGCAGGTCGACCGTCTCGCCGGTGACCGTGGCGCCGCCGCGGGCGTAGCGGGCCGCGTCCACGGCCTCCGCCAGGCGCTCGGGGTTGTTGTCGGCGCCGACGACGACCGCGCCGGCCTCCGCGAGCCGGACCAGCGCCGCGTGTCCGGCGGGTCCGCCCGCGCCGGCCACCGCGATCACCGCACCGCTGAGAGCCCCGTTCCCCACCATGTTCTTCCCCTTTTGAGCAGTGTTCTGGAAGCGGTCGCTCACGCGGCGATCCGCTCGGTGCCGTCCGCCGTGATGCCCTTGGTGGAGGCGATCACATTCTTCAGCTTCTTGGCCAGCGCCTCATAGAACATGCTCAGCGGAAACTCGTCCGGAAGCACGTCGTCCACGAGCTTGCGCGGGGGCTGGCTCAGGTCCAGGGCGTCCGGCCCCTTGGCCCACTTGGAGCCGGGGTGCGGGGCGAGGTAGGTGGAGACCAGCTCGTAGCCGGCGAACCAGTGCACCAGCTTCGGGCGGTCGATGCCGTCCTTGTAGAGCTTCTCGATCTCGGCGCACAGCTGGTTGGTGACCTGCGGGGCGCGCTCCCAGTCGATGGAGAGCTTGTTGTCGGTCCAGCGGATGACGTCGTGCTTGTGCAGGTAGGCGAAGAGCAGCTGGCCGCCGAGGCCGTCGTAGTTGCGGTTGCGGTCGCCGGTGACCGGGAAGCGGAACATCCGGTCGAAGAGCACCGCGTACTGCACGTCACGGGCCTGCGGGACGCCGTCCGCCTCGAGCTTCACGGCCTCCTTGAAGGCGGTGAGGTCACAGCGCAGCTCCTCCAGGCCGTACATCCAGAACGGCTGGCGCTGCTTGATCATGAACGGGTCGAACGGCAGGTCGCCGTGGCTGTGGGTGCGGTCGTGGACCATGTCCCAGAGCACGAACGCCTCTTCGCAGCGCTTCTGGTCGTGGACCATCGCGGCGATGTCCTCGGGCAGTTCGAGGCCCAGGATGTCCACGGCGGCGTCGGTCACACGACGGAACCGGGCCGCCTCGCGGTCGCAGAAGATGCCACCCCAGGAGAAACGTTCCGGCGCCTCGCGGACGGCGATGGTCTCCGGAAAGAGCACCGCGGAGTTGGTGTCGTAGCCCGAGGTGAAGTCCTCGAAGGTGATGCCGCAGAAGAGCGGGTTGTCGTAGCGGGTGCGCTCCAGTTCGGCCAGCCAGTCCGGCCAGACCATGCGCAGCACGACCGCCTCCAGGTTGCGGTCCGGGTTGCCGTTCTGCGTGTACATCGGGAAGACGACCAGGTGCTGGAGGCCGTCCGCGCGGTTCGCGGCGGGCTGGAAGGCCAGCAGCGAGTCCAGGAAGTCCGGCACCTGGAAGCCGTCCTCGACCCAGCGGCGAAGGTCCTTCACCAGCGCCTGGTGGTAGGCGGCGTCATGCGGAAGGAGCGGGGAGAGCTGCTCGACCGCGTCCGCGACACGCTCCACGGCCGCCACGGCGTCGGCCCGCCGGGGGGCACCCTCGGCGTCGAAGTCGATCGATCCGTCCTTCGACTGCCATGGCCGGATCTGCTCCACGGCATCCTTGAGCACGGGCCAGGCCGGGTGCTCAACCACCCTGGTCAGCGAAGAAACCTGCTCCTCCGCACCGGCCTGCACAAGAATTTCCGTCATGTCCCATCCTCCACTGGAGAACCTCGCGTCAAGACACCGTATGCATACCCGGTTTCCCTCAGCAAGAGCCTGACCAGGAAATTATTCTGCCCACCCCCTTGGTCACCGACGTTTTTCCTGCCGTCCACCGTGACGACGCTCACTTCCGTCGACGCCTCACGGCTCTCAAGGGGCTGTGACCGGGTCGGTCAAGGGGCGCGGAGACTCGCCCACGCGAGGGTGACGGCGAGGGCGGATACCGGCCAGCTGGCACCCGCCCCACGTCCCGTTTGCCCGGCGCAGCCGCGGGTCCAACGCACGGCCCGGCCACTAGGCTGCGCCCTGCCGCGTGGACGACGACGTCCGGAACCGGAAGCCGTCGGTCCGCGCGTCGCCGAGCCGCCGTCGACGGAAGCGAGTTGAACCTTGAACTTCCTTACCATCGGTCACCGCGGGGTCATGGGCGTCGAGCCCGAGAACACCCTGCGTTCCTTCGTCGCCGCGCAGCGGGCCGGCCTCGATCTGATCGAACTCGATCTGCACCTGAGCAAAGACGGCGCCCTGGTCGTCATGCACGACGCAGAGGTGGACCGTACGACCGACGGCTCCGGACCGATCGCCGAGAAGACCCTCGCGGAGCTGCGCGCTCTGGACGCGGGGCGCGGGGAGCGGGTGCCGGTGTTCGAGGAGGTCCTGGAGGCGGTGCACACGCCTCTGCAGGCCGAGATCAAGGATGTGGCGGCGGCGCGGGCGCTGGCCGAGGTGATGCGGGCACGGGACCTGACCGCGCGCGTGGAGGTGTCCTCGTTCCACGACGAGGCGGTCGCCGAGATCGCGCGGCTGGTGCCGGGCGTGCGCACCGCGCTGATCGCGAGCCGGTACGGCACCGACGTGGTGGACCGTGCCGTCGCCGTGGGCGCGGGGACCGTGTGCCTCAACATCCGCCGGCTCACCCTGGAGATCGTCGAGCACGCGCGCGCGTCCGGGCTGCGGATCATCGGCTGGGTGGTCAACACCCCGGACCATCTCCGGCTGGTCCGCGCCCTGGAACTGGACGGGGCGACGACCGACTATCCGGAGATCAAGCGCACGGGACGCTTCACGGCGTAGCGGGCACCGAAACGATCAGGCGAGCTTCTTGACCAGCAGCTCGAACTCCAGGTCGTCGCGCTGCGGGATGCCGAAGCGCTCGTCGCCGTACGGGAAGGGCGTCGTCCGTCCCGTACGGCGGTAACCGCGACGCTCGTACCAGGCGATCAGGTCGTCACGGACCGAGATCACCGTCATGTGCATCTCGGTGACGCCCCAGGTCTCCCGGGCCTGCCGCTCCGCCTCCGCGATGACGGTCTTGCCGAGGCCCGCGCCCTGGAGGGTGGGGCTCACCGCGAACATGCCGAAGTAGGCGTGCTCGCCGCGGTGCTCGAGCTGGCAGCAGGCGACGACACGGCCGCCCTGCTCGACGGTCAGCAGCCGGCTGTCGGGCGACTTGATGACCTCCAGCACGCCCTCCGGATCGGTCCGCCGGCCCTCCAGGATGTCCGCCTCGGTGGTCCACCCGGCCCGGCTGCTGTCCCCTCGGTACGCCGACTCGATCAGTGCGACCAGGAGGTCGACGTCGCCGTCGGTGGCATCGCGGAAGGTGAGTCCGGTGGCGGGGGTGTCCATGGCGGCGGTCTCCGATCTCGGGCGTGGCTGAGCCAGGGATGAGGGTAGCGCTCGCACTAACCTCCGGTGCATGGTGCATGTACTCAGCAGCCGGACACTTCTCCAGCCCGCCGATCCCGAGCGGTCCCGCGCCTTCTACGGCGAGCAGCTCGGCCTCTCGGTGTACCGGGAGTTCGGTACGGGCCCCGAGCGCGGGACGGTGTACTTCCTCGGCGGCGGTTTTCTGGAGGTCTCCGGACGGTCCGACACCCCGCCGTCGCCCGCTGTGCGGCTGTGGCTCCAGGTCGAGGACGTGACGGCCGCGCACGAGGAGCTGCGGGCCGAGGGCGTCGAGATCGTCCGCCCTCCGCAGCGGGAACCCTGGGGTCTGGTCGAGATGTGGATCAGCGACCCGGACGGCACCCGGATCGTCCTGGTGGAGGTCCCGCCGGACCATCCGCTGCGCCACCGGCCGGGCATCTGACCGGAGCCGCTGCTCAGGGGCGCTCGGCCCCGCCGCTGTCCGCCGTTCGGCGCTCCGGTCGGCTCGGCTGGTGTTCCCAGCCCCTGTCCGTGCGGGTGAGTTCACGGAAGCCCGCGGTGAGCAGGTGCTCGATCGCCGTCGCGTCGTCGGCGCGTTCGTACGCCAGCACCCGGTCCGCTCCGCACAGGGTGAGCCAGTCGGCGGCGTGGCCCAGCAGCCAGTGCGCCCAGCCCTCGCCGTGCCGCTCGGGCTCGACGTGCAGATTGCCGATGTCGGCGAGGCCGGCACCGCGGGCGTGGCGCTCGGGGCGGGCCAGGGAGGTGTCGACCTCGACGAAGCCGACGGCGCCCGCGTCCGTGACCGCGGTGAGGCGGGTGCCGCACTCGCCGACGGACCGGTCGATCCGGGCGCCGGGGCGCGGCTCGGGACGGGGCAGGTCGGCGAGGCGGGCCAGGAGGATCACCTCCGTGACCCCGGTGTGCCGGAATCCGGCGCGTTCGTAGACGGCACGCACGTGCGGCCAGGTGCGGGGCAGGCCGTAGACGGCGGGGACGGGCAGGTCGCCGGAGGCACGCCGGACGCGGACGTTCCAGCGGGCGAGACGGGCCAGGCAGGCGCTCATCAGCAGGTCGGCGGCGCGCTCGGTGCCGGGCCGGAAGGAGGCGGGCGGGTGCCAGAGGAACCAGTCGATCTCACCGGCGTCGCGGTAGCCGGCGCCGACCTCCTCGCCGGCGCGGTACCGCAGCAGATGCGCGGCCGCGGCGACGTGTCCGCACTCCTCGGCGACGAGCGTGACCCGCTCGTCCACCCAGGGGTCGGTGACGAACTCGTCCGGCTGCCGTTCGAGCGCGCTCAGCACGGTGTTGACGGAGACGGAGACGCCGGGCACGACCGCCGCCGCATGGGCGTTCACCAGATCGGTCAGCTGGTCGCGGTCGTCGCGTCGGAAGGGGCGTACCTCGGGCACGGGTGACCTCCGGACTCGGGTGGATACGGAAGGCCGCCGTGCGCTGCGGTACGGCGTCGAGCGTACGCCCGGCCCGGTCCGGCGGGCCACCGGTTTTCGGGATGGCCGCGGCCGGGAGCGGGGGTTAGCGTGCGAGAGGGGCTCCGCCGGGAAGGAACCGCCATGAAATTCGACAAGCCGGTGATCGGCGGTCCCTGCTGGACCGAGCTGGGCACGAACGACCTGGAGGGGGCGAAGCGGTTCTACACCGAGCTGTTCGGCTGGCGGCCGGACACCGACCCGCGCCAGGAGGCGGGCGGCTACACCGTGGCGCACCTGGGGGACGCGGCGGTCGCCGCGCTCAGCCCGCTCTACCAGGAGTCCCAGCCGGTGGCGTGGAACGTCTCCTTCGCGGTGGCGGACGCGGACGCGGCGGTACGGCGGGTGGTGGAGGCGGGCGGTGCGGTGCTCCTCGGCCCGATGGACGTGTTCGACGTGGGCCGGTTCGCGGTGGCCGCCGATCCGACGGGCGCGGTGTTCCAGCTGTGGCAGGCGCGGTCCTTCCCGGGCGCCGCGCTGTTCAACGCGCCCGGCACGCTCGGCTGGGTGGAGTTGGCGACCCGGGACACCGGCCGGGCCCGGCACTTCTACACCACGGTGTTCGGCTGGAGCGTCAACGCCTCGCGGTGGTACACGCAGTGGGGCATCGACGGAGCGGACTTCGGAGGCATGGCCGACATGGGCGACCGGTTCCCGCCCGAGGTGCCGCCGCACTGGATGCCGTACTTCGCGGTGGCCGACGTGGACGCGACGGCGGAGGTCGCGGAGCAGGCGGGCGGCGCCGTGCTCATGCCTGCGACGTCGGTGCCGGACGGCCCGCGCATCGCGGTGCTGCGGGATCCGCAGGGGGCCGCGTTCGGCGTGCACCGGGCGGGCGAGGAGGGCTGAACGGCGGCTTGCCCTGGGGAGCGCTCCCGCTCCGGCGTCGTACGCATCAGGCCGACGCCCGTGCCGGGCGGGGCGCCGGCCCGGTGCCCCGCTACGCGCGCAGCGCGCCCATCCGGCCCTCCAGGCGGCCGAGCAGCTCGGCCAGCCGGGCCGCCAGTTCGCCCTGCCCCTCGGCGGGCAGGACGGAGAGTACGGCTGTCTCGTAGGCGAGTTGCTCGGGCAGGATGCCGTCGACCAGGTCGCGGCCGGCGTCGGTGAGGCGGAGATGGGCGACGCGGCGGTCGCGGGCGTCGCCGCGCCGTTCGACCAGGCCACGCTCGGTGAGCTGCTTGAGCCGCTTGGTTACGGCGGCGCCGGAGGAGAAGGTCTCCCGGGCCAGCTCGCCCGGGGTCAGCTCGTGGCCGGTGCGGCGCAGCGCGCCGAGCAGGTCGAACTCGGGGCGGCTCAGACCGGCCCGGCGCAGCGGCGCGTCCTCGGCCTGCTGGAGCAGGGCGGCGCAGCGGTTGATCCGGCCGATGATCTCCATGGGCCCGGTGTCCAGCTGCGGGTGGACGGCCCGCCACTGGCGGACGACGGCGGAGACGGTGTCGCTCCGCGCCGTATCGGTGCCGTCCGTGGCACCGGTCGCGTCGCTCCCGGGCGTCGGTCCGCCGTTCGTCGCCGTCATGGCCGCATGTCCTCCGTCGTCCTGCCCCGGTCGCGGTCCCGGTCCGGGTCCTGACCCTGGCCCTGGCCCTGCTCCTGGTCGTGCGGTACGAGCCCCTGACGCCGTACCGTCGCCGCGAGCGTACGGTGTCCGGACTGCTCGGTGAGCACGACCCGCTCCTCGGGCAGGGCGCGTTGCCACCACTCGCCGGAGGCGGCGTCGGCCGTGGCGCGCAGGTCGACCAGGGCGGCGGCGAGGGTGCGGCGGGCGGACTCCAGGGCGCGGGGCGCCGGGTGCGGCTCGGCGAGCAGGCGGGCGGCGTTCTCGCGGGCGCGCTCGGCCGCTGTCAGCGCGTGGTCCAGGCGGTCGCCCGCGCGCCGGTTCGTGACGGCGACGGCGGCGACGAAGCCGACCAGAGCGCCGAGGAGGGTGTCCACGACCCGGTCGGTGATCAGCTCGGCCGGGTTCTGGCTACGGGCGAACTCGGTGATGAGCAGGGCCATCGGGGTGACGCAGACGCTGCCCAGCCAGTAGTTGCGCCCGATGAGCGCCTCGGCGCCGAAGTTGAGGGCCAGCGAGCACAGCACCAGGGCGGCGGGGTGCAGGTGGGCGAGCGGGGCGAGGGCGGCGAAGACGAGGACGCCGACGAGGTTGCCGACGACACGCTGGACGCCCCGGCTCCAGGTGAGGGTGACGTTGGCCTGGTAGAGGGAGGCCGCGGTGACCAGCGCCCAGTACGGGCGGCCGACGCCGAGCGCGAGGGCGGCGTATCCGGCGAGGACGCAGCCCAGCGCGGTGCGCGCGGCGATCGGCGCGAAGGGGGCGAGGCGGTGCCGCAGCGGCCGGCGCGGCAGGGCCCGTTCGGCGGCCACGCCGAGGAGTTCGTCGGCGGACTCGCGCGGCTGGTCGACGCGCGGTATCCGGCCGGTGCCGTGCAGCTCACGGGCCCAGCGGCGGAGCCGGGCGGGGTCGGTGTCGGCGGGCGCGGCGAGGGCGACCTCGGCGCGGACGAGGAGCTGTTCGAGGGCGCGCCGGGTGCGGTCGGGGCGGGCGCCTGCGGCGAGCAGCGACTGCCAGGCGGCGTGGATCGCGGCGGCGGTCGCGGCGCGGGCCCGGGCGTGGCCGTCGGCGGTGCCGCGTGTGTCGCCGTACGCGGCGGCGGCGTTCAGGGCCTGGGCGGTGGCGCGGCGCTCGGGGCCGTGCGGGCGCAGTAGCCCGGGCGCCATGCCGACCAGCCAGGCCCAGGCGCCCGCGGCCAGGGCCAGCCCGACGTGCCCGGGGACCTGGCCGAGGGTCTGTGGCGCGAACAGCGAGGCGGAGCTGATGAAGGTGAGGACCACGTTGCCGGGCGGCCCGGTGCGGGTGACGTCGCACGCGGTCTTCTGGAGGGCGGCGAGGACGGCGCCGACGGTGACGAGGACGACGGCGTTCGTGGTGAGCGCCGCGGCGAGCAGGGCGACGGCGAGGCCTCCGACCATGCCGAGCACCACCCAGGCCAGGGCGCGGGCCCGGGCGGCGTAGGGGCGGTTGTGGCCGTAGAGCGCGCACAGCGAGCCGGCCATGGTGTACATCGCGAGGTCGAGGCGGCCGAGCGCGAGCAGGGTGAGGTTGGGCGGGGCGACCGCGGCGACCACGCTCAGCGCGGGCTTGAACCAGATGTCGGAGGGGCGGCCGAGGCGGAGCACTCCGGCGAGGGGAAGACGGTGGGAGGTCGCACTGCGCATACCACCAAGTTAACACGTGTTTTACTCGTAAAATAATTAGAGGTGGCGGTGTTCACCGGCCGTGCTCCCCCGCATGCTCCCCGTGTACTTCCTTGCGCTCGCGTGCGCTCCGCCCGCTCTGGGCATCGCAACCCTCGACCGAACGTCGAGCGGGGAGGTGCGCGTGCACGGACCGGTGTCGACAGCCTGGCTGCTGGTCGCGCTGGGCGCGGCGGCCGGGGCCTACTGCCTGCTGCGGATGCGCAGCGGCGTCGAGGAACAGCGCCGGGCCGCGGGTGGCGAGGCGCTGATGGGCTTCGGCATGGCCGCGATGGCCGTACCGGCGGCGGCGTTCACACCGCCCCGGTGGGCGTGGCCGGTGTACGCGGCCGTGTTCGGCGCGGCGGCCCTTCGGGCGGTGTGGTGCGCGCGCGGCGGTCCGCATCACCTGCACCACCTGGTGGGCAGCGCCGCGATGGTCTACATGGCGGTGGCGATGGCGGTGGCCCCGTCGGCCGCCCACCACGCGCACGGCGGCACCGGTGTGCCGCTGCTGACCGGCGCACTCCTGCTGTACTTCACGGGCTATGTGCTGCTCTCCGGCGCCCGTCTGGTGCCCGCCGCCACCCCGGCGGGCGGGACCGCTCCGGCCCGCTGGGGCGACCGCCCGGAGCTGGCACGGGCGTGCCGGCTGTCGATGGGGATCGGCATGGTGGCGATGCTGCTGACGCTGTGACCGGGCTCGGGAACACCACGTTGTGTGCGTCACTTCGGCGCCGTGGACCGTACCCGTGAGCGCTCCCGCGCTCATAGGGTGCTGACCATGATGGTCTCCGTGACCCTGCTGCTGCTCGGCGCCCTGACCGCCGTCGTCGCCCCGCGGCTGCTCGCCCGGGTCGACTGGCCGGACCGCGAGCCGGTCGTCGCCCTCTGGGTGTGGCAGTGCGTCGTGGCGGCCGTCCTGATGTGCTGCGCCCTGTCGATGACACTCAGCGCGGCGGCGGCCTGGCAGGCGGTGCGCGGGCATGTGTTCGCCACGGCGCCGCGCGGTGTCGTGGACGCCTACGCCCTCGGTACGGCCGGTCCCTGGGCGGCTCCCACCGCCGTCCTGCTCGCCGGCGGCGGCCTGTGGAGTCTGGTGATGCTGGTCCGCGAGGTCGTACGGGCCCGGGCGCGGCGGCGTGGCCGGCGGGCCGAACTGCTCCTGCGCGCACCGCTGTTGCCGGGCGAGGAGCCGGCGAGCGGCCGACTGGTGGTGCTGGAGGGCGACCGCCCCGACGCCTGGTGGCTGCCCGGCACGGCGCCCCGGCTGGTCATCACCACGGCCGCGCTGCGCCGCCTGAAGGGACGTCAGCTGGACGCGCTGCTCGCGCACGAACAGGGGCACGCGCAGGCCCGGCACGACTGGCTGCTGCACTGTTCGGCGGCGCTGGCGGGCGGGTTCCCGCAGGTCCCGGTGTTCGCCGCGTTCCGCGACGAGATGCACCGGCTGGTCGAGCTGGCCGCCGACGACATGGCCTCCCGGCGCTTCGGCAGGCTGACCACGGCCCTGGCCCTGGTCGAACTCAACGAGGAGCGGGGCGTGTTCGGGCCCGGTCCCACTCCGCAGGCGCATGTGCCGCAGCGCGTGCAGCGCCTGCTGACCGCCCCGGACCGGCTCCCGCCCCTGCGCCGACTGCGCCTGACGGCGGCCGCCGCACTGGTACCGGTGCTTCCGGTGCTGGTGGCACTGGTACCCGGCTTGCGGGCACTGGGCTGAGACGGGTCCGGGTCGGTGCGGCATGACGACGCTGTGGCGCCTCGGCACGGTCTCCGGAGCCGAACGGCCTGCGGTGGCACGGCCGGCGGAGTCGACCAGCGGGACCGTGCACCCGCGTTCCCGTCACGCCGGTCTTGGCCACCGCCGTCCCGGTGAACGAAGATCGCGGCATGCACCGTCCCCCCGCCACCCGCTCTCCGTCGCCGTCCCCCCACTCCCCGGCCTGCCGTACGGCCACCCGCGTGGCCGCCGTCCTGGGCGGCTGTACGGTGCTGCTGCTCACCCTCGTCGTGACGCGCTGGCACCCCTTGGTCACCCTGGACGGTGGCATCTCCCGCACCACGCACCGTTGGGCGGTCCACGACCGCGAGACGACGCATGTCTTCCGGGTGCTGACGGACTGGGTGTGGGACCCGCTCACCATGCGCCTGCTGTGCGCGACGGTGGCGCTGTGGCTGCTCTGGCGCCGGGCGGCCTGGTGGACGGCGCTGTGGCTGGCCGTCACCCTTGCGCTGGCCACGATCGCGCAGCAGTC
This sequence comes from Streptomyces sp. NPDC036984, assembly GCF_055607665.1. NCBI lineage: Bacteria > Bacillati > Actinomycetota > Actinomycetes > Kitasatosporales > Streptomycetaceae > Streptomyces > Streptomyces sp. NPDC036984. Next base: position 107,043 of record NZ_JBVJRL010000014.1, read on the forward strand.
GGTGAAGGCCGCCGTCGGCCGCCCCCGCCCGGTCTGGCCGGACCCGGTCGACTCCGCCCACTACGCGGCCTTTCCGTCCGGTCACGCGATGACCGCCACCGTGGCCTGCGGGCTGCTGCTGTGGCTGCTGCACCGCTCCCGCCCGGGCCGCACCCTGTGGTGGACGGCCGTGGCGGCGGCGCTCGTCTCGGTGGTGGGCGTGGGCGTGACCCGGGTGTGGCTGGGCGTCCACTGGCCCTCGGACGTGCTCGGCGGGTGGCTGTTCGGGGCACTGCTGGTGGCGCTGGCCGTGATGGCGTACGAGTGGCCACGGGACGGCCGGACGGAACGGCGGGTACGCCGCCGCGAGTAGGTGGTCAGGTGAGCCGGTACACCGCCGCGGAATCCGTGCCGTCCGTCTGAGACGATCCCCCGCGTCGCCCCAGACGGACGGACTTGCCGGGCAGTCCGGAACACCGGAACGCCCGCCGCGTTGAGTATAGTTGGCTGGCAGCCAGTCAACGCAGGAGTTTCAGAATGTCCCCGCGCAGCGCCTCGGTCAATGAAGAATTGCGGCGGCGTTCCCGGGAACGGCTGCTCCAGGCCGCCGTGGAACTGGTCGGCGAGCACGGGTTCGAGGCCACGACGCTGGGCGACATCGCGGACCGGGCCGGTTCCGCGCGCGGACTGGTGTCGTACTACTTCCCCGGCAAGCGCCAGTTGGTGCAGTCCGCCGTGCACCGGCTGATGCACCGCACGCTGGAGGAGGCGCTGGAGCGGGAGCCGCGGACCGAGGACGGCCGGGAGCGGCTGGCCCGGGCCATCGACGCGATCCTCGGCCTCGCCCGGGACCGCCCCGTGCTGATGCGCCAGCACATGGCGGGGCTCCTCCAGGCGGAGGGCTTCGTGCAGTGCCCGGAGCAGCGCCGGCTGGCGGAACTGCTCGGGGACACCGTCGCCCGGTACGGCGCGCAGGACGTCACGGCCGACTATCCGATGCTGCGGGCCCTGTTGATGGGCGCGGTGTTCGCGGCGCTGGTGCCGGGGGTGCCGATGCCCGTCCCGGTGCTGCGGGCCGAGCTGTTCCAGCGGTACGGCCTCGACCGGGAGATGGGCATGCCCCCGGAGAGCGACCCGGGCGCGGGGGCGCCGGAAGAGGATCTGTCCCGGTTCTTCGCCACGGAGGAGCGGCCGGGCGGATCCTGATCGGAAAGATTGAGAAAGGATGCTTCAAGCGCGCACGTGACGTAACCGCATGATCACGTCCCGTACGGACCCGCGTGCGGATCACCCCACCGGCCCCTGCCGTCCGAGGCCCGGGAGTGCGATGCTGGAGCCGTCCGCACACCCCTTCCTTCGGGTTCCTTCGGGCAAGGAGTACCGCTGTGCTGCGTGTCGCCGTCGTCGGTTCCGGGCCTAGCGGGTGTTACACCGCCCAGAGCCTGGTGCAGCGTGATCCCGAGGTCCGCGTGGACGTCCTGGACCGGCTGCCGTGTCCCTACGGCCTGGTCCGCTACGGCGTCGCGCCGGACCACGAGAAGATCAAGTCCCTCCAGGGCAGCCTGCGAACGGTGCTGGAGGACGAGCGGGTGCGCTTCCTCGGCGGGGTCCGGGTGGGCGGCCCCGGCGGCCTGCCGGTGGCGCGGCTCAAGAACCTCTACCACGCGGTGGTGTACTGCGTGGGCGCCGCCACCGACCGCCGGCTCGGGATCCCCGGCGAGGAGCTGCCGGGCAGCTGGTCGGCGACCGAGTTCGTGTCCTGGTACAGCGCGCATCCGGACGCGGCCGACGCGGATTTCCTGCGCGGGGTGCGGTCCGCGGTCGTCATCGGGGTGGGCAATGTCGCGGTGGACGTCACCCGGATGCTGGTCCGGGGCGCGGCGGAGCTGCGTCCCACGGACATCCCGCAGGCCGCGCTGGACGCGCTGGCGGCGAGCGGGCTCACCGAGGTGCACATGGTGGGCCGGCGCGGCCCCGCCCAGGCCCGTTTCACCACCAAGGAACTGCGCGAGCTGGGCGGGCTGCCCGGCACCGAAGTGGTCGTGGACGAAGCGGAGTTGGCCCTCGACCCGGCCGATCCGGGCGCGCTGCCGGCCGGACAGCGCCGCAATGTGGAGGTGCTGCGCGACTGGGCCGCACGGCCCTTGGTGCCGGCCGCCCGGCGGATCCGGCTGCGGTTCTTCCTGCGTCCGGTGGAACTCCTCGCGGAGGGCGGCCGGGTGGGCGCCGTCCGCTTCGAGCGCACGGTCCCGGACGGCCAGGGCGGCGTGACCGGCACGGGCCGGTACGAGGACGTGCCCGCGCAGCTGGTGCTGCGCTCGGTGGGCTATCGCGGAGTGCCGCTGGACGGGCTGCCGTTCGACCCGGCGAGCGGCACGGTCCCGCATCAGGAGGGCCGCGTGCTGCGCGACGGCGTGCCCTCCCCCGGCGAGTATGTCGCCGGGTGGATCAAGCGCGGCCCGACGGGGGTCATCGGGACCAACCGGCCCTGCGCCAAGGAGACGGTGACCTCCCTGCTCGCGGACGCTCCCGCACTCGGCCGCGAGGACGTGCCGGCGGATCCGGCCGCGGAGCTGCGGGCGGCCGGCATCGATCCCGTGCCCTGGGACGGGTGGCTGGCGATCGAGCGGGCCGAGGCGGAGCTGGGGGCCCGGCTGGGGCGGAGCGTGGTCAAGCTGGCCGACTGGGACGCACTGCTCGGCGCGGCGCGGGTGTCGTAGCCCGGGAGGTGCCCGGCGGCCGGGCGGACAGGACACACGGCGGCAACAGGCCCCCGTACACGGCGTACGCGCAGAACGTGGGCCTGGTCGGGATGACCGGGGTGCGCAGCCGCTGGGTGGTCGCGGCGGCCGGCGGGATCCTGGTGCGGCTGGGTCTGCTGCCCAAACTGGGCGCGGTGGTCGCGGCGATCCCGGCGCCGGTGCTCGGCGGGGCCGGTCTGGTGATGTTCGGTACGGTCGCGGCGAGCGGGCTGCGGACGCTGGCCCGGGTCGGCTTCAGGGGCAACGACAACCTGACGGTCGTGGCGTCTCGGTGGCGATCGGCATGCTGCCGGTGGGCGTGCCCACGGTGTACGCGCAGTTCCCGGACTGGTTCCAGACGGTGATGAACAGCGGTATCAGCGCGGGCTGCCTGTCCTCGATCGTGCTGAACCTGCTCTTCAACCGCCTTCCGGCGAAGGGTGCTTCAGCCGCCGTCGCGCAGTCGGCCGGCCTGCCGGTCGGCGGCGGAGAGAAGGCTGTCGAGCAGTCCCGGGAAGAGGCCGTCCAGATCGTCCCGGCGCAGCCCGTTCATCTTGGCCGTGCCCCGGTAGACCTGCCGGATGACCCCGCTCTCCCGCAGCACCCGGAAGTGGTGTGTGGTGGTGGACTTGGTCACCGGCAGTTCGAACTGCGAGCAGGTCAACTCCTCATCGCAGGCGGCGAGTTCACGCACGATCTGCATCCGCATCGGGTCGGAGAGCGCGTGCAGCACGGACTCCAGCCGGATCTGCTCCCGCTCCGGGTGCGGCAGCGCACGGCCGGTGACGGCGGTGTCGGTCATGTCGACCGCCCCTTTCGTCGCGGAGTTCTGCGGCCGGAACCATAGTACGAGAGTCGCCGTAGTTTGACACTTCTCGTAGTACGAGGGTTATCGTACGAGCCGACCAGCGGTCCCGTGACGAATGGAGTCCGTCGTGAGCGCCCTCTTCGAGCCCCTCACCCTGCGCGAGCTGACCTTCCCGAACCGGGTGTGGATGGCCCCGATGTGCCAGTACTCGGCCGAGCCGGAGGGCCCGCCCGCCGGTGCCCCGCACGACTGGCACTTCGCGCACTACGCGGCGCGGTCCGCCGGCGGCACCGGGCTCATCCTCGTCGAGGCCACCGCGGTCTCGCCCGAGGGCCGGATCTCCCCGTACGACCTGGGCCTGTGGAACGACACCCAGGTGGACGCCTTCCGCCGGATCACCCGCTTCCTCGCCGCCCAGGGCACCGTACCGGGCATCCAGCTCGCGCACGCCGGCCGCAAAGCCTCCACCGACCAGCCCTGGAAGGGCGGCGCGCCCGTCGGACCGGAGGCGCACGGCTGGCAGCCGCTGGCCCCGAGCGCGGTGCCGTTCGACGGGCATCACCCCGTGCCCACCGAGCTGACCGTCGAGCGGATCCAGGAGATCGTCGGCCAGTTCGCCACGGCCGCGCGCCGGGCGCTCGCCGCGGGTTTCGAGGTCGCCGAGATCCACGGCGCCCACGGATACCTGATCAACCAGTTCCTCTCCCCCCACTCCAACCACCGCACCGACGCCTACGGCGGCTCGTACGAGAACCGCACCCGGTTCCCCCTCGAAGTCGTGGACGCCGTACGGGAGGTGTGGCCCGCGGACAAGCCGCTGTTCTTCCGCATCTCGGCGACCGACTGGCTGGAGGAAGACGGCTGGACCGCCGACGACACCGTCCGCTTCGCGCGCGATCTGCACGCGCACGGCATCGACCTGCTCGACGTCTCCACCGGCGGCCTCGCCGCCGGCGTGACCATCCCGACCGGTCCGGGCTACCAGGTGCCGTTCGCCACCCGGGTGAAGACCGAGACCCCGCTGCCGGCCGCCGCGGTGGGCCTGATCACCGAGGCCGCCCAGGCGGAGAAGATCCTCCTGAACGGCGAGGCCGACGCCGTCCTCCTCGGCCGGGAGCTGCTGCGCAACCCGTCCTGGGCCCGCCAGGCCGCCCGGGAACTGGGCGGGGAGGTCCGGGTACCGGACCAGTACCACCGGTCGGTCTGAACCGGCCCGGCCACGGAACCCGGGCCTCAGCCCGGCAGCAGGCGGACGATGGTCTGTTCCAGGCGGGGCAGGGTCCGCTGACCCGCCAGTGCCAGGGCGATCGCGGCCACGACACCGGCCCAGGCGACCGGGCCGAGCGGGGTGCAGCCGAAGGCACGGCTGATGCCGGGGGTCTGCACCACGGCCACCAGGGCGAGGGCGGAGCCCAGCGAGGTGACCTGCACCAGGCGGCTGTCGCGCCGGTCGAGCAGGGTCTGCACCAGCTGGGTGCCGACCACCCCGCACAGCGCCATGGTGCTGGAGCGGCGGGCGGTGCCCGGGGTGAAGCGGCCGAACAGCCAGGCCGTGACCGCCCCCAGGCAGGTGGTCAGGGCCCGGTGCCGGATCTGCCGCAGCAGCGGGTCGCCCAGGACCGCGGAGGCGTCCTCCGGCGACCCGCCCTGCGCGCGTAGCGTGGCCTGCGCGTCCTCCTTCTCCGTCACCGCAACCGCCATCGACGGGAACAGGTCGGTGAACAGGTTCACCATGAGCATCTGCCGGGTGGACAGCGGCGCCCGCCCGGACAGCAGCGTGCCGAGGAGGCCGAACCCGACCTCGCCCGCGTTGCCGCCGATCAGGATGGCGATCGCGTCGGCCACGCTGTGCCACAGGGCGCGGCCCTCACCGACCGCGTCGATCAGCACCGTCAGGTCGTCGTCGGTCAGCACGATGTCCGCGGCGTTGCGCGCGGCGGCCGACCCGCGCGCGTTGATGCCGACGCCGATGTCGGCGGCGCGGATCGCCGCGGCGTCGTTGGCGCCGTCGCCGACCATGCCGACCACCCGGCCCGCGTCCCTCAGCGCCTCCACGACCTGGAGCTTCTGTTCGGGCGCCACCCGGGCCACCACGCCCGCGTCGCGCAGCATCCGGGCCCGGGCCGCGCGATCCGACGCGGCCAGCTCGTCGCCGGTGACCACCACGGTGTCCTCGGGCCAGCCCAGCTCGGCGGCGATGGCCCGCGCGGTCTGCGGATGGTCCCCGGTGAGCATGACCGGTCGTACGCCCGCCCCGTTCAGCCCGGTCACGAGCGCCGTGGAGGTCTCGCGCGGTACGTCGGACAGCGCCAGCAGGCCGGTGAACTCCAGGTTCCGCAGCGCCTGTTCGAGGGCGTCGGACTCCTGCTCACCCTCGGCGAGCCGCCGTTCTGCCACCGCCAGCACCCGCAGGCCGCCCCCGGCCAGCGCGTGCGCGCCGTCGGAGGCGTGCTCCGGCAGCCCGGAGCAGGCGGGCAGCACGGTCTCCGGGGCGCCCTTGACCACGAGCACGGGCGGGCCGTCCCCGCTCCGGCCGACGGCGGCGGCGTACCCGCGCGCGGCCTCGAAGGGCAGCGCGGCGAGCTGGGTCCAGTCCGGGTCGGGGCCGGCGGCGGCCAGCACGGCCTCGTCGGTGGCGTGCACCGGCCGGTCGGAGCCGCCGTTGAGCTGCGGACAGGCCCGTGCGGCGGCCCGGATCGTCTCCTCGGAGCCGCGGTCGTCCACCGCGTGGACCGCGCCGTCGACGTCGGCGGTACGCACCAGGCGCAGCCGGTTCTCGGTGAGCGTGCCGGTCTTGTCGAAGCAGATGGTGTCCATACGGCCCAGCGCCTCCAGCGTGCGCGGAGTGCGGACCAGGACACCGCCCCGGCTCAGCCGCCGGGCGGCGGCCAGCTGGGCGACCGTCGCCACCAGCGGCAGCCCTTCCGGTACGGCGGCCACGGCCACCGCGACTCCACCGCTGACCGCCTCGCGGATCGGGGTGCCCCGCACCAGCGCGAGACCGGTGACGGCGGCGCCGCCGGCCAGCGTCAGCGGCAGCGCCTTGCGGGTGAGTTCCTGGAGCCTGGCCTGCACACCACCGGCCGGGGGCGTGCGCGCGGCGAGGTGGACGGCCCGGGCGGCCTCGGTGCGGTCGCCGGTGTCGACCACGACGGCCCGCGCCTCCCCCGCCACCACGGTCGTCCCCTCGAAGAGCATGCAGCGCCGGTCGGCCACCGGGGCGTGCGGGGTGGCGGCCGTCTGCTTCTCCACCGGCAGCGACTCGCCGGTCAGGGCGGACTCGTCCACCTCCAGGCCGTCCTGCCACAGCAGCCGGGCGTCGGCGGGCACCACGTCGTCCGCCTTGAGCTGGACCACGTCGCCCGGCCGGAGCTTGCCCGCCTCGACGGTGCGGGTGCCGCCGGCCGGGGCCTCGCCCTCCGGCGCTACCACGCGCGCCTTCTGCTTCTGCTCGGCGACCAGGCCGGACAGTGCCTGTTCGGCCCGCAGCCGCTGGATGCCGCCGACCAGCGCGTTCAGATCGAGTGCGCCGACGACGAGCAGTGCGTCCACGACGGAACCGAGGATCGCAGACGCCGCCGAACCGACCGCCAGTACCGGTGTGAGCGGGTCGTGCAGTTCCCCGCGGACGGCCCGGCCGAGCCGGTAGGACCAGCGGGCGGGGGCGGCTGCCGGATGCCGGGTGACGCCCTCGGCCGCCTTGCGTACGCGGGTGGTCAGCTGGTCGAACGGGCCGGTCTCGGCCGCCGGTTCGTGGGCCAGGCGGTCCCGGGCCTCGGCGGGGTCCAGCTCGTGCCAGTGCACCCGGGGCCGCGGATGCGGGGCGCGGGCCAGGGCCACGCCGAGCGCGGCCCGTGTGCCGGACAGCAGTGCCGTCGCGGCGCCGACGTCGACGGGGGCGTGCCTGAGCCCGGGCAGCATGGAGCGGCGCCCGCGGCCGCCGCCGGACTCGCCGATCGCCACCAGCAGTCCCGACAGCGCGGCACCGGAGCGGGCCAGGGTCTGGGCCCGTCGGCCCACCCCGCGGGCGGCCGGAATCGCGGTGAGCACCCGCCACACGTCCGGCAGCCCGTGCAGGGCGAGGATGTCCGCGCCCCACACGACCGCTCCGTCCCGGTCGGTCAGGGCCACCGCGACATCGGCGGCGCGCAGCGCGTCCAGGACGTGGTGTTCGTCGGCGCCGCGCACCCGGGCGACCACCAGCACGGCGCCCTCGTCACCGCGCGCCTCGTACACGACGTCGTCCAGCGGCCGGCGGGCGTCGACGACCTGGTCCGCGAGCCCCGTGAAGTCCTCCAGGGCCGGGTCGTCCACGAGCACGACCCGGAGTCCCGCCCGGCGGGCCGCGTCCAGCACCGGCTCGGCCCACGGGTCCGGCTCGCCGTCCTCGGTGCGCAGCGCGCCGGGGTGCAGGACGACCGTGCCGGCCATCTCCAGTTGGCGCAGCCGCTCCGGGGAGCGCACCAGCACCCCCGTACGCGCCAGTGCGGCGCTGAGCACGGCGTGAAAGGCGGCGGGGCCGTAGCGGGCGGCCTTCGGGGAACCGGCCAGCACCGCCTCCGCCGCCTCGGCGCCGTCGTGCTTGACCAGCAGGGTGGCGGCCGCGCCCAGCACACTGCCCGCGGAGGCGTGGGCCGCGTACTCCTGGGCCGGGGAGACGCGCAGCGGGGGACGCGGCGGGCCGTCCGCGGCGAGGCTGACCCGGTCGGGCGCGCACAGCCGGTCGTGCACCGCGTCGAAGGCGGCCGAACGCGCCACCGTCTCGGCCACCTGGCAAGCCCGCAGCGTGCCGTCGAGCACGAGCGAGGTGGGGGTCTGGCCGGCGCCGTGCGCGGCGGCGTTCGCACAGGCCAGCAGCAGGTCCATGCGGGAGTCGCCGAGCCGGGTGCGCAGCCAGGCGCGAAAGCGCGGGTTCTCCCGCAGCAGGGTCACGGCCGCGGTCACCATCCGCGGCGAGGGCGGCAGCCGCAGCGCGTACGCGGCCATGGCGACGCCGATTCCGACGCCGTCGGCGGCGAGCGTGGCCACCGCGCCGCGCACCCCGGCGGGGTCGGCCGGGTGTGTGGTCTCCTCCACGTCCCCGGCGGCCAGCACGAGTCCGTGCCGCTCGGCGAGGTCGGCCGCGTGTTCCAGGACCCGGTCGGCGGCCTCCTCACCGGTCGCGGTCACCACCAGGCGTGCGAGTCCCTCGTCCCAGTAGGCGACCAGGACGTCCGGGCGTTCGGCCAGTGTCTCGGCGACCCGGCGCGCGAGGTGTGCCGTTCCGCCCGCAAGCCGCACGCTTTCGTGCTCCACGGGCCGCAGGGCCAGATGCGCGCGGGCGCCGGACCGCCAGTGGTCGCCGGCGCCGGGCAGTGCGTTGCGGGCCACCCGGGCCACCCGGGCGGCGGCGTCCGCGCTGCGCACACCGGCACGCGCGGTTCCGGCGGCGGCACCGGCGGCCATGCCGACCGCCGGTGCCGCCGCCCGCGCGAGCAGCCGGGGCGCCGCGGGCAGCAGGCGGGCGGCGGCCGAGGGCACCGTCAGCAGACCGAGCACCAGGACCTCCCTAGAGCGAGGTGCGGTCGGGCCGCGCGGTCGGGCCGAGCGGACCGCTGGACGGCTTGCCCGCCGACGCGCGGACGCCGTGCGACTCTCCGGGCGGACCGGCTGCCCCGGCATGACCGGATGCCTCGGTGCCGCCCGGGGCCTCCGGGTGGCCGGCCGTTGCGCTGCCGGACCTGAGCGCCGCGGTGCCGAGGTCGTGGGCGGGTTCGGGGTGCTGTGCGGACTCTCCCTCCGCGTGCGGCGCGGGCCGGGGCTGGGTGAGCCAGGCCACCGCCGCGCCGGTCAGGGCGACGGGCCACTCCACGACGCCCGCGGCACCGAGCACCCCGGCCCCGGCATACACCGCCATGCGCCGTCCGCGCGGCGAGACCGCGCCGACCTTGTCCAGTGTGTCCTCGGCGGCCCGGCTCACCGTTCCGGCACCGGGCACCCTGCGCAGGACCGAGGCCGCGCCGCGCAGGGGCGCCGTGAGGACCGACGACGACTTCTGCTCAGCCATGACTCTCCTCGGGTGGATTCGTCCGACGTGCCCCACCGAGTGCCCACAACCGCACTGGTCATCCCCCTTTTTTCCAGGGAATGCCCTCCCTCCCCAGGGAACGGCAGGGCGCCCTCCGGCGCCACCCGCCCCGCGCACCCCGATCCGTCTCACGGGGTACGGCGGAACAGCCCCTCGGGCACGGCCGCGGCGAGCACCCGGTACCCCTCGGGGTTGAGGTGAAGCCAGTCCCCGGCGTGCAGCGCGGGCAGCAGCCGGTCCGGTGCCGCGGGGTCGCGTACCGCCCGGTCGAAGTCGATCACCGCGTCGAAGTGACCGGCGCCGCGGATCCAGGCGTTGACCCGCTGCCGGGATGCCTCCCGCTCCCCCGCCGGGTCGTCGTACAGGGTGCTGCCGCCGAACGGGGTGAGGGTCGCGCCGTAGACCCTGATGCCCTGGGCGTGGGCGCGGACGACGATCTGCCGGTACCCGGCGATCAGGTCGTCGGTGAGCGCGCGCTGTGCTTCGGGGGTGGGGGCGGCGGTGCCGATGTCGTTGACGCCCTCGAAGACGATCAGCCAGGCCACTCCGCTGCGGGCCAGGACGTCCCGGTCGAGACGGGCGAGCACGTTGGGGCCGAGTCCGTCGGCGAGGACGCGGTTGCCACCGGCCGCCTGGTTGAGGACGGCGGTGTCCGCGGTGGCGGGGTGGTTGTGGAGGCGGTCGAAGAACCGGTCGGGCCAGCGGTCGTTGCCGTTGGTCGTAGAGCCGCGTCCGTCGGTCAGCGAGTCGCCGACGACGGCCACCGCCTCGGTCCGCGCCGGTGCCAGTACCTCCACGTCACTGAGCAGGTACCAGTGGTCGACGGCGGTCGCGCCCGGGAGGTCCGGGTCGCGCGTGTGGTCGCCGTGCACGAGGTACGACGTGGTGCGCGAGCCGGGGTGGGAGGTGAGCGCGAGCGACGCCTGGCCGCGCGCCGTGTACGCCGTCACCGTCAGCTCGGATGCAGCGCGCAGCGGGAAGTCGAGCGGGTCGGAGACCAGCTGGGCGCCGACCGGGACGGTCGCGGCCTCCCGGCCCGCGAAGGTGACCCGGCGCAGGCTTCCGGGCTCGACCGCGCTGACGCCGGCCTTGCCGTCTCTGGGCAGGGCCACGGTGACGGCGGTGAGCGGCAGCGGGGTGTCGCCGTACGCGTTGGAGAAGCGCAGCCGGATGCGCGGACCTCCGGTGGTGACGCGCACGGTCTGCCGCAGGGTGGTGTCGACGAGCACCGAGTCCGCTCCGGTGTACGGCGCGGGCGGCAGGTTGGCGGGCTCGGTCAGCTGGGGCATCCCGGTCCAGGTGTTCACCCAGTGCCGGCCGGGGCCGGCAGCGGCGGTGGCGGGGGCGGGGGCGGCGGCCGGGGCGGTCCGTGTGACCAGTGCCGTGACCGCCGAGCCCGTCACGACGAGGGCGAGGACGAGGACGCAGATGCTGAGCAGGGTGGCGAACGGCGTTCTGCTGGACGGCTTCACGGGGGCCTTTCGGGATGCGGGAGGGGGACGACGGGTGCGGGGCCGGCCGATCCGTCAGCGGCGTTGCGGTCGCGGAGACAGCGGGCGCGGGGCTGTGCGGTGGGGTGCACACCGGACGGGCCCTGGTGGGCCGGTGTGCACCCCGCACCCGTCCCTCAACCGGCCGTGCAGGCAGTGCCGTTGAGGCTGAACGCGGCCGGTGCCGCTGTGTCGCCGGTGTGTGTGGCCTGGTAGCCGATGGTCACGCCGGCGCCGGGCGCGATGGTGGCGTTGTACGAGGCGTTCGTCGCCGTCACCGCGCCGGAGCGGGGGGTGTAGGTGGCGTTCCAGCCGTTGGTGATGGTCTGGCCGGCCGGCAGGGTGAAGCCGAGTCTCCAGCCGTTCACCGCGGTCCTGCCGGTGTTGGTGACGGTCACGGAGGCGGTCAGCCCGGTACTCCAGGCGTTGACGGCGACCGTCACCTTGCAGGTGTCGGCGGGAGGCTGCGGTGGGGTGCCGCCGCCGTCGACACCGAAGAAGGCGAGGGCCCGGGAGGCCATGCCCCGGCTGTAGAGGTTGTGGCCGACGCCCTGGAGGCTGATCGCCTCGACGGGAGCCCGGTCACCGGTGGCGCCGTATCGGGTGCGGGTCCAGCCGGAGACGGGGGTGTCGGTGGCGGCGGGGGTCTGGCTCAGGCCCAGCACGTTCGTCCACTGCTTGATCTCCTCCCCGAAGTTGGGGTAGCGCAGGGTGTCGTCCTCGGTGCCGTGCCACAGCTGCATGCGCGGGCGCGGACCGGTGTAGCCGGGGTAGGCGCTGCGCACCAGGCCGCCCCACTCCTGCGGGGTGTGGGTGACGGTGCCGGCGGAGCAGGCGCTGTTCCACTCCGAGCCGTCGGTGGTGGCGAAGCAGCCGAAGGGGACACCGGAGAAGGCCGCTCCCGCGGCGAACACGTCCGGGTAGTCGCCGAGCAGGACGTTGGTCATCATCGCGCCGGAGGAGATGCCGGTGACGAAGATCCGGCCGGTGTCGGCCGCGTAGGTACGGGTCGTCCAGTCGACCATGGACCGGATGCCGACCGGGTCGCTGCCGCCGTCGCGGTGGAGCGCCTGCGGGGAGGAGACGTCGAAGCACTTGCCGGCGCGGGTCACCGACGGGTACACGACGACGAACCCGTACTGGTCGGCCAGCGAGGCCCATTCGGTGCCGGAGTACATCGCGGAGGCGGAGCCGCCGCACCAGTGCACGGCCACCACGACCGGCGGGTGCGCGCTGACGTTGCCCGGTACGTAGAGGTACATCTGGAGATTGCTGGGGTTGGTGCCGAAGCCGGTGACCTCGGTGAGGGTGGCCGTGGGGACGGCCTCCGCCCGGGCCGCTGCCGGGGGCGCGGCGAGGGCCAGTGCCGCGAGGAGCGGCAGCAGGGCGCCCAGGACGGCGACAAGTGCCTTGTGAAGGCTGACTCTTGAGCGGTGCGGCGTGGGGGGCACGTCTCTTGTCCCTTCTGATCGCGACTCGTGCGGGGGCGTGCTGGGTGCGCATCGTGCGGGGAACAACGGGCATCGTGGCATGCGCACGCAATCCATGGAAGCGCTCCCACGCCACTTCTCACGACCCGGAACGGCTCTGCGTGACAGGTTGACTAGAAAGCGCTTGCGCTCTACGGTCCGTTCATCAGCGTGACCGAATGGCTCCCGAGTGGACCCTCTCGGCCACAAACCCCCCACATGCGTTCCACATGAAGTGCGTAGTTCACGTACATAACCCCTCCCCCCACAGAGAAGGGACGCACTCGCATGCAGGTACGAGGACTTTCAGCCGCGGCAGGTACAGCCGCGGCGCTGGCGACCGCCGCCGTACTCGCCTTACCGCAGCCGGCCGGCGCGGCCGACTCGGCCCCGGTCGGCTTCGGCGCCGGGGCGACCGGCGGCGGCAGCGCTTCGGCGGTGACCGTCTCCACCCTGGACGCCTTCAAGGCGGCCGTGACCGGCAGTTCGGCGAAGGTGGTGAAGGTGAGCGGCCTGATCACGCTGAGCGGACAGGTCGACATCGGCTCCAACACCACCGTGCTGGGCGTCGGTTCGTCCTCCGGCTTCACCGGCGGCGGACTGCGCCTGAAGAACGTCGGCAACGTCGTCCTGCGCAATCTGAACATCAGCAAGGCCGTCAAGACGGACGCGATCACCGTGCAGGGCTCCACGAAGGTCTGGATCGACCACAACTCCCTGTCCTCGGACCGCGATCACGGCAAGGACTACTACGACGGCCTGGTCGACATCACCCACGCCTCCGACCACGTCACGGTGTCCTGGAACGTCTTCAAGGACCACTACAAGGGCTCGCTGGTCGGGCACAGCGACAACAACGCGAGCGAGGACACCGGGCACCTGCGGGTGACGTACCACCACAACTGGTTCGACAACGTCAACTCCCGCATCCCCAGCCTGCGTTTCGGCACCGGGCACTTCTACGACAACTACGTCGTCGGCGCCGCGACCGCCGTGCACTCCCGCATGGGCGCGCAGATGCTCGTCGAGAACAACGTCTTCCGCGGCACCCAGGTCGCCGTCACCACCAGCCGGGACAGCGACGTGGACGGATACGCCAACCTGCGCGGCAACGACCTCGGCGGAGCCGCCACCGAGATCTCGCAGGTCGGCAGCTTCACCACCCCGCCGTACGGCTACACGGCCGAACCCGCCTCCGGTGTCGTCGCCTCGGTGACGTCGGGCGCGGGCGCGGGAAAGATCTGACCCCCACTCAGCGAAGGGCATCGGGACATGACCTCACGCACTCTGCTGGGCGGCCTCGCCACCTTCGGACTCACGCTTGGCATGATCATGACGTCGAGCGGGCCGGCGGGCGCGGCCACCTGGCCGACGCCCAACGGCAGCCAGGCGGTCTCCGCCACCATCTCCGTGTCCGGCACCAAGGACTACGGGATGAAGCGGCTCTACGGCACCGGCGACCTCGGCAGCGACAGCCAGGACGAGGATCAGGGCCCCATCCTGGAACTCGCCCCCGGCACGGTCCTCAAGAACGTCATCATCGGCTCCCCCGCAGCGGACGGCATCCACTGTCTCGGCAGCTGCACGCTCCAGAACGTGTGGTGGGAGGACGTCGGCGAGGACGCGGCCACCTTCCTCGGCTCCTCCTCGTCCAACGTCTACACCGTCAGCGGCGGCGGGGCGAAGGAGGCCGGCGACAAGGTGTTCCAGTTCAACGGCGCCGGCACGCTGAACGTCTCCGGCTTCGCGGTGAAGAACTTCGGCACGTTCGCCCGCTCCTGCGGCAACTGCAAGACGCAGTACAAGCGGACGATCAACCTCAGCGGCATCGAGGCCACCTACAAGGGCAGCAAGCTCGTCGGCATCAACACCAACTACGGCGACAGCGCGACCCTGCGGAACGTCACCATCATCGGGGACACCAGCAAGAAGATCGTTCCGTGCCAGAAGTACATCGGCAACAACACCGGCGCGGAGCCGACCACCAACGGATCGGGCCCGGACGGCACGTACTGCAAGTACTCCGGCTCGGACCTCACCTACAAGTGAGCACCGGCTGAGCACCCGGGAGCGGCCTCCCTCGCGCCGCCGCTCCCGGAGGGCCGTGCGGTCAGCGCTCCTCCTCCGGCGGCCCCAGCGCCGCGGCGAGTTCGCGCCGGTAGCCGGCGTAGGCCGTGCGCAGGGCCTCCCCGGGCCAGTCGGCGGGCAGCAGCACGGGTGGCAGCACGGGGTCGGTGAGCAGGTGGCGTACGGCCGCCGCGTAGGCCGTGAGCCGGCCGGCCGGGTGGTGGGCTCCGGTCGCGTGGGCGAGCAGGGAGCGGGCGGTGGCCGCCCAGTCGGCCAGCGGCCAGAGCCGGGCCGCCAGGTCGCGCGGGGGCTCGTCGGGGCGGGCGGTGTACGTCAGGGCCACCCGGTGCAGGCCGGCCGGCAGCGGACGGTCGAGGTTGGCCGGGCGCAGCCACACGCCCTCGCGGAGTTCGGCCAGGCGCAGGGCGGTCAGCCGGGCGCGCAGGTCGGCGCGCTCGGCGGGGCCGCGGCCGGTCGCAGTGATCACCACCATCTCCCAGTCGCCCTCCCACGCGCGCGTGCGGGGGTGCACGGCGTCGTCCTGGCGACGCTGCCGGGCGAGCAGCCGCTCGCTGAGCCGGTAGACGGCGTCGGTGCGCCGGAGGTCGCCGGCGGCCACCATCCGGCTCAGCGCGGCCCGCAGGGTGGAGCCGCCGACCCCGAACGGCTCCACCAGCCGGACCAGGTCCTTCACCGGCAGCTCGGGCGGATGCGCGCCGAGGAGCAGGCTCAGCACGACCGACCGGGCGGACAGCGGTCGCAGGCCGGCCGCCTCGGGCTGTGCGGGGACGTTCATGCGCATGGAGCCGTACTGTACGTGCGCGTTCTTGTTGCATCATTGCTACGGCCGCAGGGAGAGTGCAACATGCTCGTATGGTCTCGATTACCGCGCAGCCGCAGCTGTCGTCGCCGTCCCAGTCGTCGTACGCCACGCACGACGTCACCAACCAGGCCCCGCCGCTCGCGCCGTACGACGCCTCCGAGGACGCGGCGCTGCTGGAGGGGCTGCGCCGGGAGGGTGCCGGGTGGGCCGAGGAGGACGTCCGGCGGCTGGGGGCGCGCGCCGGCAGCGCGGAGGCCCAGGAGTGGGGCGAACTGGCGAACCGGCACGAGCCGGTGCTGCGCACCCACGACCGCTACGGCCGTCGCGTGGACGAGGTGGAGTTCCACCCCAGCTGGCACCACCTGATGCGGACGGCGGTCGCCGAGGGTCTGGCGGGCGCCCCGTGGGCCGACGACCGGCCGGGCGCGCATGTGGCCCGGACCGCGGGCGGCCTCGTCTGGGGCCACACGGAGGCCGGGCACGGCTGCCCCACCTCCATGACCTACGCCGCCGTACCCGCCCTGCGCGCACAACCGGATCTCGCCAAGGTCTACGAGCCGCTGCTCACCAGCCGGGAGTACGACCCCGAGCTGCGCGTCCCGACGGAGAAGCCGGGGCTGCTCGCCGGGATGGGCATGACCGAGAAACAGGGCGGCTCCGACGTCCGGACGAACACCACCGCGGCCACGCCCACCGGCGAGGCGGGCGTGTACACCCTGCGCGGGCACAAGTGGTTCACGTCGGCGCCGATGTGCGACGTCTTCCTGGTGCTCGCGCAGGCCCCGGGCGGGCTGTCGTGCTTCCTGGTGCCGCGCGTCCTGCCGGACGGCAGCCGCAACACCTTCCGGATCCAGCGGCTGAAGGACAAGCTGGGCAACCGGTCCAACGCCTCCTCGGAGCCGGAGTTCGACGGGACCGTGGCCTGGCTGGTGGGGCCGGAGGGGCGGGGCGTGAAGACCATCATCGAGATGGTCAACTGCACCCGGCTGGACTGTGTGATGTCCTCGGCGGCCCTGATGCGGAAGACGCTGGTCGAGGCGGGGCACCACGCCCGGCACCGCAGCGCGTTCGGCGCGCGGCTGATCGACCAGCCGCTGATGCGCAACGTCCTGGCCGATCTCGCGCTGGAGTCGGAGGCGGCGACGACGCTCACACTGCGGCTCGCCGGCGCGGCGGACCGCGCGGTGCGCGGGGACGCCGGGGAGCGGGCCTTCCGGCGCATCGCCACCGCCGTCGGCAAGTACTGGGTCACCAAGCGGGGGCCGGCCTTCACCGCCGAGGCCCTGGAATGCCTGGGTGGCAACGGGTACGTCGAGGAGTCCGGGATGCCCCGGCACTACCGGGAGGCCCCGCTGCTGTCGATCTGGGAGGGCTCCGGGAACGTCAACGCGCTCGACGTGCTGCGCGCGCTCGGCCGCGAAACGGACACGGCCGAGGCCCTGTTCGCCGAGCTCGCCCTCGCGCGCGGGGCGGACGCCCGGCTGGACGCGACCGTGGCCGCGCTCAGGGACCAGTTGGCCGAAACCGATCAGGTGGGCGCCCGTCGGCTGGTCGAGCGGATGGCACTCGCGCTCCAGGCGTCGCTGCTCGTCCGGCACGCTCCGCACCCGGTCGCGGACGCCTTCTGCGCGACCCGGCTGGGTGGCGACTGGGGTCACTCGTTCGGCACCCTGCCGGCCGGCACCGACCTCGGCGCCATCCTCGAACGCGCCCTGCCCGGCCGGAACTGACCCCTCCCACGCGCGTGTGCCGGCCACCGCGTCCCGTGGCCGGTGACCGCCGACGGATCGCACACAGTCAGGATCCGCTTCCGGACCGTTGTCAGTGCCGTGGTGCACACTCGCGATCAGGTGGCACTCGCCTGGGGAGGACAACGTGTTCACGGGGATCGACGAGGTCGACTGGGCCTCGCTGCGGCACGCGTACGGCAGTGCGGAGGACGTGCCCGGTTGGTTACGGGCGCTGGCGTCCACGGACACCGCCGAGCGGACGACCGCGCTCGACGGGATGTACGGCGCGGTGCACCACCAGGGGAGGGTGTACGACTCGACGCTGGCCTGCGTGCCCTTCCTGTTCGCGCTCGCGGCCCGCGAGGAGCTGCCCGACCGGGGCTGCATCGTGGAGCTGCTGGTCAGCATCGGCGGCGAGGGCACGGAGCGCGCGGAGCCGGGACAGGGGGCGGGTGCGGCGGCGGGCGCGGAGCCGGACCGGGAGGCACGGGCGGCGGTGTGTGCGGGCGCCGAGGCTTTCGCCGCCCTCGCCGGGGACCCGGACCCCGCGGTGCGCCAGGCGGCGGCCGGGGCCCTGGTGCGGTTCCTGGACGAGCCCGTGCGGGTGCTGGAACTGCTGCGGCAACGCCTGCGGGCCGAGCGGGACGGCCGCGTGCTGCTGGCCCTCACCGAGGCGCTCGGCCTGTTCGCGCACCGGTACCCCGCGCACGCCGACGGCGCGGTGGACCTCCTGACCGAACACAGCGCGCCGCCGTACGCGCCGGGGCTGCGGCTCGCGGCCCTCGGCCGGCTCGCGCTCCACGCGCCCGGTCGGCTGCCCGCCGACCTGGTGCCGACCGCGGTCCGGCTGCTGAGGGAGCGGTCGGCGCGCCGCATCCGCGCGCAGGACCCGTGCGGCACGGACACCCTGGTGGGCCGGATACGGCGGCTGCGCCCCTCCGACGAGGAGGGCGCGGTGCTGCTGCGCACCCTGCACAGCGCGCTCGGCGACCGGGTGGCCGACCGGATCGCCCTGCTCACCGGGCAGTTGACCAGTCCGGACCCGGTGGACCGGTGCAATGCCGTGTGGATGTCGGCGGGGCTGTTCCGCGGCTGGCGCGGGGAGTACGACGATCCTGTGCGGCTCATCGGCGCGCAGCTCGGCACCGACCAGGACCGGTTACGGGACGCGGCGGTCTCGGCGCTGGCGGAGCTGTTCGCCCTGGCCGCGCCCGCCGCGGACGACCTGCACGCGCTGGTGTCCGCCCGGCCCGACCTGTGGACCCACCGCTGGGAGCGCTGCCCGCCCACGCTGGGCGGTCCTCTCAAGGCGCTGGCCCGCAGCGGCGATCCCCGTGCGGTCCCGGCCCTCGCCCAGCTGCTGGCCGGCCCGGCCGCGCCGGTCGGGCTGGGCTGCGAAGTCGCGCACCTCGGCCGGGCCGCCGCCCCGCTGGCTCCCGCGTTACGCCACCGGCTGGGCCGGACACCGCTCACCTCCCCCGCCGCGTCGAGCCTCGCCGCCCCCCTGCTGTCGGCGATCAGGGCCGTCGGGGACACGGACGCCGTTCCGGAGCTGCTCCGGCTGCTCACGGGCGCTCCCGACGGCCTGGGTGCGCGGGAGGCGGTCGCCGGTCAGGTGATCGAGACGCTGGAGGAGCTGGGCGCCGCCGCACCGGCGACACCGCTGCTGCGCTCGCTGCTGCACACCCGGCACGCGGCCATCGCGGCGGGCGCGCTGTGGTCGGCGGACGGGGACGCCGCCGCCATACTGCCCGTCCTGCTGCGCGAGTTGACACAGGCCGCTCCCGGCGCCCGCCGCCGCGCCGCCGCTCAGCTCGGCAGGCTCGGTCCCGCCGCCCGCCCCGCGCTGCCCGAGCTGCACCGGCTCGCCCGGTCGGGGCCGGTGCGGGAGCGGATACCGGCCGCGTGCGCGCTGTGGCGCGTCGCCGGGGATCCCGACCCGGTCCGGCCCGTGTTCCAGGCCGCCTGGGCGGCGGACCCGCGCACCCGCGTGCCCATCGCCCGCTGCCTGCTCACGATGGGCCCGGCCGCCGCGCCGTTACGCGACCTGGTCACCGTGGAACTGACCCGCCCACGCCGCCACACGGCCCGCGCGGGCGCGTACGGCAGCCGTGACATCCGAACCGACGAGGAACTGCTCAGGCTGTGCCGGGAGGTGCTGGCGGGGCTCTAGCGAGGGCATGGGAGACCCGACCCGCCCCGGCTCATCGGGTCCGCGCCCGCCCGGCCACACAGGTGCCGATGGGCCGGGGCCGGATCCGCCGGTCCCTCCGACCGGCGACCGCCCGGTGCCGCAGGCCGTCCGAGAGCCGCACTTCAGCGGCTGCGGTCGGCGCCGCCCGGTGGGGGCGGATGCTCAGACCATGCGTCCCCACTGTGGGCCGAGTCGGGCCCACTCCGTGTCCCAGGCGTCCATGCGCCGGCGTTCCAGGCGGCCCCGCACGGCGAGGCCGCCGACGAACGGGACGGCGGCGGCGCTCACGCCGACCAGGGTGCCGATCAGCGCGGCCCGGAAAGCCGCTTCGGAGGCCGTCGCGGGACGAGCGACGAGGTGGCCCTGCGGATCGGTCCAGACGGTGACCGGCGTATCGGGCTTGCTGCCGGGTTCCACCCGGATCCGGCCGGTGCGGACCGAGCCGTCGGACACCATCCAGCGGACCTTCACCCAGACCCGTTCGCCGGAGGAGGCCTGGCCGCGGTGGGCGCGGGACGACCCCGTCACCTGCGCGACGACCCGGGCGACGGCGGGCCGCCGGCCGGCCCGTTCGCCGGCGAGTCCGTGCTCCACCGAGCGGGCTGCCAGAAGGCCGGCCAGCACTCCGGCCAGGACGGTCAGTGCAAAGGCGCCGAGCAGCACCCATGCCTCCACCACGTCGGCCCGGCGTTTGAGCGGGTTCCGCCGCCAGCGCCACAGCCACACCTTCGGACCACGGATCGCCTTCAAGGCATCCTCCTCACGAGCGCACCGACCGGCCGGACCGCCCTCCCATACGGGAGAGATCGCTCCGCTGCTCACGACGAGCCGTCTCCCCGACGGTCGCACGAGACATGCCTCTCGCGCAGGCACATGCCGCAACGCACCCCGCCGATCTCGCCGCATGCCGACGACACAGGCTGTGACCTGCGCGGAAGCGCGCTTCGGGGGAGAGTGTCAGTGGTGGGGTGCAGACTGGCCGGTATCTGACGACTACCCGGACGAAGGCGTCCCGGAGGTGATCGGCATGGCCGAGGTACTGCTCGCAGTGGGCACCCGCAAAGGCCTGTTCATCGGGCGGCAGCGGGGCAGCGGCCCCTGGCGGTTCGACGAGAGTCCGTATTTCAACGCGCAGGCGGTCTACTCGGTCGCGATCGACACCCGGGGCCCGCGGCCCCGGCTGCTGGCCGGCGGTGACAGCGCGCACTGGGGCCCGTCGGTGTTCCACTCCGACGACCTCGGCCGCACCTGGACCGAACCGTCCCAGCCCGCCGTCAGGTTCCCGAAGGACACCGGCGCTTCCCTGGAGCGCGTCTGGCAGCTGCACCCGTCCGCCGCGGAGCCGGACGTGGTGTACGCGGGCACGGAACCGGCCGCGCTGTACCGCTCGGCGGACCGCGGCGAGCACTTCGAGCTGGTCCGGCCGCTGTGGGAGCACCCGACCCGTTCCCAGTGGGTGCCCGGCGGAGGCGGTGAGGGCCTGCACACGGTGCTCACCGACGCGCGCGATCCGCGTGCCGTGACGGTGGCCGTCTCCGCGGCGGGGGTGTTCCGCACGACCGACGGCGGCGCGAGCTGGTCGCCGTCCAACTCCGGGGTGTCCGCGGTGTTCCTGCCGGATCCGGACCCGGAGTTCGGCCAGTGCGTGCACAAGATCGCCAGAGATTCGGGCAACCCCGACCGCTTGTACCTCCAGAACCACTGGGGGGTGTACCGCAGCGACGACGCGGGCGCGCACTGGACGGACATCGGCGAGGGCCTGCCGTCGACGTTCGGCTTCGCCGCGGCCACGCATCCGCGCCGGCCCGGCACGGTGTACGTCTTCCCGATCAACGCCGACGCGGACCGGGTGCCGGCCGGGCACCGCTGCCGGGTCTTCCGCACGCAGGACGCGGGCGCCACCTGGGAGCCGCTGTCCGAGGGGCTGCCGGAGGAGGCCCACTACGGCACGGTCCTGCGGGACGCCCTGTGCACGGACGACCGCGACCCCGCCGGGGTGTACTTCGGCAACCGCAACGGCGAGGTGTTCGCGTCGGCGGACGACGGGGACAGCTGGCAGCTGCTGGCCGCGCACCTGCCGGACGTGCTGTGCGTGCGGGCGGCGGTGGTCGGCTGACCACACGCACGGGCCGGCGACAGACAGGCGGACAGCCGACGGGCGCCACGGCAGGCAGGCGCCAAGGCAGAGAGGACAGGCGGAGGCCCGCAGCCAGACAAGCGGACGGGTCGCGGCCACGCACACAGGGCCACGGGGACACAGGGATACAGGCGGACAGACAAGCGCACAGGCCCGCCGGCAGACGGCCCGGCGAGCGGCCCGGGCGGTGAGACGCCTCCCCGTCGTGCTCCGGCCATCGGTTGATCGCCGATGGGTGTGCGGCAGTAGGGTGACGCCCGTGGCACCGAAACCCCTGCATGAAATCGTCGAAGCGGGCTGGGCGAGCGCCCTGGAGCCCGTCGCCGGACGCATCGCCGAGATGGGCGACTTCCTGCGCGCGGAGATCGCCGCGGGACGCACCTACCTCCCGGCCGGACCGAACGTCCTGCGGGCCTTCCAGCAACCCTTCGACGAGGTACGGGTCCTGATCGTAGGTCAGGACCCGTACCCGACTCCGGGGCACGCGGTGGGCCTGTCGTTCTCCGTCGGACCCGAGGTGCGCCCGCTGCCGCCCAGCCTGATCAACATCTTCCGCGAGCTGAACGACGACCTGGGGCTGCCGCAGCCGTCCACCGGCGACCTCACACCGTGGACCCAGCAGGGCGTGCTGCTGCTCAACAGGGCGCTGACCACCGCGCCGCGCAAACCCGGCGCACATCGCGGCAAGGGCTGGGAGGAGGTCACCGAGCAGGCGATCCGGGCCCTGGCGGCGCGCGGCAAGCCGCTGGTGTCCATCCTGTGGGGCCGTGACGCCCGCAACCTCCGTCCGCTGCTGGGCAGTCTTCCGGCGGTGGAGTCGGCGCACCCCTCGCCCATGTCGGCCGACCGCGGGTTCTTCGGCTCGCGCCCGTTCAGCCGGGCCAACGACCTGCTCATCCAGCAGGGCGGACAGCCGGTGGACTGGCGTCTGCCGTGACCGTTCCCGGGTATCTCGCCGTGGACTCCGGCGGCTCCGGCCTCCGGGTCGCCGTCGGAGTCCCGGGGCGGGAGCCCTCCGCCGAGCGGGAGATCCGGGTACCGGTCCGCACGGGTGCGCGGGGCATCGACCCCGCCCACCTGATGGAACAACTCGTCCCGGCGGCCCGTGCGCTGACCGCCGAGGCGGAGGTGGAGGGGCTGGGCACGGCCGTCGTCGGCGCCGCCGGGTTCGCCACCCTGGGCGAGGCTCTGCGCGCCGAACTGCCCGGCGCCCTGGCCCGGGAGCTGGGCGTGCGGAACGTGGCGCTCGCCGCCGACGCCGTCACCGCGTACGCCGGTGCCCTCGGGCCGCGTCCGGGCGCCGTCCTCGCCGCCGGCACCGGGCTGATCGCGGTCGGCACGGACCTGTCGGGCTGGCGGCGGGCCGACGGCTGGGGGCATCTGCTGGGCGACTGCGGCAGCGGTGCCTGGATCGGCCGGGCCGGTCTGGAGGCGGCACTGCGCGCCCACGACGGCCGGGACGGGGGCTCCGCACCCCTGCTGGCCCGCGCCGAGGAGCAGTTCGGCCCGGTGCGCGGACTGCCCGGGCTGCTCTACCCGCGCACCGACCGGGCCGCCGTACTGGCCTCCTTCGCGCCCGGGGTGGCCGCGTGCGCCGCGCACGACCCGGTCGCCGCGGGCATCCTGCGCGCCGCGGCCCGGCACATGGCGGACTCCGCCGCCGCCGTGTGCCCGGCGGACGGCGCGCCCGAAGTGGCGCTCACCGGCGGCCTGTTCAAGATGGGCGACCCCCTGCTCGTACCCGTGCGCGAGGAGCTGGCGCGCAGGCTGCCGCATGCCCGGCAGGTGCCGGCCGAGGGGGATCCGCTGCACGGTTCCGTTCGGATCGCGAGCGATCTGGCGGCGGGGCGGCTCACCCTGCCGGGTGAACCGGCGATGCTGTGCGTGTTCCGCATCGTGGGCGATTGACCGCCCCGCACCAGCGGTTCCGTCACGGTTCCCGGCCTATGCGCGTGGCATATGCCCGCAACGCGTGTCATCCGTGCGTAACTCATCAGACAAAACCGGACGGATACCGCTCACCTGCACCCTCCCCGAACGTCGGAGCCCATGAAACCAGTAACATGCGGCGCCATGAGCTCCCCCACTGGACCCGCGTCCGGCCTGCCCGTACGAATGCCGCGACCCCGCCAGCCCGGACGGCACCGCCGTCCGGAACCGCTGGTGGCTCCCGAGGGCGCGCCCGCGCTCGTCCTCGCGGTGCCCGGCGCGCCCAGCGCCGGCACGCGTAGCCTCGCCGAGGAGGTCGTGAGCATCGCCCGCTCCGAGCTGCCCGGCCTGGACGCCCGGATCGGGTTCCTGGACGGGGACGACACCGAGTTCCCCTCGCTCCGCTCTGTGCTGGCGCGTACCGCCGAGGAGCGCGCCGCCCGCTACGAGCTGGCCGTCGCCGCCGGGGTCGAGGGAGTCAAGGAGCCCGACGGCCCGGTCGCCGTCGTCGTCCCGCTGCTGGCCGGTCCGGACAGCGCGCTGCTGCGTCAGATCCGTCATGCCGTCATGGAGAGCCGGGTCGCCGCCGACCTGACCGATGTCCTCGGTCCGCACCCGCTGCTCGCCGAGGCGCTGCACGTGCGGCTGTCCGAGGCGGGTCTGGCCCGCGCCGACCGCGCCCGGCTGTTCACCGTGGCCACCGCCGCGGACGGCATCATCCTGGCCTCCGTGGGCGGCGAGGAGGCCGTGCAGGCGGCCGGTATCACCGGCATGCTGCTCGCCGCGCGCCTGGCCGTGCCGGTGATGGCGGCGGCCCTGGACCAGGAGGGTTCCATCTCCTCGGTGGCCGAGCAGCTGCGTTCCTCCGGCTCGCATCAGCTGGCGCTGGCGCCGTACCTGATCGGCCCGGAGATCGAGCCGGCGCTGCTGGCCGCCGCGGCGGAGGAGGCGGGCTGCTCCACGGCCGAGGCACTCGGTGCCTACCCGGCGATCGGCAAGCTCGCCCTCGCCAAGTACACGACGGCGCTGGGCATCGCCCCGCAGCAGCCGCAGGGCACACCGGTCCGCTGACCCCGGCATCTGTACGACACAGGGCCCGCTCCCGTCCGGGGCGGGCCCTTCGCCTTGCCGCGCCGCCTTGCCGAACCACCCCGCCTTGCCGCCGCTGCCGCCCCGCCTTGCCGAACCACCCCGCCTTGCCGCCGCTGCCGCCCCGCCTCGCCGAACCACCCCGCCTTGCCGCCGCGCCTTGCCGCCCCGCCTCGCCGAACCCTCTCGTCCAGCCTGCCCCCTGCTCAGCCGAAGACGACGCAGGAGGCCGCGGCCACCCGCACGGACCCGTCGTAGCGGGGTACGCCCGTCGCCTCGTCCACGGCGAACCAGGCGATGTCTCCGGAGCGCTCGTTGGCCGCGTAGAGGAAGCCGTCGTGCTGGGCCAGGGCGCGCGGCCAGCGTCCGCCGCAGGGCACCGTACCGGTCAGCCGGAGCCCGTCCGCCTCGACGGCGAGGACCGACAGGACGTCCTCGCCGCGGGTCGCGGTCCACACGAAACGGCCGTCGGGCGAGACGACGATCCCCGAGGGGTAGGCGTCGCCGGCCGGTGCGCCGCGCAGCACGGGAACCTCGGTCAGCGGCCGCAGGGAGCCGCCGTCGGCGTCCCAGCGGCACACGGTCACGGTGGGGGTCAGCTCGTTGACCACGTAGGCGTGCTCGCCGTCCGGATGAAAGGCCAGGTGGCGGGGGCCGGAGCCGGGGCGCAGGGCGATCTCGCGGTGCAGGGCGAGGCTGCCGTACGCGAGGGTGCAGACTCGCACCGAGTCCGTGCCGAGATCCACGCTGACGGCCCACCGGCCGCTGGGGTCGGGCTGCACCTGATGGGCGTGCGGGCCGCGCTGGCGCCGGTCGTGCGGTCCGGAGCCGGTGTGCTGCAGCCGTCCCGAGGGCTTGGCGGCGAGGGCGCCGTCCGGGCGCAGGGGTACCACCGTGACGCTGCCGCAGCCGTAGTTGGCGGTCAGCACATGCCCGGCGTGGAGGCTGAGGTGGGTGGGACCGCTGCCGTCCACCCGGACGGGCGCACCGGCGGATACCGGCCGGTCACCGGTGACGCGGTAGGCGGCGACGGCTCCCTCGGCCGTCTCGCTGACCGCGTAGAGCGTGTGCCCGTCCGGCGACAGGGCCAGGTAGGAGGGGTCGGGCACGTCGTTCACGGCGGAGACGAGAGCGAGGGCACCGCTGTCCGGCGCGACCTCCGCGGTCACCAGTCCGGGGCCGCCCGCCGCCGTGAACGACCCGATGTACGCCCGGCGCCTGCCCGTCCTGCCGTCCCGTGCCACCGCTGTCCCCTCTCGGTCGAGCCAGTCGAGCCAGTCCGGGCCCGACGGTAGCAGTCGGTCAGCCGAGGTCTAGACCAAGGAGCATGCGTGGCAGGACAGTTCATTCCGCGCAGTGCCCCTCGGCGGCCGGACAACGCCCACGGAGGCCGGACAGTGCCCCACGGAGGGCAGCACGCCTAAGGGGCCGGACAGCGCCGCGCGGGGCCGGACAGCGCCCGACAAAGGCGAGCGGCGCCCAGAAGAGGCGCGACAGCAGCCCACGAAATCGGAGAGCGCCCAAAGGGTGCCCGACACTGCCCGACGGAGCCCGGGCAGTGCTCCACGAAGCCGTGTGGTTCCGTTTCAGGCCCCGACCGGTCGGGAGCCCGACGGTGCGCGCAGGGGCTCGGCGAGATCGGCGAGGGCGCGCTCCAGGCCGTGCAGATGGGCCAGGGCGGGTTCCACGGGCGGTTCGGCGGGGCGGTGCAGCGGCTCGGCGCGGCCCGCGGTGAGGGCCTCGACGGCGGCCTCCACGCGCCAGCAGGCGGCGGCCAGCCGGGCGTCGTGGGAGGCCTCGGGGTCGGCGGCGACGGCCACCAGCCCCCGGATCTCCCGGGCGCAGTCGTCGAGCAGGGCCAGGACCCGGCGGGCCCGCGCCTTGCGGGCCGGCATCGGGTTGAGCGGGTGGACCAGCGGGGCCACCGAGAGCCGGACCCGGCCGAGCAGCTGCTCCAGTTCGGCCACGCGGGGCGCGGGGTCGGCCGTGGCGGAGCCGGCGAGGCGGGCCGCGGCCTCGGCCGTGCAGGCGTGCACGCAGCGCAGGGCCCGCTGGATCCAGGCGTCGGTGGTGGCGTGCGTGGTGACCGGCAGCACGCACGCGACCGCGAGCGCGGCGCCGAGCGCGCCGATGCCGGTCTCTGCGAGCCGCAGCGCGAGGAGTCCGGGGCTGAGGACGCCGAGCAGGCCGTAGAGGAGTTCGGCGAGCAGGGTCACCCAGAGCATCATCCAGGTGTAGGAGACGGCGGCCGTATAGAAGATGCCGAAGACGGCGACCGCGACGAGGACGGCCGTCGGGAGGGGCGCGCCGTGCACGGGGACGGTGACGAGGAAGCCCAGGCAGATGCCGATCACCGTGCCGAGGACCCGGCGGAAGCCACGGACCAGCGTCTCGCCGCGGGAGGCGGTGTTCACGAAGATCCACCAGGTGGCGCCGACGGCCCAGTACCAGCGCTGTCCCGACACCAGCTGCCCCACGACGAGCGCGAACCCGGCGCCCGCGGTCGCCTGGACCGCCTGCCGCGTGGTCACCCGGGCCAGTCCGGTTCCCGGGGGCGGGGCGGGTACGGGGGCCGGGGGGAGCCGGCGCTCATAGCACCACACACCGAACCGCACCGCGGCCGCGCTGAGCACGGAGAGCAGGACGGCGGCGTACAGCTCGGGCAGCCGGGCCGGTGTGGCGTGCAGGAACTGGGCGACGAAGAAGGTCATGAAGGCGAACACGCCGAGGCTGTGGCCGCGCGGGCCCCAGCGGCGGGCGTACACGCCGGCGCCGACGACGGCCAGGAAGGTGAGGTCGCGCGCGACGGGGTGATCGTGCAGTTCGGCGGCGGCGGCGAGCACCGGCACTCCGACGGCGGGCAGCAGGGCGGTGGTGACCGCCTGGCCGCGCACGGTCGGGTC
Source organism: Streptomyces sp. NPDC036984 (assembly GCF_055607665.1). NCBI lineage: Bacteria > Bacillati > Actinomycetota > Actinomycetes > Kitasatosporales > Streptomycetaceae > Streptomyces > Streptomyces sp. NPDC036984. Next base: position 134,469 of record NZ_JBVJRL010000014.1, read on the forward strand.
GGTGACGGTGAACAGGGCGAGCAGCGCGGCGAGGCCGCCGGTGACCGCACCGGCGAGGGAGTGTCCGGCCAGGAGGCAGACCGTGACCGCCAGCCCGATGCCGAGGACGGCCCGCGCGGCGAAGCGCAACCGCGCTCGCCCCGGGTCCGGAGCCACGAACATCCTCTTCAGCACTGCTGCCCTCCTCTGACACACCGGCACAGAAAAGGCGCCGCGGGGATCCGCAGCGCCATCGACCTCTCCATGAGAGCATCCCCGAGGTCACTGGCTCAAGTGTCGCCCGAATCACTGTGCCGTTGGCCCAGCACCAGCCGGAAGTCCGCGCTCAGCGGAATACCAACGGACCAGGTCGCACGGCACATGCACCTGGATCGGGCCGTGCCATTGGTACAGTCGCCAGACCATGACCGTGGACGAACTCGACACCCGCATCCTGCGGCTGCTCCTGGAGCAGCCGCGCACCAGCGTGCGCGAGTACGCCCGCATCCTCGGGGTCGCGCGCGGCACGCTCCAGGCCCGGCTGGACCGGATGGAACGGGACGGGGTGATCACCGGCACGGGCCCCTCCCTCTCCCCCGCCGCACTGGGGCATCCGGTGCTGGCGTTCGTGCACATCGAGGTCACCCAGGGCCACCTCGACGACGTCGGCGACGCGCTGGCCGCCGTACCGGAGATCGTGGAGGCCTTCTCGATCACCGGGGGCGGGGATCTGCTCGCCCGGGTGGTGGGCCGGGACAACGCCCATCTGGAGGATGTGATCCAGAAGCTGATCAGCCTGCCGGGTGTGGTGCGCACCCGGACGGAGGTGGCGCTGCGCGAGCGCGTCCCGTTCCGGCTGCTGCCACTGGTGGAGTCGGTCGGCCGGGCGGCCCGCGCCTGACCGTTGGCATCCTGGACGCCATGAGCGATCTCGGGGCCCTCTCGGTCATCTTCGATCTCGACGGAACGCTGGTGGACAGCGAGCCGAACTACTACGAGGCGAGCCGGCAGACCCTGGCCGAGCACGGCGTCCCGAGCTTCACCTGGGCGGAGCACGAGGGCTACGTCGGGATCAGCACCCAGGAGACGGTGGCGATCTGGCGGGAGCGCTACGGCCTGTGCGCGCCGGTGGCGGAGCTGCTGGCCGCACTGAACCGCCGCTATCTGGAACTGGCCCGCGCCGGCACGCGCGCGTACCCGGAGATGCGCACGTTCGTGGAGCTGCTGGCCGCCGAGAAGGTGCCGATGGCGGTCGCCTCGGGCTCCTCCTCGCAGGCCATCGAGGCGATCCTGGCGGGGACCGGGCTGGGCGCCTTCCTGCGCACGGTGGTCTCGGCCGACGAGGTCCCGCGGGGCAAGCCCGCTCCCGACGTCTTCCTGGCGGCGGCCCGCCGGCTCGGTGCGGAGCCGGCCGACTGCGTGGTTCTGGAGGACGCGGCCCCCGGCGCGGCCGCCGCCCACGCGGCGGGCATGCGCTGCATCGCGATCCCGTACGTGCCCGCCCAGGCCGACGCCCCCGAGTTCACCACCGCGGACGTGCTGCTGCGGGGCGGGCAGGCGGAGTTCACGGCGGAGTCGGCGTACGCATGGCTGCGGGACAGGGCCCGGACCCGGGCCCGCTGAGCAACGCCCGTACCAGTCAGTACCGTTGACGCTCCGCCACCCCTTCTCTATCTTCTGGGCGATTACCGAACGACGTTCGATATATCAAACATCGCCCAACGGAAACGAGGAGCCCATGGCCCCGCCCCTGTCGCGACGCACTCTCCTCCAGGCCACCGCGCTCACCGCGGCGGCGACCGGCCTGAGCGTCTCCGCCGCCGGCGGGGCCGCGGCGGCCGAGCCGGCCGGCCCCCTCCGGCCGTTCCCCCTGGGTGACGTCACCCTCGGCCCGGGCCTCTTCACCGACAAGCGGGCCCTCATGCTCGACCACGCCCGGGGCTACGACGTGAACCGGCTGCTCCAGGTCTTCCGGGCCAACGCGGGGCTGGGCACGGGGGGAGCGGTCGCGCCCGGTGGCTGGGAGGGGCTGGACGGGGAGGCCCACGGGAATCTGCGCGGGCACTACACCGGGCACTTCCTCACCATGCTGGCGCAGGCGTACGCGAGCACCGGCGAGAAGGTGTTCGGCGACCGGATCCGGACCATGGTCGGCGCGCTGACCGAGGTGCGGGAGGCGCTGCGCCGGGACCCGGTCGTGCTGCCGGCGGACGGGCCCTTCGGGCCGGCCGTCGAGCAGGTACGCGGGTCCTACCAGTACGTCGATCTGCCGGGCGGGGTACTCGGCGGCACCGCCGCGGTGACGCTGTCCGCCTGGGTGAAGCCCGGGCACGACGCGAACTGGGCGCGGGTGCTGGACTTCGGCGACAACACCACCCGGTATCTGTATCTCGCCGTGCGCAACGCCACCGGCGTGCCGAGGTTCGCGGTCACCGTCTCCGGCGCGGGCGGCGAGCAGGGGCTGAACGGGACGGCTCCGCTGCCACTGGGCCGGTGGAGCCACCTGGCCGTGACGGTCGCCGACGGCACCGGCACCCTCTACGTCAACGGCACCGCCGTGGCCCGCAACACCGCCATGACGCTCACCCCGGCGGCCCTCGGCGGCCTCGCCGACCACTGGCTGGGCCGTTCGCACTACGCCGCCGACCCGGTGTTCGCCGGCGGCCTGGCGGAGGTCCAGATCTGGTCGCGGGTGCTGAGCGCCACCGAGATCGCCGAGCTGCAGAACGTCCGCGCGGCCGAGACCTCCGCCGGGCCGGGCGACCTTGCGGCGTACCGGCTCGACGAGACGGCCGGCTCCCGCTGCGCCGACTCCTCCGGACGCGGCCTGACCGCCACCCTGCGCCGCACCTGGGGCGGCCCCAGCCATCCCGGCTTTCTCGCGGCCTACCCGGAGACGCAGTTCATCCTGCTGGAGTCGATGACCAGCAGCGACTACTCCAGGGTCTGGGCGCCGTACTACACCGCGCACAAGATCCTGCGCGGACTGCTCGACGCCCATCTCGCCACCGGTGACGCGCGGGCGCTGGACCTCGCCTCGGGCATGGGCGACTGGATGTACGCGCGGCTGTCCCGGCTGCCCGCGGCCACCTTGCAGCGCATGTGGGGGATCTTCTCCAGCGGCGAGTACGGCGGGATCGTGGAGGCGATCTGCGATCTGCACGACCGCAGCGGCAAGCCCGAGCATCTGGCACTGGCCCGGCTGTTCGACCTGGACCGGCTGATCGACGCGTGCGCCGCGGACACCGACGTCCTCGACGGACTCCACGCCAACCAGCACATCCCCATCTTCACGGGCCTGGTCCGGCTGTACGACGCGACCGGCGAGCAGCGCTACCTGACCGCCGCCAGGAACTTCTGGCGGATGGTCGTACCGCACCGCATGTACGGCATCGGCGGCACCAGCACCGGCGAGTTCTGGCGGGGGCGGGACGTCGTCGCCGGGACGCTCGGCGCGACCACGGCCGAGACGTGCTGCGCGTACAACATGCTCAAGCTGAGCCGGGCACTGTTCCTGCACGAGCAGGACCCGGCCTACCTGGACTACTACGAACGTGCCCTGTACAACCAGGTGCTCGGCAGCAAGCAGGACAAGCCGGACGCGGAGAAACCGCTCGTCACCTACTTCATCGGGCTGACGCCCGGGCATGTCCGGGACTACACACCCAAGCAGGGCACGACCTGCTGCGAGGGCACCGGCATGGAGAGCGCCACGAAGTACCAGGACTCGGTGTACTTCGCCGCGGCCGACGGCAGCGCGCTGTACGTCAACCTGTACAGCCCCTCCACCCTCACCTGGGCCGAGCGGGGCGTCACGGTCACCCAGCGCACCGCCTTCCCCGCGGAGCAGGGCAGCACGCTCACCATCGGCGGGCGCCGCGCCGCCTTCGCGCTGCGGCTGCGGGTGCCCGCCTGGGCGACCGCGGGGTTCCGGGTGACGGTCAACGGACGTGCGGTGGAGGCAACCGTCGTGCCCGGCAGCTACGTCACCCTCGCCCGGACCTGGCGGCCCGGCGACACGGTCCGGGTGAGCATGCCGTTCCGGCTGCGCGCCGAGCCGACCCCCGACGATCCGTCCCTCCAGGCCCTGTTCTACGGGCCGGTCAACCTGGTCGGCCGCAGCTCCGCGACCACCTGTCCGGAAGTGGGCCTGTACGGCAGGGCGGCGCTCTCCGGCGACCTGCTGCCGGCCCTGACACCGGTCCCCGGCGCCCCGCTCCACTACACGCTGAACGGCACGGAGTTCGCCCCCTTCCACGAGGGGACCGAGGCTCCGACGCACGCCTACGTCCGCCGCTTCGAACCGCGGGTGGTGTTCGGCGGACTCGACTCCGGCGTCGCCAATCCCGCCGGGCCCGACGGGGCCACACTTCTGGACGCCGTGTGGGCGAAGGCGCCGTTCAGGAGCAAGGGGGCGCTGGTCGCCCGGGTGCGGGAGGTCGTGGCCGACTGGGTGGCCGAGGGGCGGCTCGGACGGGCGGACGGCGAGGCGGTGGTACGGACGGCGCGGAAGGCGTCCTACGTGGCGTGAGAGCCCCACGGCCTCCAAGGCGCCGTTCCGGGCGGACGGCGCGGAAGGTGACGGGGCCTGAGAGCACCGCGACGATCAAGGCGCCGTTCCGGCGGACGCCGTGGGAGGCGACGTGACGGGAGAGCACCGCGACGACCAGGGTGCCGTCCCGAGGTGCCGTTCCGAGGGGCCGTTCCGAGGGGCCGTTCCCGGGTGACGCACGGTGGTTCACCGTGCGCAGCGGGCCACCGCTGCATAGCGTGACCCCATGAGCACAGTTCAGGCCCGGCCCGCCCCCGACGAGCGGCGGTGGAAGGCGCTCGCGGTCTGCTTGGCAGCGGGTTTCATCTCGCTCCTCGACACCTCGATCGTGAACGTGGCGCTGCCCTCGCTGGAGCGCGGGCTGGGGGCCTCGGAGGCGACCCAGTCATGGGTGGTCTCCGGGTACGCCCTCACCTTCGGGCTCGCGCTGGTCCCGGCAGGCCGGCTGGGCGACATGCGCGGGCGGCGCCAGGCGTTCCTGTTCGGGCTCGCCCTGTTCACGGTGGCCTCGTTGGCGTGCGGGCTCGCGGCCAGCCCCACCTGGCTGGTGGTGTTCCGGCTGATCCAGGGCACGGCGGCGGGCCTGGTGGCGCCGCAGACCTCGGGGCTGATCCAGCAGATGTTCCAGGGCGCCGAACGGGCCAAGGCCTTCGGCGTGCTCGGCACGGTCATCGGCGTGTCGACGGCGGCGGGCCCCCTGGCGGGCGGCCTGCTGATCGATGCCGGCGGCACCCACGACGGCTGGCGCTGGGTGTTCTTCGTCAATCTGCCCATCGGGGTGGCCGCCTTCGTCGCGGGGCTCCGGCTGCTGCCCCGGCTCCCGGCGACGGGAAAGCACGAGGAGTTCGACCTGTTCGGCGTACTGCTCCTCGGCTCGGGTGTGCTCGCCCTCATGCTGCCCCTGGTGCAGGAGCAGCAGTGGACCGGACGGGAGAAGTGGGCGCTGCTGCCGCTGGCCGTGATCCTGCTGGGCACGTTCTGGGCGTGGGAGAAACGGCAGGGGCTGCGCGGACGCGCTCCGCTGGTGGATCTGGCGCTGTTCTCCCTGCGCTCCTTCACGCTCGGCGCCCTGATCAGCCTCGCGTACTTCGCGGGCTTCACCACGGTCTTCTTCCTCTACGCCCTGTACCTCCAGAACGGCATGGGCTACAGCGCGCTGGCCTCGGGGCTCACGGTCCTGCCCTTCGCGGCGGCCTCGGCGGTCGGGGCCGCCGCCGGAGGCCGGCTGGTGATGCGTTTCGGGCGCAAGGTCGTCGTCTTCGGCCTGGCCGGTGTGGCGCTGGGTGTGCTCGGCGTGGTCGCGGCGGTGGAGCTGGTGCCCGGGCGGGACGTGGGATGGGCGTCGGCGCTGCCGCTGCTCATCGGAGGCATCGGGTCCGGCCTGACGGTCTCTCCGAACACCACGCTCACCCTCACCCGTGTGCCCGTTCACCGTGCGGGCGCGGCCGGTGGCGTCCTCCAGACGGGCCAGCGCGTCGGCTCGGCGGCCGGGATCGCGGTCGTGGGCTCGGTGTACTTCGCTCACCTCGCCAATCACGGCAGCACCGGTGCGGCACTCCAGCTCGGGCTGCTCACCGTCGTGGGGATCATCCTGATCGCACTCGTGCTGGCGGTCGCCGATCTGCGGGAACGCCAGGTGCGGCCGGAACCGGAGACGGCCGGGGAGACGGTCGGGCGGGGTGCGGGAGAGGGCGGCGCCGAGCAGAGCGTCCGGCCCAGTCCCTGAGAGGTGGGGCTCACGACTTTCGGAGCAGGCCCTGAAAGGCGGGGCGTATGCCGAAGAGGCGGGGCTCAGCCCATGGGAAACAGCCGGGCTCACACAACTTCCGGGGAGCCCTTGAGAGAGCACCAGCTCACGACTTCCGGCGCGGCTTGCCCCGCTTGGCCGTCGGCTTGCCGCCGCCCGTGCGGGCGCGTGCCGTGCGGCCCGACGCGTTCGCCGACGCCTTCCCCGACGTCTTGCCCGAGGACTTCGCGGACGGCTTCCCCGAGGACTTGGCGGACGGCTTGGCTGACGTTTTCGCCGGCGGTTGGGCCTGTGCCGCCGCCGTACGGCCGCGGGTGCTGTTGACGGTGCGCCCGCGGACGATACCGATGAAATCCTCCACCAGGTCGGTGGTGGCCTCCTCCGGCCAGGACAGCGCGACGCTCGACCGGGGCGCGTCGACGACCGGGCGGTAGGTGAGGTCCCGGCGGTGGTACAGGCGGGCGAGGGACTGGGGGACGACCAGCAGGCCGACGTTCGCCGCGACCAGCTCGATGGCGTCCGGGGTCGTGGCGGGCCGTTCGAAGGCCGGTTCGCCCGGTGGCGCGTCCCAGTCGAAGACGTCGTCCAGGGGGTGGAAGAGCACCTCGTCGGCGAGGTCGGCCAGGGTCACCTCGTCCGCGGCCGTGATCAGGTGGTCCTTGGGGACGACGACCACCGTGGCTTCGGTGTACAGCGGGATCGCGCTGAAGAACGTGCGGTCGACCGGCAGCCGTACCAGGCCCGCGTCGGCCTTGCCCGCGCGCAGCACCTCGGGCGCCTCGGCGGCCGGGACCTGGACGAGGGTGAGCGGGATGTCGGGCAGGCGCTCGTTCCAGATCTTCGCCCACTTGGCGGGGGTCACTCCGGGAACGTACGCGAGCCGGAACGACGGTGATTCCTCCGAGCCTGTCACCAGGCCAGATTACCGGCCGTCGGCGACCGTCCGGCACCGGCCGTGGTCGGGGCTCCCGCACACGGCCGATACCCTTGACGTCATGAAGTCGCAGCAGAGCACCCAGACGATGAAGCCCGCGACCGCGGCGAAGAAGCTGGGTGTGTACCTCCCCGCCACCCCCGCCTCCTTCCAGGAGGGTGTGGTGACGCGCGCCGAGCTGAACGAGCTCCAGGCCAACCCGCCGGAGTGGCTGCGCGAGCTGCGGCGCACCGGTCCCCACCCGCGTCCGGTGGTCGCCGCCAAGCTGGGTGTGTCCATCGCCGGCCTCGCCCGGGGCGGGGTCACCGAGCCGCTGACCACCGAGCAGATCGAGGCGCTCAAGCAGGAGCAGCCGGAGTGGCTGGAGAAGGAGCGCGCCACCCAGGCCGAGGTCCGCAAGGAGGCCACCCGGCTCAAGAACCTGAAGCAGGAGAAGGCGCAGGGCGACGCCGAGCGCGCCTGATCCCACTGCCCGTCCCCACGCCCTCCGGACTCCGCCGGGGGGCGTCGGCGGTTGTCCGCCCTGCTGGTGCGTCCCCCGGTCGGCGATCCGCCCAGCGGGCACGTCCCTCGGTCGGCCATCCGCCCCGCGGGCCCGACGCCGGTCGGCTTACCGCCCTGCGGGCCCGTCCCCCAGTCGTCCCTGAGCAGGGCAGGCGGACCGGCGACACCGGACGGGCCGCCGTTCCCCCGTGCCGGCGGCCCGTCGGACGTGTCGCGTCCGAGCAGGCCGGTGTCGCCGGGTTGAAGTGTGCGACAGCCGGGGACCGCAAAGGTATGCGTAGAAGTACGTACGCCGACGGCGAGCCGGGCGAGAACGGGCACGTAAGGCAACCGGAGAGGAACACGTGCGGCTGGACAGGGCCTACGAACGGATGACGGCGGCCGCCGTGGCCGCCCTGCACGAACGGGAACCCGAACGGCTGTGGCCGATGCTGGCCCGCACCCTGGCGGACGTGTGCGGCGGCGAGGCGGTCGTCCACAAGCCGGACGACTGGAGCGAGCGCAAGGGCACGATCGGCACGGTGCCCGACGCCGCCGCCGCGGAACTGGCGCGGCTGGAGGACACCGACCTGGGCCTGCTGCGGGCGGGCTATCCCTTCGCCCGTCACTACGCGCCCGGAACCGACCGGACGCCGGTCTCCGCACAACGGGCGGCGGGCCGTATCTGGCCGGACAGCTCGACGGCACGCCTGCTCGGCGAGGTCCTGGACGTCGACCACGTGCTGGGGGTACCGCTTCCGGAGAGCACCGCCCCGATCACCGGATGCCTGGTCTACCGCGCCGGCACGGACTTCACCGACGACCACCTGACCATGGCCGAGCGCGCCCAGCCGCTGCTGGCGGCGGTCGAGCGGCAACGGCAACTGCTGCTGGAGTGGCGGCGGGCGCTCGGCCCGGCCGGCGCACCGGACCAGCGAGCGGCGGACTGCGCGCTGACCCCACGCGAGACCGCCGTCCTGCTGCTGCTCACCGACGCGCTCACCGCCGACGCCATCGGCCGCCGTCTCGGCATCTCGGTCCGTACGGTGCACAAGCACGTGGAGAACATCTACCGCAAGCTGGGCACCCGCGACCGCGTCGGCACGGTCCTGCGCGCCCAGCGACTCGGCCTGGTGCCGTCCCCCGGCCCGGCCGGAGCCCGCTCCTCGTGACCGGGGCCTGGGCTCAGCCCAGAAAGCTCAGCCGGACCCGGCGGTCGGGGTTGTCCTTGTTGGTGTCCACCAGACAGACCGACTGCCAGGTGCCCAGTTCCAGGCGACCGCCGATCACCGGGAGGGTCGCGTGCGGCGGGACGATGGCGGGCAGGACGTGGTCGCGGCCGTGCCCGGGGCTGCCGTGCCGGTGCTGCCAGCGGTCGTCGGCGGGGAGCAGGGTGTGCAGGGCCGCGAGCAGGTCGTCGTCGCTGCCGGCGCCCGTCTCGATGACGGCGATTCCGGCGGTGGCGTGCGGGACGAAGATGTTGAGCAGGCCGTCGCGGCCGGCCGCCGCCTCCCGCAGGAACTCCTCGCAGTCGGCGGTGAGGTCGACGACGCGTTCCCGGGAACCGGTGGAGACGTTCAGCACGCGCGTGGTGAAGGCATCGGACATGCCCCCATCCTGACCCATGCGCGGCTTTTCACGCTCCGCGGCACCACCGGATTCCGATACGGGCGGTCCACCAAACGAGACACCGTTGACCAGTGCACATCCATCTGGCTACGTTCAGCCGCATGTTGCGTTCAGCCCTGCTCACCACGCGCGGTCATATCGACCTGCTGCGGGTGGCCTCCGCCGCGTGTCGCCCCGGCCGCTGACGCCCTCTCCCCGCTTTCCCCTTTCTTTTCTTTTCGTGCGCTCCGCCGACCCACGCGTACGTCATGACTGAGCCGTCGTTGCACAGCGCATGACGTGGCGGCGCCGAGCCGCGCGTTCCCGCACCCCGCTCTCCTTCCCGTGGAGCGTCCATGAACATCAGCCATGCCCCACCCCACTCCCCTACGACCGACATTTCCGGTATATACAGGTCGGGTACCTCCGGCCCGGACGGATCCCCCGAGCTCCAGCCCGTCGTCCCCGCCTCCGCCCGCCGCACCCGGGTTCCCCGCTGGCTGCGCCGCACCACCGGTCCGCTCCTGCTGCTGGCCCTGTGGCAACTCCTCAGTTGGACCGGCGTACTGGCCGCGGACGTGCTCGCCTCGCCCGGCCGGATCGCGCAGGTCGGCTGGGATCTGATCAGCGACGGTTCGCTGCCGTCGGCCATGGGCACCTCTCTCCGGCGCGTCGCGTTCGGGCTGCTCTTCGGCACGGTGACCGGTACCGGGCTCGCCCTGCTCTCCGGGCTGTTCCGGTTCGGCGAGGACCTGGTGGACGCGCCGGTGCAGATGCTGCGGACGGTGCCGTTCGTCGGTCTCATCCCGCTGTTCATCATCTGGTTCGGCATCGGCGAGGCACCGAAGATCGCGATCATCACGCTCGGCGTGACCTTCCCGCTCTATCTCAACGTCTACGCCGGCATCCGCGGTGTCGACGCCCAACTCATCGAGGCGGGCGAGTCGTTGGGGCTGTCCCGGTGGGGGCTCGTACGGCATGTGGTGCTGCCGGGCGCGCTGCCCGGGGCGCTGACCGGGCTGCGCTACTCGCTCGGCATCGCCTGGCTCGCTCTCGTCTTCGCCGAGCAGGTCAACGCCGACGCCGGCATCGGCTTCCTGATGGTGCAGGCGCGGGATTTCCTGCGGACCGACGTGATCCTGGTCTGCCTGATCGTCTACGCCTTCCTCGGCCTGCTCGCCGACTTCGTCGTCCGCTCCCTCGAAAGGCTGCTGCTGCAATGGCGACCGACGTTCACCGGACGGTGACCGGATCCGCGGTCCGCGTCGAGGGGCTCACCCGCTCCTTCGACGGCCGCCCGGTCATCGACGATCTCCGACTCGACGTCGCACACGGCGAGTTCGTCGCCCTGCTCGGTCGCAGCGGCTGTGGGAAGTCGACGCTGCTGCGCATCCTCGCGGGCCTCGACCGGGAGATCGAGGGCACCGCCCTGGTCCCGCGCCGTCGGGCCGTCGCCTTCCAGGCGCCCCGGCTCATGCCCTGGAAGAAGGTGTGGCGCAACGTCCTGCTGGGACTGCCCGGCAGGCCCGAACGCGCCGTCGCGGAGCGGGCGTTGGACGAGGTCGGCCTCGGTCACCGGGTCGACGCCTGGCCGAAGACCCTGTCCGGTGGGGAGGCCCAGCGCGCCTCCCTGGCCCGCGCGCTGGTACGCGAACCCGATCTGCTCCTGCTGGACGAGCCGTTCGGCGCCCTCGACGCACTCACCCGGATCAAGGCCCAGCGTCTGGTCGGGGAGGTGTGGCAGCGCCGCGGCTGCGCGGTACTGCTGGTCACGCACGACGTCGAGGAGGCGGTGCTGCTCGCCGACCGTGTCCTGGTGATGGACGGCGGCCGGATCGCCCACGAGCAGCGCATCGGCCTGGACCGGCCGCGCGAGATCACCGACCCCCGGTTCGCCGCGCTCCGTGCCCGGCTGCTCGAACAGCTCGGCGTGGACACCGCAGCCGAACCCGCCTGACCACCTTTGAACCCCCGTGAACCTCTCGCACACGAACGGAACCGTCATGCGACGACGCCTCGTCCCCGCCGCGCTGCTCCTCCCCTTCGCGCTCCTGCTCACCGCCTGCGGCGGGAATGCGTCCGCCGGCACCGACACCGACGGCACGGGCTCCGTGACCCTCGACGTCGGTGACCAGAAGGGCGGTTCGGAGGCCATTCTGCGCGCCGCAGGAGAGCTGAAAAACCTGCCTTACCGGATCCAGTGGTCGACCTTCACCTCCGGCCCGCCGCTGCTGGAGGCCGTGAACGCGCAGGCCGTCGACATCGGCGGGGTCGGCAACACCCCGCCGGTCTTCGCGGCCGGCGCCGGTTCGAAGATCTCCGTCGTGGCCGCCTGGCACGGCACGTCCAAGGGCGACACCATCCTGGTGCCGAACGGCTCCAAGCTGACCGCGACCCACCAGCTCAGGGGCCGGTCCATCGCCGTGGCGCAGGGTTCGTCCGCGCACTACCAACTGGTCGCCTCACTCAAGGCGGCCGGGCTGAGCCTTGCCGACGTCAAGGTCACGTACCTCCAGCCGGCCGACGCGCTCGCCGCGTTCACCTCCGGCAAGGTCGACGCGTGGGCGGTCTGGGACCCGTACACCTCGCAGATCCTCCGGACCGGGCAGGGGCGTGTGCTCACCACCGGCGACGGCATCACCAACGGCCTCAGCTTCCAGGTCGCCGCTCCCGCCGCCCTGAAGGACCCGAAGAAGGCCGCCGCCGTCAAGGACTATCTGGCGCGGCTGCGGCGGGCCACGGCCTGGGTGTACGACCACCAGGAGGAGTGGGCCAAGGTGTGGGCGAAGGACACCGGTCTGCCGTACGAGGTGGCACTGGCCTCCGTACGGCGCACCAACTCCACCCGTGTCTCGGTCGCCGTCGACAAGCCGCTCGTCGCCTCCGAGCAGCGGATCGCCGACACCTTCACCGAGTTGAAGCTCATCCCGAGGAAGGTGGACTTCGCCGACTTCGTGGACCCGCGGTACAACGGCGACCTGCCGCCGTCGACGACGCCGGCGAAGGACTGAGGAGGGAGACCGCGGGCCGGCCGCGAGCGGGCTGCCGGCGGGCGCCGTCGCCGCGCGCGGGCGCCGAGCAGCCGGGAAGATTCGCTCGCGGCTCCCTGTTGGGAGAGGCGTGAACGGAGTACGCGAGGTCGAGGTCGTCGTCATCGGAGCAGGTCAGGCGGGTCTGGCCGCCGCCTATCACCTGCGGCGCACCGGCTTCGCGCCGGACCGCGACTTCGTGGTCCTCGACCGCTCACCCGGGCCGGGCGGTGCCTGGCAGTTCCGGTGGCCGTCGCTGACGTTCGGCAAGGTGCACGGGATGCACGCGCTGCCCGGCATGGAGCTGACGGACGCCGACCCGACACGTCCTTCGGCCGAGGTCGTCGGTGAGTACTTCGACCGGTACGAGCGCGCCTTCGACCTGCGGGTGCGGCGGCCCGTGGATGTGCGGGCGGTGCGCGAGGGCGCCGGCGGGCGGCTGCTGGTGGAGACGTCGGACGGCAGCTGGGCGACGCGGGCGCTGATCAACGCGACCGGCACCTGGGACCGGCCGTTCTGGCCACGCCATCGGGGCCAGGAGACGTTCCGCGGGCGGCAGTTGCACACCGCGCAGTACGCCGGTCCCGAGGAGTTCGCCGGGCAGCGGGTCGTGGTCGTGGGCGGTGGCGCCTCGGGCACCCAGCATCTGCTGGAGATCGCTCCGTACGCCGCCGCGACCACCTGGGTCACCCGGCGGCCCCCGGTCTTCCGCGAGGGGCCGTTCGACCAGGGCGCGGGTCGCGCGGCGGTCGCGTTGGTGGAGGAGCGGGTGCGGCAGGGGCTGCCGCCGCGCAGTGTGGTCTCGGTCACCGGGCTGCCCCTGAACGACGCCATCCGGCAGGGCCTCGCGGACGGCGTCCTGGACCGGCAGCCGATGTTCGACCGGATCATCCCGGACGGCTTGGAGTGGCTGGGGGGGTCCGCCTTGTTCGAGCGAAGCGGAGAACTCGGGGGAGGCCGGCAGGTGGCCGCCGACGTGATCCTGTGGGCGACCGGCTTCCGGGCCGCGCTCGGCCATCTCGCGCCCTTGCGGCTGCGCGAGCCGGGCGGCGGCATCCGGGTGGAAGGTACCCGCGCGGTCACCGATCCGCGGGTCCACCTCGTGGGCTACGGCCCCTCGGCCAGCACCGTCGGTGCCAACCGGGCCGGTCGGGCGGCCGTCCGGGACATCAGGCGACTGCTGGCCGAGGAGCAGCCGGTCGCCGCGTGACGGCCCGGCGGCTCAGCCGACCGAGGGCTGCGCCGAGGCAGCGGACGGCAGCGGGCTCTGGTCCAGGGGCTGGTCCGTCGCCGCACCCTGGCGCAGGGCGTTGAACTCGGCCACGTTGCGCAGGTGCGAGGCGTAGTCCGCGCTGAAGCGCGTGTCACCGGGCCTGACCGTGACGAAGTACAGCCAGTCGCCGGGCGTCGGGTTGAGGGCGGCGCGCATCGCGTCCTCGCCGGGGCTGTCGATCGGTGTCGGCGGCAGGCCCATGCGCTGGTAGGAGTTGTACGGGCTCTCGACGCGGGTGTCACTGTCGCTGGTGTGGACGCTGTTGCGGTTCATCGCGTAGTTGATGGTCGAGTCCATCTGGAGCGGCATCCCGTGCTCCAGCCGGTTGAAGATGACCCGGGCGACCTTGCCCATGTCCGCCTTCGTCGCGGCCTCGGCCTGGATGATGCTGGCGATGGTGACCGCCTGGTAGATGTTCATCGCGCTGCGCTGGGCCCCGGCCGCGACCGGTGCGGCGGTGTACTTCTTCAGGGCGGTGTCCACCATGAACCGGAGCAGGGATTCGGGGGTCGCCCCTTTCTCGACGGGATAGGTCGCCGGGAAGAGATAGCCTTCCGGGTTGCCCCCGGCCTCGCTCGGCAGTTTCAGGGCGGCTTTGCCGAGGGACTTGAGGGTGCTGCCCGGAGGCAGTGCGAGGGCCCTGTCGATCGCGTCGTAGACCTGGTGCGCACGCCAGCCCTCCGGGATGACCAGCGTGGGGGGCTGCGCCTGCTCGCGCCCGGCCCCCAGCGTCAGCAGCGGCACCGCCACGGCGGCGCCGGCCACGACGGCGCCGGCCACGACGAGGACGAGTCTGCCCCGACGTGTCAGTCGGGTTCCGCTCCGGCGTGTCAGTCGGTTTCTGCTCCGTGGCGGAGTGTTCGTCTGCATGCGGGCACGGTAATACGCATATGGTCACAATCCCGGCATATGTTCAGCTTGTCGGCAGCGGTTGCGCGTCCCGGCGCACCAGGGCCGCATACCGGCCGTCCCGCTCCAGAAGTTCCTCGTGCGTGCCGCGTTCGGCGACCCGTCCGGAGTCCAGCACCACGATCTGATCGGCGCTTCGAATCGTGGACAGGCGATGGGCGATGGTGATCGTCGTGCGGTCGGCCGACAGCGCGTCGATGGCCTCCTGGACGGCGGCTTCCGTGCGGGTGTCCAGCGCGCTCGTCGCCTCGTCCAGGACGAGGACCGGCGGATCGCGCAGGATCGTGCGGGCTATCGCCAGGCGCTGCTTCTCGCCGCCGGAGAAGCGGTGGCCGCGTTCGCCGACGATCGTGTCGTAGCCGTCGGGCAGCGTGGCTATGTGGTCGTGGATCTGCGCCGCCTTGGCCGCCGCGTGCACCTCGGCGTCGGTGGCGTCGGGCTTGGCGAAGCGCAGGTTGTCGGCGACGGAGGCGTGGAAGAGGTACGTCTCCTGCGAGACGACGCCGACCGCGCGCGCGAGGGTGTCGAAATCGAGGTCGCGGACGTCGACCCCGTCCAGAGTGACGCGGCCCCCGGTGACGTCGTACAGGCGCGGCACCAGATAGCCGAGCGTGGACTTGCCGGCGCCGGTCGGACCGACGACGGCGAGGCTGCTGCCGGCGGGGACGGTGACGTCGACGCCGTCGAGAACGGGGCCGCCCTTGTCGTCGTAGCGGAACTCGACGTCCTCGAACCGGACTTCGCCCTTGATCCGGTCGAGGCGGACCGGCTGCTCGCGCTCGGTGATGTCGATCGGCAGGTCCAGGTACTCGAAGATGCGCTGGAAGAGCGCGAGCGAGGTCTGGATCTGGACGCCGGTCGCCAGCAGGCTCACGGCCGGGCGGAACAGGCCCTGCTGGAGCGAGACGAAGGCGACGATCGTACCGAGCGAGACCTGGGGGCCGCCGAACTGGAGGGCCAGGCCGGCGGTCCAGTAGATGACGGCGGGCAGCGCGGCCATGACGACGGTGATCACGGCCATGCGCCAGCGCCCGGCCATGTTCGACCTGACCTCCAGGTCGACCAGGCGCTCGGACTCCGCGGCGAAGGACGCGGTCAGCGAGTCGGAGCGGCCCATGGTGCGGCCGAGCAGGATGCCGCTGACCGAGAGCGACTCGGTGACCGTGGCCGCCATCGCGGCCATCTGTTTCTGCCGCTCGGTGGTGATCTTCTTGCGTTCGTTGCCGACGCGGCGGCTGATCCACACGAACACCGGCAGCAGGAGCAGCGAGACGATCGTCAGCCGCCAGTCCAGGGCGATCATGGCGACGATCGTGGCGACCACGCTGGTGGCGTTGGAGACCAGGGAGGTGGCGGTGGAGGTGACGGTGGCCTGCATGCCACCGATGTCGTTGGCGATGCGGGACTGCACCTCGCCGGTGCGGGTGCGGGTGAAGAAGGCGAGCGACATGCGCTGGAGGCGGCCGTAGACCGCGGTGCGCAGGTCGTGCATGACCCGCTGGCCGACGGTCGTCGAGATCAGCGTCTGGAGCACGCCGAAGACGCCGGCCAGGAGGGCACTGAGGATCATGCCGAGCGCCAGCAGGCTCAGCAGGCCGGTGCGGCCCTGCGGGATCGCGACGTCGAGCGTCTCCTTCAGCAGGAACGGCGTGGCCACCGAGACCAGCGACGAGGCGCCGACGAGCAGGCCGACGACGGCCAGCCGCCCGCGGTAGGGACGGAAGAGCCGCAGGATGCGGCGCACCTGCCGGGGCTGCTCGCCGGCATCGGCAGGTGGTGTCCAGGAGGGTTCACGGTCGGGATGCATGGGCTCCTACGGAGGCGAACGGGGGCCGGCCGGAGAACGGCCGACGCCAGCTGACTGATCGTAGCTCATTGTTACCTATACTCACAATGAACAGCATCCTGATATTGTTCCCGCATGACCACCCCCGATCCCGACGGCCTGCTCGCCGAGCAGTTGCTACGGCTCACCCGCCGGGTGCACCGCATCCAGAAACGCCATCTGGAAGAGCGCGAGCTGGGCGTCACTCCGGCCCAGTCCCGGCTGCTGCGCACGCTCGCGCACTACGCCTCGCCCCCGCGCATGGCCGACCTGGCCGAGCGCCTGGAGGTCGTACCCCGCGCGGTGACGACGCTGGTCGACGGGCTGGAGACGAGCGGCAAGGTGCGGCGGGTGGCGGATCCGGCGAACCGGCGCGTGACCCGGATCGAGCTGACGCACGAGGGGCGCGCGACCCTGCGCGAACTGCGCGGTGTCCGCCGCTCGGCGGCCGAGGAGATACTGGCCCCGCTGACGGAGAAGGAGCGCCAGGTGCTCGGCGTGCTGCTGGACACGCTGATCGACGGGGAGAGCGTCCAGCGCTGCTGACGTACGCGGCCCCCGCTCCCGGAGCGAGAGCGGGGGCCGCGTACGGAGCGCGGCGGACGTCGGCCGGCCCATGGGGCCACCGCGGGCGCCGCCGGACTCAGCAGCGGCGGCGGTCCTCCGTCAGCACTCCCTGAACCGTCGTCAGCGAACGGTCGTGGCAACCGTCCGAGCCGAAGAGGCGGTAGCGCTCGGTGGACGTGCCGACCGCGTGCCGCTGGTCGCGCGGGACGTTGACCGTGTACGCGGCGTCGCCGCTGTAGGTGTCGTCCAGCCGGGACCACGCGGTGCGCCGGCCGCCCTCGCGTGTCACCGCCGTCGCCCGGTCGCCGAGGGTCAGCACGGTGCGCAGCCGGTCGTCGGAGCCGAGGGTGGTGGCACCGTTCACGGTGTACGTCCGGTGCGCGTGCGTGGTCCGCGCGGGGCCCTGGCCGGCGATCGTGACCTGCTCGTCGTCGGCCCAGGTCGCGTCGAGCCCGTCCGTGTTCTCGCCGTCGGTCCAGCGGTGGACGGAGGAGTTGGCGAGCGTGCGGGTGACGGTGGTGGTCACGCGCCCGTGCGAGGTGTCGAGGTAGCCGGAGACGGTGAGCCGGTGCCCGGCCTCGGTGTGCACGCGGTTCTCCGGACCGGGCGTGAAGGTGGAGGAGTTCGCGATGTCGGTGGCCTTGTCCTCGGTGAGCGCTCCCGTGACGTGGGACCGGTGCGCGTCCTGCCACACCAGTACGTTCACCGGGACACTCCAGCCCGACTGGCCCGCGGGCACGCCGACGACGGACACCTCGACACGGTGCGGACGGCCGTCGTTGAGCAGGCCGGCGAAGGGCGTGAGGTCGTACTCGACGGGCCGCACGTCGAAGGCTCGCGGGGCAGGGAGGACATACCAGAGGAACGGGTTGGACCAGCCGCCCGTCCACACGTTCGGGAACGGCGCCGCGATGCCGGCGAGCCGGCCGTCGACGGTGATCTGCACCTCGCGGTACGGGCCGTGGTCGGCCTTGCAGGAGTACGACGCGGGGTCGGGCACGGTCAGGTACCAGAACTCCTCGCACCCGCCGCCCGATCCGGTCGCGTACACCTCGGCGACGATCCGTTCGCTGTTGCGCGGGGTGGTGAGGGTCGCGCCGGTGGACGTGTCGGCGAGGGTGAGGACGCGGTCGGGGGCGGGGGTCACCGGGCGTCCCGCGTAGAAGGTCAGGGTGACGTGGACGTCGATGACACCGGTGTATGTCTCGTCGACCACGTTGCCGATCAGCATCTCGACGTCATGCGCACCGTGGAAGGTGTCGCTGTAGCGGGTGACGTCCTTCTCGACGTGCCACTCGATGCCGTCGGGCGAGGGCTCCGGCGTGGAGGTGCGCAGGATCTCGATGCCGCCGACGTGCAGATAGCCGAGCCGGTCGTACTGACGGCCCTTCACCTTGCCGTCCAGACGCAGGACGACCTTGCTCCAGCGGTCGCCGCAGCCCTTGGGGGGCGTGTAGGTGCCGCGGTAGGGCGTGAAGTCGCGGAATCGGGCGTCGGCGAGGGTGACCTGACACGACCTGGTGTGCGGCCGGTCGACGGGCGGTGCCGCGGTCACCGGGTCGTGCCAGTCGGTGCCGAACTCGGCGGGGGCGTCGGCGGCCCCGGCGGTTCCCGTACCGAAGAGCGCGCTCACCAGAAGGGTCGCTCCCGCGAGCATGGACATGACTATCCGTCTACTCATGGCCGGTGTTCTACGGGCAGACGAGCCCGCCCGCAATGACGCCTCGGACAGATCGGCGCGATGAGGACCGTCGCCGCACACCCCGCATCGACACCGCCGAGAGGGACATTTAATGATATAAGTGCACCTTGCTGGCATAGTGCGCTCATGGAGATCATGACCGCCGGCAGCCCAGCGGGACGCACGGCCGCGAGCCGGACTCCCCGCCCCCGCGCCACCCCCGGGACCGTCCGATGAAAGCGACACCCGAGCGGCCCGAGCACCCGGAGTCCCGGTGTCCGCGTCCCCGCCCCGTCCTGCGTGCGTGTCGCGCGTTCTTCGTCCTCGCCTTCACGGGAGCCGTCGCACTCACCGGTGGCGCACTCATCGCCGGTGGCGGCCCGACGGCGCACCAGGGCACCCCCGGCGCCTCGGCCGCCCCGCCCGGCCCGGCCCCCTCCCCCGGCGCGCCGGGCATCGGCGACCCCCTCATGCCGCTCGCCGGCAACGGTGGCTACACCGTCCGCCGTTACACGCTCGACTTCGACTGGCGGGCACCGCGGACACCCTTCGAGGCCGGCGCCACCATCAGCGCCATCGCCACGCAGGCCCTGTCCCGTTTCGACCTCGACTTCGCGGGCAACGCACTGCACCACGTCACCGTCGACGGGACACCGGCCACCGCCGCA
Organism: Streptomyces sp. NPDC036984; assembly: GCF_055607665.1. Lineage (NCBI taxonomy): Bacteria > Bacillati > Actinomycetota > Actinomycetes > Kitasatosporales > Streptomycetaceae > Streptomyces > Streptomyces sp. NPDC036984. The sequence goes on from NZ_JBVJRL010000014.1 coordinate 153,724, forward strand.
CGCGACGGCGACGAACTCGTCGTCACCCCCGCGAAGCCGCTGCCCCGCGGCAGCGCGTTCACCGTGCGCGTCACCTACACCGCCGACCCGACGCAGGGACGGCACCGCGACGACGCGATCCAGGACTACGGCTGGGTGCCCACGCCCGACGGCACCATGGTCTGCGCGCAGCCCGACGGCGCCAGAATGGTCTTCCCGGCCAACGACCACCCCAGCCTGCGCGCGCCCATCACCTTCCACATCACCACCCCGCCGGGCCTCAGCGCGGTGGCCAACGGCCGGCTCGTCGGCACCCACCGGCGGCCCGACGGCCGCGTCCGGTGGACGTACGACTCCGAGCAGCCGATCGCGGCGCAGCTGGTCCAGATGGCTATCGGGCGGTTCACGTTCGTCGACAGCAGCGGCCCGCGCGGACTGCCGGTCCGGGACGTGGTTCCGGACGGCCTGGTCGCGGACACCGAGGCGTACCGCTCGCTGACTCCCGAGCACGTGGCCTGGCTGGAACGGCGGCTCGGCCCGTACCCCTTCCGCCGCTACGGTGTGCTGGTCGGGGACACCGACCTGCCGGTGGCGCTGGAGACACAGTCGCTCTCCGTCGTACCGCGCGACGACCTGCTGGGCGACCGGGTCGACGCCGAACGCAATCTGGTCCACGAGCTGACGCACCATTGGACGGGAGACAGCGTCGCCGTCCGGCGTTGGTCCGACCTGTGGCTGAGCGAGGGTCACGCCCGCTTCTACGAACGCCTCTACTCCGACGAGCACGGCGGCATGAGCATGGAATCCATGATGCGGGCGGCGTACGAGCAGCACGACCAGTGGCGTCATGACGAGGGAGCGCCCGCCGAACCGACCGAGGCGACGCTGTTCAAGGTGATGCGCTACGACGGCTCGGCGCTGGTGCTGTACGCGTTGCGGGAGAAGGTCGGCGCGGAGACCTTCGAGCGGATCGAGCGGTCCTGGGTGACCGAGTACCGGGGCCGTACGGCAGGGACCCGGGACTTCATCGCGCTCGCGTCCCGGGTCGCGGGCGAGGATCTGACTCCCTTTCTGACGGCGTGGCTGTACGGCTCGCACACCCCGCCCATGCCGGGCCACCCCGACTGGGACGTGGACCCGGTCGAGGACTGAGCCGGCGCCGACGAGCTCGGCGCCCCGGGAGGCGGAGTCACTGCCGCCGACCGGGTGGCCTCTGCCGGACCGCTGGTCCACCCCGGTGACGCTCGCCACGACGTGGCGCGCCAGGCACGGAAACGTACAAGGGGTGGCCTGACGAACAGCTCCTTTGGGCCTGGTGGCGACGAGCGTGGTTGGGAGAGCCCCCGCAATGAGAAGAACCGTTACTGCACGTGTTCCCGGAGCCATCCGGAGGTGCCGTCGGACGGCTTGTGTGATCGCGGGGGCGGCTCTGCTGCCGCCGCTGCTGATCCTGCCGATGTCCGGCGCCGACGAGACGGCGGACCGGCGTCTCCAGGACGCCTTCACGGACGCCGCGCGCGAGTTCCAGGTGCCACGAAGTGTGCTCATGAGCGTGTCCTACATGCAGTCGCGCTGGGACTCCCACCCGGGCGCGCCCAGCGTCGCGGGCGGCTTCGGGCCCATGCATCTGGTGGACACCGACCGCACCCAGGCCCCGGCACAGACGCAGCAGGCGCCGGACGGCGACCACACCCGGCCAGGCATGGGGGCCGCGGGGGCGGCCGCGGGCATCATGGGTGCCCCGTCCCGTCACGCCGTGCAGCCCGCGGACCTGCGCCACGCGGCACGGCTGATCGGCACCCCGGCCGCACGGCTGCGGACGGACGCCGTCGCCAACGTCCGCGGCGGGGCGGCCGCGCTGGCGGCCACGCAACGCCAACTCGGCAAACCGCTCAGCACCGACCCGGCGGACTGGTGGGAGGCGGTGGCGCGGTTCCCGGGCACGCCTGACGTCACATCAGCCGCGGCGTACGCCGACGACGTGTTCGCCCTGATCCGCCGGGGAGCGCACCGCACCACCGACGAAGGGCAGGACGTCAGTCTCCCCGCCAACCCCCGCGTGCGGCCGCACCCCCACACCCCGCCCGCGCAGGGCCCCCGGCGCTCGAAGGAGGCCGAGTGCCCGGCCGAGCTGGCCTGTGACTGGCTCGGCGCGCCGTACGAGGAGTTCGACGACAGCTACGGCAACCATGACCTGGGCGACCGGCCCAGGGACCAGCCGATCGAGTACATCGTCATCCACGACACCGAGGCGAAACTGCCGAGCATGTTCCAGACGGTGCAGGACCCGACGGAGTCGTCGTGGCACTACTCCATCCGCTCCAGCGACGGCCACGTCACCCAGCACGTCAGAACCAAGGACGAAGCCTGGCACTCCGGCAGCCAGTTCGTGAACGCCCGCTCGATCGGCATCGAACACGAGGGATTCCTCACGCACCCCGGAACCTGGTACACGGAGCGGATGTACCGGGCCTCGGCGCAGCTGGTGCGGTACCTGGCGAAGAAGTACGGCGTCCCGCTCGACCGGCAGCACATCTTCGGCCATGACAACGTGCCCGCCCCGACCGCCGACACCATCCCCGACATGCACGACGACCCCGGTCCCTTCTGGGACTGGCGGCACTACTTCGACCTGCTCGGCGCGCCGCTGCGCGCCACGGCGGGGCCGGACAGCGACATCGTGACCATCCTGCCGGACTTCGCCGGGAACAAGCCGTCGTTCACCGGGTGCAACGGCAGCGGTGTGCCGTGTCCGCCGCACGGCTCCAGCGCCGTCCGCCTCTACTCCGAACCGGACGAGCACGCCCCGCTCATCCAGGACCCCGGCCGCAAGCCGGACGGCGAGGGCTCGACCGAGGACGTCAACGACCTGGGATCGCGCGTCTCGACCGGCCAGACGTTCGCCGTCGCCGACCGCAGGGGCGACTGGACGGCGATCTGGTTCCAGGGGCGGAAGGCGTGGTTCAAGAACCCCAGGAAGCACCCGACCGCAGTCGGTGCGACCGGGCGCATGGTCACGCCGAAGGAGGGCCTGGACGAGATCCCGGTGTTCGGGCGCGCCCTCCCGGAGGAGGACGCCTACCCGGAGGACGTGGACGAGCCGACCGAGTCCCCCCTCCCGTACAGCTTCCGGGCGGGCCAGCGCTATGTGACGCAGGCCGGCGTCGGCAGTTCCTACACCGCCAAGTCCTTCACCGACACACCGAACCCGGTGGTCTGGGGCCGGGAAAGGTACTACGAGATCCAGCTCGGCCACCGGCTGGCGTACGTCCGGGCAAGCGACGTGGACGTGGTGAACGCGACCGCCGTGGCAGGACCGCCCGGACACAAGGCCGGCCCGGCCGAGCGATGACACCGCAGGAGCCGGGGACCGGCCCCGGACGAGAGGGCCGCGCGGCGGAGCGGCTGCCACGCGTCGCCGTCGCTAACCCCGCAGGGTCGCGCTGTCCCCCATCACCACCACCGGATCGCGATCCGGGTCGAGCGTGCGCAGCAGGAACTCCATGGCCTTCCTGGAGACGCTGACGCAGGCCGAGGTGCCGCTGCCGTGGTCCAAATGCAACCAGATGCCGCCGCCCCGGCGCGCGCCCCACGGGCGGGTGGCATCGCGCGGCGGGGTGCCCTTGCGGCGGTTGTAGTCGATGGCGATGACGTAGTCGAAGTCGTGCTGGTGCGCTTCGTCCCACTCGGCCGGCGGCGCGTAGGCGCCCTCGTCGTGGTCGTAGGGCAGCCGGGTGCCCGGGTCGGCGAGCACACCGCCCGCGTCGGTGAGGGTGAACACGCCGACCGGGCTGCGTCCGTCGCCCTCGTGGTGGTCCGTGGTCCAGCCGTGGCGCCCGTTGTGTGCGGCCCACCTGCCCACCGGGCGCCAGTGGGCGCCCTGCCGGGTGTACAGCACGACCCGGGAGTCGGCCGAGTCCGCGCCCGTGCCGTAGACGGCCACGACCTGACGGGAGCCGGCGGGGATCCGGCGGTACATACGGTCGCCGAGGCCCGGGATGCGGGTCGGGTCGGCCGTGGGGGCGGACGATTCGGCGGGGGTCCGCGCGGTCGGGCCGTGGGCGCCCTGCGCGCCGCGGGCGGGGGCGGCGGTGCCGCAGGCGGAGAGGGTCGCGAGGAAGGTGCCGAGGGCCGCCACCGCGACCGTCATGCGCCGCACACTGTCGATCTGCACCCCTCCATGCTGGCACCGCGAACCGGCCAATTGTGCGAACTTTCCGACAATCGCCGTCGCGGGTGATGTGGCTGTGCACGCTTGACGGACGGACGACGGTCTCGACCTTGGGTGTGGCTCGGCTCTGACCGCGGCTCGGCCTGGCTGTGCTTGCCCCCGGACTGCGCCTCGGTCCTGGCTGTGTTCGGTCCTGGCTGTGGCTTGGCCTCGGCTTCGGCTCGGCCCTGGCCGGAACTCGGCGGATTTCGCGGGACGTCGGGGAAAACCGTTTGAAATTCACGACTCTGCGACGCGAACCTTTCACGGCTTGTTGCCGCTCGCCGCCATTCCTCCCCCTGTTCCTCCCCCTGACACGAGCCACTGGGACGTCATGCAGATTCAAGACCTTCCGTACCCCGATCCGGGCGTGCCCGACGCGCGTTCGGGTCCCCGATTCCTGTGGTGGCTCTGGCGCAATCAGCTGGGCGGGCAGCTGAAGTCGCTCGCCTGGGGCCTGCTCCACTTCGTCTCCGTCTCCACCCTGCCCTTCTGCGTCGGTCTCGCGGTGCAGGCGGCCGTCGACCACTCCGGCACCCGGCTCGCCCTGACGGGTGCTCTGATGCTGGTCTGCGGCATCGGCATCGCCGTCGGCGACACCTTCCTGCACCGGACGGCGGTCACCAACTGGATCACGGCCGCCGCCCGCGTCCAGCAACTGCTCGCACGCAAGGCCGCCCAGCTGGGCTCGGCCCTGACCCGGCGGGTGGCCGCCGGCGAGGTGGTGGCCGTCTCCACCGGCGACGTGGAGAAGATCGGCTGGTTCGTCGAGGCCGTCTCGCGCTTCACCGCCGCCGCGCTGACGGTCGTGGTCGTCTGCGTCAGCCTGCTCGTGTACCAGCCGGCCCTCGGCGGCGTCGTCGCCGTGGGCCTGCCCGTCGTGGCGCTCGCGGTGCTGCCCTTGCTGCCGCGGGCGACGCGCCGCGCCGACGTGCAGCGCGAGAAGGCGGGCCGGGCGACCGAGCTGGCCTCGGACACCGTCGCCGGCCTACGGGTGCTGCGCGGCATCGGCGGCGAGGAGCTGTTCCTCGACCGCTACCGCCGGGCCTCCCAGGAGGTACGGCACGCCGCCGTGCGCAGCGCCCGGATGTGGTCGCTGATCTCCGCCGTCCAGGTACTGCTGCCCGGACTGCTGCTGATCGCGGTCGTCTGGCACGGCATCCACCTGGCCCGCCAGGGCCGGATCACGGTCGGCGAACTCGTCACCGTCTACAGCGCGGTCATGATCCTCAACTACCCGCTGCGGCACTTCGAGGAGATCGCCATGGCGTACTCCTTCTCCCGCCCCTCGGCCAAACGCGCGGCCCGCGTGCTGTCGCTGTCCCGGTCCACGGCCACCGACGGCACCCGCGAGGCCGAGGTACCGGGCGGCGACCTGTACGATCCCGCGACCGGTCTGCTGGCTCCGGCCGGCCGGTTCACCGCCGTGGTGTGCGGCGACCCGGACGCGGCGGGCAGGCTCGCCGAGCGGCTGGGCGGCCATCCCACGGAGCCGGGCCGGTCGGTGTTGCTCGGCGGGGTGCCCCTGGACGAACTCCCCCTGGACAGCGCCCGGACCGCCGTCCTCGTCCAGGACAAGGACCCGGTGCTGCTCTCCGGCACGCTGCGCGAGCTGCTCGACGTGCCCGCCTCCGGTGCCGTACGGGCCGCGGACGCGCTGGCGGCAGCGCAGTGCGAGGACGTGCTGGACGCGCTCGTGCAGGGTTCGCTGGACGCCACCGACCCGATGGACGCCCGCATCACCGAACGCGGTCGCTCCCTGTCCGGCGGCCAGCGCCAGCGGCTCGCCCTGGCCCGGTCGCTGATCACCGATCCGGAGGTCCTGGTGCTGGACGAGCCGACCTCCGCCGTCGACTCGCACACCGAGGCCCGGATCGCGGACGGGCTGCGCCGACTGCGGTCGGGGCGGACGACGGTCGTCTTCACCTCCTCTCCGCTGCTGCTCGACCGCGCGGACCGGGTCGCCCTGGTCCATGAGGGCGCGGTGGTGACGGTCGGCCCGCACCGCGAGCTGGTCGACAGCGAGCCCAGGTACCGGGCCGTGGTGACCCGGGAGACCGACGAGGAGTTGGCCGCGGCCGAGGAGGGCATCCTTCTGGACGCGCTCCAGGAGCTGGAAGAGATCGAGGAGAGCGCATGATCGGCGTTGCGCCACCGGCGTACGACCCGGCGGCCCCGACGACCGCCACCACCCTGCCCGTCGGCGCCGCCGCGACCATACGCGCCTACGTCACCGAACTGTTCCGCCGGCATCGCCGGGCCTTCCTGGTGCTCATCGTCGTCAACACGGTGGCCGTGGTCGCCTCCATGGTGGGCCCGTACCTGCTCGGCGGCTTGGTCGAGCGGGTGGCCGACGGCGCCGGGGAGCTTCACCTGGGGCTGACCGCGGGGCTGTTCGTGCTGGCACTGACCGTGCAGGCCGTGTTCGTCCGGCAGGTGCGGCTGCGGGGCGCGATGCTCGGTGAGCGGATGCTGGCGGACCTGCGGGAGGACTTCCTCGTCCGGTCGGTCGGGCTGCCCCCGGGCGTACTGGAACGGGCGGGCACCGGCGACCTGCTCTCCCGTATCACCACCGACATCGACCGGCTGGCCAACGCCATGCGCGAGGCCGTGCCGCAGCTGGCCATCGGTGTCGTGTGGGCCCTGCTGCTGCTCGGCGGGCTCGTCGTGACGGCGCCGCCGCTGGCCGCCGCCGTGCTGCTCGCCGTGCCGGTCCTGGTGATCGGCTGGCGCTGGTACTTCAAGCGGGCGCCGTCCGGCTACCGCTCGGAAGCCGCCGGGTACGCCGCCGTCGCCGCCGCGCTCGCCGAGACCGTGGACGCGGGCCACACCATCGAGGCCCACCGCCTCGGCGCCCGCCGCGTGGCGCTGTCGGAGCAGCGGATCAAGGAATGGACGGCCTGGGAGCGCTACACCCTCTGGCTCCGCTCCGTGCTCTTCCCGGTGATCAACACCGTGCATCTCCTCGTGCTCGGCTCGGTCCTGATGGTCGGCGGTGTGTTCGTCCTCCACGGCTGGATCGGGGTGGGCCAGCTGACCACCGGCGCACTCATCGCGCAGATGCTCGTCGATCCGGTGAACCTGATCCTGCGCTGGTACGACGAGGTACAGGTCGCCCAGGTGTCGCTGGGCCGCCTGGTCGGTGTGCGGGACATCGAGCCGGACGCCGGGGACGCCTCGCTGGCCCCCGACGGGCGGGACGTGCACGCCGACCGGGTGCACTTCGGCTACCGCGAGGGCGTCGACGTGCTGCGCCGCGTCTCCCTGGAGGTCGCGCCGGGCACCCGGCTCGCCCTGGTCGGCCCTTCCGGCGCGGGCAAGTCCACCCTGGGCCGGCTGCTCGCCGGGATCTACACACCCCGGGACGGCCGGATCACCCTGGGCGGGGCGGAACTGTCCCGGATGCCGGCCGAGCGCGTCCGCTCGCATGTCGCCCTCGTCAACCAGGAGCACCACGTCTTCGTGGGCTCCCTGCGCGACAACCTCCTGCTGGCCCTCCCCCACTCCCGGCTTCGCCCGAGCGGGGACACCCCCGTCGGCAGCCACGACGCCGGCAGCCACGACGCCGAGCTGTGGGCGGCCCTGGGCGCGGTCGACGCGGACGGCTGGGCCCGGGCGCTGGACGACGGTCTGGACACCGAGGTCGGCTCCGGCGGCCTGTCCCTTACCCCGGCACAGGCGCAGCAGATCGCGCTGGCCCGGCTGGTGCTGGCCGATCCGCACACGCTGGTCCTGGACGAGGCGACCTCGCTGCTCGACCCGCGTGCGGCCCGCCATCTGGAACGCTCCCTGGCCCGGGTGCTCGACGGCCGCACGGTGGTCGCCATCGCCCACCGCCTGCACACCGCCCACGACGCCGACGTGATCGCCGTCGTGGAGAACGGCCGCATCAGCGAGCTGGGCAGCCACGACGAGCTGGTCGCAGCGGACGGCGCGTACGCGGCACTGTGGCGGTCCTGGCACGGGTGAGGCCGGGGCGGGGCCGACGGGAGCCGTGGCGGTGGCGGTGAGTCCAACGGTGGCGCGGGCGTCGGCGCCGGCGCCGGCGCCGGCGGGGGTGAGTCCGCCGAAGCGGGCGCCGACGCCGGCGGGGGCGTGTCCAGGGATGCCGCTGGCGCCCGCACCGACGGGGAGGAGACCACCGATGCGCGGCTGGACCGGTTGGCCGGGTCGGAGCGGCTGGACCGTCTGGACCGGCCGGCCCGACCGGAGATGATCGCCCCTGCTCCGACGCCCGGTGGGTCCCGTCCGGCCCCGGAGCAGGGGCACGTGCCCACGCCGGGGCTCGTGCCGTTGCGCTGTCCCGAGCAGGGGTGGAAGGCTGGAAAGCGGCACCGGTTCGGGGCGCGCCCGGGAACCGCTCGGTTCACGGCGTGCCGCCCGCGTGCCGGGCGTGCCGACGGCCCGCCGCCTGCTGGGGCGGCACTCGGCCGTCCTCACCACCTGGAGGTAGTCGTGGACAGCGCCGACGGCTGGGGGGACGACGTCTACCAGCCCGATCCCTCGGAGATCCGGGAGGACTCGGGGGTGCTCGACGTCGAGGACACACTGGATTTCGACGGCGTGGCGGACCCCCTCGACCGCGGCTGGTCCCCTCCCGAGCGACCGTGGGCGGTGGAACACACCGGCGTGACAGCGGCCGAACGCCAGGCGGGCGAGACCCTCGACCAGCGGCTCGCCGAGGAGATGCCCGACCTCACCGCGCCCGACGGCGACGGCATCGGCGACTGCGACGGCACGGACGGGGAACTCCTGGACAACGAGGTCGGCAAGTCCCGCTCCGGCCGGCTGGTGGCCCCCGACGAGGGCGCGCACGAGGACGAGGAGGCCGCCCTCGTGGCCACTGATGTCGGCATCGACGGTGCCGCCGCCTCCGCCGAGGAGGCCGCGATGCACATCGTCGACGAGGACTCCCTGCCCGGCTGAGCAGACTGACCCGACCGAGCCGGCCCATCCGGACGACCCCGGCCCGACCGCCCCGCACGAGGAGCCGCGATGCAGCAGGGCAAGCACGCCGACTACCACCCCGTCGTCTTCCGCGACCGCGCCGCCGGATACGCGTTCCTGACCCGGTCGACCTCGCGGAGCGAGCGGACCATCGAGTGGGACGACGGCCAGACCTACCCGGTGATCGACGTGGAGATCTCCTCGGAGAGCCACCCCTTCTCCACGGGCAAGACCCGCACGGTCGACACCGAGGGCCGCATCGCCCGCTTCGAGCGCCGGTACGGCGGGGCGGACGCGGGCGGGGCGACCTGATCCCGGGGACCCCCTCAGATCACATTGAGGGCCGCGGCACAGCCCACTCCCCCGAGCAGCATGAACGCCGGCATCAGCACCTTCAGCTCGACCCAGCTGCCGGCCCGGAACCGCATCGCCTTCGGCGGCCCGATCGGGTACCAGCGCTTGCGGCCCACCGGGATCGGCCACAGGATCGGGCAGCCGGACACCGTCAGCGCGTCCCCGATGTCGTGCACCAGCGCGCCCAGCACGATCGGCAGCCCCAGCCACAGGTACTCCTGCCCGGGCGCGGTGAACAGCCAGTCCGAGCCGTTGCCCGGCTTGTCCAGCACTCCGGCGATGATCCACGCGCTGGTCGCCGCCAGCAGCCAGACCAGGACGTCGCTGCTGGAGCCGCGCGCCGCCCGCCACAGCAGGCCCTCGATCGCGAGCACCATGTGCACGAAGAGGATCGCCAGCACCGCCCAGCGGCCCCCGGTGATCGCCGCGGCGGAGCAGCCGGCACCGATCAGGACCGCCCACAGCCAGGTGTGCGTCAGGGTCCGGTGCCCGCCGGAGCGGCGCGGGTCGCCCTGCTTCCTGGTCGCCTTGTAGGTGGCGTACGACAGCTTGTCCACGATCTCGCAGATCCAGCGCGAGACCGGCCCGAAGGCCCGGGAGATCGTGGCTGCCTTGTGGTCCAGGTCCGGGGCGAGTGCGGCGCCGGCGCAGATCAGGGCGCCGGAGAGGAGGACCGGCCAGGGCATCGCGTGTCCGGCCGCGGCGGCGGCCGCTCCGACGCCCAGCCAGGCCGCGGCCCCCGACAGTGAGTGTGCTGGTCCCATCATGGCCGCTTTCCGCCCCATTCCTCGTGTGCCGCTGTCCAGTTGATCTGGTGCGCTGACGCTGCGTCGGCGACACAGCGTAGCGGCCGTGATCTTCGTACCCGCAGCCGATTCCCCGCTCGGGCGGAAGGCCAGGCAAGATGGGGGCGTGAGCCTCATCGATCAGTTGCCGCCGACCGCCGACCCCGACGCCCTGTACGAAGCCTTCGAGTCGTGGGCACAGGAGCGCGGTCTCACCCTCTACCCCCACCAGGAGGAGGCGCTGATCGAGGTGGTCTCCGGGGCGAACGTGATCGTCTCGACGCCGACCGGCTCGGGCAAGAGCATGATCGCCGCGGGCGCGCACTTCGCCGCGCTGGCCCGGGACGAGGTCACGTTCTACACGGCGCCGATCAAGGCCCTGGTGTCGGAGAAGTTCTTCGAGCTGTGCAAGCTCTTCGGCACGGAGAACGTCGGCATGCTCACCGGCGACGCCTCCGTGAACGCCGACGCGCCCGTCATCTGCTGCACCGCCGAGGTGCTGGCGTCGATCGCGCTGCGCGACGGCAAGAACGCGGACGTCGGCCAGGTCGTCATGGACGAGTTCCACTTCTACGCCGAGGGCGACCGCGGCTGGGCCTGGCAGATCCCGCTGCTGGAGCTCCCGCAGGCGCAGTTCATCCTGATGTCGGCCACTCTGGGCGATGTGTCCTTCTTCGAGAAGGACCTGACCCGCCGCACCGGCCGCCCCACCTCGGTGGTCCGCTCGGCGACCCGCCCGGTGCCCCTCTCCTACGAGTACCAGCTGACCCCGCTCACCGAGACGCTCACCGACCTGCTGCAGAGCAAGCAGGCCCCGGTGTACATCGTGCACTTCACGCAGGCGCAGGCCGTGGAGCGGGCGCAGGCGCTGATGAGCATCAACATGTGCTCGCGCGAGGAGAAGGACCAGATCGCGGAGCTGATCGGCAACTTCCGCTTCACCACCAAGTTCGGCCGCAACCTCTCCCGTTACGTACGGCACGGCATCGGCGTGCACCACGCGGGCATGCTGCCCAAGTACCGGCGCCTGGTGGAGAAGCTCGCCCAGGCCGGCCTGCTGAAGGTCATCTGCGGCACGGACACGCTCGGCGTGGGCGTCAACGTACCCATCCGCACGGTGCTGTTCACGGCCCTGACCAAGTACGACGGCAACCGCGTGCGTACCCTGCGGGCCCGTGAGTTCCACCAGATCGCGGGCCGGGCCGGGCGGGCCGGTTTCGACACCGCGGGGCTCGTGGTCGCGCAGGCGCCAGAGCACGTCATCGAGAACGAGAAGGCGCTGGCGAAGGCGGGCGACGACCCGAAGAAGCGGCGCAAGGTGGTGCGCAAGAAGGCGCCGGAGGGCTTTGTCGGCTGGACGGAGAACACCTTCCAGAAGCTGATCGAGTCGGAGCCGGAGCCGCTGACCTCGCGATTCCGGGTGACGCACACGATGCTGCTGTCGGTGATCGCACGCCCGGGCAACGCGTTCGAGGCGATGCGCCACCTCCTGGAGGACAACCACGAGCCGCGCAGGCAGCAGCTGAGGCACATCCGCCGGGCGATCGCGATCTACCGCTCGCTGCTCGACGGCGGGATCGTGGAGAAGCTCGACAAGCCGGACGCCGAGGGCCGCATCGTCCGGCTCACGGTCGACCTCCAGCAGGACTTCGCGCTGAACCAGCCGCTGTCCACGTTCGCCCTGGCCGCGTTCGAACTCCTCGATCCCGAGTCGCCGTCCTACGCGCTCGACATGGTCTCCGTCGTCGAATCCACCCTGGACGATCCGCGCCAGATCCTCGTCGCCCAGCAGAACAAGGCGCGCGGCGAGGCCGTGGCCGCGATGAAGGCGGACGGGGTCGAGTACGAGGAGCGCATGGAGCGCCTCCAGGACATCTCGTACCCGAAGCCGCTGGAAGAGCTGCTCTTCCACGCGTACAACACCTACCGCAAGAGCCACCCGTGGGTCGGCGACCACCCGCTGTCGCCGAAGTCGGTCATCCGGGACATGTACGAACGGGCGATGTCCTTCACGGAGCTGGTGTCCTTCTACGAGCTGGCCCGCACCGAGGGCATCGTGCTGCGCTACCTCGCCAGCGCCTACAAGACCCTGGACCACACCATTCCGGACGACCTCAAGTCCGAGGATCTCCAGGATCTGATCGAGTGGCTGGGCGAGATGGTGCGCCAGGTGGACTCCAGCCTGCTGGACGAGTGGGAGCAGCTCGCCAACCCGGAGGAGATGACCGCCGAGGAGGCCCAGGAGAAGGCCGACGAGGTCAAGCCGGTCACCACCAACGCCCGCGCCTTCCGCGTGCTGGTCCGCAACGCCATGTTCCGCCGCGTGGAGCTGGCAGCCCTGGACCAGGTCGATGAACTCGGCGAACTGGACGCCGAGTCCGGCTGGGACGCCGACGCGTGGGGCGAGGCGATGGACAAGTACTGGGACGAGTACGACGACCTCGGCACCGGCCCCGACGCCCGCGGCCCCAAGCTGCTCGTCATCAACGAGGAGCCGGCCAACGGCCTCTGGCGCGTCCGCCAGATCTTCGACGACCCGAACGGTGACCACGACTGGGGCATCAGCGCGGAGATCGACCTGGCGGCCTCCGACGCCGAGGGCCGTGCGGTCGTCCGTGTCACCGACGTCGGCCAGCTGTGAGCCAAGGAGAACCCCACCGATGACGAACCCGGCCGAGAGACTGGTCGACCTCCTCGACCTGGAGCAGATCGAGGTCAACATCTTCCGTGGCCACAGCCCGGACGAGTCCCTCCAGCGGGTCTTCGGCGGCCAGGTGGCGGGCCAGGCCCTGGTCGCCGCCGGCCGCACCACGGACGGCGAGCGCCCGGTGCACTCGCTCCACGCGTACTTCCTGCGCCCGGGCCGGCCGGGCGTGCCGATCGTGTACCAGGTCGAGCGGGTCCGCGACGGACGCTCCTTCACGACGCGCCGGGTCACGGCCGTGCAGCAGGGCCGCACGATCTTCAATCTGACCGCCTCCTTTCACAAGCCTGAGGAAGGACCGTTCGAGCACCAGCTGCCGCCGGCCCGCGAGGTGCCGGATCCCGAGTCGCTGCCGACGGTGTCCGAGGAGGTCCGCAAGCATCTGGGGGCGCTGCCGGAGCAGTTGGAGCGGATGGCGCGGCGCCAGCCGTTCGACATCCGGTACGTCGACCGGCTGCGCTGGCACGCCGATGAGGTTGAGGGCGCCGAGCCGCGCAGTGCCGTGTGGATGCGTGCGGTCGGGCCGCTCGGTGACGATCCGCTGGTCCACACGTGCGCGCTGACCTACGCCAGTGACATGACTCTCCTGGACGCTGTGCGCATCCCGGTCGAGCCCCTGTGGGGACCGCGGAACTTCGATATGGCCTCGCTGGATCACGCCATGTGGTTCCACCGGCCGTTCCGCGCGGACGAGTGGTTCCTGTACGACCAGGAGTCGCCGATCGCCACCGGCGGGCGCGGGCTGGCCCGCGGGCGCATCTACGACCTCAAGGGACGGCTACTCGTCTCGGTCGTCCAGGAGGGCCTGTTCAGGGACCTCTAGCACCTCGCGGCAGCGACTGCGCCCCGGGGATCAGACCCGCGCGGGCCGTCCGGACCGTGGGCTTCTCCGCCGCAGCCAGGCCCGCAGGCCACGGGGCGACCGCGGCGGAGCGGACCGCGCCGGCTCATGCCCCCGGGGCACGGGTGGCACTGCCGGTCGCACCCCCACGTCCGGACGTGGGACGGGCAGCCCCGGAGACCGGGCCGCCGACTCCGCCTCCGCGGGCCGCGCCGCCACTTCCAGCGGCCGCTCCACCGAACCCGGCTGCCGCGTCACCGACTCCGGGAACGTCGTGGCCTCGACCGCACGCCGGGTGACGGTCCGGGCCATCGGCGGGATGGGACGTGCGGCCGCGCGGTTGACCGGCGGGACGCGACGCGTGGCCGGGCGCGGGGCGGGCGAGGCGCTGCGGGCCTCGCCGATCAAGCGTGCCAGGTCGCTGCGCAGCCAGCCGATCTCGTCCGCGTCCTGTGCCGTCATGATCCGCTCGGCGAGGTCCGCGGAGGGCGACCCGGGAACACCGTGGCCGGGTGGCGCGGGCCGGAACCGGTTCAGGTAGGCACGCTCGTACGGGTCCCTGACGACGTCGGCGATCTCGACGGGCGGGAGGAAGGCGGCCACGGCCCCGGCCCGGGCCCATGGGTCCTCGGTGTGCCGCAGCAGGAAACCCAGGTGGCGTCCGCGCCAGTTGCGGGCGCGCAGATCCACTCCCGCCGCCAGCTGGCCGCGCAGTGTCTCGGGCGTACGCCCCTTGAGCAGGCGCGCGTTCTCCGGTCCCGACGCGAACTCGCGTACTTCTTCCGCCAGATAGAGCCACACCACGGCTCGATAGCGGTTCAGGTAGAACCTGACCGGCACGAGCAGGCCCAGGCGGGTGAGCCGGGTGAAGCGGCCGGCCGGGATGCCCATGAGGGCGGCGCCCTCCGCGGTGCCCACGACCCGCACCCGATCCCGGAGGGACTCCGGGAAACCGTCCTGTGCGCGGAGGCGGTCCATCTCCGCGCACTCCACTCGCCGGCCTCCTCCCCCGCCCTCGTCGGGCACGGTCCGGATACGGCCGAGCTGTACGGCGAGGTCGACCTCGCCTGGCCTGAGCCCCAGTTCGCGAGCGGCACGGCTCGGCGTGCAGGTGGTGGGGCGAAGCTGGTCGAAAGTGCTTGCCGACATGGTCGCACTCCCCCGTGGAGTCCGTGGCTCACGCCCTGTGCGTTCGCCGTGAACCCACCGTAGCCGGATCGCCGCACCTCGTGGCGAGCCTGTGGATAACTCCGCCGGAAGGAAAAGTCGCAGGTCAGGGCTCCACTATGCGAGTCCGCTCGGGTTGCCTCGCATCGACGCCGAGGTGTTCGCCGACTCGATTGACAAGCAGGGTCATCTCGTAGGCGATCTGGCCGATGTCCGCCTCCGCCCCGCTGAGCACGCACAGACAGCTGCCGGTGCCGGCCGCGGTCACGAACAGCACGGCGTCGTCGTACTCGATCATCGTCTGGCGTACCCGGCCCGCGCCGAAGTGGCGTCCTGACCCCTTGGCGAGGCTGTGCAGCCCGGATGCCACGGCGGCCAGATGCTCGGCGTCCTCGCGGCGTAGACCCGTGCTCGCTGCCGTGACCAGTCCGTCGTTCGACAGGACCAGTGCGTGGCGTACGTGGTGCACACGACCGGTCAAATCGTCCAGGAGCCAGCCGAGTCCCTGGTTCTGCGCCATGTCCGTCTCCCCGTGTGACGTCTCCCCCTGGCTGGAGGAACTCCCCGCCAGCCTTCCCCACGCCCGGCGCGCGGGCAAGCAGGATGGGCCCATGGCAGAGAAGATGACCGATGAGGAATGGCGGGCGTTCGTCTCGGACGGCACCCGCACCGGCAAACTGTCCACCGTCCGCGCCGACGGGAGCCCGCACGTGACTCCGATCTGGTTTCTGCTGGACGGGGACGAATTGGTGTTCAACACCGGCAAGGAGACGGTCAAAGGCCGGAATCTGGCCCGTGACGGCCGGGTCGCCCTGTGTGTCGACGACGACCGTCCGCCGTTCCACTTCGTGGTGCTGAACGGCCGCGCCCGGCTGTCGGAGGACCTGGCCGACCTGCGTCATTGGGCCACCCGGATCGCCGCCCGGTACATGGGCGAGGAGCGTGCCGAGGAGTACGGCGCCCGCAACGGCGTACCGGGTGAACTGCTCGTGCGCGTCACCATCGACAACGTGGTGGCCGTGCGGGACCTCGCGGCCTGAGCCGCGCGCTCAGCCGACCGAGTCCAGGAGCCGGGCGGTGTGCATCCGCCCGGCATACTCGACCAGCCGGATCAGCACTTCCTTGCCGGAGTCCCGGTCGCGCGCGTCGCACAGCACCACGGGCGTGCCGGGATCGAGGTCGAGCGCCCTGGAGACGTCGTGAGCGCCGTATGTACGGGCTCCCGCGAAGCAGTTGACGGCCACCACGAACGGGATGCGCCGGTGCTCGAAGTAGTCGACGGCGGGGAAGCAGTCCTCCAGCCGTCGGGTGTCCGCGAGGACGACGGCGCCGAGAGCTCCCTGGGCCAGTTCGTCCCACAGGAACCAGAAGCGGTCCTGTCCGGGTGTGCCGAAGAGGTAGAGCGACAGGCCGGAACGGATCGTGATGCGGCCGAAGTCCATGGCCACGGTCGTGGTGACCTTGTGGTCCACACCGTCGGTGTCGTCGACCAGTTGACCGGCTTCGCTGAGCAGTTCCTCGGTACGCAGCGGCCGGATCTCGCTGACGGCCCCGACCAGGGTCGTCTTGCCGACGCCGAAGCCACCGGCGACCAGTATCTTCAGCGCCAGGGCGGAGGTGTCGCCGGCGGCGTCGGAGTGCTCGGAGACCATGATCACTTCTCTCGGGAGGGCCGGCTGCGGCCGGCGTCCGCATGCTCCGGGGCGAGGCCGGCGTCGTGACAACAGGAATGCCCGTAGGGGCTGTTGGATGCAAGTGCGCCTGATGCGTCCGGCTTGCGTGCGGTGGGAACGTTCATCTACAGCGCTCGCAATCCCTCGATGACCTCGCGCAGAATCCGTTCATCAGGCAGGCGTGCCGGGGGCACGGGGCGGCTGATGGTCACGCACCCGAGTTCCAGGAGATCCCCGAGGAGCACCCTGACCACGCCGACCGGAAGGTCCGCGTCCGCGGCGAGTTCGGCGACGGACTGGGTCTCCGGGCGGCACAGGTCGATCAGGGTCCGGTGCTCGGGGCCCAGCGCGGTGCCATCGTCGAGCGCGGGTGCGGCGAGGTCGAGGGTGACGAGCGCGATCAGATCGAAGTGCACGCCCGTGGGGCCCGGCTGGGTGCGGCCACCCGTCATGGCGTACGGGCGGACCAGGGGCCCGGCCTCGCCGTCGTACCACTGGCTGCCGGGCTCGCGGGGCCCGCCGGGCGGGTTCTCGATCATCGGTGCGGCCTTTCCGGTTCATCCGGCGGCGGGCGGCTGCGCCGCGACGCGCGGCGGCGTGTAGAGATGCTCGCCGACGCGTTTGACCAGGCGGGCCATCTCATAGGCGACCAGCCCGATATCGGCCGTGACCGCGGTGAGCAGGGCGAGACAGGAGCCGTCACCGGCGGCGGCCACGAAGAGGAACGCGTCGTCCATCTCGACCATGGTCTGGCGCACCCCGCCCGCTCCGAAGTGCCGTCCCGCGCCTTTGGCGAGGCTGTTGAAGCCGGATGCCACGGCGGCGAGGTGTTCGGCGTCCTCCCGCGCCAGATCGCTCGAGGCGCCGACCGCCAGGCCGTCGTTGGACAGCACGACGGCGTGCCGTACCTCGCGCACGCGCGTCACGAGATCGTCGAGCAGCCAGTCCAGTTCGCCGGATCGCTGGCCGGCCCTCCGGTTCGGGTCCTGGATCATGCCGGGTCTCCTTCGGTGCTGTACCTGCCCGTTTCGGGGTCCGGGGCGGCGTCGCGGCCGGGCTGTCTGCCACCGCCACGCACCCAGCCGTCGCGGTAGGCCGCCATGCGGTCACGTACGAGTTCGGGGGTGCGCCGGTCGTCGGCGCGCCGGGCCGGCTGCGGAGCCGGATCTTCCGGACGCTGGTGGCGCAGTTGGGGGGCGAGGCTCGCCTGGCGCACTCGGCGGGGGAGGTCGTCGGAGGGATCGGAGTCGTCCGACGGGCGGTGCAGCCGCAAGGCGGTGACGCCGGGGGGCGGGGGTTCGTGGGCGGTTCCCTGGCGGCCGGCCGCCGGAGCCGTGTCGTCCGGGCCGGGTGCCGGCCGGGTGCCGTAGGGGCCTGCCGCCGTTCCGGTGCCGGGGCCGGGGGTCTGGGCGGTGCCGTGCGCGCCGGGTGCGGTGGCCGCCAGGGCGGGCCGGTCCGGCCGTGCGGCGACGGCGGCCTCCGGGGGTGAGGCCGCGCCGGGCACGCGCACGTGCAGGCGTTCCTGGCCGGGCCGGGCTTGTCCGTCCTGGCGGGAGGAACGTTCTGCCGAGCCGCTGTTCAGCAGAGCGGTAGGCAGCAGCACCACGGCGGTGGTGCCTCCGTAGGGTGAGGTTCGCAAGTGCACCTTGATGTCGTGCCGGGAGGCGAGCTTGCTGACCACGAAGAGTCCGAGACGGTCGCTGTCGAACAGGTCGAGCGCCTCGGACTGTTCGATGCGCCGGTTGGCCTCGGCAAGGGTGTCTGCACCCATGCCGAGTCCTCGGTCCTCGATCTCCACGGCGTAGCCGTTGCCGACGGGTTCGCCGGTGACACGCACGCGCGTGTGGGGCGGTGAGAACTGGGCCGCGTTCTCGACGAGTTCGGCGAGCAGATGGGTGAGGTCGGCGACCGCCGCACCGATGACGTGGGCTTCGGGGAGCTGGCGCACCTCCACGCGCGCGTAGTCCTCGACTTCCGAGACGGCGGCGCGTACGACGTTGGTCAGGGGCACCGGCATGCGCCAGGCCCGGCCGGGTGCGGCGCCGGAGAGGATGATCAGGCTCTCCGCGTGGCGCCGCATCCGGGTGGTGAGGTGGTCCAGGCGGAACAGGTCGCTGAGCTCGTCGGGGTCGTCGGAGCGCCGCTCCATGCTGTCGAGAAGGCTGAGCTGGCGATGGACCAGGACCTGGCTGCGGCGGGCCAGGTTGACGAAGACCCCGGAGATGCCGCCGGCGAGTTCGGCGCGCTCCACGGCGGCGCGGAGCGCGGCGCGATGCACGGTGGTCAGGGCTTCCGCGACCTGACCGGTCTCGTCCTCGGCGGGTGGTCCGGCGGGCGCCTCGGCCTGGATGTCGATCTCGTCGCCCGCGCGCAGTTTCCGCATCGCTTCCGGGAGTTTGCGGCGGGCGATCTCCAGGGCGTCGTTGCGCAGGCTCACGAGCTCGATCACGAGTGCCCGCCCGATACGGACGGAGATGACGAGCGAGGCGGCGACGGCGGCGAGCCCGAGGAGTACGGCGGCGCCCGCGGGGCTGAGCAGGCCGCGGGCGACCGGGTCGGCACGGCCCGCGACGGCGCGGCCCGTGGCGGTCGCGATGGTCCGCATGCCGTCCTGTACGCGCGCGTGGGCGGCGCTCCAGGCGGCCTGCGGTGCCGTGTCGGCCGGCTTGGCACCCGGTCCGGCGGCGAGCAGCTTGTCCTCTGCGGCGCCCAGGGCCGCGTAGGAACTACTGCGCGCCAGGTCCTGCCAGGCGGCACGCGGGGCGGCGGGCAGGTCGGCGACGGCGGTGTCGGTGAGGGTGCGGCGCGTGGCGACGGCGGCGCCGAGGAGCCGTAGCCGCTCCCCCTGAAGGGCACCGGCGGTCCGCGCGCTGCCCAGCAGGGCGTCCTCCTGGGCCAGCGCCTCGCCCGCACGGGAGAATTCGAGCAGCACGCGCGCGTCGGAGGCGACGTCGGCCTGCTGGACGCCGGTGAGGGCGCCGTCCACGGCGAAGGCCGCGCCGATGGTCTTCGTGTACTGCGTGTACGTGTCGTGCCAGCCTGTCCTGCGGTCTCGTACTCCCGTCCGCAGCGTGCGGAGGTGCTCGGCACCGGTGACGAAGGCGTCGAGGCGCCCGGAGACGCCGGCGGGCAGTTCCTGGCTGTCGGCGACCGTGCTGTGCCGGCCGAGCCGAAGCGCGGCCACGGCCCGGTCGGTGCGGGCCGCGAGGTCTTCGAGGTCGCTGCCGTTCCCGGCGTGCGGGTCGGTGGCGTAGCGCACGGCCGCGGTGCGCTCGGCCTGGAGGGCGGTGACGGCCGCGGTGACCGGGCCGCGCAGTTCGGCGTCGACCCGCTGGGACTGGCGCAGCCGGGCGACGTCCTGGGCGGTGCTGACGGTGGCGTACGCCCACAGGGCGAGCAGGGAGACGACGGGCACCATCAGGAGGCTGACCACCTTGGCGCGCACGGTCCGGGGCCGCAGGTGCCGACGGCTCCCACGCGCGCGTGCCGTGTCCGGGGGTGCGCCGAGCGAGCGGTCGGCGCCCTCGTCGGCGGGCGGTCCGGCGTGCGCACGGCGTCCGCGCGGGCGCTGTGCCGGGGCGGCGGCTTTCTCGGGGGTACGGGGTGGGCGCATGGCCTCCTCGCTCGGTACGTGGTCGGTGCCCTCGGGCCGGGGTACCGCTAGCGGGCGACGCTCTGGACCGGCCGCTGCGCGGAGGCGGACGCCTGGCGCTCGTCGGCCGTGGGCGAGAGGGCGACGAAGGCCGAGGTGATGAACAGGTAGGATCCGAGGCCGACGGCGAGAGGGAAGATGAACTGCATCGCCGTGGCCCCGGGCAGGGCGTCGCCGGAGGGGTCCACACGCACGCTCACCGCGAACATCCCGGTGTAGTGCATGCTGCTGACGGCCGCTCCCATGACGAGGGAGGCCACGGTGACCGCGAGGGGTGACTTGATGTTGAGTCCCGCCCACAGGGCCGCGGTCGCCGCGACCACGGCGATCAGTACCGACAGTCCGACGAGGACCGGGTCGTACCTGACGTCGCCGTGCAGCCGGACCGCCGCCATGCCCAGATAGTGCATGCTGGCGACGCCCAGTCCGGTGGTGAGCCCGCCGAGGAGGAGCGCGCGGCCTCGGTCGCGGCTGTAGCCGACGGCGAAGACGCCGGCGCAGACGACGACCATGGCGACGAGGAGGCTGAGGATGGTCAGCGGCACGTCGTAGCGGATGTCGCTGCCGCTGACGCGGAAGCCGAGCATGGCCACGAAGTGCATGGTCCAGATGCCCGTTCCGATCGCGGAGGCCGCGGTGACGAGCCAGTTGCGGCGCGAGCGGCCGGTGGTGGCGAGCGCGCGAACGGTGCAGCGCAGTCCGAGTGCGGCGCCTATACAGGCCATCACGTACGACAGCACGGGGGTCAGCCAGCCGAAGGCGGCGTGGTCCAGGTGTCCCATGGCCCCGGGACGCTAGCGGTGGCAGGGGCGTACAAAGGGGGCGCATTTCGAAAACTGTTGGAATATGGCGCACAGTTGCGTCGGAACGATCGCGTCCCGCTCGAACATGCGCGCAGAGACATCCCTCATGACGGTGAGGAATCATGCGGAACATGAGCGACGACCACACACATGTCCAGGAGTTCTTCACCGCCCGCGCCGCCGACTGGGACACCCGGTTCCCGGACGACGGCCCGGCCTACGCGGCAGCCGTGGCCGACCTACGACTGCGGAAAGGTGACCGCGTGCTGGACGCCGGCTGCGGCACGGGGCGCGCCCTGCCGCCGCTGCGAGCCGCCGTGGGCCCTTCCGGGGTGGTGCTGGGCGCCGATCTGACCCCGGCGATGCTCCAGGCCGCCGCACGGGCGGGCAGGGGCCGCGACGGGCGGCTGCTGCTCGCAGACGTCGCCGCGCTGCCACTGCGCTCGGGATGCCTGGATGCCGTGTTCGCGGCCGGGCTGATCGCCCACCTGCCGCATCCGGTGGACAACCTGCGGGAACTGGCCCGTGGGGTGCGGCCGGGCGGCACGCTCGCGCTCTTCCACCCCATCGGCCGCGCGGCGCTGGCGGCGCGTCAGGGCCGCCGGGTCACCCCCGACGACCTGCGGGCCGAGGCCAATCTCGGACCGCTCCTGGCCCGTTCGGGCTGGCGCATGACGTCGTACGTCGACGAGGACGCCCGCTTCCTCGCTCTCGCGGTGCGCCACGCCTGACGGCGAGGACGGTCAGCCCGTTCCCGCGATGGCTGCCGCGAAGGCGTCGGGATTGTCGAACATGACGTTGTGCCCGGCGCCGGGCACCGTCAGGACGCGCACTCCGGCAGCTTCCAGGCGCTCCCGGCCGGCGAGTTCACCGCTGTGCTCGCCCTGGAGGAAGACGCGGTCGACGGGCAGCCCTTCCAGGAGCGTACGCATGACAGGGTCCGAGCCCTTGCGCAGACCGACGGCACTGCGGTGCAAGGCACGCGGGTCGGCCAATCGCATGGTCGCCGCCCACAGCGGGCCCACGCTCTCCAGCACGCGCGCGTGCTCCTTTTCGACGAACTCGTCCTCTCCGTAGGCGGCGATTCCGCTGCTGGCGGCGGTCGACGGCGGGAAGGCGTCCAGGTTGGCCTCCGTCAGCACCAGCCGGGAGACGAGATCGGGCCGCCGGTGGGCGAGGACGATGGCCACGGCACCGCCCATGCTGTGCGCGACCAGTTCGGCGCCGGTGACTCCCGCCGCGTCCAGCGCGGCCGCGACCGCGTCGGCGTGATCGTCCAGCGTGTATCCGAAGTCCCGGGGCCGGTCGCTCGTGCCGTGCCCGGGCAGGTCCATGAACAGGCTGCGTCGGCCCGCCAGTTCAGGCCGGGCAGCGATGTGTGCGTGGTAGACGGCGGACATGGATCCGAGTCCGTGCAGGTACCCCCGGGCGGGCTCCGCCCCGGGCACCTCGGTCCACCGGATGCGACTTCCCCTGTTGTCGAACGTGGCCTGCTGCACCGTACCCCTCCCCGTGTTCCGCGACGTCCGCACCATACATCGGTACCGAGGTATAGCGTCAAGGTGGTATTGGCGCAACGATGTACCCCTACGGAAGAATGCGGGCATGCTCGAACTCGCCATCCTCGGCTTCCTGTACGACGCCCCGCTGCACGGTTACGTCCTGCGCCGCCACATCGCGGCGCTCACCGGCCATGTGCGCCCCGTCGCCGAGAGCACGCTGTACCCGGCGATCAAGCGCCTGGAGAAGGCCGGTCTGCTCGTGCGGGCCACCGAGCCCGGCGCCGTGGCCGCGCCACGGCATGTGCTGCGGCTGACCGAGGAGGGCGGCCGCGAGCTGAAGCGCCGGCTCGCCGAGCCCGCCCAGCGCGAGATCACCGACGAGAACCAGTGGTTCACCCTGCTCGCGTTCCTGCGGCACCTGGAGGACCCCGCCGCGCAGGCAACCGTACTGCGGCGCCGGCTGGCCTTCCTGGAGGAGCCGGCGAGCTTCTTCTACGAGGGCGACCGGCCGCTGCGCGCCGAGGAACTGGACGACCCGTTCCGGCGGGGCGTCCTCACCATCGCGCGCGCCACGAGCCGGGCCGAACTGGCCTGGCTGCGCGACACCCTGGCATCACTCGACGGGGTCGGCCGCTGAGGTGTCCCGGTGCCGCACCGGGCAGCCGCGCAGCCCGGGGACCGGACGGGTGCCCAGGTCGGCCACGCGGTAGCCGTTCGGGTAGCCCTTGACCTCCCAGTTCTGGCGCGCGAAGTGCGGGCTGAGGCGCGGCGGCAGCAGCCGGACGAGCCGGCCGCGCGTCCGTACGGCGCGGCGCACCAGCGCGGTGGTGGCCGGGCGGGGCCGCGGGTAGCGGAACGCGCGCAGCAGCGGCTCGTCGAGCAGGGCGAGCGTCGCCGTGCGCAGCAGCGGGGCCAAGGGGCGCGGATACCAGGACGCCATCAGGTCGAGGGTGGCGTCGGAGACCCGCCGGGCCTCCTCGTCCCAGCCGAAGTGAGCCTCTTCGTAGGCGTCGAGAACAGCTTCGAACTCCTCATAGGTGCGGGGGACGTCCGGGATGCCCATGTGCCGGCCGAGGGTGCGGTAGTACTCGGTGGTGGCGACGATCTCGTGCCGGGACAGCCGCCGCCAGCCGTAGGTGTCGATCCAGCGCCGGGGCACCACGACGAAGGTGCTGAGCACGTACCGCATGTCGTCGTCGCCGATGTCGTAGCTGCGGTGCATCTGGTTGATGCGGCGGATCGCGGTGCGCCCCTGCTCCGCGGCGAAGCCGTGTTCCACGATGGTGTCGAGGAGCAGCACGGTGTCGTCGTACCGCTTCTGCGTGCGATCGGTCAGCTCCGCCGTCCGCGCGAGCAGCCGGCCGATGCCGGGCACCGCGTAGGTGCGGTACAGAGCCAGTTCAAGGGCGCGCGTATAGTCCCAGGGGAACTCGTACGCCATGCTGATCCGGTAGATCTCCAGGGCGTCCGCCACCGGGTTCAGCCGGCGGATCTGCTCCAGCCGCTCGAACCGCTTCACCGCGTCGTCCCCCTTCTGCCACCGGATCTCCAACTCTACGTTGTGGAGCAGCAGATGGGCGATCGTACTGACTTCGTTCGAGGAGAGGGTGGTTCGTGTGTTCGACATGATCCGCAGGTACACCGCCAGGCTCCGCACCTCCACGTCCGCGCGGCCGGAGGGTTCCCGGGAGAGGCGCGCGCACAACTTGTTCGAGGCCGCGGCCGTCTATGTGGCGGCCCGCGCCGAGGACGACCAGGACCGGCTCGAGGAGGCGGCGGCCTGGGTGTCGCCGGAGGCGCTGTCCTTCGGGGTGAGCGAGCTGGCCTGCCGGGCGGTGGTCGCGCTGGCCCGGGAGCGCGACGAGTCGCCCGGTGCGGTGGCCCGCGACCTCCTCGGGCTGCCTGCGGCCTGAGCGGAACATCCCTCTCCATATGTGGCCGTTTCGCCCCCGTCCAGGCGGAAAGCAGCAGCTCCGCGTGGTGACCGGAGTCGTGACAAGCGGCTTCCGCTCGCACTAGGGTGCGCGCCGTTGGACGAACCACTGGGAGGCTGGGATGGCCGGGACGGACGATGAGGCCGTCGCCGCCGCGGACGATGCGCTGTACGTGCTGACGGCGGTACTGCTGACGCCGGCGCAGTTTCCGAGCGTGCTGGGCGACGACTACCCGGAGGCGTGCGCGGCACTGGACCTCGCACCGCGCGCCGACGGGTACGGCCTGGTGCTGGGCCAGGACGGGGACGGCGCTCGCTGGACGGTCGTCATCGACGACGTCTCGCTGGTCGCCGTGGCGATCGCGTCCTGGGACTGCGGCATGGAGTACGAGCTGTCGCCGGACGAGCGCGCGGTCGTCACCGCCCTGCCGGGCTGGCCCCTGGCGGTCGCTGTCGCGGCACCCGGCGTGCCCGCTCCGCACGACCCCCCTGCCGAGGCGGCGGGCCGGCCGGCGCTGAGCCCGCCGGACACCGGCTCCTGGGGGCCCGCCCAGCGCCGTCTGGGTGCCGACGAGATAGCGCTCCAGTGGGCGGCCTGGCGGGAGCAGATCAACGACGCCGACTTCCCCGCGCCCGGTCGGCAGGCGAGGCCCTCGCAGTCCGTGCCCCAGGGCGGGCAGGGGGCTCCGGTCGGCGGGCACGCCGGTGTCCGTCGGGTGCTCGCGGAGGCGCGCGCCTACGTCGAGTCCCCGCCGCCGCTCGGCCGGGTGCGTTCGTCGTTCGCCCCGGGCGAGGCCCGTACGCTGCGCGCCGACGGCCCCGGCTGGTCGATCGTGGCCCGCACCGACGACATCGCCTTCGTCCTGCTCGACGACGAGCCCGGCGAGGTCCTGCCGGTGGGCCGGGGCCCGGAGCTGCCGGGTCTGCTGGAGGCGCTCGACAAGATGGCCGTACGGCCCCTGTGAGCCGGGGCGGCCGGACGGCGCCTCCCGTCCTCGCCGGGGAGCCACGCCTCGTACGGCGGCGCGGCCCTCGGCGGCACGGCCGGGCCGGGCAGGCATCCCGGCGAGTGATCCCGGGCGGTACGACGCTGCCTCAGCGGCCGATCTCCTTGCGGGCGACCCGGCGCAGCCTGCGCCGCTGCGAGGGGTCCAGGGCCAGATACGCGGCCGCCGGAACCCCCACCACGACCAGGAACGCCACCCACCAGGGCAGCCATATGAGCAGGAGCAGCCCGACCGCCACACCCCCTGCGGCGATCTTCGCGTTCTTGGACATGAGCGTCGCCTCCTTCGCGGCCTCTGCCGCTCTCTGAACTGAAAACGGCCTGCCGCCCCCCGTTGGTTGCGTGCCCCGCCCCTGAGACATCCCGGAGGAGCACCCCCTAAGGGCTTCCCTCACACCGGCTCGGCGCACATGGGCCCCGCGGCGCGACACCACGCCGCATCACGATCACAGTCGCCGCATCACGTCTCGCCGGATCAGCGCCGGAAGCACTCGACGTCCACCGCGCCCGCTGCGGCGGTTTCCCCCACGCTGCGGCAGTCTCCCCACGGGAGGGTGCGGGTGCCCGCGGCGACGGCGACGTGACGCTCCGCGGACAGCAGAAGACCGCGAAGATCTTCTGGTGGGTGAGTCGAGGCTCTTCTCGTAGTACGAGTCAGCGGCCGAGCTGTGACCGGCCCTCAGGAAAGGGCGCTCGAGAAGACACGGGGCGGAGCGGCCGCCCGCCCACGCGGAGAGGAACGACCGGCCGCCCACATGGGGAGGAACGACCGCCCGTCCTCGCGGAGACGGGCGGTCACGCGCGCGTGGCGGTCAGCCGCGTGCCCCCAGCAGGTGGTCCATCGCCAGCTGGTCGAGTCGTTCGAAGGCCATCCCGCGCGCGGCGACCGCCTCCACGTCGAAGTCCTCGAAGGCCGCACGGTCGGCGAGCAGGGCCGTCAGGCCGTCGGCCGCCGTCGGCTGGGCCAGCTGGTCCAGCCGCGACGCGCGCAGCGCCTCCTGCACCTCCGGGTCGGCGCGGAAGGCGGCCGAGCGCTCCTTGAGGATGAGGTAGTTGCGCATGCAGCCCACCGCGGACGCCCACACGCCGTCGAGGTCCTCGGTCCGCGGCGGCTTGAAGTCGAAGTGGCGGGGCCCTTCGTAACCGGCGCTCTCCAGGAGGTCGACGAGCCAGAAGGCGGCCCGCAGGTCGCCCGCGCCGAACCGCAGGTCCTGGTCGTACTTGATCCCGGACTGGCCGTTGAGGTCGATGTGGAAGAGCTTGCCCGCCCACAGGGCCTGCGCGATGCCGTGCGGGAAGTTCAGGCCGGCCATCTGCTCGTGGCCGACCTCCGGGTTGACGCCGTACAGCTCGGGCCGCTCCAGGCGCTCGATGAAGGCCAGCGCGTGCCCGACCGTGGGCAGCAGGATGTCGCCACGGGGCTCGTTCGGCTTGGGCTCGATGGCGAAGCGGATGTCGTAGCCCTGGGCGGTGACGTACTCGCCGAGAAGGTCGAATGCCTCCTTCATACGGTCCAGGGCGGCGCGTACGTCCTTGGCGGCGCCGGACTCGGCGCCTTCGCGACCACCCCAGGCGACGTACGTCTTCGCGCCCAGTTCGACCGCCAGGTCGATGTTGCGGACCGTCTTGCGGAGGGCGTACCGGCGCACGTCGCGGTCGTTGGCGGTGAACGCGCCGTCCTTGAAGACGGGGTGCGTGAAGAGGTTCGTGGTGGCCATCGGGACGGTCATGCCGGTGGCGTCGAGGGCCTGCCGGAACCGCTTGATGTGCGACTCACGCTCGGTGTCCGAGGAGCCGAAGGGGATCAGGTCGTCGTCGTGGAAGGTCACTCCGTAGGCACCGAGCTCCGCCAGGCGCTGCACCGTCTCGACCGGGTCGAGGGCGCGGCGGGTGGCGTCGCCGAACGGGTCCCTTCCCTGCCAGCCGACGGTCCACAGGCCGAAGGTGAACCTGTCCTCGGGGGTGGGCTGGTAGTTCATGCCGCGGCTCCTTGCTGCGTACGACTATTTCGTCATGGCCGTTTACAAATTAGTATGCGGACGCACCGCTGGGAAGAGACAAGATGTCTTCGACAGCAAGGTGTCTTCGACAGCCCACCGCACATCCCGCGGAGCCGCGGAAGAGGGAGAGCCCGATGTCAGCAGCCGACGGTCCGCTCGTCGTCGGGGTGGACACGTCCACCCAGTCCACGAAGGCACTGGTCGTCGACGTGGCCACCGGTCAGGTGGTCGCGAGCGGCCAGGCGCCGCACACCGTGAGCTCCGGGGCGGGCCGGGAGAGTGATCCGCGGCAGTGGTGGGACGCGCTGTGCGCGGCGCTGCGCCAGTGCGGTGACGCGGCGCACGAAGCGGCGGCGGTGTCGATCGGCGGCCAGCAGCACGGCCTGGTCACCCTGGACGAGCACGGCGAACCGGTGCGTCCGGCGCTGCTGTGGAACGACGTCCGCTCGGCACCGCAGGCCCGCCGTCTGGTGGAGGAGCTGGGCGGGCCGAAGGCATGGGCGGAGCGGACCGGCAGCGTGCCGGGCGCGTCCTTCACGGTCACCAAGTGGGCGTGGCTCGCCGAGCACGAGCCGGAGGCGGTCCGCGCGACCCGGGCGGTGCGGCTCCCCCACGACTACCTCACCGAGCACCTGACCGGGCAGGGCACGACCGACCGCGGTGATGCCTCCGGCACCGGCTGGTGGGCATCCGGGACGGAGACGTACGACGAGGAGACCCTCGCGCACATCGGTCTCGACCCGGCGCTGCTGCCCCGGGTGGTGCACCCCGGCGAGGTGGTCGGCACCGTCCGCGACAGTCACGACCTGCCGTTCTCCAAGGGCACGCTGGTGGCCCCGGGCACCGGCGACAACGCGGCGGCGGCCCTGGGCCTCGGCCTGCGGCCCGGCACCCCGGTGCTGAGCCTCGGCACGTCCGGCACGGTCTACGCCGTCTCCCGGCGCCGTCCCACCGATCCGACCGGCACGGTGGCGGGCTTCGCCGACGCACGTGGGGACTGGCTGCCACTGGCCTGCACCCTGAACTGCACGCTCGCGGTGGACCGTGTCGCGTCGCTGCTGGGCCTGGACCGGGAGGCCGTGGAACCCGGCGGCTCGGTGACCCTGCTGCCGTACCTGGACGGCGAGCGCACCCCGAACCTGCCGCACGCCTCCGGACTGCTGCACGGACTGCGCCACGACACCACCGCGGGCCAGCTGCTCCAGGCCGCGTACGACGGCGCGGTGCACGCGCTGCTCGGGGCCCTGGACCTGGTGCTCGACGCGGACGCGGACCGTAGCGCTCCGCTGCTGCTGATCGGCGGCGGGGCCCGGGGAACGGCCTGGCAGCAGACGGTGCGCAGGCTCTCGGGACGGCCCGTCCAGGTGCCGGAGGCCAGGGAACTGGTCGCTTTGGGCGCGGCGGCGCAGGCCGCCGGTCTGCTGACCGGCGAGGATCCCGCGGCGGTGGCCCGCCGCTGGAACACGGCCGCGGGGCCGGTCCTCGAAGCCGTGGAGCGGGACGGGGCGGCCCTCGACCGGATCACCGGGGTACTCTCCGACGCGGCCCCGCTGCTCGATCGGGGGGCCGAAGCCCAGCCGCACGGAGAGAGCCGAGCGGCAGACGACGAGGATTGACGGAGGCATGACCGCACCGCCGCACGAGGCACGCCAGCCGGGCACCGGCCGCGCCCTGCCGGACACCCAGCAGGGCATGCGCCGGCGCAACCTCGCCCGGGTGATGTACGCCGTCAGCGCCGAGGGCTCGCTGTCCCGGGCGGCGGTGGCCTCCCGGATCGGGCTGACCCGGGCGGCGGTGTCGACCCTGGTGGATGAGCTGATCCGCTGGGGTCTGCTGGAGGAACTGGGCCCCGAGCGGCCGGGCCGGGTGGGCCGTCCGGGGTCGGCGCTCGCGGTGAGCGGCCGGGGCCCGGCCGGGATCGGCGCCGAGATCGGTGTCGACCACCTCGCGGTGTGTGCGGTCGACCTGCGCGGCGAGGTCCGGGCGCGGGCCGTACGGCACGGCGCCAACCGGAGCCGGGCGGCCGAGCCCGTGATCGAGGAGCTGACGGCGCTGATCCGCCAGGTCGTCGCGGAGGCGGAACGGGCACAGCTCTGGCCCGCCGGGCTCGCGGTCGCCGTGCCCGGACTGGTGGCCAGGGACGGACGCACGGTCGTACGGGCGCCGAATCTCGACTGGCACGACACCGACCTCGGTGCCCTGCTCCCCGGCGACTGGCCGCTGACCGTGGACAACGAGGCCAACTTCGGCGCCTTGGCCGAGCTGTGGCTCGGGGCCGACACCCCCGATGACTTCCTGCACGTCTCGGCCGAGATCGGCATCGGTGCCGCGGTCGTCGTGGACGGCCGGCTGCTGCGCGGGACCCGGGGATTCGCGGGCGAACTGGGCCATGTGCCCGTGCGACCCGACGGTCCCCCGTGCCCGTGCGGCGGCCGGGGATGCCTGGAACAGTACGCGGGCGAGGACGCGGTGCTGCGCGCGGCCGGGCTGGAGCCGCGCGAGGACTTGGTCGGCCTGCTCGCCGAGCGCGCCGAGACGGGCGACGAGGGAGTACGGGCCGCTCTGCGGGACGCCGGTACGGCCCTCGGCATCGCCCTGACCGGGGCGGTGAACCTGCTCGACCCCGAGACGGTGGTCCTGGGCGGCGCCCTGGCCGGACTCTCGCCCTGGCTGCTGCCCACGCTGGAGACGGAACTGACGGGCCGTACGGCCGGCCCGGCCTGCCCGGTGACGGTGTCCCGGCTGGGTCCGCAGGGGCCCCTCCTGGGCGCCGCGCATTCGGTCGTCCGGGCGGTACTGGACGATCCGGCGGTCGTGGCGGAACGGGCCTGACCCGCTGCGCGCCGTGCGGCGCGGACGGCGCTGTACGCGGCGGTGCGAGCCGGGGTGAGGTGTATCGCGGGAAGGCGGGCGGGGTGGCCGGTCTGCGCGCACGACGGTGACGGGCGGGTGACGCTGCGGGAAGGCAGGCGGGGTGGCCGGCCATCCCGCACAACTGTGACGGGCGGGTGGCGTGTGGCGTGGGGCCGGCCCCGCACACCAGCAGACCCCACCCGATCGGGTGACCGAGTTATCCACAGGCCGCCCGTTGTCCACGGACCGCGGCGCACCCTTCTGCCCAACCGGCCTGCGCCGTACCGTGATTCACGCGAGGCGTAGCCGACGGACCGTCATGGTCGGTCAGACGCTCGCCGAGCGACATGACGACAACAGGCAGGCAGCGGGTGGCATCGGACTGACACGAATCGGGGGACACATGCACGGGGAACCGAGCGGGACGCTACGGCACGACGCGATCGGATTACGCGAAGTCCTGTTCCAGAGCATCACGGCGATGGCGCCGGCCGCCGCGGTGGCCGCGTCGATTCCGTCGGGCGCCGCCTTCGCGGGCGGCAGCCTTCCGCTGGCGGTGCTGATCGCCCTGGTGGCCTGCCTGTTCACCGCCTCCTGTGTGGCCGAGCTGGCCCGGGAGCTGCCGGCGGCGGGCTCGGTGGCGACCTACGCGGCGCGGGGCCTGCACCCGGCCGTGGGCTTCCTCGTCGGCTGGGCCTACGTCTTCGTGGAGATGCTGGTGCCACCGCTGCTGCTCCTGCAACTGGGCTTCACCGCGGCAGGCACGCTGCACGCGGAGTGGTCCGCGTATCCGGCCGGCCTGTGGTGGCCCTGGTCGCTGGCGGGAGCCGTGGTGATAGCCGGCGCCGGCTATCTCGGCGTCCGCGCCTCGGCCGGCTTCGGCACCGTCCTCGGCGTCTTCGAGGTCCTCGTCCTCCTGGTGTTCGCGGTTCTGCTCATCGCCAGGGCCGGTAGCGCCAACACGCTGTCGGTGTTCGGCACTTCCCACACCTCCGAGGGGTACACGGGGACCGCCGGAGTGTTCGCCGGATCCGTGTACACGGTGCTGGCCTTCGCCGGGTTCGAGGCGGCGGCGCCGCTCGCCGAGGAGACACGCGACCCACGGCGGACGATGCACCGTGCGGTCCTCGGCGCGGCCCTGGGCATCGGCCTGTTCTACGTGCTCACGACGTATGCGATGACCGTCTACTTCGGCCCCGACCGCTTCGCGGGGTTCGGTGCCTCGGGCGAGGCGTCCTGGGAGGGTGTCGCCCGGGCGTCGTTCGGTCTCTTCTGGGTGCTGGTGTTTCTCGCGGTGGTCAACTCCACGATCGCCAACGCCAACGCGTCCGCGAACGTCTCGACCCGCACGGCCTTCGCCCTGGCCCGCATCCGCGTCCTGCCCGGGCTGCTCGCCACGCTCCATCCCCGGCACCGCTCCCCCGTGGCCGGCATCGCCGTGCAGACGGCCGTGGCAGTGGGAGCAGCGCTGGGGCTCGGCTTCGCCTACGAACCGGTGACCGCGTTCCTGTTTCTCGCCACGGTGATCGTCACGGTCGTCGTCGGGGTCTACATCGTCGTCAACCTGTCCTGTGCCGGCCACTTCCTGCGGTCCGGCCGTGCTGCCCTGAAGCCGGTGCGGCACCTGCTGTTCCCGGTGCTGGGCACCGTCGCGTTCGTTCCCGCGCTGCTGACGGCCGCCGGCCTCCCGGTGTTCGACTTCGTGACGGAACTGACGGCGCCGGTGTCCTACGCCGGTCCGGTCGTCGGCGGGTGGATGGTGGCGGGTTCGGTGGTATTGCTCGTTCTGATACGTCGTCACCCCGAGCGCATAGCCGAGACCGCGCGAGTGCACCTGGACACACACGATCCCGGAGCCGACCGGCAGGACGGGACCGTGCCCCGCTGACCAACCGTCACACCGGGGGACGGGGAGGCCCTGCCGACCCGGTGCCCCGACCTGACGACCGCCCTTCAGATGGGAGGCCTGCCACGATGACCGACCCCCGGATCCTCACCGTGCGCCCGGAACCGGATCAGTACGCCTGGACGTTCGGTGGAGCGGCGCCCCTGGCACGGATCGCGCCCGGCACGGTTCTCGACCTGTACACGGAGGACTGTTTCGCCGGCCGGGTCCGCTCCGAGAAGGACCTCGTGTCCGAGGTGTGCGAGTTCCCGTTCCTCAATCCGCAGACCGGCCCCTTCCACATCGAGGGCGCCGAGCCCGGCGACACCGTGGCCGTGCACTTCGTGTCCATCGAGCCGGCTCGCGACTGGGCGGCCTCCACGACGGTCCCCCTCTTCGGCGCGCTCACCTCCACGCACAGCACGGCCACGCTTCAGCCGCCGCTGCCGGAGCGGGTCTGGATCTGGCAGCTGGACCGGACCCGGCGGACCGCCCGGTTCCAGGCCCGGGACAGCGACCTTGAGCTGGAGCTGCCCTTGGACCCGATGCACGGCACGGTGGGCGTGGCACCCGCCAATCTGGAGGTGCGCTCGGCCCTGGTGCCGGACGCCCACGGCGGGAACATGGACACGCCCGAGATGCGGGCCGGCGTCACCTGCTACCTGGGCGTCAACGTCGAGGGCGCCCTGCTCAGTCTCGGCGACGGGCATGCCCGGCAGGGCGAGGGCGAGACCTGCGGCGTGGCCGTGGAGTGCGCGATGAACACGGTGGTGGTCGTGGACCTCCTCAAGGACGTCGCCACACCATGGCCCCGGCTGGAGTCGGACACGCACATCGTCTCGACCGGCTCGGGCCGCCCGCTGGAGGACGCGTTCCGGATATCGCAGCTCGACCTGGTGCAGTGGCTGGTGCGCGACTACGGGTTCAGTGAGCTGGACGCGTATCAATTCGCCACCCAGGCGGTCGAATCACCGTTGGCCAACGTGTGCGACACCAACTACACGTGCGTGGCCAAGCTCCGTAAGGAGTGGCTGCCCGCGCGGGAGACGTACCGCGGTGTGCACGCACGGCTGCGGGAGACCGCGCGGGCCCTGCACCGCTGACGGCTCCGCCGTACCCCTGACTCCCCACAGGCCCCCGAGAGGCATCCCGCCATGGACATGGACCGAGCCACACCACGGCTCAGCAGACGACGGCTGCTGAAGGGCGCGGCACTCGCCGCCGTCCCCTACGCGTTGCTCCCCGACGCGCGCGCCGGTGCGCACACCGGGTCCGTCGACTACCCGGCCGCCGAGTGGCGGCCGGCGAGCAGCTCCAACTACACGGTGTCCGAGCGCCCCCGCGACTACGCCATCGACCGGGTGATCATCCACGTCACCCAGGAGACGTACACCGACACGCTGGCGATCTTCAGCGATCCGCAGAAGAAAGTCTCCGCGCACTATCTGGTCCGCTCGGTGGACGGGCACGTCGCCCAGTGCGTGCGCGAGACCGACATCGCCTGGCACGCGGGCAACTGGACCTACAACACGCGCAGCATCGGCATCGAGCACGAGGGCTGGGTCGATCAGCCCGCCTACTTCACCAACGCCCTCTACGAGCAGTCGGCGCGGCTCACGGCGGCGGTCTGCGCCAAGTACGGCATCCCCCGGGACAGGGAGCACATCATCGGCCACTATCAGGTGCCCGGCACCGACCACACCGATCCCGGGCCGGGGTGGGACTGGGTGCGCTACATCAGACTGGTCAACTTCGCCTAGCTCGGGGCGAAGCCGCCGCCGGACCGGTTGTCCGCGTGAGACCCCGGGGTGACGATGGTGCCGGCCGCCCCGGCACCCGCCGAGCCTGCCGCGTCACCGTCCGATCCGCCGTGCCCCGCGGCACCGCCTTGACACCACATCACAGCATCACCGTCGTTCCACCGTCCGGGAGGCCGAGTTGACCGATCCGTGGGTTGCCCTGGAGCCGGGGGCCGATCCCGCCGAGCGCGTCCGGGTGCTGCGTCAGGCGCACGAGACGTTCACCACGGAGGGGACGGTGCCGCGGCCGGTGCGGTCGGTGGTGGCGGAGTCGTGGCGGCGCAGCGCGCGGGCCGGTGTCGGACCGGACGGCACCGCCAGCGTGGAGCTGACCGACGGCGACCTCGGCAGTTACCGCGCGGAGCATCCGCTGGCCCGGGTGATGCCCCTGTTCCGGGAGCTGATGGGCACGTTCGCGGCCGACGGGGAGCATCTGCTGGCGGTGTGCGACGCGCACGGGAGGTTGTTGTGGGTGGAGGGTCATGTGGCGACCCGGCGCCGGGCGGACCGGATGAACTTCGTCCCCGGGGCCCGCTGGTCGGAGAGTGCGGTCGGCACCAACGCGCCGGGCACCGCGGTCGCCGTGGACCGGCCCGTGCAGGTGTTCGCCGCCGAGCACTTCATACGACGGGTCCAGCCGTGGACGTGTGCCGCCGCTCCGGTGCACGATCCGCGTACCGGACGGGTCCTGGGGGCTGTGGACATCACCGGCGGTGACGGGCTGGCCCATCCGCTCAGCCTCGGTTTCGTGCAGGCGGTGGCGCGGGCCGCCGAGGCGCAGCTCGCCCTGTCCGCCCCGCCGCAGTATGCGGAGGCCGCGCTGCTGAGCGCGCTCGGCCGGGACGAGGCGGAACTCGCCCTGGACGGTCGGCGGCTCCGGCTCAGCCGCCGGCACAGCGAGATCCTCGTGCTGCTGTCCCGGCATCCCGAGGGCCTGAGCGGTGACGAACTGCTGTGCGCGCTGTACGCGGACGAGTCGGTGACCCCGGTGACGCTGCGGGCGGAACTGGCGCGGCTGCGCAGGCTCCTGGGTCCCGGACTGCTCGCCTCACGGCCGTACCGGCTGACGGCCGCGGTCGAGTCGGACGTCACCGTGGTCGAGCGGCGGCTGGAGACGGGTGCACTCACGACGGCGGTGAAGGCGTACACCGGCCCGCTGTTGCCCGGCTCGCAGGCCCCGGCGATCGGCCCGCTGCGGGAGCGGCTCGCCGGCGGACTGCGCTCGGCGCTGATCGCGCACCGTGACCCGGACCTGCTGGCGGACTGGGCGCACACGCCCTGGGGCGAGGACGACATCGAGGTGTGGCGGGCGCTCGCCGCGGTGCGCCCCACGCCCCCGGTCCGCGCCCGGCTCGCCGCGCTGGAGGCCGAGCTGACGGCACCGGCCCGCCTGGCACCGGCGGGGACCCGCGGCGCAACCTACTTGCAACGTCCGCGTGCCTAGCCTCGCGCCGAGAGCTGCCCAACGGCGGGCAGCGCTGCACCGGGAGGCAGAACAGGATGACTCGTTACGCGGCGCCGGGCACCGAGGGCGCCATCGTCTCCTACCAGGCGCGCTACGACCACTTCATCGGCGGCGCGTATGTGCCGCCGGCGCGTGGGCGGTACTTCGAGAATCCGTCGCCGGTCAACGGGCAGCCGTTCACGGAGATCGCGCGCGGTACCGCGGAGGACGTCGAGCGGGCGCTGGACGCGGCGCACGAGGCGGCACCCGGGTGGGGCCGTACGTCGGTGACGGAGCGCTCGGACATCCTGCTGAGGATCGCCGACCGCATGGAGGCCCACCTGGAGCCGCTGGCGGTGGCCGAGAGCTGGGAGAACGGCAAGCCGGTGCGGGAGACGCTGGCGGCCGACATCCCGCTCGCGATCGACCACTTCCGCTACTTCGCGGGGGCGATCCGGGCGCAGGAGGGTTCGCTGGGCGAGATCGACGACGACACGGTGGCGTACCACTTCCATGAGCCGCTCGGGGTCGTCGCGCAGATCATCCCGTGGAACTTCCCGATCCTGATGGCGACCTGGAAGCTCGCGCCGGCGCTGGCCGCGGGGAACACGGTCGTTCTCAAGCCGGCCGAGCAGACCCCGGCCTCCATCCACTACTGGCTCAGCCTGGTCGCGGACCTGCTGCCGCCGGGCGTGGTGAACATCGTGAACGGCTTCGGCGTGGAGGCGGGCAAGCCGCTGGCGTCGAGCCCGCGGGTGGCGAAGATCGCGTTCACCGGGGAGACCACGACCGGGCGGCTGATCATGCAGTACGCCGCGGAGAACATCAAGCCGGTCACCCTCGAACTCGGCGGGAAGTCGCCGAACATCTTCTTCGACGACGTGTGGGCGCACGACGACGACTTCCGCGACAAGGCGCTCGAAGGCTTCACGATGTTCGCGCTCAACCAGGGCGAGGTCTGCACCTGCCC
This sequence comes from Streptomyces sp. NPDC036984, assembly GCF_055607665.1. Lineage (NCBI taxonomy): Bacteria > Bacillati > Actinomycetota > Actinomycetes > Kitasatosporales > Streptomycetaceae > Streptomyces > Streptomyces sp. NPDC036984. The sequence goes on from NZ_JBVJRL010000014.1 coordinate 190,231, forward strand.
CTCCAGGGCGCTGATCCAGCGCGGCCACTACGCGGAGTTCCTGGAGGCGGCCGTCGAACGCACCCGGGGCATCAAGCCGGGCCACCCGCTCGACACCGACACGATGATCGGCGCCCAGGCGTCCAACGACCAGCTGGAGAAGATCCTCTCCTACCTGGACATCGGCCGGCAGGAGGGCGCTAAGGTCCTCACGGGCGGTGAACGCGTCGAGTACGACGGCGAGTTGAAGGGCGGATACTACGTCCAGCCGACCATCTTCGAGGGCGACAACCGCATGCGGATCTTCCAGGAGGAGATCTTCGGCCCGGTCGTCTCCGTGGCGTCCTTCGACGACTTCGACGACGCGGTGAAGATCGCCAACGACACGCTGTACGGCCTGGGCGCCGGGGTGTGGACCCGGGACGTCAACACCGCCTACCGCGCGGGCCGCGCGATCCAGGCCGGCCGGGTGTGGACCAACTGCTACCACGCCTACCCCGCGCACGCGGCGTTCGGCGGCTACAAGCAGTCCGGGATCGGCCGTGAGACGCACAAGATGATGCTGGAGCACTACCAGCAGACGAAGAACATTCTTTGTTCCTACAGCCCTCAGAAGCTTGGCTTCTTCTAGACCTTCAAGTGGGTGGCCTGAAGGCAGTGTTGTTCTCCAGACCACCCAGCACGACAAACGCGCTCAGCAACAAGTTCAACACCTTGCGCCACCACACGGCCCTCAGGTGACATCATCCCGGTCCAGCCGTGGACCAGAAGTCGAATCTCAAAGATCCAGTCGGCTCCGCCGCCCGAGTGCGACCTTCGACTCCGTGACACAGTTGGGAACTGATCACCGGGCTCCGGAGTCCGTCATAGTGTGAACGGCCGGGATGCCAGTGAAGTGGTGGGGAAGTTGTGACGAACAGCAGCGGTAGCAATCCGTCGGCAGCAGGTCCGGGCACGTCTACGCCGGGGCAGCCGCGCTGGGCCTGGTGGGTCGTAGGCATCGTCGTGCCCGTCGTTGGCATCGCAGCCACGGTGTTAGTCAACAACCGGCACAGCTCTGCTGACGACTCGAAGCCACCCGCCGTCGCGGGGGCACCGTCTGCCACGCCTGATCAAGCCAAGCCGGCCGCATCAGCGGATCCGGCCAGCCCGGAGAACACGGCGTCCCGCGCCATGTTCGGTCCACACGACATTCAGTTCCGGACCAGCGCCTACGGGGTTGACATCGACTTCGACACGCGCAAGCCGCTTGTTGCGGATGACCTCAAGGGCGCTGACTTGTCGGCCGTCACGGATGGAAGCGGGACGGCTGGTTCCACCAACTTTCATGGTGGCCCCCGGCTCGCGGCGATCATTGCGCCGATTTCGGGAAGTGATGCTGATCCAACCGAGGCGCAGTGCGCGAAGGCGTTGCGGAGCAACGGCGACCCCACGCTACAGGACCCGCCTCAGAATGCGCAGTTCTGTGTTCAGACCACCGAGGGGCGTATTGCGTTCGTGCGTGTCGTGTCGGCTGCACCGGGTGGGCACACCATGAGGCTCAGAGCGACGGTTTGGGACCTCGCCACCTAGTGCTGGATTCCTCAAACGGTGTACACATGTCGTTCCCATACCCAGGGCCAGGCTCGGGTGTTGAGCTGTGCCGGGCGGCATATGGCACACCGTGATCTGTAGGCCGGTCTCGGCCGCGAGGGCTACGAGTTCGGTCTTCCAGGCGCGGGTGCGGGAGCTGTTGGAACCGCCGGCGTCCGCAGTGATCAGCAGCCGTGCGGCGTGAGGGTACTCGTGCCGACCGCGGGCACGCCACCAACGGCGGATCGAGGCGACCGCAAAGGCCGCGGTGTCGCGGTCCGACGCCGTACCTTCGTCCTCGGCTCGGTCGCACCCGACGTTGACCCAGCCAGTGTTCGCAGTGGTGTCGTAGATCCCGTACGGGATCACATCTCCTTCAAGCACGGCATCACATCTGTACTCTTCCCTGGCTTGCCGGTCCGGGGCGAGAGCCCGGTCAGCGGCTGGCTCGGGTGCGGCAACCTCATCATGGCCGTGGTTCACCAGCGCGGGGCGCCGTCGGCAAGTTGGAGTTCACCTCACCATCCTGACCAAGAATGCGAACGGCCAGACCCTCCGAGCCGCCATCCACCACCGGCCACTGGGCGCCGCGCTCCGCTTCTCCGCGGAACTGCGTACCCGGCTGGCCGGCGAGATCGACGCCGACTACTTCCACCAGGGCTGAACGCCCACCCTACTAAGAAGGTTGTCCCATGATTCAGCGCAAGGATGTCCTGTTCGAGGCCGACGGCGCGGTACAGCTGCGTGGATGGCTCTTCCTGCCGGACGGCCCGGCCCGAATCCGCGCGATCACCATGGCCCACGGCTACGCCGGGGTCAAGGAGCACGGACTCGAGCCGTTCGCACGGGCCTTCGCCGCTAACGGCTTCGTCGTCCTGACCCATGACCACCGCGGCTTCGGAGCGAGCGACGGCCAGCCGCGCCAGGACGTCGACCCATGGCGGCAGATCGCCGACTGGCGGCGAGCCATCTCCTACCTGGAGAGCCTCCCCGAGGTCGATCCGGAGCAGATCGGCCTGTGGGCCAGCTACGCCGGCGGCCACGCCATCGTTCTGGGCGCGACCGACCGCCGTGGTCTCCCAGGTGCCGACCGTCAGCGGCTTCGAGCAGGGCCGGCGCCACATCGTCTCCGAGGCCGTCGCGGCCCTGGAGGAAAGCTTCTCCGAGGACGAGCGCGCCCAGTCGCGTGGCGAGGCTCCCCGCACCCTGGCCATCGTCGGCAGCGACCCGGCGGTGCCCGCGTCGTACCGGACGCAGGAAGCCATCGACTTCTACCTCCAGCCCAAGCCCGACGGTGTGTGGGAGAATGAGGTCACCGTCCGCTCCACCCGGGCCGCACCCATGTACGAGCCCGGAATCTAGGTCAACAGGGTCTCGCCCACACCGCTGCTCATGGTGGTCGCGCTCAACGACACCGTCACCGTGACCGACCTGGCCCTCGCGGCCTACGAGCGAGCGCTGGAGCCCAAGCGACTGCGGACGATCCCGGGTGGCCACTTCGACCCGTACACCACCCAGTTCGACAAGGCGAGCAGCGCCGCCATCGAGTGGTTCCGCGAGCACCTCGCCTGAGGGGCACCCCGCACGCCACCACGCCCGGCACACGGGGGCCCGTGTTGCGATCTGGCGCTGCAGCCCAAAGGTGTCCTGCTGCACGGCGCGTGCTTCGAGCCGTACCAGGCGCAGTCGAATCGCGTCCGGGCACGGCCCTTGAGTGGTTCCAGTAGTACCTCGGTCACTTCCCGGCTCCCCTCCGTACCCCCCACCCATAGGAAATGATCATGACATTCGCCTACTCGTCGATTCAGACCCGAGAGGAGGCCGGTGTCCTGTCCGCCACCCTCGACGCCGGCCCCCTCAACCTCCTCGGTGTCAACCTCGTCCGTGACCTCGTCTCCCTCGTCGACACGCTGTACACCGACCCCGGTGACGTGCGGGTCGTCGTCATCGACAGCGCCTCACCAGAATTCTTCTCGGCGCACGTGGACCTCACGGCGATCCCGCAGTACACCGCAGAGGCCGCGAAGGCCGGCGGTCCCGGTGACGCCTCGCTCGGCATGTTTCTGTACAAGCTGGCACAGGTGCCGGTGATCACCATCGCCAAGGTGCGTGGCAGGGCCCGTGGCGGTGGCAACGAACTTGCCCTGGCCTGCGACATGATCTTCGCCGCGCGTGAGAACGCGGTATTCGGGCAGTTCGAGTCCGGCGCAGGCGCCCTGCCCGGCGCCGGCGGAATCCAGCACCTGACCCGGCGCTTGGGCAGGACACGTGCCATCGAGGTCATCACCGGCGCCGACGACTTCGACGCCGATCTCGCGGAGCGCTACGGCTGGATCAACCGCGCCCTGCCCGACGCCGAGCTGGACGGCTTCGTCGAGCGCCTGGCCAGGCGCATTGCAGGCTTTCCACCCGAGGGGGTCAAGGCCGCCAAGCGCTCCATCAATGACCTCACGCTGCCCCACCCGTCGAACGTCCGCTCCGACTCGGCCACGTTCCTCAGCCTGGTTGCACTGCCCGAATCCCGTGAGCGCCTGGACTACCTCGCGAACCGGGGCCTTCAGACGCCTGGTGACCTCGAACGTGACCTCGGCAAGGCCGTGGCGGAGTTCCCCGGCTGACAGTGCCAGCTGCTGCAGGGTTGCTGGATCCGGACGGTTGCCCTGGCCAAGGTGGGAGCGGTGTCAATGCTGTGCTTCGCGGCGTCTTCGGCGAAATCCTGCCGAGCAGCTGCAGCTGCACCGACGCGCGCTTGCCGGCACTGTCGGCTGGCGACGATTCGGGCGACCTTGCTGTCGCTATGACCGCTGTGGGGGACGGGGCGAGGTTGCGGGCGGAAGAGTCTGCTCGGCCCAGACGGTCTTGCCGTCGAGGGAGTAACGGACGCCCCAGGTCCGTGCGAGCTGGGCGATGATGAACAAGCCGCGCCCGCCTTCGTCGACCGTCTTCGCGTGGCGCAGCCGCGGCGCGAGGGCATTGCTGTCGTGGACTTCGCAGGAGAGCGTGCGGTCCTTGATGAGGCGCAACCGCACAGGCGGTGCGCCGTAGCGGATGGCGTTGGTGACCAGTTCGCTGACGATCATTTCGGCGGTGTACGCGGTTTCCTCATCTACTCCCCAATGGCTCAGCTGGAGTTGGGTGTGGTCGCGCGCCACGGCGACAGCTTTGGGATGGTGGTCGAGATGCCACGCGGCGACCTCATCAGCGGGGAATGTGTGGGTGCAGGCGAGGAGGAGTATGACGTCGCCGTGGCGGGTGTCGCTCCGCAGCCGGTAGAGCACGTCCTCGCACAGATCCTGCAGCGGCCGGTCGGTGTGGGCCAGCACCCGTTGGAGTGTCTCCGGGGACCGGGAGGCGGTCAGGAGGGATGGGGTGTAGAAGGCGAGGACGCTGCCGTCGGTGACAGAGACCGTGGTGGCAGCGAAGGGGGCCCTTCGGTGCGCACCAGGGGAGGCCCGCTCGGCAGCTGAGGGATCTCGGTACTGCCAGCGGGATGGGCGATCACGGGTGGGGGGTGGCCGGCCAGGGCGATGGTGCAGGTCTGGGCGAGCGGGTCGTAGACCGCGTACACGCAGCTTCCCGTAAGCGGCATGGGATCGCCGGGCGGCAGAGCTGTGCGTTCCTGGGCCAGGCTGATGGTCGTGTCGTTGAGGCGGGCGAGGAGTTCGTCGGGCTCAAGGTCGAGCGCGGCCGGGGAGCGCGTGGCGGTCCCTATCTGTCCCAGGGTGGTGGCCGCGTGGATGCCCTGGCCGGCTACTTCGCCGACCACCAGTGCGGTGCGGGCGCCGGAGAGGGCGAATGTGTCGAACCCGCTGCCTCCGCCGGTTTCAGAGGGCACCAGCATGTGCACGGTTTCAACGGTCGTCTGCGTCGCAGGCTCGGGAAGGAGCAGGTGGCGCTGAATGGTCAAGGCGATGGTGTGTTCGCGGGTGTAACGGCGGGCGTTGTCGATGCACAGCGCGGCGTGGGCGGCCACTGCGACGGCGAGGGTGACATCGCCCTGGTCGTAGACGTCGCCCTGGCCGGTGCGTTACAGGCTCATCAGTCCCAGCACGGTTCCCCGCAGCGTCAGGGGCGTGGTGATAAGACTGTGGGCACCGGAGGCGAGGATCGCCTCGGCGCGCTGCGGGACGGCCGCCAGCCAGGGCGTTTCGGGGCCCAGGGCGACCAGGCGGGGCTTGAGGTCGGTGAGCGTCTGCGCGTAAGGCGTCGGAAACGGCAGAGCCCGTACATACCCACCGGATGTGCCTGAACCTGCTCCTCGCCGCCACTGCGGCCGAAGGCGGCACGGCGCAGCGGCATCTCCCGTCCGAGAGGACTCGGCGGAGGTTCCTCGCCACGCACCGCTGCCTCCACCACTTCCACCACGGCGATGTCGGCGAGGTCTGGCACCACCGCCTGCACCAGTTCCTCGCAGGTGGCCACCACGTCGAGGGTCTGTCCCACTCGCTCGCGCACCGAGCCGAGGACGCGCAGACGGGCGCGTACCTTTTCGCGTTCGGTGACATCGAGTGTCTCCGTCAGTACCCCCAAGATCCTCCCCTTCGTGTCCTCAAGGCGACATGCCGAGACGGAGACCTGGTACTCCGGCCCCGGCCCGCCCTTCGGACGCACCCCCGCCGGTCGCCCCCGTGCGGGCGCGCCGCTCTCCAGCACGCCGCGCAGCATCGCCTCGACCTCACCAGGCGCGGAGAGGTCATACACGTCGGTGAAGTGCCGGCCCATGATCTGTTCAAAGGGCGCTGTGCGCAGGACCGGCGTTTTGACGCTGATCCGCAGGATTCGCAGCTCCGTGTCCAGGACCATCAGGCCAGTCGGGGACCGCTGGAACAGAGCTTCCAGTACTGCCGCACCCTCGACGGGCGAAATGGCTTCGTTTCGCGCCACGGCAACCCACCTCTCCTATCCAGCCTGCCCCTGCCTCCTGCGCGCCGCTCCCTCGCATTCCGGGACGTGCCCGAACGTCTGGGCCGAGCAGCCCCTCCCGCCCGCAACCGCGGCCCGACCCACTAGCGGTCGGCCGGTTTGTCACCACACGTATCGTTCGGCGCCTGTCCGGAGTTCCCGCCGGCCCGCCCCATCGGGTTGGTGGTCGCGCAGGTCCACCTCAACGCGGGGGCGAGCGCAGACGGCCGCCCGGGTTGCGCCCGGCCCGTCCGGTGTTGAGGCGGCCGGCAGCGCCTTGTCTCCCTTGAGGTTGGCCGGTCGGGTGCGCATTGGCCTGCCCGGCAGCCTCGCCTTGCGAGCGCCCTGCGCAGAGGCCCATCCTGAGAGAGGCATGCCGACCACCGTATGGACCGAGCGCAGACGGCTGCGGAGCCGGCGGCGACCGCAGCCTCGCAGAGAGCGTGTTCCAGATGAGGCTTGTCGTCGATCTCAACCGGTGTCAGGGATTCGCGCAGTGCGTCTTTCTCGCCCCGGACGTCTTCTCCCTCCACGGCGAAGAGGCGCTGCTGTCCTCCCCTCGCTTCGACGAGGAACAACGTGACCGGGTGGAGAAGGCCGCTGCCGCCTGCCCGGTCCAGGCCATCCTCGTCGACTACTCCGACGAGCCGACCAAGGGTGTGCAGCCTCATGTCGGCTGACACGGACGTCCAGGCCCTGCGGCGCCAGGGCCGCATCGTCGTGGTCGGTGCCTCGCTGGCCGGTCTGCGCGCGGCGGAGACCCTGCGCGAGCAGGGCTTCACCGGGTCGCTTACCATGATCGGCGACGAGCCGTACGAGCCCTACGACCGGCCGCCGCTGTCCAAGCAGGCACTGCTCGGGCGGGCACGGCCCGAGGACACCGCGCTGCCGCGGCGGCGCGACATCGACGCCGACTGGCGTCTGGGCGTCGCCGCCGAGAGCCTGGACCGGGCCGCCAAGCAGGTACGCCTGACGAACGGCGACACCGTCCCCTACGACCGCCTGCTGATCACCACCGGGACCAGGGCACGGCCCTGGTTCCACCCAGAAGAGGCCGCACTGGACGGAGTGTTCGTGTTGCGCACCCGCGACGACTCCGCACGCCTGCACCGCAAGCTGACTGGCGGCGTGTCCCGGGCGCTGGTGATCGGCGCCGGTTTCACGGGCTCCGAGGTCGCCTCCGCCTGCCGGGAGCTGGGCCTCGACGTCACCGTCGCCGAACGCGGCCCGGCGCCGCTGGTCGGCGCGCTCGGCGGAGTGATCGGCGCGGTCGCGGACCGGCTGCAGCGCAAGCACGGAGTCGACCTGCGCTGTGGCGTCAGCGTCACCGCCCTCGAGGGCGACGACGTGGGGCGGCTCAGGCGCGCCCATCTCTCCGACGGTTCGGCGATCGACGTGGAGGTGGCGGTCGTCTCGCTCGGTGCCATGCGGAACACGGAATGGCTCGCCGGCTCGGGGGTCGCCGCGGGTCCCCGGGGGATCGCGTGCGACGCCGGGTGCCGGGTGTTCGACGTCAACGGCATCGTCACCGACGACATCTACGCCGCCGGTGACGTCGCCCGCAGCCCTCACCCGCTGTTCGACTACCAGTTCCTGGCCCTGGAGCACTGGGGCAACGCGGTCGAACAGGCCGAGATCGCCGCCCACAACATGATCTGTGCGGGTCCGGACCGCCGTCCGCACCTGTGGCTGCCGATGTTCTGGTCCACCCAGTTCGGTGTCAACATCAAGTCGGTCGGTGTTCCCTCGCTGGGCGACCAACTGGTCGTCGCCCAGGGGGCGCTCGCCGAGGCACGGTTCGTCGCGGTGTACGGCTACCGCGGCCGCGTCATCGCCGCGGCGTCCTTTGACGGAGCCAAGTGGCTGGGGTTCTACGAGCAGCAGATCGCGTCCGGCGCCCCCTTCCCGCCGGAGTACCGCTCGGTCGACCGCCGGACCGAGACGTTGGAGCCGATCGACCCGGCCTTTCCCGACCCTCATCTGCCCACCCACGGGCCCACCGTCACGCTGACGGGCCACTCACCGAGCGAGCGGCGTGTCACGTTCGTTCCGTCGCATGCCTGATCACCGGCCCTGCACCGCTCGGAGCCCTTAGGAGTCACCATGACGTCCGGCACCATCTCCGCGCAGATCACCGACTACGCCAATCGGGCCGATCCCTATCCGCTCTACGCGGAACTGCGCAAGCAACCGGTCAGGCGGGAGGAGGACGGCACCTATCTGGTCAGCACCTACTACGAGGTGCGGGGCCTGGCCAACGACCCGCGGATGAGCAACGACACGAGCAACCGTCTACCCGGCTACGCCCGCGTCGGGCAACCGGTGGAGTCCGGACTGCCGCCCAGCTTCATCTTCACCGACCCGCCCGTGCACGACCGGCTGCGCGACACCATCAACCGGCCGTTCGGCCCGCCGCACAGCCCCAGGTTCCTCGACGGCCTGCGCGAAGAGATGGCCAAAATCGTCACCGAGCTGCTCGACGCCTTCGAGGGCAAGGACCAGGTCGACATCGTGGAGGACTTCTCCTACCCCCTTCCCGTCACCGCCATCTGCAAGGTCCTGGGCGTGCCGCGCGAGGACGAACCGCGCTTCCACGTCTGGGCCGATGCCCTGGCGTCGTCACTCGACCCCCGCTCCGGCGACGACGGCGGCCCTGAAAAGGCAGGGCGGGCCCGCCAGGACATCGGCGCCTACCTGTCCGATCTGATCGAGACCAAACGCCGCCACCCCGGCCCCGGGATGCTCAGCGCGCTTGCCCCCGTCATGACACCGGCAGACCTGGAGGCCACCGCGGTGCTGCTCCTGGTCGCCGGCCACGAGACCACCGTCAACGCCATTAGCAACACGACCCTCACCCTGCTGCGCCACCCCGACCTCCTCGACCGGTTCCAGAAAGACCCGGACCTGGCCGTCCCGCTCATCGAGGAAGTGCTCCGCTACGAGCCCCCGGTCCAGTTCGTCCCATGGATCACCGCCCTGGCCGACATCGACGTCGCCGGCACCACGATCCCCAAGGGCTCGCCGGTCTGGCTCATGCTGGCCGCGGCCAACCGCGATCCCCGGCGCTTCGAGGACCCCGACCGGTTCGATCCCGACCGCAAGGACAACGAGCACCTGGGCTTCTACACCGGCATCCACTACTGCTTCGGCGCCCCTCTCGCCCGCATAGAACTCCATTTGGCTGTGCCCGAACTCTTCCGCCGGGTCAAGTTCTCCCGGCTGCTCGAGGACCCGCCGCCGTACCGTGCCAACGCGGTGCTGCGCGGCCCCCGCCACCTTCCTGTGGCGATCGAAGGCCTGCTGGCCTGAGCACCGCCGCAAGGGCCGGGAGAACTGGTCCAGAGCGTGTCTCTTTGGTGCGCTCATCAGTTGATCGAACGTGCCCGTCCGACTAGTGATCACTGATGCGATGTGGGACCGGATCGAACCGCTTATGCCGACCGACCCGGTCCGCGGACGACGGTGGGCCAACCACCGCCGCACCCTCGAGGCCATCGCGTGGAAGTACCGCACCATCTCGCCCTGACGGGACCCGCCCGACGAACTGGGCTCGTACCAGACCGCTCACAAACGGCTGATCAAGTGGGCCGTCGACGGCACCCGGGAACAGATGCTCGCCGCCGTCCTCGCGGCAGCGGACGCCGTCGACGACATCGCGTGGACCGTGTCGGTCGACTCCACTGTCGTCCGGGCCCACCAGCATGCCGCCGGAGCACTCAAAAGGGTGCGGCAGGTCACAGCGAGCCGGCCGACCACGCGCTCGGACGCTCCCGCGGCGGGCTGAGCAGGAAAATCCACCTTGCCGCAGACGGCCATGCGCGGCCCCTGGCTCTGGCCGTCACGGCGGGCCAGGCTGGTGACGCGCCTGCCTTCGAGACGGTCATGGCCCGCATTCGGGTGCCGAGAACCGGACCTGGCCGGCCTCGCACCCATCCCATCGTGGCCCTGGCCGACCGTGCCTCCTCATCCCAGGCAATCCGCGGCCATCTGCGCCGTCAGTAGATCCGCGCGGTCATCCCGCAGCCGTCGGACCAGGTCGGCCACCGTCTGCGGCCCGCCCGCCAAGGCGGGCGGCCGCCCGGCTTCGACGCGGATGCCTACAAGCAGCGCCACACCATCGGACGGTGCACCAACCGCCTCAAGCAGTGGCGCGGCCTGGTCACACAAACCGACAAACTCGCCTCCGCCTACCAGGCCGCACTCCACCTCGCCGCCATCCTCATCTGGACACGACGCTGACCAAAGAGACAGAACCTACTGCTGTGACCGCGAAGGTTCACCGGGTGGGGCATGCTGATCGGTTGGGCCGCCTGAGCGAGCAGCCGGCCCGTCGGTTTCTTCGGCAGGCCATATCGGATGCGGCGGTGCCCCGCGTAGGGACGGAAGTACAGCCACAAGCCGGACCCGACGGTGGATCCGCGCCATGGTGCGACCTCGACGCCCCAACGTGGCCTGGGCTTCACGCCCTGTCCCGCGGTTGCACCGATGCGCTGCTGAGAGACGATGGGAGGTGGGTGGGCCAGCCGCATGTACCGCTACATCTGAGGCAGGAGGCGCACCATGCCCGCTTCTCGATCCGTCGCAACCCCAGTCCTGGAACCCTCTGCCCGGGACCTGACGGAGGCCACGTCGCCACATCCGCGCATCTACGAGGTCCCGCCGGAGAACGGCCGCGAGATCCTCGATGGTCTCCAGGAAGGGAAAGGGGTGGCCAAGCCGGCGGTGGACGAGGACTGGGTGACCATCGACGCCGGGCAGTACGGCAACGTCCGCACGCGTATCATCCGCCCCCGGGGAACGATGAAAACCCTCCCGGTGGTCCTGTACATCCACGGCGCCGGATGGGTGTTCGGCGACGAGAAGACGCACGACCGGCTGATCCGCGAACTGGCGGTCGGAGCGGACGCCGCGGTGGTCTTCCCCGTCTACGACAGGGCCCCCGAGGCGAAGTACCCGACTCAGATCGAGCAGAACTACGCGGTCGGGAAGTGGATCCTCCAAAACGGCGGGGAACAGAACCTCGATGCCTCACGGATAGCGGTCTGCGGCGATTCGGTGGGCGGCAACATGTCGACGGTCTTCGCGCTGATGGCCAAGGAACGCGGAGATGTGCAACTGGCTGCCCAGGTGCTGCTGTACCCCGTCACCGACGCGAACTTCGACACTCCGTCCTACCAGCAGTTCGCCGACGGCTACTACCTCACTCGCGACGGGATGAAGTGGTTCTGGGACGCCTACACCTCGGACCCCAAGCAGCGCACCGAAATCTACGCCTCGCCGCTGCGGGCCGACATCGAGCAGCTCCGTGGCCTTCCCACCACATTGATCATCACCGACGAGGCCGACGTACTGCGTGACGAAGGCGAGGCCTACGCCGCCAAGCTCCGCGAGGCAGGAGTGGACGTCACCGCGGTCCGAGTGCTGGGAATGGTCCACGACTTCCTGATGCTCGACAGCCTCCGCGACTCCAAGGCAACCACGGTCGCGCGCACGCTCGCCATCGAGGCACTGCAACGAGCACTGCACCCCTGAAGCGTGTCGTATTACGCCGTGAGGCGGATGAGGGCCTCCTGCGGCCGGCGGGCACGTCCGGGTCCAGCGTGTTGTGGAGTCGACGCGCAGGCTGACGGTCTCGCTGCTGGTCTCCTCGGCGTCCATGAGGTAGCGCTCCTCGGCGTCCTGGGCTGAGGCGGCAGGCAGGCGGAAGGTGATCATCTCTCCTGTCGGCGGGGAGGGGATGGGTCCGGCCCGCGGGGGTGGCGGAGTGTGGTCAGCGCGCCCACGGGCCGGTGCCCGGACCGTGGGCGAGGCCGGGGAAAGCCGGTGCTGGGAAGAGCCCGCCCCCGGGCCAGAACAACCGGGGGGCGAGCACACCGTTCCCGCCCGGCCCGCAGCCATCAGGCGCGCGGGAACGCGCGGTCCACTCGGGACCTTTCGAAGGTAGCCGACCCCGCCGACAGCCCACCCCCCTCGCTACCGACCGCGTTCCCGTATGCCCCGGCGTATCACCCCGGCCACTGCACTGACCACACTCCGCGCCGAGCGGTATAGAGGACGGCCTCGGAACCCGAGGCGGACGAACAGGCCGACCTGCTTCACAGACGGTGACGCCTGGCACAACGTCGGCGAGGCCGGCCGTCTCCGGTTGCGCCGTGGCGGTGCGCACCCCAGTCTGCTCGTATGGACAGCACCCCGGAAGCCCGTGCGCTGCCCATTCTGGTGACGGGCGCGGCGGGCAGTGTCGGTGCCGTCGGCCGATCTGTGGTCGAGGGCCTAAAGCAAAGGGGCCTGGGCGTCCGGGCCATGGCGCATCGCGAGGATGAGCGAGCGAAGGCGCTGCGCACGATGGGAGCGGAGGTCGTCGTTGGAGACCTGACGCGCGCGGTCGACGTTGCCGACGCCCTGGCCGGTTGTGGACGTATGTACTTCGGTATGGGTGTGTCGGCACAGTATCTGGAGGCTGCCGTGACGGCAGCGGCCGTCGCCCGCGCGTACGGACGCCTGGAAGTGTTCGTGAACATGTCGCAGCTCACTGTCTCGGAGATGGATCTCACCAGCACCTCTGAGTCCGTGCAGCAGCGGCAGCACTGGTTGGTGGAGCAGGTCCTCGGCTGGTCAGGCCTGCCCGTCGTCCAGATCAGGCCCACTGTGTTCATGGAGAACCCGCTGTTCCGTGTCGGCTTCTCCTCGATCGCGAAGAACGGAAGCATCAGACTGCCCTTCGGCCGGGCGAAAACCTCCCCTGTGACGGCTCGGGACGTCGCCGCGGTTGTTGAGGAGATCCTGGCCGATCCGTCCGCGCACATCGGCCGAATCTACGAGCTGACCGGCCCGCGCTCGGAGGACGCCGCCGTCATGGCGGCAGAGCTTTCCACAGCTCTGGGACGACCGGTCAGGTACACGGACGTCCCGCTGCAGGAATGGATCAACGATGATCTCAGACCGCTGGGGCTGCCGGACCATGCCTTTCAGCACATCTCCACCATGGCTCGTCTTCACGCCGAGAATCGATACGACCGCAAGGCGGACGGGGTCGAGCAGGTCACCGGGCGGCCTCCATCGGGGGTGGCCGATTACGTCCGCGACAACCCCAGCCTGTTCAGCCTCTGACCCCTGTCCTCGTCGTGCGGTGTACGCCCCCTCCTCCAGCATGTCCAGAATCCGCAGGCGAAATCACGGGATCACGTTCGGTTGAGATACGGGATCTCCGGCGGCCGGCTTGACACCACCCGGGGAGCGGCTCGATCGGTTCGTCTATGAGCCGCCACCGTGGCCACGTTTGCCCGCTTTGTGAAGTATAGGAGTTGGCACATAGGTGACTTGACGCCTGGTGGACAGGGCAATCTGCTGACCTCGGCACTTGACGGCACCACGCTGTCCTCCCATGAGAGACTGAACAACAAGTGGCGCCGCTGGGTCCGCCCTCCCCGGCCTCGGCATACGGCGGCGGCCGCCGCCCTCGTGGCGCTCGTGGCCGGTTTGACCGCCGCCCCTGGCGCCGCTCAGGACCTCGGCCCGCACACCGGGCGAACGGAAGCCGCCGCGCGCAGCGGCAGCAGAGGCACCGCCCGGGCGACCTCTCCGGCGCACACGCCCTTGACGACAAAGTCCACCGAGTCGGGGTCGTCGAAGTACGCCTGCTCGTACAGGGCCCGGTAGAGCACGCCCCGGTCCAGCGCGTCGAACTCCTCCTGATTGCTCTCCGGTGACATGGCCACGTACTGGGCCTTCACGAACCACATCATCTCGCGGCCGGCGCCGTCCTGGAGCTGCCGCAGATGCTGGCGCAGCGCCGCCGCGCCGGTGATGATCTCGACGGCCTCGCCCGTGCTCCGGGCCCATGCGCTACGGCGGTGTGTCTCCGCCAGTTCGTAGACGGCGGCCCGGGTCTGTTCCAGGGCGTCGAAGTGGCGTTGGAGCCGGGGCATGAGGGCCACCTGCGGCGGCACGGCCGTGAACCATTCGGGACTGTCCTCGACCACCGACGCCAGGCCCTTGTGCTCCAGCGCGCGCAGCAGCAGCCGCGCGGTGACGACGTCGAGGGCCGAGCGGCCGGAGATGTCCTGAGCGGACGCCGTCCCGGTGGCGACCAGAAGGCGGTACACCTCGCTCTCGTCGGCCGTCAGGCCCACCGTCTCCAGCATGTCGCCACCTTTCTCACCATCCTGGTCGCCTCCGCCCCGGGTTCCCGTGGGGGAACGCGGTGCACCCGGCGGATGTTCCACCAGCCCCTGCGCCCAGGCACCACGACGGTTGTCACCGGCGATCTGGTTCATCGTGACGGGGCGGTGCCGTCAGCATCTGATGGATGCGGCTGGGCTCCGCCAACGCAAAGGCTGTCCCGAACGCAGGAACCCGCGTCGCCACCTGGTCGCTGTCACGTTCCTGTCACCAACACCATCGACGCACCTGGACCCCGAAGGCCCCGCCTGCGTGCACGGCATCGATCTAGACCACGTGGACACCAGCAGACGCTTCCGCCTACCTGTGCCATGTGGTACCGCAACCCACTCGCTAGCACCACGTACCGCTCATCAAGATCCGGACCAGGTGCGGACCGAACCAGCCTGACACTCGACGTTTCCACTCTTTGTCGCAGGTCGGGAGCGAGGTCAGGCGCGTACCACCAGCAGACGAAGAACCTGCTCGTGTCGTACTCGCCGAAGAAGCTGGGCTTCTTCTAAACACTTGCGGAAAGGCGCCTGACCTGCACCTTTGCCTCGCAGGCGCCTTCCCGTGCCCCCTCAGGGTGGAGCCCGGTCCCCGTCGTAACTCCCACGCCCTCCCGCCGTCATCCCGATCCCGACCAGCACTTCCGGCCCGGTCACGGACCGACCGAAACGTCTCAGACGCCGACGGGCTTGGCCGGACCGGGGACGTTGCGGAAGCGGAACGGCTCCGGTTCGCGGCCGGCCTGGATGAACCAGCACTCCCCGGTGCCGTCGCCGGCGAGGATCCGCAGCACCGTGTCCGCGACGACCTCAGCCGGGATGACCGGCAGACCCTGGTCGGAGAGCATGCCGCGCAGGTGGTCGATGATGTGCGATTCGGCGAAGCCTGGGCAGACCGCGTTGAAGCGCACGTTCTCCGGGGCGAGAGCCGGCCCCAGGGAGCGTGCGAGGCCCACGACCGCGTGCTTGTTGGCCGCATACAGCGGATCGAGCGGCACTGCCGCCAGGCCCGCCAGGGAAGCGGTCGCCACGATCGACCCTCCGCCGCGAGCCCGCAGCGCGGGCAGCACCGCGTGGGTGCCGAAGACCACGCCGTCGAGGTTTGCGCCCATCGCCCGGCGGTAGCGTTCCGGGGCGAAGTCCTCGCCGACGCCGCATCCGGTCGCCACCCCCGCGTTGAGCAGCGCGATGTCCACACCGCCGTACCGCTCCTGGGTGAACTCCACCAGTGCGCGGTTGGCGTCGAGGTCGGAGACGTCACAGGCGCGGAAGTGGCCGTCGACCATGTCAGCCACCTCCCGCCCGCCCTGCGCGTCGAGGTCGGCGACGACCACGCGCGCGCCCGCCCTCGCCAGTGCCAGCGCCGAGGCCCGGCCCAGTCCGCTGGCACCGCCGGTGACGATCGCCACCTTTCCCTGGAGCGAGACGCCGTCCCTCTGCTCTTCCCGCGCGGCGACGGCCCCGCTCTCACCGGCGGTCATGCCAGCTCCAGCACGAGCTTGCCGACGTTCTCGCCGCGGAAGAGCATCTGCAAGGTCGCGGGGAAGTCGTCGACGGTGCCCCTCACCACGTGTTCCTTGACCTTGATGCGGCCGGCACCGATCAGGGCGGAGATCTCCTGCGCGGCCTCCGCGTAGCGCTTGGCGTAGTCGAAGACGACGAAGCCCTCCATGCGGGCGCGGCGCACCAGCAGCGAGAGGTAGTTGGAGGGGCCCTTGACCGGCGTGGCGTTGTTGTACTGGCTGATCGCGCCGCAGACCACGACGCGCGCGTGCATCGCCAGCCGGGTGAGGGCGGTGTCGAGGATGTCTCCTCCGACGTTGTCGAAGTAGACGTCTATACCGTCGGGGGCGTGCTCGCGCAGCGCCTTCTTGACGTCTTCGGCTCGGTAGTCGATCGCCGCGTCGAATCCCAGTTCGCCGGTGAGCATGGCGCACTTCTCCGGCCCGCCGGCGATGCCCACGACCCGGCAGCCCTTGGCCTTCGCGATCTGACCCGCGATGGTGCCCACGGCTCCGGCCGCTCCCGACACCACGACGGTCTCGCCGTCCTGCAGCGCGCCGACATCCAGCAGGCCGAAGTACGCGGTCATGCCGGGCATGCCCAGCGCTCCCAGATACGTCGAGGGCGGGGCGAGGGAGGTGTCGATCTTCATGGCGCCCCGGCCGTCGGAGACCACGTGCTCCTGGACGCCGAACGTGCCGACCACGTGATCGCCGGGCTGGAAGTCCGGGTGGTTCGATGCAGTGACCTCGATGACCGATCCGGCACGCATCACCTCTCCGATGCCCACCGGCGGCAGGTAGGAGGGGCGGTCGTCCAGCCAGCCCCGCATGGCCGGATCCAGGGAGATGACGCGCGTCCGGCCCGCGAACCGGCCGGGGCCCGGTTCCACGAGCGGTTCGGAACGGTGCTCCCAGTCTTCGGGTTTCACTTCGCCCACGGGGCGGGCTGCCAGGCGGATCTGGCGGTTGGTCGTGGACATCACGCCTCCTGTCGTTGGGGCCTCCCATGACCATACCGACCAGTAGGTACGTCGATACTTGTGACATTCCCCACAGATCATCCAGGCGTCCAGCGACCTAAGGTCCCGGGGGTCGACCACCGGCGGACCGCCCCCGTCGACCGGATGCCGCATCGAGCCGAAAACGTAACTCTCAGCAGGCTTATCCCGCATTCCAACCAGTCGGTATCGTGCGCCGCCACACCGATGTTTCACCGTCACCTCCCACGGATCCGAGCCGCACCGGAAGGCCATGCGATGACACACGCCGACAACGACCGGTACCCGCCGCCAGTACCGCCGGGATGGACGCAGCCGCGGACCGAGCCCCAGGGCCACGCCCCTCGACGCGGGTCGTACGGGCGGGATCCATGGCAGGAGTCCTACGGACGCGACGTCCCGGGGAGCACGTCGTACGGGTACGACGCCCCCTCGTACGACTCGTACGGGCAGGCCGCGCAGCGCCCACCGCACGCGCCCGAGCCCCATCCGCACGGTGCCGACCTCGCCGCCCTCCGCTCGGCCTACCAAGTGCTCCGCCGGGTCTCCACGCTCACCGCGCTCGGCTCTTTCGTGGTGTACGTGGTGCTGTCCTGCTCTGCGCGGGACCTGATGGGCTCCAAGATCGCCGGGGAACTGAGCCTGGGAATGGGCCTGGGGATCTTCCAGCTCCTCCTCACCTTCGCGGCCGTCGTCTGGTACGGACGCAGCGCACAGCAGTCCGTGGACCCGCTGGCGCTGGCCGTCAGGGAGCGAACGGTCCGGCCGAGCCGGGATGCCGGGGTGGCGAGATGAACGACTTCGGCTCAGGGACGCAGGCAATCGTCCTGGTCCTGTTCACCACTCTGGTGACCCTCACACTGCTGATGTGCGTGATGGCGGGACCGGACCGCGACGACCTGACGAACTTCTACACCGGCTACCGCTCGCTCACCCCTGTCAAGAACGGCCTGGCGATCGCGGGCGACTACATCTCCGCGGCCACGGTGCTGAGCACCACCGGCATCATCGCGCTCGCCGGATACGACGGTTACGTCCTGGCCGTCAGCACCGCCCTGTCGCTGGTGCTGCTGATGTTCCTGCTGGCCGAGCCGCTGCGCAACGCCGGCCGCTTCACCATGGGCGACGTCCTGGCCCGCAACATGCCCGGGCGGGCCGTCCGCATCGCCTCCTGCGTGGTGACCCTCGCGGCGACCCTCCCCTTCCTGGTCGTCCAGCTCTCCGGGGCCGGGTCGCTGCTCACCTTCATCCTGGGGCTGCCGCACGTGACCGGCGCCAGGACGACATGCATCGTCCTCATCGGCAGCCTGATGATCATCTACGCGGCGATCGGTGGCATGCGGGGCACCGCGCTCGTCCAGATGATCAAGATCGTGCTCCTGCTCGGCACCAGCATCACCGTCGCCGCCCTGGTCCTCAACCGCTTCGACTGGAGCCCCGGCGAGGTGCTCCGGGCCGCCGAGCGCGGCAGCGGCACGGGCCCTGCCTTCCTCCAGCAGGGCCTCCAGCTGGGCACCTCGGCAGCTCAACGACTGGACTTCGCCAGTCTTCAGATCACCGTGATCCTCGGCGCGGCCTGCCTGCCGCACATCACGATGCGGCTGTACTCCGCGCGCGACGTGCCCGCCGTGCGCCGCTCCATGTCGTGGGCGGTCGGTACGGTCACCACGTTCTGCCTGCTCGTGATCATCATGGGTACGGGCGCGGCGGCCCTGGTGGGATCGCAGTACATCACTGCGGCGGATCCGCACGGCAGGACGTCGGTACTCATGCTGTCCCGTGCGCTCGGCAGCGGCGCCGGCTCCGCGGGCACGACGGTTCTCTACGCGGCCATGGCGGGCACGGTGTTCATCACCCTGCTGTCCTCGGTCGCGGGGATGACCCTGGCCGCCGCCTCGTCGCTCGCCCATGACCTGTTCGCCCATGCGCTGCGGCGGGAACAGGCGGCACCGCGTACGGAGATGACGGTGGCGGCGTGGACGAGCGTGGCGGTGGGGACCGTTGCCGTCCTGCTCTCCGTCCTGGTCCAGAACTGGGACGTCGGTGTACTGACCACGCTGGCGATCTGCATCGGGGCATCGGCCGTGGCCCCCGCGTTGACCTACTCCCTGTTCTGGCGAGGATTCACGCGCGTCGGCCTGCTCGCCAGCCTCTACGGCGGCACGGCCTGTGCGCTGGTGCTCATGGTCTTCTCGAAGGCGGTCTCGGGCACGCCGTCCGCCGTCTTCCCGAACGCGGACTTCGGCTGGTTCCCCATGCAGTCCACCGGCCTGGTCTCCATCCCGTGCGGCTATCTGGCGGGCTGGCTGGGCAGCCGTCTGGACCAGCGGCGCCGCGCCGCCGAGAGCCGCGAGAGCCGGCGGCTGTACGAGGAGAGCGAGGCACGGCTGCTCGCCGCGGCGGAGTGAGTACGGCAGCGTGGCGGGCTACGCGAGCGGCCAAGGCGCCGCCCGCGTAGCCCGCCAGGGACCCAAGTCCCGGTGCACGGCCTGGACGGTCACGTGAGTGTGCCGGTCAGTGGTTGTTCGGTCCACACGGTCTTACCCTCGCGGGTGTAGCGGGTACCCCAGCGTTCGGCCATCTGGGCCACCAGGAACAGGCCGCGGCCGCCCTCGTCGGTGGTGCGAGCGCGGCGCAGGTGCGGTGAGGTGTGGCTGGTGTCGCTGACCTCGCACACCAGGCTCCGTTCACGGATCAGCCGCAGGGTCGCCGGACCGCCGGCGTACCGGTAGACGTTCGTGATCAGTTCGCTGGCGATCAACTCGGTGGTGAACGCCAAGTGCTCCAGGCCCCATTCGGTCAGCTTGGCCGTGGTCAACGCCCGAGCCCGGGCCGCGCTGGCAGGCTCCAACGGCAGGTGCCAGAAAGCGACATCGTCCGGTGGCAGCATGCGGGTGCGGGCGATCAGCAGCGCGACGTCGTCGTTGGGGTGCGTCGGCACGAGCGAATCGACCACCGTTTGGCATGTCTGTTCCAGTGCGTCCGCGGGGCGGGTGAGCGCTGCGCACAGCTTGGTCAGGGCGGTGTCGGCATCGATGTGGCGTTCGCCGATGAGTCCGTTGGTGTACAGGCACAGCAGGCTTCCCTGGGCCAGGTCGATCTCCCGGGCCTCGAACGGCAGGCCGCCCAGTCCGAGCGGTGGGCCGGCGGGCAGGTCGAGCGGGGCCACCTGTCCGTCCGGAGCGGCCACCACCGGCAGCGGGTGACCGGCGCGGGCCAGGGAGCAGCGCCCGGAGACCGGGTCGTACACGACGTACAGGCAGGTCGCGCCGACGACCTGCTCGCCCACGGGCCGTTCGCCGGCCGCCTCCTGTTCGGCCGCCAGCAGGTTGACCAGGTCGTCCAGGCGGGAGAGGATCTCGTCCGGTTCCAGGTCGAGGCTGGCGAGCGTGTGTACGGCGGTACGCAGCCGGCCCATGGTGGCGGCAGCGTGGATGCCGCGTCCCACCACGTCCCCGACGACGAGGGCGACCCGGGCCCCGGACAGGGGAATGACGTCGAACCAGTCCCCGCCCAGCCCCGGGGCCGCGCTGGCCGGCAGGTACCGCAGGGCCACCTCGACGGCCGACTGGTCCGGAACGGCCCGGGGCAGCAGGCTGCTCTGCAGGGTGAACGCGGTCTGCTGCTGCTGGGTGAAGCGCCGGGCGTTGTCGATGGCGACGGCGGCGCGCGAGGCGAGTTCCTGGCCGAGGGTGAGATCGTCCGCCTCGAAGGGATCGGGGCGACGCGAACGCCACAGGGTCATCACGCCCAGCACCAGGCCACGTGCGACAAGAGGTACCACGACCAGCGAGTGGACGCCCAGGTCCGGAGCGTGAGCCCCCTGGTGCCCTCCCGCCGAGAACCAGTCGGGCGGGAGAACCGGTTCCAGAACGGGCCGCCCTTCGGCCAGGCACCTGGCCTGCGGTGTGTCGGGACCGAACTCCACGGGCTCGCCCTGGGGGTGGGGCGGGCAGGGTTGCTGGGCACCGACGCTGCAGGCTCCCAGCCGGACCACGGGCCCGACCAGGGTGCGCGTCGGTTCCTCACCGCGCGTCACCGGTTGAAGCAGGTCCACCGTTACGTGGTCGGCGAGGTGAGGCACCATCACCTCGGCGAGTTCCCGGGCGGTCTCCCCCACGTCGAGGGTGGTTCCGATACGGCTGCCGGCCTGATCGAGGAGCGCGAGCCGACGCTGGGCCCGATGGCGTTCGGTGATGTCCTCGATCATCTCGGCCACACCCAGGATGCGGCCGGAGGGGTCCTCCATCGGGAAGGACGAGACCATCGCGACCCGCTCTCGTGCCGGGTACCACTCCAGGCGGACGAACTGCTCGGAGTAGACCGTGGGCCTGCCGGTCTCCATCACCCGGCGCACACGTTCCACGGCCTTGCGCGCGTCGTCGGGGACGAGGAAACAGCCGGTGGGCAGCCCCTTGAAGTCTGCCGCGGGAACGCCGCTGAAGCGTTCGATGGCCCGGTTGACCCGGAGAATGGTCAGGTCGGGACCGTGGACGGCCAGGCCGATCGGGCACCGGCGGTACAGTCCGTCGAGGATCGCGCGGTCTCTTTGCCACTCCAGGACGTCAACCGCGGGTGCGCCGGCAAGAAGCCACTCACGGACCCGGTCATCGCGTGAGAGCGCATGAGCCCTGAGCCCCATCTCCACGAGTCGCCCGTCGCGGTGCCGCACGGGGAGCAGGCCGAACCAGCCGCCGGCTCGCCTGCACTTCGCCGCGGCCTCCCTGGCAGCCGGCAGATCGCGAGGGTCGACGAGGACCTCGAATGCCCGACGACCGAGCACGGCAGCGTCCGGATGGCCGAGCAGTTCCTGCGCCCGCCGGCTCCACCCGACCACGACTCCCCGGTCGTCGAGCACCGCCAAGGCGGCGAGTTGCAGGGCGAACGGATCGTAGTGGCCTTCGCTGAGCTCCGTCATCCGCTTCTCCACCGCTGGACACCACCTTGTACGAGGCCACCGCGATGCTGCCGCGGGTTCTGACCGCGGCCGGTGACCGGCATGACGGCGTCCGGGGCGATGGCGCGGAGTCTCCCCGTGCACGCTGACCTGCTGATGCCATGCAAGCCCATTGAAACCCGGTGGGAGCCGCGGCTTCCACTGGCCGCGTGGCACGGCGTGGCGCACTTGAGGGAATGGCGACGGGCACGGCGCCACTACGGGAGTCCGCCATGAGCAGACAGTGCCGGGCCTCGTGGAGGTCTCCCCGGTTCGCGTGCCGCCATGCCCGGCTGAGCTCCACCGCGGTGTCCGGAGCGTCCAGGCCGATGCCGGTGACCTCCTCGAAACGGCGCAGCCGGTAGCGGACGGTGTCGACAAGAACGTGTGCGCCGCGGGCGACTTCGCGGATGTGCCGTCCCCCTCCTCCCCCTCCATGGCCACCGACCGCCCGTCGACGGTTCCCAGGCCGGCCTGTTCGGTCTCACGCGCCATGTCGGCTCCGCGGGAGCGGGGGCGGTCCCAAGGGATCAGGGCATGGCCGGGACCGCCCCCGCCGGCTCACTTCGTCAGCGGGCCGAACTCCTTGCGGGTGTCCACCGGCTTGCCGAACAGCTGCCAGCGCTCGCCCTTGAACCGCATCAGCTGCATCGTCTCGATCGGGAAGTCGTCGCCGTGGCCCGTGGACAGGGTGACCCCGGGCAGCAGCATGCCCACCTTCACGTCCTTCAGATTGCGCACCGCGTCCCGCAGTCCCTCCCTGGTCGGGCACTTCATCGCGTCCAGAGCCTGGTGCAGGCTGGAGGCGACTGCCCAGCCGTAGGCGTTGAACTGGTTGGCCGGGTCGGCGTCGGGGGCGTACTCGTGCATGGCCTTCTTGTACGTCTTCACCTCAGGGTCGTCCGCCCACTGCGGGTCGGCAGGGTCCTTGAAGTAGGTCGCCGAGACCACGCCCTGGACGTTCTTGAACCCGACGGGCTGGAGCACGGCGGCGGACGAGGCCACGTTGTTCACGATGTGCAGCGGGTTCCACTTGGTGTTCTTGGCGTCGGCGGCGAGGGCCTGGCTGCCGAACTTGGGCGTGGTGATGTTGAGCAGTACGTCCGCCTTGGAGCGGGCGAGGCTCGCCATCTGTGCCGACACGGAGGGGTCGGTGACCTCGTAGCTCTCCGTGGCGACCACCTTGACGCCGCTGCCGGCGAGGGCCTTCTCGAACCCGCCGAGCAGGTCCTTGCCGAAGTCGTCGTTCTGGTAGAGGACCGCGACCTTGGCCTTCGGCTTCTTGTCCGTGAGGTATTTGGCGTACACCCGGGCCTCGGCCACGTAGTTGGGCTGCCACCCGATGGTCCAGGGGTGCTTGTCGTCCGTGCCCCAGACGGAGGCTCCCGTGGCGACGAAGGGCTGCGGCACCTTCTGCCGGTCGAGGTAGTCCCACACCGCCGCCGTGGAGGGGGTGCCCAGGGTCTGGAACACGGCGAAGACCTTCTCCCGCTCGACGAGTCTGCGGGCCTCCTCGACCGCCTTGGGCGGCTGGTAGCCGTCGTCGCGGACGACGAACTCGATCTTGCGGCCGTCTATGCCGCCCTTGTCGTTGACGTACCTGAAGTAGGCGGCCACGCCCTTGCTGATCGTGCCGTACGCGGAGGCGGGTCCCGACAGTGGGTAGATCCCGCCCAGCTTGATGGCCTTGTCGGTGATGCCGGTGGTCTGCTGGCCCTTGCACGCGCCACCGGCGGCGGTGTCCTGGGCGTCCTGGCCTCGCCGGCTGCTGCACGCGGATGCGGCGAGGAGGGCGGCGGTCGCGGCCGCGGCCGCCCGCAGAGCGGTCGTCTTGCGCATGTGGTTCATTCCTTTTCCGTGCGGGGCGGTGCGCCCACGGGTTCGGCGCCGGCAACTGCGGGGGCCGCAGGGTCGAGGGGTACGGAGGGGCCGGATCCGGCCCGGGACTTCGGTTCCGCATCGGGAGTGGATGCGGTCTCGGGCGTCCGGTCGGGGGTGGCGGTGGTGCGGGGCAGGCGACGGGCGACCGCGCCCAGGACACGGCCCGGCAGACCGGCCAGTCCTGTCGGGGCCACGAACATCACCGTGATGATCAGCAGGCCGAACACCACTCCCGGTGCGGCCTCGCTCAGGTCCTGGGAGACGCTCGGCACGTACATCACGAACGCCGCGCCCAGCAGGGGACCGTACAGCGAGGCGAGCCCGCCGACGACCAGGCCGGCCAGCAGCGTGATGGACAGTACGAAGCTGAAGGAGTCGGGCGAGACGAAGCCGATCACCCAGGTGTACAGACACCCGGCGACACCCGCGAACAGCGCGCTCCACGCGAAGGCGAGGGTCTTGTGCAGTGACAGCCGCACGCCCATGACCTCGGCGGCGCTCTCGTTGTCCCGCACGGCGAGCAGCGCCCGGCCGACGCGGGAGCGCAGCAGGTTGCGGGCGAGCAGCAGAGCCACCGCGGCGACCGCGAGGACGACGAAGTACATCCACTGGTCCTCGGCCAGCCCGCTCCACGCGGGCGGCTGCGGCTTGTCCACGGTCAGGCCCATGGAACCGCCCGTCACCGGTTCGAGCCGCTTGAGGAGGGGCGGCAGGAACACCGCGAACGAGAGGGTGACCAGGGCGAGGTAGAGCCCGCTCAGCCGCAGCGCGGGGACTCCGAAGCCGAGGCCCAGCAGGAAGCATCCGGCGGCCGCGACGGGCAGCGTGGCCAGGTGGCCGGTGTCGTACCGGTCGAGCATGACCGCCGCCGTGTAGGCCCCCGCCGCGAAGAACGCGCCGTGCCCGAGCGAGATCTGCCCGCCGAAGCCGACCAGCAGGTTCAGCCCGGCCAGCGCCACGGCGTACAGGAGCACCATGGTCAGCTGGAAGACCTGGAAGGGGGCGAAGTAGAACGGTGCGCCGACGGCGGCGGCCGCCGCGAGCAGCACGGTGAGCGCGGCCCGTGCATGTCGGGCGCGGTCCGTGCCGAGTACGGTCGTGATCGTGCTCATGCGCGTTCCACCGCCGCCCGTCCGAAGAGGCCCTGGGGCCGTACCAGCAGCACCGCCAGAATGATCACCAGGGGGACGCCCACCTTCAGATCGGCCCCGATCACGCCCACGTACGCCCCGGCCAGCGTCTCGGCGACGCCCACGAGCAGGCCGCCGACGACCGCACCGACCGGGCTGTCGAAGCCACCGAGGGTGGCCGCGGCGAACGCGTAGATCAGCACCCCGCCCATCATGTTGGGCTCCAGGAACAGCACCGGGGCGACGAGCACGCCCGACACCGCGCCGACCGTCGCGGCCAGCCCCCAGCCGATCATCAGCACCCGGCTCACCCGGATGCCCGACAGCCGGGCGGAGGAGGGGCTGCACGCGACCGCCCGCATCACCAGGCCGACGGACGTGTGCTGGAACAGCAGATACAGCAGGCCCATCACGACGGCCACCACACCGAGCATCCCGAGCGTCGACCAGTCCATGCGTACCCCGGCCAGGTCGAGCCCGCCGTCGGGGAACGGCTGCGGGAAGTCCTTCACGGTGAACGACCAGATCAGGCCGGCCAACGCGTTGACGAAGACGAACAGGCCGACCGTGACGATGACCACCGTCAGCTCGGGTGCGCCCTGCACGGGGCGGATGACGATCCGCTCGACCAGCATGCCTCCGGCGAAGGACACCACGAGGGTGACGGGCAGCGCCAGCCAGAACGGCATCCCGGACGCCACCAGCTGCCAGGCGACGTAGGTCGAGAGCATGGCCAGCTCGCCCTGCGCGAAGTTGACGATCCCGGTGAACCGGTGGATCAGCACCAGGGCCAGCGCCAGGCTGGCGTACACCGCGCCGGAGCCCAGTCCTTCCACCACTTGCTGGAGAAGATCGGTCACGGCACTCACCCCGCCTTCCGGGAGCGGACGGAGACACCGAGGTACACCTCGGCGACCTGCCCGTCCTCGCGGATCTGCCCGGCCGGACCGGACAGCACCAGGCGGCCGGCCTCCAGTACGTGCGCCCGGTGCGCGATGTCCAGCGCGAGTTGGGCGTTCTGCTCGACGACGACCACGGTGGTGCGTTCCTCCTCGTTGACGGCACGGACGATCTCGAACAGCTCGCGGGTGACCAGCGGTGCGAGCCCCAGGGACGGCTCGTCCAGGAGCAGCAGCGAGGGCCGCAGCATCAGCGCCCTGCCGATGGCGAGCATCTGCTGCTCCCCGCCGCTGAGGCTGCCGGCGGCCTGCCGCGACCGCTGCCGCAGCTTGGGGAAGTAGCCGTGGATCCGCTCCAGGTCGGCCGCGACGGCGGCGCGCTCGGCCCGGCCCCGCCGCCCGATACCGGTGCGCAGGTGGGCGCCGATGCGCAGGTTCTCCTCGACGGTCAGGTCGTTGAAGGTGCCCCGGCCCTCGGGCACGTGCGCCACGCCGAGCCGGGCGGCCTGCTCGGGCGAGCGGCCCAGTAGTTCCCGACCGTTCAAGGTGACCGAGCCCCGGCCGCGGACCATGCCGCACAGCGCCCGCAGCGTCGTGGTCTTGCCCGCCCCGTTGGGTCCGAGGATCGCGCACACCTCGCCGCGGGCGACGGAGAAGTCGAGGCCCTGCAGCACGCGGGCCTGGCCGTATCCCGCGTGCAGGTCGGACACCTTGAGGAAGTCCGGCTCCGCACTCGCCTCGGCCTCGGTACGGCCGGTGGTGGGCTCGCTCACGCCGCCACCCCCAGGTACGCCTCGACGACGGCCGGGTCGCGCTGGATCTCCTCCGGCGAGCCCTCGGCGATCTTGCGCCCGAAGTCGAGACACACGACCTTGTCGCACAGGCCCATCACGAACCCCATGTGGTGTTCGACCACCACGAGCGTGAGGTCGAATTCCGCGCGCACCGAGCGGACCAGATCCGCGAATTGGTCGACCTCGCCGTGACTGAGCCCGTTGACGGGTTCGTCGAGCAGCAGCAGCCGGGGGCGCACCGCGAGCGCCCGAGCGAGTTCGACCCGTTTGAGCGTGCCGAACGGCAGCCCGGAGGCGGGGTGATCGGCGACCTCCGCCAGGCCGAGCCGCCGTAGCAAGTCGTCCGCCTGGTCACGTAGTTCCCTCTCCTCTCGCCGGACGCGGGGCAGCCGAAGCGCCGCGGCGAGGTGTCCGGTGCGCCCCCGGCTGTGGGCGCCGACCATGACGTTCTCCCGAACCGTGAGCCGCGGGAACAGGCCGAGGTTCTGGAAGGTGCGGGCGATGCCGCGACCGGCCACGGCGTGCGGGGGGAGGGCGAGCAGGTCATCGCCCGCGAACCGCACCGTTCCCGCATCGGGGGTGCAGCGCCTGGTCAGGCAGTTGAACAAGGTGGTCTTGCCGGCTCCGTTCGGCCCTATGAGCCCTACGGCGGTGCCCGGCTCGACGGTGAACGCGACACCGTCGAGTGCCGTGATCCCGCCGAAGCGCACGGTGATACCGTCGACCGCGAGCATGAGTGACGCCCCTTCCGAGGTGCTGGGGGTTGGGCGAGCGTCACAGTAGGTGGGGGGCTTTCGAGCGCACATTGGGTGCGAGCACCCAACTTCTCGGGCGCCGCATTGTGCGCCGCGCACAGGTGCCGGGAGATGTCTCACGCCGGGGCTGTTGACGGAGCACGAGCGGACGGCGACGATCGGCGCCATGCTGCGTGGTCCCGCCCTGGGCGCCTCCCCACTCTCCGAACCGCTCCGCCGGGAGCGGCGACGGATCCTGCGCGCCGTTCATGACCGGGTCGAGGAGGTGGCGGAGGCCGCCGTCGAGGTGATGCGCGCCGAGATCCCGTCGTACGCACTTCAGGACGAACGGTTCTTCGACGACGTACGGGAGCAGGTGCTCGAGCACTACCGGATGCAGCTGGCGGCGCTGGCCGGCGACCGCGACATCGCTGCCGAAGACCTGGTGTTCAGCCGCGGGGCGGCGATGCGCAGAGCACGCGCGGGGTTCGCCCTGGAGGACTGGATCAGCGCCTTCCGGGTCGGCCGGCAGGTGATGTGGGACGCGCTGCTGGACTGCGCGGGCACGTCCGCCGAGGCCCAGCAGGCCGCGCTGTCCCTCGTCACCCCGCTGATGCGGTACGTCGACTACGCCAGCACCCATGCGGCGCAGGCGTACGTCGAGTACCAGCAGCATGTGGTGGCGGACGCGGACCGGGAGCGCCGCGATCTCCTGGACCAGCTCCTGACCGGCGTGGCCCCGACGCGCGGTCCGTTGCACGCCGCGGCACAGGCGTACGGCATCGGACCCCGCTCCCCGATGATGGCGGTCGTGGCGGTCTGCGTGGGTGACGCGCGCACGGGGGACCCCACCTCGGCCGAGAACGGCTATGCCACCAGCGCGTCGATCAGCGTCGCCGGGCCCTGGGCCGGCAGGACCCTGGTCGTCGTGCGCCACGGCGAGGTGGTGGCCGTGCCCGTACTCCGAGCCGGCATGGACGCAGACGACATATGCGCCCACTTCGAGGCCGTGCAGGAGCGGCTCGCACGGAAGGGCACCATGCTCTGCATGGGCATCAGCACGGTCGCCCGGGGCGCGTCCGAACTGCCGCGCGCGTACGAGGAGGCGCGGGCCGCTCTCGACCTGGTGCCGAGCGGGGGCGGGGTGGCGGCGCTGCCGCGGCTGTCCCCGTTCGACTACCTGGCGCTGCGCGCCGACGACCTCGCCCGCCAGCTGGTCGATCCCCGGGTGCGTGCGCTGCTGGAGGAGGACCGCAGACGTGGCGACACGCTGGCGGCCACCATACGGGCCTTCGCGGAGGCGGACCTCAATCTGCGGCTGGCCGCCGACCGGCTGCGGGTGCACCACAACACGGCGCACTACCGGTTGCGCCGGATCGAGGAACGCACCGGCCGCAATCCGCGCCGGATCGCCGACCTCCTGGAACTACTGGTCGCCCTCGCCATCCGCGACGGCGCCGCGGAAGGTGAGGATTGCCAGTGAGCGGCATCGTGGAGTCCGCCGGGACCGAGGCGGCATGTCAGCTGCCGGGCGGGCAGGAGGGCACGGCCCTGCCGGCGGGGCATGCCGGGCAGCGGCGAACGGCCCGGCGTGCGCTGCTGGACGCCGCGCTGGAGGTGTTCACAGAGCGCGGTTACACCGACGCCGGCCTCACCGAGATCGCGGCGCGCTCCGGCATCCCGGTGGGCAGCCTCTTCCAGCACTACGGCGGAAAGCGGGGGCTCTACCTCACCCTCTGGGAGGAGTTCCGGGAGGAGCAGGAGCGCCGGACCGCGGCCACGCTGACCTCCGAACGCAGCCGTGGAGTGGACGACCCCATCGGCCTCTTCGTGGCAGGAGCCAGGGCGTACCTGGAGGGTGCCTGGGACAACCGGCGGCTCGGCAGACTCCTCGCCGAGGAGGACGGCCCCTCGGGCTTCGACGCGCTGCGCCGCCAGTGGGACCGCGCGTGGGTTCGGCGCAACGCCCGGCTGCTGGAGGTGGACGAGCGGCGACGCGCCGGCCGGGTCCGGGTGAGCGTGCTGACCACCGTCATCGGAGGGGCGGCGCGCGAGCTGGCCGATTGCGGGGACGAGACGGAGGCCCGGGAGATCGTGGACGAGGTGTGCGGCATCCTGATCCATCTGTCGACACCGCCCGGCTGACACCACTGGCGCAGGGCTCGGCAGACCGTCGAGTCGACGCCGGGGGCGGTGAGCCGCCGCCTGGAGACCTCGGCGTCGACTTCACCGGGCCGCTGACCCGCGACCGGATCGGGGGTCGGCATCCCCGGACAGCCGCGTCGCTCAGCCACCGGTTTCTCCCGTGCTGCTGGGTGAGCCACTAGGGGTAGGAGAGGCGCTGACGCTGCCGGAAGGACTGGCGGAGGGCCGCGTGGAAGGGGTCGCCGTCCGCGAGGGCGGGCTGGGACGGCGGCTACGGGTGGGCCGGGGGGTGGGCTTCTCCTTCACTGGTGGCGCCGCACTCGTGGTGGTGGCGGAAGGACGGGGGACCGGTGACTTGTTGCGAGGTGGCGTCGGCAGAGGATGCCGGTTCCCGTCACCGTTTCGGTCCCGGACGCCCTTTCGCGCCGGATGCGTGGGCACCCGCTCCGGCGAAGCCGGTGCATCGGTGATGCGGACCTCGGGCTCTGCGGGGGATGACTCCGGGGTCGAAGCTGCTCGTGGGGCTGTCGACTGGTGCAGCACCGACGCGGTGGCCATGCCTCCGAGGATGGTGAAGGCGGCGGCGGCAAGAGAGTGGACGGCATACCTCTTCAGCCGCGACGGACGGTCGTACCGGTCTGCCGGCAGGTCGTGCAAGGGAGTTGGTGACCCTGGAAGGGGTGACTCGGAGGAGCCCGGTCCCCCGTCGAAGCGGACTTCCGGCATCGCCGCGTCGACGGCCGGAGTACCGTCTCTCCGCTCGCTCGGCTGTGTCATCCCGGAGTCGTATGCCCCGCACTCGGGGCAGGTTACGGCGCCGTTGAGCGTGCGGTTGCACGGAATGCAGTAGTCCATGAAGCGACCGTTCTCAGTTCTCGAGTTGACGGAGGGGAAGGGCGGCCCAAGCCGGGCAGCGGTCAGCGGTCAGCGGCGGGGAGACACCACCTCGTGTCTTTCGGGCCGATCTTCAACACGGGTCACCGGGGTCAACGGGGCGGATCGGACGAGTGCTCAACCGCCGGCTGACATGTGGGGTATGTAACCCTGCCGGCGGGGTCGTTGAGGGGTGCCGCGTTCGTACCGACTGGTAGGACGCACTCGTGGTACGACTGATCGGGTCTCGTCACACCCGCAGGTCGAGGAGATGGGGTGCTTCACCCGCTGCTCGACGTCGGATGTGGACGCGGTGGGGCACCGCTCCCGAGCGGCCTCGGCGCGTCGGCCGCTTCGTCAGCGGCGGACCACGCAGACCATGAACGCACGCAACACGAAGCCCATCGAGGAGCTTGGAATGATCTTCATCACCGCGAAATTCCGGGTACTGCCGGAGCATGCGGACCAATGGCCGGAGATCACGGCCGCATTCACCGAGTCGACACGTGCCGAACCGGGTTGCCTGTGGTTCGACTGGTCCCGCAGCGTCGAGGATCCGACCGAGTACGTGCTCGTCGAGGCTTTCCGCGACGAGGAGGCGGGTGCTGCGCACGTCCATTCCGAACATTTCCGCAACGCGCAGCAGACACTGCCGCCGCACCTCGCCGAGACGCCGCGCATCGTCAACGTGGCGCTTCCGCAGGCGGACTGGTCCCTGCTCGCAGAGATGGCCGTACAGGACCGGGGCTGATCATCTCCGCGTCTTGACGGCGTACCGGTTCATCCGTGGGTGGGGCCGAGGTCACCTCGCCGTCGTCGTCACCTCGCCATGAGGTCGTGGCGCCGGCCGCCACCGTGGACGAGGCGGGGCGGATCAGGTGATCGGGCTGACCGCCGACAAGACAGTGCCGATCCGCACCCGCGGGACACTCGGGCCGAAGCCCTGATGCTCGGCCACCTGTTCTCCCCCGCCGAGCCGCGAGCCTGTTCCGGCGGCTCGGGTACGACCTGGCCGACGGCGTCTGGCGCAGATCCGTGGGCCACGACCTGCGGCGCACCGGTCATGGCTCCGCCCTCGGCCACGTACTGCCCTGCTTCGGCCCGTCCGGCTTCCGGCGAGGACGCTCAAAGCCCGCTGACACCGGGCCCGGGATGAACCGGAGCCCAGGGTGTCTGCGGAATGTATGGCAGCGAGGTACAGCAACCGCGCCCGCTGTCACCCATCGCGTCGGGCGGCTTGCCGATCGCGGCGCAGCTCTTCCCGATCGCGGAGAGTTTCTGTGGTCGGGTTGCCCATGCCGCCCGGGGTTGTCGCCCGGCTCCCGCGGCAGTGGTCAGGTAGCCCCTGGCTGACGGTAAGTCGGGTAAGACCCGCGGCAGCGCTCCGGGGGTTCCTGCTGCGGCGGTGTGTGCCGTGTCTGCGGCGGTGTGTGCCGTGTCACGCACCCTATCGGCGCCTAAGTTGTCTACATCACAGCGGAAATGTCCATTTAGCGTCCATGCTCGAAACGGATACCGACTCCCCCGAAGTGGAGCTCATCGGCATCGCCTTGGGCGCGAAGTTCCGAAGTGACCCATGACACAGCACCCGTGGCGTTCCCCCTGTCCGCCGTTCCCCCTGCTCCCCCTGCTCCCCCCGTTCCTCTGGGAAGGTGCCCCATTATGGCCGCATACCTCTGTCCTCCTGCCGTGATACACGGCGAGCACGCCGTGAAGACCAGCCAGATCGTGGCGGAGGTGCGCGACCGGCACCCGCACGCGGCGTGGGCGCCGCGGATCGACGGCATCGCGGCCAGTACGGGCATCGAGACCCGCGGGTGGATGCTGCCGCTGGAGACCGCCGTCGCGCCCGGCAACGCCAGCGGCCTGCGGGCTCTCGGCACCGAGCCGGCCCAAGAGGCACTGGCACGCGAGGGATTCACCCAGCAGGACATGGACCGTGTGATCGCGGCCCTCGAGACCATACCCGCGCCGCAGACCGTCCAGGAGCGCACCGCGCCGGCCTGGGAGGCCGTGCAGTCCTACGGGGAGCGCGCGGCGCGCGGGGCCTTGCAGATAGCCGGGCTGGACGCCGCAGACGTCGACTGTCTGATCACCAGTCACTCCACCACCCCGGCGCTGCCGGGTCTGGACATAGCCCTGGCCAACAAGCTTCGGCTCCGCAACGACGTGATGCTGCTGCCGGCCACACAGTGGGCCTGTATCGCGGGGACCCGCTCCCTGGCGCTGGCGGCGGATCTCGTGGCCGCGGACCCCGACCGAGTGGTCCTGGTCGTCATCGCGGAGGCGCTGAGCACGACCTACCAGCCCGCGGACGACACCCTCGAGTCTCTGATCGTCCGGTTGCTGTTCGCGGACACCGCGGTCGCCGCGGTGGTCACGGGCCGCCCGAGGCGCGAGTCGGTGCTGCGGCTGGACGCCGCCTGGCACCACACCCTGCCCGGCACCCAGGACCTGCACCGCCTGGAGACGCGGGCGGACGGCACCCACTTCGTGATGGACCGGCGCGGGCCGCGCGCCGTACAGGCGACGGTCTCCGCGATGTGGGAGTGGCTGCGCGTCCGTTACCAGGACGACCCCGACTCCTGGCACCCCGACGTGCTGCTCGCGCACCCCGGGGGCACCCGGGTGCTGGAGTACATGGAGCAGACGATGCCCGACGCGTGGCCGTCGGGGCTGCTGGACTACAGCCGGGACAGCTACACCAGCGGCAACCGCGGAGGCGCCGCCGTGTTCGACATCCTGCGGCGGGCCCATGACGCCGGGCAGCAGAAGCCCGGCAATCGCGCCGTTCTGTACGCGGCGGCACCAGGTCTCACCGCCACCGCCCTGGAAGGGGAGTGGCTGTAGTGCGAGGCCGCGCCACCCGTACCGGCGAAGGGCCCGCCCGCATCATCGGTCACGCCGCCGGTACCGTCGAAGGCGCCGTCCGTACCGTCGGTGGCGGCTGACGCGCACGCCGCCCGTATCCTCACCGCGGTCCGGTACGCCGGCGCGTCCCCGACGCGTAGCCGCGTCACCTCGCGACTTCCGCCCAGACCACCTTGCCGCTGTCCGTCCACCGCACCCCCCACCGGGTGGTCAGCCTGTGCACGACGTCCAGGCCACGACCGCCGTCGTCGAGCAGGCCGCCCCGCCCCAGGCGTGGCCTGCCGTTGCCGGTGTCGCCCACCTCGCACAGCAGGCCGTGGCCGGCCCTGATCAGCCGTACCGTGATGGGGCCGGTGGCGAAGCGCACCGCGTTCGTGACCAGCTCGCTGACCAGCAGCAGCACGGTGTCCCGGGTGTCGTCCCTCGTGCGCCATTGCCGCAGCAGCGCGGAGACCTGCGCACGGGCACGGGCGGGGGCGTCGTCGCGGGCGGGCAGCCGCCAGGTCGCGGTGTCCCCCTTGCGGTAGCCGATCATCCGCGCGAGCAGCAGGGTCACATCGTCGCGCTGGCGCACGGGTGCCAGCGCGGAGACGACGTGCCCTGCGGCCCGCTGCAAGGCGTCCCAGGGGTGCACCGTGGACACGGCGTCCGCCAGCCTGCCGATGCCCTCGTCGATCGACACGGCCGGATCCTCCACCAGGCCGTCGGTGTAGAGGGCGAGCAGGGAACCCGGGGGCGCACCGAACGTGTGCACGTCGTACGGTTCCCGCAGCGCGAACTCGGCGCCCAGGCCGGGGTGGGGGCGGACCGCGAGCGGGCCCGCGTGCCCGTCCGGGGAGACCAGGATCGGGGGGAGGTGGCCGGCGCTGGACAGTGTCACGTGGTGGCCGACCGGGTCGTAGAGGGCGATGCAGCAGGTCGATCCGAGGGCGCTGTAGCCGGCCGTCAGCCCGGATTCCGTGTCGTCCAGCAGCGTCACGGTCTCGTCCAGGTGCTCCAGTACCTCGTCGGGCGCGAGCCCCGCGGACAGCAGCGCGCGGGCCTCCATGCTCAGCTGGCCCATGGTTGCCGCGGCTCCCAGGCCGTGCCCGACGACGTCACCGACCACCAGCGCGGTACGGCCGTCCGGCAGCGGGAAGCTGTTCACCCAGTCACCGCCGACGCCCGCGCTGTCGGGGGTGGCGGGCTGGTAGATGCTGGCGATCTCGACGGTGTCGCCGCCGGTCCGGGGCAGGAGCCGGCGCTGCAGGGCCAGCACCTGGGTGTGCTCGCGCTGGTGCTGACGAGCCAGGTCGACGTGATGGCCGGTCCGGGCCACCAGCTCCTGCAGGTCGAACAGCTCGCTGTCGCGGAAGGGGCGGTCCGCCCGCCGCCAGACCTCCGCCACGCCCAGTACGACGGGCGGCGCTCCGTCCAGGACCAGCGGTATGCACGCCACACCCGCCGACCGGTCACCGGGCACCAGGGCACGCACGACGCGTGGACTGCCGAGTACCCGCTCGACCGCTTCCCGGTCGGGTATGACGATGGTCTGCGGGGCATCGTCCCGCAGTACCGCCTGCGCCAGCAGGCGACTCGCGTCGCTGGGAAGATCGTCGCCCGGGGTCACGTAGCCCTCGGGCCACGCCCGGTCCGGCACCAGGGCCGCCCGCCGCAGTCGGATGCGCCCCTTTGCCTGGCCGGTGACTCCCTCGCCCGTCCACACGGCGAAGTCGAGGTCGACGGCGGCCACATCTCCCCAGGCCAAGAGGGACTCCGCCAGCGACTGCGCGGTATCGCCGATGTCCAGCGAGGTGCCGATCGCGGTCTCGGCGGCGTAAAGGTGCAGCCTTCTGGCCATCGCGATCAGGGAGACGGTCAGGCCCTCCTCAGGCGCCGCGGCGGGCAGGATGCTCATCGAGACCACCAGCTCCGACCCGTCGCCGTGCCGCAGGCGCTGGATCCGGGCGACGTGCGCCTCACCGGTCTCCACGACCTGCCGCAACCGCCTTGTCACCGTCGGTACGTCCCCGGGGGGCAGGAGATCGACGAATGGCCTCCCGACCACGGCGTCCAGACCCGCGAAGACCGGGGCGTCCAGATTGCAGCGGGTGATTATCAGATCCCTGTCCAGATTGACCGCGCCGAGAATCTGCTCCTCACGGTCGGCTGCCGGGTCGTCGGGTACGCGTTGGCGCATGGTGCGGTCGCCCTGCGCGTCGGCAGGACCGGCGTCCGCTGCCGCTCCGCCGCGCGGGATGTAGCGCTCCAGGGCGCTGCTGACCAAGTCGAACGCCGAAGAGGACGATGGCGAGGGTGTGGAGTCCATGCGGCTCTCTCAGCAATCCCCGGCGCAGCGCCGGGGCCGTACTCGGACCCGTGCGACGGGGCCCCGAGATCCCTGACCGCACACCTCATTGAATAACAGCAGGGGTCGCTTCGCCCACACCAGCGAATCGCCCGGTGAACGCGGACCCAGACGATGGCTGACGCCCGCCAGGGCACTACGTACAGTAATCGCCGACAGGACAATGACCCGTCGCCCAGACGGGTGTGCAGAACGCCTGATTCGTCGCGCGCGCGATGCCCCGGCTACGTCACCGCGGTAAGCGTCGCGTAGACCACGACGTTGCCCAGGTAGCCGGTGCGCTTGGTGTAGCCGCCACCGCAGGTGATCAACCGGAGTTCGGGCCGTCCGGAACTGCCGTAGACCTTCTTGCTGGGGAACCTCTTCCTGTCGTAGAGCTCGACGGCGCGCACGGTGAACACCGCTGTCCGCCGGTCCGCCCTGCTGATCTCGACGGTCGCGCCCTCGGTCAGGGCGCCGAGGTCGTAGAAGACACCGGGGTCGCCGGTGGGTGTGTCCACATGCCCGGTGGCGATGGCGGTTCCTGCCGAGCCGGGAGACGTGCCGTCGCCGTACCAGCCGGCGAGGCCGGGTTCGCCACCTGGTGGAGTCCGTAGCGCCCCTGCCGCATCGAGGCCCACTCGTGTCATCGGGGCGTTCACGCCGATGGCGGCGATCCGGAGCCGGACCGGATCCGCGGGGGGAAGCGGAAAGACCGTGGGGCGGGTGGGGCCTGCAGAGGTCGAGAAGGCCTGAACCGCCGATGGCCGCGGTGGCTCCTCGTCGTGCACCCCGCTGATCAGCAGCACCACACCTGCCGTCATGGCGCAGGCCAGCACTGCGGGGACGAACGGATCTCGGGAAGCGCTGGTTCGGTGTCTGGGTGCCATCGCGGTCGAGCCTTTGCTTCACGGCGGGTGCGCTGCCAGCGGGTGGTGCGGGCCTCGCGGTGGGCGGGCCGCGCGGCCACCGGATCGATTCCGTCTCGGGGGCCGGTTACAGCTCTGAGCGGACGGGGCCGGCCGGCAGAGCCGGGCGGTCAGGTTCGGTTGTCGTTCGGGCGGCGGCGCATCCAGACCACACCTCCGGCGGCGGCCGTGACGAGCAGCCCACCGCCCAGGGCGAGTCTCATACCTGAGTCCTCGGCCGGTCCGAAGCCGGCGTCGACCGAGCCGCTCGGGGGGCGGCCGGTGACCCGGTACGTTTCCGTGACCTTGGTCAGTGGCGGACACTTCAGGGTGACTGTGTCGCTGCCCGGCCTGGTTCCTTCCGGGATCTGGAACTGACCGGTGAGGACCCCCTCCTCGTCGCCTTCGAAGAGGTGGAACTCTCCTCCCACCTCCGACCGGCCCTTGCCGTAGTCCGCGTCAGGATCACAGGCACTCGTGCTGACCGTGACCGTGGCACCCGGGTAGGCCGGCCACGGGTCGATACGGACATCTGAGTCATCAGCGGCGGCAGCGGCCGGGATCTGCAGTCCTAGGGCACCGAGAGCCAGGCCGATACCTGCACCCACGTGTGTGTAACGCATGCGAATCCTCCAACGGAACAGTGTCCGGCCTGTCTGCGCGGCACCTCTCCTGTGTTCCGCTCACGAGGCAACCGACAGTCCGTCAGTTCCGCAACCTGACGGATCGCCCCAGGTGTCACCCGGTCAGATGCATCGGCGTTGCCGCTTGATCGCTTGCGCAGGTCACCGACGCGGAGATCATCGGCACCGATCACCCCCCACCTCGACCCCACAACGGTGAAAGCCGACCGGGCGGTCCTGCACGGTGTGGTCCGCCTCAGGGAGCCGCCGGGGGCGGTGTGACCTTCCTGCGGGCCGGGCGTGGTGCACGGCCCGCGCGCTGACGTCACCCCCTGCGGACGTGCGAGGATGCGAGGGCCCATCCGGCCGGACCCGCAGTCCGAGGAACGTCACCGGTCGGATCCGGGCCGGTCCGGGACCAGCAATCCCGCCAAAGATCTGAGCAGGCCAACCTAACGGATCTGCCGGAAAGCTTCGTCCTCTGGTGCTTGGCACTCCTGGTGGGTGCCGGCCTGTGCGGCGTCCGGGTGGGACGGATTCCAGAGCCGGTCGGCCTCGCCGCGGACGACGTGATCCTCGTAGATCCTCACCTTCTGCCGCACCACGTCCAAAGTCTTTTGCAGGTCCCGGATCTGCGACTCCACGTGGCTTTCGTGCCGGCGCAGCAGCTCCAGCCGCTCATGCTCGTTGCCGGGGCCCTGACGGACCAGCTCGATGTACTGCCGGATCATCGCCAGTGACATGCCGGAGGAGCGCAGCTTCGTGCAGATCGCCAGCCACTCCAGATCTTTCTCGTGATAGATCCGACGGCCGTTGGACAGGCGGCGCACCGGGTTGGCGAACAGGCCCTCCCGCTCATAGAACCGCAGCGCGTGAACGCTTAAGCCACTGCGCTCCGCCACCTCACCGATGCTCAGGTCCATGAGCAACTCCCGTCGCACAGCCATTGATCTAGACCCGACTCTAGCTTCTAGCGTCGAGTTGTTGGCCAGTCAGGCGATCGGAATATGGGAGAACATGAGCGTTTGGTTTGTCACCGGTGCATCGCGCGGGCTCGGAGCGGAGATCACCCGTGAGGCACTGGATCGAGGGCACAGCGTGATCGCTACGGCGAGGGACGTGTCGGCGGTGCTCAAGGCGTACCCCGAAAAGCCGGACAGGCTGCTGGCGCTGAACGCCGACGTGACCGAACCGGAGCAGTTGACGGCTGCCGTCGAGGCCGGCCTGGCGCAGTTCGGCCGGATCGACATCGTGGCCAACAACGCCGGTTACGGCCTCGTGGGCACGATCGAGGAGACCTCCGACAAGGCTGTCCGGGATCTGTTCGACGTCAACGTGTTCGGCGTGCTCCACACGTTGCGGGCGACCCTGCCGACGTTGCGCGCCCAGCGGTCCGGGCACGTCCTGAACATCGGATCCGTGGCCGGCTTCGCCACCGCTCCGGCGACGGGCCTGTACGGCGCGTCGAAATTCGCCGTCGAGGGCATCTCCGAGGCGCTGCACGGCGAGCTGGCCCCGCTGGGCATCCGCGTCACGGTCGTGGAGCCGGGTGGCTTCCGCACCGACTTCCTCAACAGCTCCAGCATCCAGGTCGAACCAGCCACCATCGACGACTACGCCGCCGGCGCGGGGCCGGTGCGCGAGGCACTGGCCAACAACGACGGCCGCCAGCCGGGCGACCCGGTGAAGGCGGCCCGGGCCATCGTCGACGTCACGGAGGTCGCCGAGCCGCCGTTGCGCCTGCAGTTGGGCGCGGACGCGGTCGAGCGCGTCGAGGCGAAACTGGATCTGGTGCGGCGTGAACTCGACCAATGGCGCCAGGTAGCGCTCTCCACCGCCATCTGAGTCTCGGGGCGAAGGGTCGCCGTCACCGGGCCTGCGGTCTCAGCGTGCGGGCACTCGGACGAGGCTCCTCAAGCCGCTGTCGGGGATCACATCCCACGGCGCGGTCGAACAGGTGGACAGGGCCCTTCCATCCGCTGGATGGAAGGGCCTTCGTACTCGCGAGTGCGCCCAGGGGCCAGAGGTGTACGAATCCCTGCCCCGCCCCACCCGACTCCCCCCCCACACACACGGCACCTGCCGTCACGCGCGCAACCCTCCGCCCTCCCGCGCCATCACCCCGCCTACCGCGAAGCCGACGACCGGGCCGCCGTCCCCAGCGCGCGGCCTTGTCCGCGGACGAAGAGGTGCCGGTGGAGGTATTGGTCGAGGCGGTGCTGAGCGAGACGGACCCGCACGTCGCCGGAGCGCTTCGGTGGGCTTTGGCGCGATCGGGCGATGAGGGACCGGGGCTGCTGCCGTCCAGTCCATCGCCGAGATACCGAACGGTGAAGCGACCGCACTGCTGAAGGACGCCCTCATCAACCCCGACGTCGTGGTTCGCCGGTACGCAGCTCTGGCGCTCGGGGCGCGTGGAGTGGCCGACGCGGTCCCGACGCTCATCGAGATGATCGTCGCGGAGACGCACGACGTCGATGCAGCCGATGCACTGAGCGCGCTGGCGAGTCGTCCCGCGTGGGCGGATGAGATCGCTACCGGGCTCGTCGACCGCTTCGCCCACGGCACTGTCGAATCGTCTGCACGTCGACGGCTGGCACAGGCGCTCGCGGACATCCCGGGGACCACAGCGTCACGTGTCCTCGAAGACCTGTCACATGACGAAGACCGTGCCGTTGCGCTTACAGCGGCATACATCCTCAAGCTGCGCGACGCACGCTGACGGATCTCTCCCTCCTGGGGTGCTGTGTGTGCAGCGCCCAGTTGTCGCCGGCCACCGCGGACAGGGCCACACCATCGCCGAGGGCGCCGGCTGTACGGGGACCCGCCGGTATTCCTCCAGGGTGGAACGCCGAGACGGGCGAGCGAGCCTGGTTGGCGGCGTCGTTGGCCGCCTACGAGTCGTCGGCGGCTGGGTATTCGGCGCCTCGCCGTGAAGGCAGCGGAGACGCGCGAGCTGGGACGGGCCGGGCACGGCGCCACCGCTCCCCGACCGCTTGATCACCCGCAGAGCGGCGGCAACCTCGCAGTCTGTCTCCCTGTCCTGGAAGCGGACGACAACCTGCAACCGGATTCGCTGCCCGCGCGGCCCTTCGGCGTCGGTCAGCCCACCGCCCTGCGCGTATCCCACTCCCCAGGAGCTACCGGAGCCCAGCAGGTCACTGCCAGGCGTCCCGCCCCGACACCACTCGATCAAGCCCCAGTTGGGTGGGCTGTCTCCGTCGTCGCGTACTCGATGTACTGGCGGACCCATGCGGGCCATGCTTCGACAGGGATGTCGATCGTCCGGACTGCGTGGACGGGCACGTTGCGGGCCTGCTCCTGCAGCGGATCGTTGATGGAGATCCTTGAGTTCGGCTCTGCCCGTAGTTCCGTGAAACCCGTGACGCGCCCGTTCGTAGGGTCTGCCCCACCCGGCTTCGGGGGCTCACTGGAGTGCCTGAGGGAGGAGCCGCATGATCCGCTGGCTCGTACGGGAATCGTGCGACGGAAGGTGGACGGGTGAAGGCTCGGATCGGGTATGCCGCATGGATCGCGGGTGTGGTGCAGTTCTTTGTGATCCACGGCTTTGTGGAGTCGGCCTGGGTGAGACCGTACAGTTGGGCGCGGAACAACATCAGCGACTTGGGTAATGCTCACTGCGCCATGCAGCAGGAACCCGAGCCGCGGTACATCTGTTCGCCCGAACACGACCTGATGAACGTCTCGTTCATCGTCGTCGGAACGCTGCTCGTTGTCGGCGCCGCCCTGACCGCTCCCATGTGGCGCCGAGGCGCGACCGCCGTCATGGCCCGGCTTCTCCTGGCCGGTGCCGGTCTGGGATTTGTGCTCGTCGGGCTGGGGCCTGCGGACGTACACGAGAACCAGCACGTCCTGGGTGCCCTGCTCATCATGGGAACGGGCAACATCGGCCTTCTGCTGGCGGGAGTCGGCCTGTCGAACTGTGTTCCCGTCCCCTTGCGCTGGGCCACCAGCCTGCTCGGAGTCATCGCAATCACGGCCCTGGGGCTCTTCCTTTCCCACCACTACTTAGGACTGGGTATGGGAGGCATGGAGCGGGTTGCGGTGTTTCCCCTCCTGATGTGCACGCTGGCTGTCGGCGCCCGCGGTCTGTTCCACCGGCCGCACCGTAAGCAGGACGCGAGCAGTTCCTTGACGCTCACGGCTGGGTGAGGATGCGGGTCCGGAGGAGTTCGAACGAGGCCCTTGGGCAGACCGTACGTGCCCGCCGTCACCGCGGCCTCCGGCACAACGACGCTATCCGTCATGGCCGAGTCCTCCCAGGCGGGCGGCCAGGCGTTCCTTCGCCGCAGGCCATTCCTGGGCAAGGATCGAGAAGTACACTGTGTCGCGCCAGGTCCCGTCCGGTCGTCGGCGATGACGGCGCAAGACCCCTTCGCGGTGCGCACCGAGGCGCGCGATGGCCGCCTGCGAGCGGTGATTGAGGTGATCGGTCTTCAACTGCACGCGTCCCATGCCCAGGTCTTCGAAGGCATGGGTGAGGAGAAGCAACTTCGACTCGGTATTGACCTTGGTGCGCCAGTACGCGCGCCCGTACCACGTCCAGCCGATTTCCAGCCGTTCGTCGGCCACGTCGATGTCCATGTACGTGGTCCAGCCGACGGCTCGGCCGCTCGCGCGGTGGATGACCGCGAAGGGCACGTACTCACCACGGCCGGCGCACTCCAACAGCGTGGCGAGCTTGCCGCCCAGCTCCTCTTGAGTCCGTGGCGCCGGCCCGCCCTGCCACCTCCACACCTCCTCGTCGCGGCCTCCCGCCGCGAACAGCTCGCCGAGATGCTCCATCGCCAACGGCTCAAGGCGTACGTGCCGGCCGGTGAGCGTGACGGGCAGGGGAAGTTGAGCGGGCATGGCCCGGAATATATCCGAGCATCGCACTAGGGGTAAACAGATTTTGCTCTAGTGCAAACTGCCCCGACAGGGCCGGCGGTCAGGGGCCCCTCCCGGTCACCAACGCTGCCGGTTCTGCCGGGGGTGTCGCCTCGTTGCCCGCCACCGCGCGGCGGACCTCGGCGTGCGGATGCGCCGCGAGCCTCGCGGTCACGTCTGAGGCGGTCCACCACGCGAGCTCGGCGACGACCCGTGCGTCGGGGTCCGCCGCGAGGTTTGACGACAACTCCCTAGCCACCGTCTGTGGGGCGCAGCGCTTCGGCGTACAGCGCGAACAGACGCAAACCTGGGGCGCTTTCGGCGGAGCCGGTTTCGCGGAGGGTTGTCCAGCAGTCGGCTGACAGGGCTCGCGCGCGGGTTCCCGGCCACGGCTGGGGCAGAAGTTCCGGTGGCAGGAGGGGGTCCGGGTCCATGGCGGCGGTGAACTGGGCGGCGAGTTCCACGGCCAGGGTGAGCCGTTCGGGGTCCGACGGGTTCGGCCCCTCGGCAAGTCGGGCCAGGCAGGCTTCCGCGAAGGCGGCGAGTTGTTCGTGCCGCTCGGCGATCTCGGGTAGCGGCCACAGCGCGGCGGCCAGTTCCCGGGGTTCGGTCATGCCACCGATCCGCAGGTCGGTGCTGGTCAGGCAGGTCAGGGCGTCGAGAACGCTTCCTGTGTGAACACGCCTTCGGTGACGAGTCGTTTGACGCACAGCCTGATCTGCTGGTCGGTCATGCCGAGCAGGCCGGCGACGGTGTAGAGCTCGCCGGCGTCGACGGTTCCGTCCTCGCGGACCAAGGCGTGGACGAGCAGCCGGGTGGGGATCTCCGGCCGCTCGGCCCGGCCGTCGGCATGGGTGGTGGTCCCGGTGTTCACCGCGCCTCCCCGGCGGTCGTCGCATCGGCCGCGGTGACCGGGCGGTACATGGTCGTCACCGCGCCGAAGCCCATCAGGCCGCGCAGATACGGGGTCCGCTCGGTGCGGTGGGCGGTGAAGCCGTGCCGCTCGTACAGCGACCTGGCACGGGGATTGGCGTCGATGACGTCCAGGCGGATCCGGTGGCAGCCGTGGTCGGCGCCGACGGCCGCGATCTCCCGCAGGAGGAGGCTGCCGATGCCTCTGCCCCGGTGGGCCGCCTCGACGGCGAT
This sequence comes from Streptomyces sp. NPDC036984, assembly GCF_055607665.1. NCBI lineage: Bacteria > Bacillati > Actinomycetota > Actinomycetes > Kitasatosporales > Streptomycetaceae > Streptomyces > Streptomyces sp. NPDC036984. The sequence continues at coordinate 233,514 of NZ_JBVJRL010000014.1, forward strand.
GCCGTCCATCACGAGTTCCCCCTCGGCGGGGGTGCGTTCGAACAGGGCGAGGACCGCGAGTCTTGGCAGGCCACCGAGCCGGCCGTAGGTGGTCAGTACGTCCTTCGCGCTCCCGCCGCACAGCGGACGGCCGCCGAGCGTGCAGCCGGCCACACCGACCACCCGTCCGCCGGCGAGCGCGACAACGCCCCGGTCGTGGTGCAGGTGGGCCGCGATGAACCCGCGTCGCCATGACCAGCACCGGAACGACGACGAACACGGCGCCCGCGCGCGACACACCGGCCGGGCGGGTGACCACCGTGGACGCGCTGCGCGGCTTCGGGCCGCCGCGTACGCGGCCACCGCGCTGCGCCTCGCGACCGGCCGCCGGGCCGGCACCGTGACCGCGGCACTGGCACCGGCCGGCCGGATGACGCTGACCGACTACCTCACGCAGTCGCTGGTATCGGCCCTGCTGTTCACCGGCTACGGAGCCGGACTCGTCGGTCGTGTGCCACCCGCGGGCGTCGCCCTGATCGCCCTCACGCTGTGCGCACTCCAGGTGGTGGCCAGCCGCTGGTGGCTCGGCCGGCACTCCTACGGCCCCGTCGAACGGGGACTACGGGCCTGAGCCACCCTCAGCCGGCCCCCGTCGGAGACCGGAAGCCGGTGAGCGGCAGTCGGTCCCGGTCCCACCCGGCTCGCGTGCAGCCACGCGGAGGCGGCTCACCGGCCGTGACGGGAACGGCGTCGCCGGAAAACGCCGGGGCCCGGGCGACGGCTGTGATGTTTCTCGTCGTCGTCCGGGCCGGCTCGCACCGATCAGGTGGTGCGTCGGTGCGTCGGTGCGTCAGAGGACGTTGACCGCGCTCCAGGCCGCGGCCACGGTGGCGTACTCGGGGCTGGTGGCGCCGTAGAGGTCCTTCGCCGCGTTCAGAGTGGCGGTGCGGGCGCCCTTGTAGTCCGTGGTGGAGGTCATGTAGACGGTCAGCGCCCGGTACCAGATGGCGGAGGCCTTCTGGTTGCCGATGCCGGTGACGGTGGAGCCGTTGCACGTGGGGCTGTTGTAGGAGACACCGTTGATGGTCTTGGCGCCGCTGCCCTCGCTCGCGAGGTAGAACCAGTGGTTGCCGACGCCCGAGGAGTTGTGCACGTCGAGGCGGCCGACCGACTTCGACCAGCAGTCGGCGGAGCGTCCGTCCAGGGACGGCTTGTCGAAGCGGCGCAGCCACGGCGGGGTGGACTGGTCGCTGAAAAGGTAGTCGGGGGTGTCGATCGGGTTGTTGGCGTACCACTCGACCATGGTGCCGAGGATGTCGCTGGTGGCCTCGTTCAGGCCGCCGGACTCACCGCTGTAGCGCAGGTTGGCGGTGGCCGAGGTGACGCCGTGGGTCATCTCGTGGCCCATGGTGTCGAGGTCGACCTGCTCGGGGTCGACGGTGCCGTTGCCGTCGCCGGTCATCATGCAGAAGCAGGTGTCCGACCACTGGGCGTTGTCCCAGTTGGTACCGACGTGGACGAAGACGGTGGCGCCGCGGCCGTCGTTCTTGATGCCGTTACGGCCGAAGGTCGTCTTGTAGTAGTCGAACGTCTTCGCGGTGTTGGCGTGTGCGTCGACGGCGGCGGTGGCGCGGTCGGTGGAGAACTTCTTGCCGTCGCCCCAGATGTTGTCGGCGTCGGTGAACAGGGTGCCGGAGGAGCTCTTCAGGGAGGAGGACGAGAGGTTGTGCGCGTCCTTGGTGATGTGGCCGCGCACCGGGTCGATCAGGGCGAAGGTGCCGTCGGCCTGCTGGGTGGTGTCGATGCCGACGTCACCGGTGTACTCGGAGTGGCCGGTGCCGGTCGCCTCGTGCTCGGCGTCGTAGTTCTCGATCGCCGCGCCGGTGGTGGCGTCGGTGACGAAGACCTCGCCGTGCGGCTGGCCCTTGTCGCCCAGGCCCTGCACGGTGGTGCGCCAGGCCAGGCGCGGGGTGCCGTCGGCGGCCCACACGATCAGCTCGGGGGTGGACTTGGCGTTGCGCACCAACCCGTGTGAACGCTTCAGGGCGCTTGCCGCGGTGCCCTTGGCGTCGACGGCGGGAGTGACGGACTTGAGTGCCACCTTGTGGGCCTTGGCGCGGGTGGAACCCTTGAGCGCGCCGTCGGCCTTCTGGTGGACGACGAAGTCGCCGCCGACGACCGGGAGGCCGCGGTAGGTCCGCTCGAAGCGGACGTGCTGGGTGCCGTCGTCGTCGATCACGACGTCCTTCACCTTGAGCGTCTGGCCCGCGCCGAACCCGAAGGTGTCGGCGTGCCGGGTCACGTTCGCCTTGGCCTGGGATATCGCCGTGTCGCGGACGGAGGTGCCGTCCTGCACCGCATGGGGCTGCGAGTGCGCGGGTACGGCCATCGCACCCGTGGTGATGACGCCGGCGGCGACCATCGCGGAAAGGGCAAGAAGAGGACGGGACATGACGGGGAGATTCCTTCGCTCGTCGTGGGGTGACGACGTCCTCGGACGTTGGCTCGTCGTGGGGTGACGACGTCCTCGGACGTTGACGCGAAGTGTTCACCAGGTGACATGTTCCTGACCTGATCCCATCTGGGATATAACTGCGGAGCTATAGGGCAGGGGGCCCGTGGCTTCGCCGGTCACCTGCTCCCGCCGAGGGCGAACTCCTCTCCCCCGCCCTCCCACCAGGCCAGATACGGCGGCCGCTGCCGCACCAGCGACAGATAGGCGGCCAGCAGACGCTCGCACGCCGCGTCGGCGAGCTCGGGCGGAACCGATCCCGTGTTCCAGGCCAGCAGGAGCCGCCGGTGGAACGGGACGTCCACGAGCGGCCGCTGCACGGTGCCCTGGGCGGAGACGTCGGCGGTCGGCCACACGCCGCAGACGGCACGCCGGCCGGCGACCAGGATCTGTGCCACGGACAGGTCCGGCGTCACATGGGCGATGCGCGGAGTGAATCCCGCCGACTGGCAGGTGAGATGGAGGTACGCGTGCACACCGCTCTCGTCGGCCTCCGGCATCACCCAGTCCTCGTCCGCCAGTTCCTGCAGGCTGACCACCTCCCGGCGGGCCAGCGGGTGATCCTCGGAGAGCAGGACGAAGACCGGCTCGCGGAGCAGTGTGCGCGTCGCCACCGAGTCGCCGACCGGGAGCGGGAAGCCCGGGAACTCACCGAACACCGCGATGTCGCATTTCGACAGGCTCAGCGACTTCACCAGGGTGTGCACGGAGCGGCGGGCATCTATGGTGAGCCGGCGCTCCGGAACGAGTTCGAAGAGGGCGGAGACCAGCAGGGACACCAGGGGGCCCGCGGTTCCTCCCGCCCTCAGCGGGGCGGCGGCCCGGCTGTCCGCCTCGGCCGCCGACCGCGCGTGCTCCCGCAGCCGGTCGAAGCCGGCGACGAGGTCACGGGCGCAGCGCAGGACGTACTGTCCGTTCTCGTTCGGCTTCACCCCGTCGGCGCTGCGGATGAAGAGGGGGCCGCCCAGCTCGTGTTCGATCCGTTTCAGCTGAGCGCTCGTGGCGGGCTGAGAGAGCTGCAACCGTGCGGCGGCCTTGCGGATGCTGCCGGCCTCGGCGACGGTGAGCAGGACACGGAGGTGCCGGAACTCGAGGTGCATGAACATTCCCCGCTCAACGCGGGGGACCCGTACACCCCCCGTGACCAGCAGAACCAGCTGCCCGACGGCATGGTGACCAAGAATCCGACGAGCCCGCGGGGGCGGCAACCACGAGACGGTAAAACCTGCGTTCGAACGCGACGGCGTTTCACCGCATCACGGTGCCAGTCTGCATATATCGGCGTCATTCAGCCGGCCGGCCCGGCCGCTGACGGACCATCGGGCGGGCGGCGGGTGCCCGGTGTCGTCCAGAGGCCGGCAGCGGGCGCCCGAGCACGGCAGTCGCCGGGCGATGCCGGTCCATCGTGAGGCCGTGCCGCCTGGTGGTGAGGCCCCTCGAAGATCTCTTCCGAGAGAGCTGAATCCTTTTCGGGGTCCCCCGACTCTTATCCGTGTACCGGCCGCGCGGGCCGGTGGATATCAGGAGGAATCACCATCGTGATCATCGGCATCGTAGTGATCGGCGTTGTGGCCATGGGCGCGTGCAGCTGGCACCTGATGCGGCGCAGGAAGAGCCGAAGCTGACCGGTGCCCTGCGCGCGCGGCACGTTTCCGGGTATGAGTAGGACGCATGAACCGAAGCTTCTCCTGGCCGGATGAGCGGCTGATCAAGGCCGCTCAGGACGGCGACGTCACCTCGCTCACCACCGTCGTCATGGAGTCGCAGCCTCATGTGCGCAAGTTCGCCATATCGCTGTGCGCCTCGCCGCAGGACGCGGAGGACGCGGCGCAGGAGGCGCTGATCATCCTCTATCGGAAGATCGGCACTCTGCGGGCCACCGGCGCGCTCGCCGCATGGATGTTCCGGATCGTGCGCAACGAATGCCTCCGGCAGGTGCGGCTGCTCGTCTCGCGGAGCGACGAGACGGCGGCCGAACCGGACGCGTGCGCAGAGCCGTCCGCCGAGGAGGCGGTGCTGCGCAGGCTGGAGGCGGAGCGGATCGCGGAGGCGGTCAGCACCCTTCCCCGTGACCAGCGGCAAGTCCTGATCATGCGTGATGTCCAGGGCCTGCCCGGCAAGGTCGTCGCCCGGTCGCTCGGTCTGAGCACCCCCGCGATGAAGTCGCGGCTCCACCGAGCCCGCGCCGCAGTGCGTCACTCACTGACGCTGACTGATCAAGGACCCGATCGAGCAGTCGATCCATCAGCTGGAGGAGAGTCACGACCGTGAACACCGCGAAGCCCACACAGAGCACGAAGGCCCCGGCCTCCGCAGACTCCGGGGCGAACGAGATGAACTACGCCAGCAAGTCCGTCGCACGCCACCTGGTGCGCGGTGTCATCGGCTTCGGGCTGATCATCGGCTCGATCGCCATGGTGCCCGTCGCCGGCCCGGCCACCCTCGTGGCGGCCCCGCTGGGTCTGGTCGCCCTGCGCGGCTGCCCCACCTGCTGGGCGGTCGGCCTCGCCCAGACGATCTCCCGAGGCCGTCTGGAGCGCAAGTGTGTAGACGGGGTGTGCACTCTCACCAAGGCGGACCCCCAGAAGAAGGCCGCCGACGCGCCGATAGCCGGCATCACCGTCCCGGCACACTCCCCCGTGACCACTGCCCCCTCTGCGGACAGCGAGCACGCGAAGGTCTGACGACTCCAACGCGTCAAGGAGGTGTCCTCGGCCGGCTCCGAGGCGCCCCTGACAGGGACGAACCGCTCGGTCATGGGGGTCGAGCGGCAGCCCGTTGACCGCGCGCCTTGGCTGCCAAGTCGGTGGACCAGGGCGCGCATCCCGCCACCGGCGGGAGCCTGCAAGCGGCTGTGGGAGCCTGTAGGCGGCTGGTGACCATCCGGCGCGAAGGGCGCTTTCGGAAATGCCACCGCGATCACAGACGGCGGATACCGGAGAGTCGGTCTGGTCATCCAGCATCGTTTAAGAACGAAGCATGTCCGAAGCCGTCAGCCTCGAAAGTCGGGCCACAGCGCCGCCCTCGGCATCGCTCGACTTCACAACCTCCCCCTCCCCGGGTAACCGAGGAGACAGCAAGTCAGCAAGTACGCCTCAGGCCAATCTCAAGACAACTCTTAGGCGCTTCGTTTCCAACGGCTCGGCTTGCAGTGCTCGACACAGCGGGCACAGGAGCGGAACAGTCGATCGAAGAGCTTCTTCATGGCTCGATCTCAGCACGGCTTTCCGGAGCGATCCAATACATTTTCCATACCGGCACCCAAGGATTCGGTATCGTGTGAGCCATGGACTTACGGGGGTTGCGCTACTTCGTGGCAGTGGCAGAGGAAGGCAATGTCAGCAGGGCCGCCCGGCGGCTGCACATGTCACAGCCGCCACTCAGCCAGCGGATCCGTGAGCTGGAGGCCGAGTTGGGTTGCGAACTCTTTCTTCGGGGGCCCAAGGGAATGAGGCTGACTGCGGCCGGCGACGTTCTGCTGGAGGAGGCCAAAGCCCTGCTCGCCGGCGCCGAACGGGCCAAGGAGCGGGTGTTCCAGCAGGTGACGGCCGCGCCAGTGCTGCGGGTGGGGGTGCTGGGGCCCGGTGAGGCCACCTTGTCGGCACCGATTGCGGCGGCCTTCGCGCGCAGCCACCCGGAGGCCATGGTGAGCCTGCGGCAGGGCGATCTGACCGACCCGACGATGGGCCTCGCGGCCGGCCTGATCGATGTGGCGATCACCTGGACACCCTTCGACGAAACCGGCCTGACGGTCCGTACGATCCAGGAGGACCGCTGCTTCGCGGCCGTCGCCACGAGCAGCCAGCTGGCCAAGAAAACCTCACTGACCAGGGACGATATCGACCACAGCAGTTCCATCCGCTTCCCCGGCGGGGTCGATGCGACCTGGCGCGCGCACTGGCAGCCGTCCGCGTCCGGCAGCGGCCCCGAGGTGCACTCGCTCGCCGAGTGCCTGCACGCCGTGCTGTGGCAGCAATCCATCGCGCTGGTGCCCGAATCGGCTCTGGAACGGCACGCCGTCGAAGGTATCGCCTACCGATTGGTAACCGACCTGCCGCGGACCCGGTTGGTTCTCGCCCGGCGGCGCGACGACCGGTCACCTCTCGTGGCGGCATACATCGAGGCATTCACCACGGCACGGCGATCACCTTCACCCGCCCCGCAAGACTGCGTTGTTCACGTGTAGTTAACAACGCACGTAGCAGGAACATCACCCCCGGCGCTTATCCGGTATATCGAGTTCCGGATATCGCAGACCCCGTCACGGCCTCTGCCCTCGACGGGGTTACCGGCGGAACCGTAAAGCCGTGGCGCTCCTCTCCGTTATTGGTTTACGGAGCCCTCGGCTCGGTGCTACCGTCCGAAGCCGACTTGGATGGAGCTTAGACCGCCGAGTCGGCAGCACCTTTGATCGCGCTTCACGGGGGGAGCACCGAACGATGATCCGCCATGCCCGGGTTGAAGCAGGACCGCCATCGGAAAACACCGACCGATGTAGTTACGGCGTCGCGGCGGAAAATGCGGCACAGCCGATCCGGGGACAGGAAAAGCAGCAGGCGACCGATCAGATCAACGACCACACCATCGCCGTCATCGGAATTTCCTGCCGCTTTCCCGGCGGGGCAGGACCTGCCGAATTCTGGGAACTTCTCAGGAACGGCCGCGACGCCATAACAGAACCGCCCGCGGACCGCGCACATCTCGCCGCGTCATCCGACGGGTCACCGCGCCCCGGCGGTTTTCTGCCCCGCGTCGACACCTTCGACGCCGAGTTCTTCGGCATCGCCCCGCGCGAGGCCGCCGCGATGGACCCGCAGCAGCGAATCGTCCTCGAACTCGCCTGGGAGGCACTGGAGGACGCCCGCATCGTGCCGGCCACACTCGCCGGCACCGATACCGGCGTCTTCATCGGCGCGATCGCCGACGACTACGCGGCCCTCACCCACGCGGCGGGGCCCGCCGCGATGTCCGCGCACACGGTGACCGGCCTGCACCGCGGCATCATCGCCAACCGGGTCTCCTACGTCCTCGGCCTGCACGGCCCCAGCATCGTGGTCGACACCGCACAGTCGTCGTCGCTGGTCGCAGTGCATCTGGCCTGCGAGAGCCTGCGTCGCGGCGAGTCCGTCACGGCCCTGGCCGGCGGCGTCAACCTCAACCTCGCGCCGGAGAGCACCGAGGCCCTGGACGCCTTCGGCAGCCTCTCCCCCGACGGCCGATGTCACGCCCTCGACGCCCGGGCGAACGGGTACGTCCGGGGCGAGGGCGGCGGCGTGGTGGCACTGAAACTTCTGAGCGGGGCCATAGCCGACGGGGACCGCATCCACTGCCTGATCCGCGGTGGGGCCGTCGGCAGCGACGGCGCCAGCGAAACCCTCCCCACTCCCAACGGAAAAGCCCAGGAACGCGTCATCCGCGACGCCTGGAAGCACGCCGGGATACCGCTGGGACAAGCGCAGTACATCGAAATCCACGGATCGGGCACCCGGGTCGGGGATCCCGTCGAAGCATCCGCTCTGGGCGCCGTTTTCGCCCCGTCTCACATTCCGGACAACCCGCTCCGGCTCGGCTCGGTCAAGACCAACATCGGCCACCTCGAAGGTGCCGCGGGCATAGCGGGACTCATCAAGACGATCCTCTGCCTCAAAGAGCGGGAACTCGTCCCGACGCTGAACTACCGGACTCCCAACCCGCGGATAGCGTTCGCGGATCTGCGACTCGCCGCCGCCACCAGCACCGGACCGTGGCCACACCCCGACCGGCCGCTCGTCGCGGGTGTCACGTCGGTCGGGATGGGCGGCACCAACTGCCATCTGGTGCTGAGCGAGTGGCCGGGCGACGCCGTCGCCACCGTAGAGAACACGCCAGAGAAGGGTGAGGATTCGGACAATCTGTCCGGTCCGCTCGCCTGGGTGCTGTCCGGGCGCGGCGACGCGGCACTGCGCGCCCAGGCCGCCCGGCTGCGTGCGCACCTCGCGGCACACCCGGAGTTCGGTGCAGCCGAGATCGCCCGGGCGCTCGCCCACGACCGCACCGCCTTCAGCCACCGGGCCGCTCTGGTCGGCGCCGGCCGGGACGAACTGACCACCGCCCTGGACGCGCTCGCCGGCGCCCGGGTCTCCCCGGCCGTAGTCCAGGGCAGCAGCCCACAGGCCGTCCGCAAGGCCGTCTTCGTCTTTCCCGGCCAGGGCTCGCAGTGGCCCGGCATGGCCGCGGAACTCCTCGACAGCGCCCCCGTCTTCGCCCAGGTCATCGAGGACTGCGAGCGCGCGCTGCGGCCGTACCGCGACTGGTCGCTGACCGATGTGCTGCGAGGTCGCCCGGGCGCGCCCGCCCTGGAACGCGACGACGTCGTGCAGCCCGCGCTGTGGGCCGTGATGGTCGCGCTGGCCGCACTGTGGCGGGCGGCGGGCGTCGAACCCGCCGCGGTCGTCGGCCACTCCCAGGGCGAGATCGCCGCCGCCACCGTCAGCGGCGCCCTGACTCTGGACGACGCGGCCCGGCTGATCGCCGTACGCAGCGCGGCCCTCGGCGAGTTGGCCGGACGCGGCGGCGGCATGCTCACCGTGTCGCTGCCCGCCGACCGGGTACGCGAGGACCTCGCCGGCTATCCGCAGTTGAGCGTGGCCGCCGTCAACTCCCCTGGCATGACCGTGGTGGCCGGTGACGGCGCCGCTCTGGACGCGCTGGCCGCGCACTACGGCGAGGACGTCCGCACCCGGCGTGTCGCGGTCGCCTACGCCTCGCACAGCCCCCACGTCGACGCCGCACGCGAGACGCTGCCGGCCGAACTCGCCGGTATCGCGCCCCGGGCCGGGCGGGTTCCGCTGCACTCCACCGTGACGGGGACGGCCCTGGACGGATCCGAGCTGAACGTCGACTACTGGTACCGCAACCTGCGGGAACCCGTGCAGTTCGAGCCGACGGTCCGGGCACTGCTCGATGCCGGGCACGAGCTGTTCCTCGAGATGAGCCCGCACCCCGTGCTGACGCTCGCCGTCCAGCAGACCGCGGAGGCCGCGGACCTGCCGGTCGCCGCGCTGGGCACGCTGCGCCGTGCGGAGGGCGGCCCGCAGCGGCTGCTGCTCGCGTTCGGCGAGGCCTTCTGCCATGGCGCGGAGGTGGACTGGTCCGCCGTCCTGCCCGCCGGTACCGCCCGCGCCGAGCTGCCGACGTACGCGTTCCAGCGGCGCCGGCACTGGATATCCGGACAGCGCAGGGCCGTCGCGGCCGTGCCGGCGGAGTCCGCCGCGTACGCGGAGCACACCACGGACCTTGCTGAGGCCGAGCCGAGCGGGGCGCTGACCGGTCCGGCCGCTCTGGCGCTGGTCCGCGGACACGCCGCTGCCGTCCTCGGTCACGACTCCGCCGATGACGTCGAACCCCGCCGCAAGTTCAAGGAGTTGGGCTTCGACTCGGCGATGGTCGTCGAGCTGCGCAACCGGCTCGTCACCGCCACCGGACGTAGTCTGCCCACCACGGTGGTCTACAACCATCCCAGCCCCGCCGAGCTGGCCGCGGTGCTCGCCGACCCGCAGCACGGCGCGGCCGCACCGGTGGCCCGTGACGAACAGGACGACCCCGTCGTGATCGTCGGTATGGGCTGCCGTTTCCCGGGCGGGGTGGACTCGCCCGAGGCGTTGTGGCAGGTCGTCGCCCAGCAGCGCGATGTGATCTCCGGCTT